>CAZXMG010000014.1:63468-149552 GCA_964641275.1 uncultured Polyangiaceae bacterium
CGCGGCGACCACGACGAAGCGAGGCGAGGTGGCGTGGGTGACGCCGCGAAGGGACCCTGGGCCCGCAGGCGCAGAACACGCCTGGGCTTGGTTCTCCAAAGGCCGCGGCTTGCCCGGCCTTTGGAGCCGCATGCGCCGAGGGACCAGTGGAAGCCCGAGAGCGGCGTCACCCACGCCACCTCGCCGAGCACGCCGGCCTTTGGAGCCGCATGCGCCGAGGGACCAGTGGAAGCCCGAGAGCGGCGTCACCCACGCCACCTCGCCGAGCACGCCGGCCTTTGGAGCTCCATGCGCCTGGGGGACCAGTGGAAGCCCGAGAGCGAAAGCCACAGCCCCCCACACCACCTCGCCGAGCCCCCCGGGAGCGGCTCAGCGCGCAGCGCCGGCGCCCACGCTGGGCTCCGGCTTGGGCTTGTTGCGCCCGCGCGCCTCGTCGAGCTTCTTGATCAGCTCGTCGAACTTGGGCTGCTGCTCCGCATCGAGCGTGGCGCGGATGTCCGCACGCATTTGATCTTTGAGCGCCGCTACGCGCGGGTCGACTGGCGGCTTTGCCGCGTCGGCGGCCCGATCGTAGTCGGCCAGGATCTCGAGGATCTTCTGTTTCTGGTCAGCGCTCAGATCCAGCTTGCGCTCGAGTGACCACACGAACACGCCGTGCCGGGAGCCGCTCTGCGCGGCGTCGAACAAGTCGATCACCGAGCGCGCGGAGATCACGTGCCAGCTCGCCGCGCCCGTCACGGCCCCGAGCGCGAACACGGCCGCGAGCAACCCGCCCGCGCCGAGCTTGGAGCGGGGGATCATGGGTACGGCGCCTCCAGCTCGTACGCCACAGCGGGGACGGCGCCCATCGCGCGCTGCAGCCGCAGGTCGTGCCACAAGGCGAGGGAGAGCGCCGCCAACGCCGCGCACAGCGACAGCCCCAGCGCGCCCTGGCCCACGCGCACCAGCATCTCGCCCCCTCGGCTCTCGCGAGCGACGCGCGCGAGCACACGCGCTTCGAAGCCGCTCGGCGCCCGGACGTCCTTGGTTCGCTTCGCCAACCGGATCAGATCGCGCTCAAGCGGGCTCATACGACGCTCTCCTCTTCAGCGTGGCACGTGCGCGCAGCAGGCGCTGCTCGACCGCGCCCTCCGAGATGCCCAACACGTCGCCCACCTCGGCCGAGGTCAAGCCCTCCATGAACTTGAGCACCACCAGGACCCGTTGCTCGGGCGACAGATCCGACAGTCGCTGCTCCAGCTCGACCAGCGCACACAGCTGGTCCTCCCCCATCTCCGGCGGCCCGGGAGGCAATGACTCGCTCTCGAGCGCGCGCACCTTGCGGCTTCTGAGCGCGTCGATGGCGACGCGACTCACGATCGTCACCAGCCAAGCCTCGATGCGCGTGCGTTCGTCGTAGCGGCCGCCACAGATCGCATCGAACGCTCGCAGATACGCCTCCTGCACGGCATCCTCGGCGTCGGCCGCATCTGCCAGGATGCGCAAGGCCACGCGGTAGAGCCGATGCTGCGTGCTCCGCACGACGGGACCAAAGCCCCCTGGTCCTTGGGTGGCAATCCACTCGGCGATCGCGCGGTAGCTCGGCACCTAGGGCGCCAGGATACGAGGGGATCACGAAGACAGGCACCTTCATTCACCTCCCGGCGCCGCGGCGGCCGCTGCCGCCGCCACCGCGGTCTTGGGCTTCCGGCGCAGCCGCGCACGCACGCCCTCCGTCACCACGTAGAAGGCTGGCACCACGAGCAGGCTGAGGACCGTCGACACGACCAGCCCGCCGAGCACAGCCGCCGCCATCGGCCCGCGAGTGGCGGACCCGGGCCCCAGCCCCAAGATGGGCGGGACCGCAGCCATCATCGTGGCGAACGTCGTCATCAGGATGGGGCGCAGGCGCACCGGCCCCGCGCGCTGCATGGCGGCTCTGCCATCCAACCCCTCGTGCTCACGCACCAGATTGGCGTACTCCACCAGCAGAATGGAGTTCTTCTTCACGATGCCCATCAAGAGCAACACTCCGATCATGCTGAACAGGTTGAGCGTGAAGCCTCCCAACATGAGGCCGCCCACCGCGCCGCACAGCGCGAGCGGCAAGATCGTCAGCACCGTCACCGGGTGCAGGAACGAGTTGAACTGGGACGCGAGCACCATGTACGCGACCAGGATGCCGATCAAGAGCGCGAACACCAGACCATCGGTGGTCTCTTGCAGCTGGTTCGACTGGCCCGCGAGCACCACGCGGTAGCCCACGGGCAGGTCTTTGGCGAGCTCGTTCACCTTGGCCAACGCAGAGGACTGCGTGGCGCCAGGCGCCACGTTGCCCGAGATGGTGATGGCTCGCTCTCGATCCGCACGCGAGATCGACTGCAAAACTGGCCGCTCCTCTTGCGTGACGAGCATCTCGAGCGGGACCAGCTCTCCCGACTGCGATCGCACGTTGAGCCGGCTGATGTCCTCCGGGCGTGAGCGCTGCGAGAGCAGCACTCGGCTGCGGATGTCCAGCCGGCGGCCGCCGGTCTCGAACTTGCCGACGGTGGTCCCGCCCACCAGCGCGTTCACGGCGGTGGCGAGGTCCTCGACCGAGACGCCGAGCTCGGACGCGCGCCGACGATCAGGCACCACCTGCACCTCGGGTGTGCCGACCTGGTAGTCGCTGGCGAGATCGACGGTGACCCCACTGCCCTCGAGCGCGTCCTTGAGCTTGCCCGACTCTTCGACCAGCGTGTCCCAATCGGCGCCGCGCACGGTGAAGTTCACGGGCGAGGACCGGTTGCCGCCGCCGCCAAAGCCTTGCTGCGAGGGATCGCGGACGGACGCGCGGAGCCCGGCGATGTTGCCCAACTCTTTGCGCATCTTGGCGGAGAACTCCGCGGCGCTGAGCGAGCGCTCGTGTGGCGGCACCAGCGTGAGCGTGACGTTGCCGTTGGAGCCCGTGAGCGTCGTGAGCACGCGCGCCACCTCCGGCTGGTCCATCAGCCACGCCTCGGCGCGCGAGAGGATCGGCTCGGCCGCCTCCAGGCTGGTGCCGGGCGCGGTCTGCAAGCGCACGTCCAGGCGGCTCTGGTCCTGCGTGGGAACGAACTCGGTGGGCAGCTTGGTCGCGCCGAAGATCGAACCGCCCATCACCAAGAGGCCGGTCAGCAAGATCACGACGGGGCGCTTGAGCGCCTTGCCGAGCACCCAGGAGTAGGCGCGCTCGAGCGCGCTGAAGCCGCGATCCACCGCGCGCCCCAGCACGCCCCTTCCCTCACGCGAGGCATCGAGGATCTGTGCGCAGCGCGCAGGGGCAAGCGTGATGGCCTCGAAGTACGACAGCATCACCGCCACGCTCAGCGTGATCCCGAACTGAAAGAAGAACTTGCCCACCACCCCCTTCATGAAGATCACGGGGATGAAGATGGCGATCACGGCCAGCGTCGCGGCGAGCGCCGGCAGCGTGATCTCCTTGGTGCCCTCCGCGGCTGCGCGCGCTCGATCCTTACCCATCTCCGCGTGGCGATAGATGTTCTCCATGACCATGATGGCGTCGTCCACCACCAGACCAATCGACAGCGACAGCCCGAGCAGGGTGAAGGTGTTGAGCGTGAAGCCGAAGAAGTAGATCACCGCCACCGTGCCGAGCAGCGACATGGGGATGGCGAGCACCACGTTGATGGTGCTCGAGAGGGAGCCCAGGAACAGCCAACACACGAACGCCGTGAGCAAGAGCGCCAGCCCGAGCTCCACCTGCATCTCGTGCACAGACTCCTCGATGAACACGCTGGTGTCGGCCAACACCTCGACCTTCATGCCCTCGGGCAAGGTGCCTTGGATCTCGGCGACGCGAGCGCGCACATCCTTCGCGACCGACACGGCGTTGGTGCCACGTTGCTTGAGGATGCCGAGCGCCTGCACGGGCACGCCGTCCAGCCGGGCGATGCTTTGTCTGTCCTCGAAGCCGTCCTCGACCAGCGCGACATCCTCGAGGTAGATCGGCACGTCGCCCACGCGCCGCACGATGATGCGCTTGAAAGTGGCGAGATCGAGCGCCTCACCCAGCAGGCGCACGTTCACCTGGCGTCCGCCCGTGTCCAGCTGCCCGCCGGGAAGCTCCACGTGCTCGCGGCGGATCGCGCCGATCACGTCGCTCACCGCGACGCTCTTCTCGTTCATGCGGCTGGCGTCGAGCCACACGCGCACGTTGCGCGCGACCGTCCCGTTCAGGGTGATCTGCCCGACACCCGGCACGGTCTGCAGCTTCTCTTGCACCTGGTACTTGGCGACGTCGGACAGCAGCTGCCGCGAGAAGGCGCCCGACACCCCCACGGTCACGATCGGGGTGTCGTCGGGGTTGGACTTGGACACCGTGGGCGACGGCACGTCTTTGGGCAGCTGCCGCTGCACCTGCGCGACGCGCGCCTGGATGTCTTGCAGCGCGAGATCGATGTCGCGCGACATGTCGAACTGCGCCGTCACGCGCGCACCGCCCTGGCGTGCCGTGGCGGTGATCTCCTGCACACCCTCGACCTGGGAAATGGCCTGCTCGATCGGCTCGACGATCTCGCGCTCGACCGCGGCCGGCGACGCGCCAGGCCAGGTCACGAACACGCTCACGTTCGGGTAGTCGACGTCGGGGTACTGGCTGATGCCGATGCGCCCGAGCGCGATGACCCCGAACAGGATGGTGCACGCCATCAGCATCCAGGCGAAGACCGGGTTCTTGATCGAGACGTCGGTGAGGTTCACCGGGGCGCTCCAGCCGAGCCCCTGGCCGACGGGACGGAGGGGGCGACGGTGGCGCTCGGCGGGGGACCAGCGCTCGGGCTCGGGACCGCGCTGGCGCTCGCGCTGCCCGCAGGCAGAAACGCAGCGCTCACCGGGGCCGGCACCTCGGTGACCTTGACCTTGGCGCCGTCCGAGAGCGGCTCGGTGCCGCGCACGACCAAGCGGTCTCCCGCCGCCAGCCCGGTGCGGACCTCGACGAAGCCGTCCGCCGTGTTGAGCCCGAGCGTGAGCACGCGCTCCTTGGCCACCTCTCCGTCGACCACGTAGGCGACGAACCCGCGCTCGGTGGGCCGCACGGCCGCACGTGGGACGACCACCACCTCGCGCCGCCCTCCCACAGGGATGGTCACGTCTGCGAAGGATCCCGGCCGCAGGAAGTATTGGTGATCGGTGGGGTCGACCTCGGCCGTCACTGGCACCATGCGCGAGTCGGGATCGGCCGACGCGGCGATGAGCGTGATCTTGGCGCTGAACGCGCGCGTGCTCTCGCGCAGCCGGAACGTCGCCACCATGCCGTCGCGCAGCCGCGGCGCCTCGAGCGGAGACACCTGGAAGCGGAGCAGCAGGGGCTCACTGAAGAGCAACGTGGCCATCACGTAGCCCGCCTGGACGTATTGCCCGGTGTCGACGGTGCGGGTCTGGATCACGCCGTCCATCGCGGCGCGCACGCTCGAGTCGCGCATGTTGAGCTGCGCCGCACGCAGGTTGGCCAACGCCAAGGACAGATCGGCCTTCGCCGTGAGCACCTTCGTGCGCAACGAGTCGATCTCCTCGCCTGGGATCAATCCTGGTGTCTTCTCGGTCGCCTTCTCGCGGCGCTTCACCATCGCCTCGGCGTCTGCCTGCGCGGCCTTGGCCTTGTCCACGTTGGCGTTGGCAGCGCTGACCGCGGCCTGGTACCGCTCCGAGTCGATCACCACCAACACGTCGCCCTTCTTGACCTTCTGGCCCTCGACGAAGGCGACTTTGTCTACGCCGCCGGACACCCGCGCCGTGATCTGCACACGCTCCACCGCCGCCAGCGTGCCCGGCGCGGCGATGCTGTACTCGATGCGCTTCGACTCGACGGCGTACACCTCGACCGGGAAGCTGGGCCCCCCTCCCCCGCGCCCGCCTCCGCCGCGGCGACCGCCGGAGGCCGAGGACGAGCCTTCGCCCTTGCCGGAGCCCCCGCCACCCTTGCAACCGCCCACCCACGCCCACGCAGAGAGCGGAGCCAGGGCGAGCAGCGCGCGTCGTCCGAGCACGCTCACTTCTTTCCTCCTGGCTTGTCGAGCGGGGGTTTGCCCAAGGCCAAGCGCACCTCGAGGTAACTCAAGGCCATCTCGATCTTGGAGGCCGCCGCCTCGATCTCCGCGGCGTACTCCTCTGCGTTGGCGTCGGTCACCTCGATCGCCCGCGCCAAGCCCTGCTGGTACAGATCGTTGGTCTCCTTGGTGTTGGTCGCTGCGGCGGATTTGGCCTGCGTCGCCAGCTCGTACGTCTCTCGCGCCGCCTCCAGACCGGCGACGGCGGTGCGGACCTCGGCGCTCAGCGTGCGCTCGATGCGGCTCTTCTCGATCTCGGCCGACTTGGCCTGCGCCAGTTGCGCGCGCCGATCCGCGTAGCGCTGACCTCCGTCGAAGATCGTCCAGCTGAGTGACAGCGTCAGCGTCTCTTCGTGCCACAGCTGCGAGGGCAGCGGATCTGGATTGACGCGCAGCTGGCCCACCAGCTCGAGCGAAGGGATCAGCCGGTAGTTGGGCTCGTTCGCGAGCTCGCGCGCAGCCAACACCTGCTCGTGCAAGCTCTTCAGATCGTTGCGCTCCTGGGTGGCCTTGCCGGCCAGCTGGTCGTCTGCGGCGAACGTCTGAGCGGCGCTGAACAGGCTGCTCGGGGGCGCGAGCGCCCCCACCGGAACGCCCACCAGAACCTCGAGCGCGAGCCGCGCCTGCACGCGGTCGCGCTTTCGCTGCGCCACGTCGCGCACCGCGCTCGACACGTCGAGCTTGGCGCGGGTCACGTCGTTGATGCTGTTGAGCTCCGCGTCGGCGCGCGCCTGGGCGTTGTCCAGGTTGGCGCGCGCGCGCTTGAGGCGACTCTCTGCGGCGTCCAAGAAGCGATCCGCGGCCAGCGCGCTGAGGTAGGCGCGCGCAGTCTCGAACGACAGCTCCCGCTTCGCCTCGTCCCGTCCGTGCTCGGCGGAGCGCACGGAGTGCTGCGCCGCCCACAGCCGCGGGATCGCGCTGGGACGCAGGAGCGGCTGCGTGAGCGTCAGGTTGCCCGATCCCGTGAGATAGCGGCCGGCAGCGTCCTCCTGGGCGCGCGCAGTCGCGGAAGCGCCCAACGTCAGCGTCGGCAAGAAGTCCGACCGCGCGCCCTCGAGCTCGGCCTCGGCGCGCTCCACCGTCAGCTCGGCGAGCTTGCCCGTCTCGTGGGCCTGCTCGGCCTGCGCCAACGCCTGCTCGAAGGTCAGGTCGTCTGCACGGGCCGGCTGCACGAACAGGACGGACAGGATCAGCGCCAGCGACACTCGCCCCATGCGCTCGGCTCGGACGAGCGAATCAAGGGCAACTCTCCACGATGCACGGGGCATGGGCTCCTGTTCACCTGGCGGCCAGGTGATCTCAGAGCCCAAGAACGGATGAGGACAGGGCAACCCTATGCCCCCCCCTCGAGAACGCTCATTTCAGGTCGTAGGCCTCGACGGTGTTGGAGCTGAACCGGGGGACCAACACTCGACTCCGCTTGCTGTCCCAGCCCACGTCGGCAGGGGTGGACAATTGCTCCAGCACGGGGGTGAAGGTGTCGCCCTTCTTCTCGTACACGGTGGAGCCCTCCCAGCTCGAGACCAGCACGCGAGCGCCAGCGAGCACGATGCCGTCGAGCGCTCCCTTGGGCGGCTTGGCGGCCCCGCTCTTCTGGCCCTTCTCGTCCAGCGCGTACACCTCGCCGCTGCCGAAGGTGGTGACCCAGATCTGCTTGCCGTCGCCGAGCAGGCCGTTGGGCTTGCCCAGCTCGACGCCCTTGGCCAGGGGCTTGGCCTTGCCCTTCTCGATCACGAACACGGCGTCCGTCCCGGTGGGCTTGAAGTCGGCGCCCTCCATCTTCAGACCCGAGTCAGAGACGTAGACCTTGCCGTTGTGCGCAGCGACGTCGTTGGCGAACGTGGCGCCCTCGAGCTTGACCTCGCCCTTGGGTGCGCCTGTCTTCGCATCGAACATGCGCACCGCGTCGAGATCGGCCACGTACAACACGCCCTTGTCGATCGCCATGCCCTTGGGCGCGTTGAGCGTGACCTTCTTCTGGCCGCCCTCGATCCACTTCAGCGTCTTCACGCCGCCATCGGGGGTGAGCTCGCTGATGAAGCCGTTGTTGTCCACATCGACCGGCTTACCGTTGATGTTGGACACCAGGTAGCGATCGTTCGGGGCGTCATACAACACGCTCTCGGGCGTGGCGAAGCCGGAGAAGCTGACCGCTGGTTTGGGCGGCGGAGGCGCGGGCGGCGTCGTCGGGACGGTGGTGGCCGCGGCGCTGGGCTCGGCGCTCGGTGCACCCGTTGCGAGTGGCTCGGCGCTGGCCGTCGGCGTCGGATCGGGGTTCTCGATCGGTTGTTGCCCCGACTTCGAGCCGTCACAAGCCACGAGTCCGACGGACGACAGCAAAGCCAGCAGCGACGAAAACTTGAGCACGGGTCTCCTCCTCGATGGTGGGCGCCTGTGGGGCCCTCGAGCGGGCTCATGCCCCGAAGCGATGCGCGCCTCAAGAGGTCGCGTTGCGCCACACCACCAAGCGCAGCCCCACGTCGAGCTCTGCCCGCTCGCGAAGATCGCCGTACTTGCCGTCCCAAACACCGCTCTCGAGATCGTGATCCACCGCCGAGACGACGCGCTCCACCACCGCCGCGCTCATGCGCGCGAAGCCGGACGTGGCGGCGCGCGCAGCCTCGTCCAGCACACGCTCCGGGTGAGCCCAGAAGGAGCCCAACATCCAGTCGACGCAGTCGCGATGCAGCGGGACGGGCTGCACCTCCGCACCCCGACCGAGCCAGCTCGCGATCGCGGTGGGGGGAGGGAAGATGCGGCGATCCAGCTCGGCGACCTCGGGCAGGTAGTCCGCCATGAGCCACATGGTCGCGCTCACCTCCGCGTCGTAGGTGAGGATCACCACGCGCTGACGGGCCACGCGTCGAAGCTCGCGCACGCCGCGCTCGGGATCGCCCCAGTGGTGCAGCGTCAGCACGGCGAGCGCTGCGTCGACGGACGCGTCGTGCAACGGGAGCGACTCGGCGACGGCTCGCAGCGCGGGTCGCTCCGCCGGCCGCTGAGCCGCCATCACGGTGCTGGGCTCGACCGCAATCACGTAGGGCCCGCGCGGCTCGTAGGAGCCAGCGCCGGCGCCGACGTTGACCAGCGTCCGAGGCTGGCCCAGCGCCGTGTGGATCACCCGGCCAAGAAGCGGGTCTTCACGGCGGGTCGTTGTGTACCCGTGGCCAATCGTCTCGTAGAGCGGGTCGGTCATGGCGACTCTTTGGGGCGCCCGGAGGCGCCGCGCCAGGTCGCCGGCGGGCGTCAGTCGCCGCCCCCGGGCGCGGTGCAGCCCACGTACGCGACCGTCGCCTCTGGCAGCCGCGTGATCGTCGCCGCGACGACAGGCTCCGCCACGCGCAAGAGCTCGAAGCCGAGCATGCTCTCGGGCGAGCAGCCAGGCAGCTCGTCGGCGTCGGGGTTGGTGCCGACCTCGTACGAGGCGCTGACCACCACCCGATACTCCAAGCCATCGATTTTGATCGAGGCGACCTCGCCGGGGCTCAGCTCGACGTCGCCGTCGTCGGTCGCGAACACCGCCGGCGCGTAGCTCCAGACGAAGGTGCCGTCGGTCTGAGAGCCCACCTCGTCCCCCCACCGCACGAAATCGGCACCGAAGTGTGACTCGACAGCCGACAGCGCCATGCCGTCGCCGAGGACGCCCACGTACAGCGGGCCCGTGTCGTCCGAGACGATCAGGCTGCGCCCACCCATTCCCATCTCGGTGAGCTCGACGCTCGCCTCCACACCTTCGAGCGATCCGAGCGGGGTCGCTCCCGGGCTCAAGACCTCGATCGCCACCTGCTCGGTGCCTGCGCCGATCTGAAGTGTGAACTCCTTGTCTGCGCCCGTGACCTGCAGCACGCCCGAGAGGCTCTGGAGCGAGCCGTCGTCACCGCCGAGCGTGACCTCGAGCGCCTCGAGCTGCTCCGGGATGGTGCCGGTCTGCTCCGGCTCGGGCTCGCCGGGCTGCGTGCTGCAGGCTGCCAGCACCGCGCCAATCGCCAACAGGAATGCTCTGGGTTGGGTTCGCATGACGGGTGGCTTTGCAACCCCCCTGCCAGACCGCCGGCACGAGCACAGCGGCGGGTTTCGCCGCTGCGCGGTCCGTGGTTGCGCCAACCTGGGTCGCGCCGCGACACTCCCGCCCACAAAACGCCGAAGCGGCGCTCCCCCGGGAAGGAGAGCACCGCCTCGACCTCAAGATGCCGAAATCAGCCGCCGGCCTTGCCGGTCGCCGAAGCGTTCACCTTGACGCTGACATCGACGCTGACGCCGACGCCGACCGACGCGCCCACGAGCGCCTCAGCAGCGATGGTGGCGCAGGTCAGCGCCTTCACGCCCGCCTTGCCGATCGCGTCGACCGAGCCCTTGACCTGCTCGCCCAGCTCCTTGCCTGCCATCACGAGCGCCTTGCCCTTCTGGTAGTTGAGCTCGGCGATCTTCGGCAACGCCTTCTTGAGACCGGCGATCACCTCGGTGACCTCCGCGCTCGCCTTGCCGTTGATCGTGATGTTGATGCCCGGCGGATCGCACTTGAGGCTCGCCGTGGCCTTGGCGGCGCACTGCGACTGGCACTCGATGCTGACCTTCGGGGGCTTGAACGAGCCGGTGCAGCTCGGCGCCTTGAAGTTCACGTCGCAGCCGCCGGTGCAGCGGCCCTTGCAGCTGCCGGTGACCTTGGCTTCGCACTTCGCGTCGCACTTGCCCTCGCAGCTTCCGCCGCAGGAGCCCTCGGCCTTGGCGTCGCAGGAGCCGTCGCAGGTGCCGGCACAGGCAGCGCCCTTGCTGTCTTTGCCGTCGCACTTGCCGTTGCACTTGCCGCCGCACTTGCCGCTGAACTTCGCGTCGCACTTGCCGGAGCAGGAGCCTGAGCAGGTGCCCTTGCACTCCGCGCCCGCTTCCATCTGGCAGCTGCCTTCGCACTTGCCGGAGCACTCGCCGCTGAGCTCGCCGCCCTGGCACGAGGCCTTGAACTCGCCGGGAGAGACCGGCGAGCCGCAGTCACCCAGGCACTTGGTCATCGCGTCGATGTCCGCGTAGCACTTGGGGGCGGTCAGGGTGATGCCGATGTTGAGCGAGGCGTTCGCCTTCATGAACGCATCGAGCTTGGCGCCCACCGCGCCACAGACCTTCTTCGCGCCTTCGCCGTCCTTGGGCTCGGCCTTGAGCTCTGCCTCGGGGACCTTGAGCGCCTTGCCCAGCTCGGCGCAAGACTCGATCAGGCCGACCTCGACCTCCATCGCCAGCTTGTCGAACTTGGCGGCCGCGTCGAGCAGGCCCTTCATCTTGGCGTCGATCTGCAGACCGGAGAAGTCACCCTTCTCGAACTCGGGGCAGCCCTCGGCGGCCTCGGCGAGCTTGGTGGGGTCGCTGGCGATCCCCTTGAGCGTGTCGCAGTTCGTGAGCATCGGCGACATGAGGCCGAACATGACGGCGGGGAGCGCCGCAACCTTCCAACGAGTGACCTTCATTTGGATAACCTCCAGCTATTCAAGTTTCTTGGGCCGGGGCTTCGACCCCGAGGATTCGTGTGTGTTTTCGTGCTCGGGGTCCCGAATCGTGCATCGCGCGAGACGATTCGCGGCGAACAGCGGCACGCAGCCCGGGATACAACGGGGGGGACCGGATCCTCCCCGACGCGCGGCAGCTTTTAGTCGCACCCAGGGGCGGCTGTAAAGAGACGCCTTGGTCCCCCGCCGTGGCTCACGCGGGCAGCCGGCCTTTTCAAGGCCACGATTCTGGAAAATTCCAGGCTCGCGCTATTTGCGTCGCGCTCGTCGCGAGGGCGGCGGCCCGACCTCGAGCAGCGACTGCTGCTTCTCGTCCGGATGGCTCCCGGCAGCGAAGGGCAGCGCCAGCTGCGAGAGCGGGCGCTCCGCAGGGTCGACCTTGCCGCGCTGCTCGAACAGATGCTGCTCGCGGTCGATGTCCGCCTGGATGAGCTCGATGTTGTCGTAAGCGAACGAGAGCGCGTCCAAGATCTTTCCCGGCCCCAGGTTGGGGTAGCGGCGCATGAGCGTCTCCACGGCGGTGCCGCCTCGGTGCCACGCCCACAGTCGGCGCACGGGCACCTTCGAGCCAGCCACGTGAGGGCTGCCCGAGAGAATGTTCGCGTCCGTGCGCACGTGAGGATGCGGCACCAGCACGCGAGGGAGCGGCGAAAGCGACATCGAATCTCCCTATACCGCGGAGCGGCACGAAGCTCTACTTTGCGGCCGTTCCCCTCCTCTGGCCTGCCTCCGACGCATGACCACCTCTTCGCAAAAGCGGCCCTCGCGGCCTCCGCGCCCGCCGCGGTCGGGTCGCGGGCGGCTCTTGCGCTGGATCGCACGCCAGAAGCGGCGCAAGACCTTGTGGGCAGGGGTGGCGTTCAGCGCGTTCGCGCTGGTAGGGCTCGCGCTGACCGTTGCGTTGGCAGTGTTCTCTCGGCAGCGCGGCCCCAGCGAGGGCAAGTG
The DNA here is from genome assembly GCA_964641275.1 of uncultured Polyangiaceae bacterium. Taxonomy (GTDB): domain Bacteria; phylum Myxococcota_A; class Polyangia; order Polyangiales; family Polyangiaceae; genus Xiheicaenibacterium. The sequence continues at coordinate 75,974 of CAZXMG010000014.1, forward strand.
GTTCTTGCTCGACATTCCGGAGGGGCAGAGCACCCGGGAGCTCGCGCACATGCTCGCCGAGGAGGGCTTGGTCGAGAGCGAGCAGCTGATGGCGTTCTACCTCGCGCTGAGCGCCTACGGCCGTGTGTCGCCAGGCCCGCACCTGGTCCCTGGCGGCGCCACGCCGAACGAGCTGACCGAGCTGCTCTCGCGCAACCCCACCCGACGCAGCGTCAAGGTCACCATCCCCGAGGGCTTCCATCGCTTTGCCATCGGCGAGCGACTGGAGGAGCAAGGCGTCGTGGGCAAGGACGCGTTCCTCCGTGCGACCGTCGATCCCGTCCTGCTCGAGGAGCTGGAGATCCCGGGCCGTGGCGGCAAGACCCCCGAGAGCGCGGAGGGCTTCTTGTTTCCGGCGACCTACGAGCTCAAGCTCAACACCCCCTCGAGAGAGGTCGTCGAGCGGCTGGTGCGCGAGTCGACCGCGCGCTGGAAGAAGGTGCTCAGCAAACACGGCGACGCCGTCGACGATCTGAGCTTCCGCTACGGCTGGTCCCGCGCCGACATCGTCACGCTGGCTGCGATGATCGAGAAGGAGGCTGCCGTGGACGACGAGCGGTCGACCATTTCGAGCGTCTTCCACAATCGGCTGTCGCTGCCCACGTTCACGCCCAAGCTGCTCCAGTCCGACCCCACCAGCGCCTACGGGTGCTACGCAGAGCCAGGCCGGATCCCGGCGTGTGCGGGCTTCTCCGGGAAGGTCACAGGCGCTTTGAACCGCGACCGTCAGAACCGCTGGAGCACCTACGTGAACGAGGGCTTGCCGCCAGGCCCGATCGCCAACCCCGGGGAGCGCTCGATCAGCGCGGCGCTCGCGCCCGCCAACACTCCGTTCCTCTACTTCGTGGCCAAGGGCGCCGGCCGCCACACCTTCAGCGAGACCTACGAGGAGCACAAGAAGGCGATCGGTCGCTGACCCGCTACGCCTCGGGCAACTCCAAGAGCGCCTCGAGCGTCGCGATCAGCTCCGCGATGCGGACGGGCTTCGTCAAGTAGCTGCGAAACCCCGCGGCGAGCCCGCGCGCCTTGTCGCGCTCGGAGGCTGCGGCGGTCAGCGCGATCACCGGGATGCTGGCCGTTCGCGCATCGGCGCGCAGCGCTTTGATCGCGTCGAGCCCACTCATCCCCGGAAGGTTGATGTCGAGAATGATGATGTCGGGCCGGGACTTGGCCATTTCCAAGCCGATCTCGGCCGTGGGCGCCACGTCCAACGTCACCTGGTCGAAGCTCGAAAGCACATCGCGCATGAGCGAGACGTTCGCGGGGTTGTCCTCCACGTAGAGCACGCGCTTGACCGCGCCCGCCAAGCGTTCTCCCATCGCTTCTCGCTCGCTGCCCTCGAGCCGTCGCGCAGGCCCGATGTGCACCGGCACGTCCACCCAGAACCTGCTGCCCAGGCCGAGCTCACTGGAGAAACCGACCGTGCCCCCCATCAGCTCCGCGAGGCGCTTGGTGATCAAGAGGCCGATGCCGGTGCCCTCGATCGGGCCGGTCTCCTGCCCTGCACGCTGAAATGCTTGAAACAGCTTCTCGTGGTTGTGCGCGGCGATGCCGATGCCGGTGTCCACCGCGCTCACGCGGAGCAGCCCCTCGCTCGGCCGCTCCACCTCGAAGCGCACCGCCCCGCCCTTCTTGTTGTACTTGATGGCGTTGGAGCCGAAGTTCATCAAGATCTGAATCAGGCGGGTGCGGTCGACCAAAACGAGTGGCAGCTCGCCGAGCGGCGCGACCGACAGCTCTAGGCCCGACGCCGAAGCCCAGGGAGACAGAGCCGCGCGCACCTCTTCGAGCACGAGATCCAACGCCGCCGGCTCGGTGGACACCGCCAGCCGGCCGGCCTCGATCCGAGCCAGATCGAGCACGTCGTCGATCAGTCGGAGCAGGTGCTCGCCCCCCTTCAGGATCTGCCCGACCCGCTCCTTGTGCCTGCTGCTCAAGGGCTCCTTCTTGTCCCGCGCCAATAGCTCGGCGAAGCCCAAGATGGCATTCAACGGAGTGCGCAGCTCGTGGCTCATGGAGGAGAGAAACTCGCTTTTGGCTGCGCTCGCACTCTCGGCCCGAGCCTGCGCCGCTTTGAGCTCCTCTTGCACGCGCAGCTCGTCCGTCAGGTCCCAGATCGTCTTGACCAGCCCGCCTTCCGGCGTGCGACGCCCCATCACGCGCAGCTTGCGACCATCCTTGGTCGTCACGTCGCACGAGAGCTTGGGCTCCTTCGCTCGAGAGAGCCACAGCTCACGGCAGCGATTTCGCTCGTCCTCGCTCGCGAACACCAGCTCGCGCATGAACGCCTCGAACAGCACCTCGAGCGACTCGCCCAACAGCTGGCCTTGTTTGGCGTCCGCCAACAGGCCGCGGTAGGCGCTGTTGCACAGCACCAGCGCGAGCTCGGCATCGAACAGCGCGAAGGCGTCTTGCATGTTCTCCACCGCCGCTGCCAAGCGTTCGCCCTGCAGCCGCACGAGGCGCTCGATCCTCCTCGTCTCCGTCACGTCGCGCACGGCCGCGGCGACCGCCTTGCCGGCGGCCAGCTTGATGGGGCTGAGGCTCACCTCGACCGGGAACTCGCTGCCGTCTTTCCTCACGGCGTACAGCTCGATCCCACCGCCCATGGGCCGCACCACGGACCGCTCGAAGAACGAGCTCACGTGGTGGTCGTGCACGTGGTGGACACGCGCCGGGATGAGCCGCGTCAGTCTCTCCCCGATGAGCTCCTCGCGCGAGAAGCCGAACATGGTCTCGGCCTGCTTGTTGACGAAGATCAAGCGCTGCTGCTCGTCGACCAGGATCATCGCGTCCGGGGCAGCGTCGAGCACCTCGCGCCAGCGCCCGGCGTCCGAGGAGAAGGGGGTGGTGTCAGGCATCGATGGTCACCTGAAAGCTCGCGCCAGGCTCGGCGTCGACCACCTCGATCTTACCGCCATGAGCGTCCGCCACGAGCTTGCAGAAGGCCAATCCGAGCCCACGCCCGCTCTGGCTGTGGGAGGGCCCCCCGGCCGCCTGCACGAATGGCTGAAAGATGGCCTCGCGCAGCTCCTTCGGCACGCCGTTGCCGCGATCCCGTACGCGGAGTTGGATGTGCCCTCCCAGGCGCTGGGTCGACACGGTGACGGCGCTCTTGACGGGGGCATGGCGCAGGGCGTTCTCCACCAAGTTGGCGAGCAGGCGGCGAAACAAGTCGCGATCGAGCCGCGCCGCGCGGCAGTCCACGTCACGCTCGAGCGTCACCCCCCGCGAGGCGGCCACCAGCGCGAGCTCGTCGAGGACGGTGCGGATGAGCTCGTCCAGGTCGACCTCGGTGCGCGCAGGGACGAGCTTGCCTTCGTCTCCCTTGGTCAGATCGAGCAGGTTGACGATCATCCGGCTCAGCTGCGATGCCCCGCTCCGAATCCAACGCACCGATTCGACCGCCGACTCGGGGATGCCGCGCTCGCGCTCGAGCAGCTGCGCGTGAAGGTCGATCGAGCTGACGGGGTTCTTCAGGTCGTGCACCACGAAGGCCATCAGCCGCTCCTTTTGCAGCTGGACCCGAAGCAGGTCGTCGCGCTGGCGCTTGAGCAGCTCGTACTGGTCCTTGAGCTCGGCCTTGAGCTGCTTGACCTGGATCGCGGCCTGCACCCGTGCGCAGAGCTCGGCGGGGCGCACCGGCTTGGTCAGGAAGTCATCGCCCCCGACAGCCAGCGCGCGATCGAACGTCTCCACGTCCCGCAGCGCGGTCAAGAAGACGATCGGCGTCTCGGCTCCGCCGGGCATCGAGCGCAGCTGGTCCGCGACCGCGAAGCCGTCCATGACCGGCATGCGCACGTCGAGCAAGACGCAATCCGGGGCGCGGGCGCCGAACGACGCGAGCGCCGCCTCGCCGGACGCTGCCTGCGCCACCTCGTACCCCTCGTCGCTCAACGCGTCCTCTGCCAACGCTCGGTTGGCGTCGTTGTCATCGACGACCAACACCAGGCCTCGTTTGTCGGCCGCGCTCGAACGGGCCGCCTCGCTGTTCATGTCACACCCCCGCCCCTTCGCCGCGTTCCCCAGCGAACGCCCAAGACATCGTCTCCGTGGAGCGTGCCAGTGTCACGCGGCCCGTCGGCGCCATCAGGATCAGTCCGCCGCTGGCTCGAGCGCGCCCGGTCAGCTGGGACAGCGCAGAGGCGACCGCCACCTCGGGCTCGACGCCGTGGGAGAGCGCCACGGCGATCACACGGGCGAGGCCGACCTTCAAGATGCCCTCTCCGTCGCCGGTGGCGCTCAAGGCGCAGCTGGTGTCGTCGGCCAGCGTGCCCGCCCCGAGAATGGGCGAGTCCCCGACGCGCCCGAGCCACTTGCCCAACGTACCTCCGGTGCTGGTGGCCGCTGCCAGGTGGCCGGCTCGATCGAGCGCCACCGCGCCGATGGTGCCCCCCGCCCAGCCGGACTCCTTGCCTTCGCTCAGGTAGCGCGCCAGCGCCTCGCGCGCTGCGTCCGTGACGAGGGTCTCCGGCGCCACCTGCTCGAACCCAGCGCGCTTGGCGAAGGCGCGCGCCCCCTCCCCGACCAGCAGCACGTGGCGCCCTTGATCCAGCACGGCCCGAGCCAGATCGATCGGGTTCTTGAAGCTCGACACCGCAGCCACCGCCCCCGCGGCCAGCGTCGCCCCACACATGATCGCGGCGTCGTGCTCGACGGTGCCGGCCTCGGTCAGGGCCGCGCCAGTGCCCGCGTTGAACTGGGGCAGGTCCTCCAGGACGCGCGCCGCGGCTTGCACGGCGTCGAGCGCCGAGCCCCCCGCGCTCACTACGGCTGCGCCGGCGCGGGCCGCGGCGAGGCAGCCGTCGCGATGCTCGGCGCGCCGCTCTGGAGCCACACGCCCGGCCCCGCCGTGGACGAGCACCCCCGGGCCACAGTCGTGCGACACGCACCACAGCTCCGACATGACGCGGCCACACTCGCACGCACCGCAGGAGAAGAAAACCCCAGTCGAACTTGGCCCGATGCGGGGCGGCTTGCTACCCGAGTGTCGTGATTCGCTCCATTTCCCAGGCGTCGCTGGCGTTGGCGTTGGCGCTGGCCTCAGGCTGCACGTTCGGCCCGCTCGGCAGCGGCGGCGACGAGAGCGAGCCGACCGCGAATGAGGACGCCATCGGCGTGTTCGACGTCGTGCTGGAGCGAGAGTCCTCGAGCTGCGGCACGGGAACGCTCGGGCTCACGGAGGGCTGGGGTTTCACCATCACGCTCGGCCGGCAAGAGGACGGCGCGGGGATTGTCTGGGACCTTGGCGGGGGAGACCACGTCGCCGAGCTGGGCGAGGACGGCACGAGCTTTCGCCTGGCGACAGTGGCCGTGATCGACATGCGCGAGGGCGAGACCAGCATGTTCCTGCCGCCGTGCTCGGTGGAGCGCACCGACGCGCTCGAGGCCAAGCTCGACGACCGAGAGGCCCCGACCGCGTTCGCCGGCGCCATGGTCTACGCGTTCAAGCCCACCGAGGGCTCCGACTGCTCGGACCTGCTGCTCGGGGAGGACCGCGTCGCGGCGCGCCTGCCGTGTGTCGCGAGCTACGACCTCAGCGCGGCCCTGCGGAGCGACCCGAACGCCGAAGCCAAGTAGAGGGAACCCAAGAGAAACGGGCCGGAGCGCTGTTTGTCTTCGCGCACCGGCCCGGGTAGCACGAGCGGAGCTCGCGCCGAGGCACTACGGGGAGGCTCAGCTACGCGAGAGAACCTCCGCGCAGAAACCCTAGGACTCTACTCATGTGATTCCCTCCTCCGGCTGTACCGGCACCACGAGGTCGGTTGAGGTCACGCTCTCGACCGCCAGGAGCGGGTGGAGCGGCCCACCGCCTCGATCCGGTGTTCCCATCTGTGGGCGGCTGGTCGGCCGGGGCAGCACGGCCCCAGCGCGCGACAGCACCCCATCGCTCGCGGCGCCGGAGTGCTCTCCGGCAGGACCAATCCTGGAAGGATCCGTCCGCGAGTCATAGCCATCACGCTAACAGACGAAACGAGACGAGCAACCTGCTTCGAGGCTGACCTCCTGGCTCAAGATGGGGCTCTCTGCTTGGGCCGGACTTTGCTAGAGTCCCGCCGTCCGGATGCCCAACATCCAATACAAAACCTTTCTTCCTTGGTTGGTGGCCTTCATCGTGGTGGCGGTTGGCACCTCGACGGTGCGGAGCTACCTCGCGGGTCGCGCCCGCTCCCTCGCCACCTACGCAGGCGTGATCGTGAGCACGATCTTGCTGGCCATCTTCGCCGGGAAGCTCGGCGCGTCGATGCCGCAGATCCAGTCGGACACGCCACACGCGCGCGCGGTCGACGTGATCAAAGGGGCGTTGGCCATCACCGCGCTGTCACTCGTGTTCTACGAGCTGAAGCGCATCGGCGAGCGCCGCCCGATCGCCGTGCGTTGGAAGAAGTTCGTAGGCGTGACGCTCGGCATCGCCGGCATCCTGCTCTACTTCAACGCGTTCAAGTTCGGCTACCCCAAGTACTACCACCGCTGGGACCAGTACCACTACTACATGGGGGCCAAGTACTTCCCGGAGATCGGGTACGACGGCCTCTACAAGTGCACGGCGATCGCGCAGGACGAGATCGGCGTCGCGAGCGTCGACGTCGAAGGCGACGGCAACGTCAGGCCGTACAACCTGCGCGCCGAGGTCCGCAAGAGCGACAAGAAGATCCGCAACCTGAGCGGCGACAACTTGCTCATGCCAGTGGACGAGCTGCTCGCGAACCCTGATCAGTGCCGCTCGCGCTTCAGCCCAGAGCGCTGGGAGCGCTACAAGAAGGACGTCACGTTCTTCGCCACGAGCTGCTACCTGGACAGCTACTGGACCCAGATGCAGCAAGACCACGGCTACAACCCGCCGCCGGTCTGGACCGTGGCCGGCTACGCGTTGGGCAACCTGCACGACGCCAGCGTGCGCTACCTGCAGCTGCTCGCGATGATCGACGTGCTCTACATCCTGGGCGCGTTCGCGGCGATCTACTGGGCGTTCGGCTGGCGTGTGTTCTCGGTCGCCGCCATCTTCTTCGGGACGCAGTCGTCGGCGCCGTTCTATTGGACGGGCGGGGCGCTGTTACGCCAAGACTGGCTGTTCTTCTTCGTGATGGCTGCGTGTCTGGTGCGCAAGAAGTACTTCGCGCTCGCCGCGGCGGCCATGGTGTACGCGGGCCTCTTGCGCGTGTTCCCGGGCCTAGCGGTGCTGGGCTGGCTGGTGGTGGCGTTCTGGCACGTCCTCAAACACAAGCGCATGGCGCCGCATCACCTGCGCATGTTGTGGGGCGGCACGGCCGCCGCTGCGATCTTGATCGGCACCAGCTTGGTGGTCGTCGGCAAGGACAGCTACCAGAAGTTCTTCCACCACACGCTGGCGGTGCACGATCAGACGCCGCTCACCAACCACATGGGGTTGCGCGTATTGCTCGGGCACGATCTCGGCCTGGACAAGTCGTCGGGCCGCATGCGCTACGCCAAGGAGCCTGCGCGCACGGATCCGTTCGCCACGTGGAAGGCGATGCGCGTCCAGCGCTACAAGGACTACAAGCCGGTCGCCTACACGCTGCTGGGGACGTCGTTCTTGGCGTTCGCGCTCGTGCTGCGCCGGGTCAAGAGCATGTGGGTCGCCCAAACGTTGGGCGGCCTCTGGATCATCCTGCTGAGTCAGCTCACCTGTTACTACTACTCGTTCATGTTGCTGACGGGCGCGGTCACGCGCCTCAGACGCGATCTCGAGGCGTACATCTTCGCGTTCTGCATCATCAGCCAGGTGGGTTGGCGCTTCCTCGGCTACAACGACGACAAGTACACCTACCTCACGCTCGCCTCGGTCGTGCTGCTCTACTTCGTGCTGTTCGCGTTCGCACCGCGCGAGCTGACCCGGCGAGAGCTGGCCGAGCTGCAGCAGCCCGGGCGCATGACCCCAGCCCAGTTCCAACGCGCCAAACGAGACGCGTGGCTGGGCCGTCTGGGCAGGCTCTCCGGCCAGCGACTCGGCACGCTCGTGTGTGTGCCCACCGGCCTCGTGTTTGCGGTCATGGGCGCTCTGCGCCAAGACTGGTCGTCGGTGATCATGGCCGCGATCATGGTCTTCAGCGGAGCGGGCTTGTGGCTGTGGGCCGACCGCATCCGAGACGGCAAGGCGTCGGACGCGGTCTCTCCGGTGCACGGCCTGCGCGCGCGAGAGGCAGCCGCTCAGCCCTCCGACACGGCGGCTTGACATGAGCGTCGGCCGCCCTCCTCTGCCGTCCGATCCTCAGGACCTCACCGCCGCAGGGCCGCCGCAGGGCGCGTTTCGCAAGGTGCCTCGCACCGGCGTGATCTACGTGATGGGAGAGGCCGCCCGCCTCGGCTACACGTACAACCCCGATCCGGGCGAGGACGACTGGTGCAACCTCGGGCAAGGGATGCCCGAGACCGGGCCGCTGGCTGGAGCGCCCCCACGCTGCGAGGCCGTCAGCATCAGCGTGGGCGATCAAGAGTACGCGCCCGTGGCCGGCCTGCTCGAGCTGCGCGAGGCGATCGCCGCGCTCTACAACCGCCTGTATCGGCGAGGTTTGCCTTCCCAATACAGCGCCGAAAACGTGGCCGTCTCCGGCGGCGGCCGCACGGCGCTGACGCGCGCCGCCGCGTCGCTCGGGCAGATCAACCTGGGCCACTTCCTGCCGGACTACACCGCGTACGAGGAGTTGCTCGACGTCTTCCGGCTGTTCTCGCCCATCCCCATCTTGCTCGAGGGCGAGCGGCAGTACGACTTCTCCGTGCGCGATCTGCGGCGCGAGATCATGGGTCGCGGACTCGGCGCGATCCTGGCGTCGAACCCGTGCAACCCCACGGGCAAACACATCCGCGGCGAGGAGCTCGGTGCGTGGGTCAACGTTGGCCGCGAGCTCGATTGCTCGCTCTTGTTCGACGAGTTCTACTCCCACTACGTGTACGGCTTGCCGGGCCCTGCGCCGATGGAGAGCGCAGCCCGCTACGTCGAGGACGTGAACGAGGACCCGGTGGTGATCTTCGACGGGCTCACCAAGAACTGGCGCTACCCAGGCTGGCGCGTCACGTGGACGATCGGGCCGCGCGACGTGATCGACGCGGTCGCCAGCGCCGGCAGCTTCCTCGATGGTGGCGGCTCCAAGCCCATGCAGCGCGCGGCCATCCCCCTGCTCTCGCCCGAGCACGCCGAGCAAGAGACGGCCGCCATCCAGCGCGCCTTCGGCAAGAAGCGGCAGCTGATGCTCGAGGGGCTCCGGCGTCTGGGCGTCACCGTCGACGCCGTGCCGGAGGGCACGTTCTACGTGTGGGGCTCGGTCGCCAACCTACCCTCCGGTCTCAACGACGGGATGAGCTTCTTCCGCGCAGCGCTGGAGCACAAGGTCATCACCGTGCCTGGCCAGTTCTTCGACGTGAATCCGGGCAAGCGTCGCGCCGGTCGAGCCTCCCGCTTCGCCAGGCACGTGCGCTTCAGCTTCGGTCCCAGCGAAGAGGTGTGCGCACGCGCGCTCGGCCGCCTCGAGCGTTTGGTGCGCCCCGGCGGCAGCTGAGTTCTTCGCTCGCTTGCGCCCTCTGGGCGCTACGCTCGCCGAGGTTCGAGCGGTTGCGCAGGTTGCACGCAACAGCGTGATCACGCCCTCGGATCCCTCCGCACACGCTGCGCACCCCAACCGCGGGCCTCGCCACTTGGCTCAAAGCTTGCTCTGCTGCGCGGCGATGACCGCCCCCCAAGACGTCGAGATCGCCGAGTCGCTGCAACAGCAGCTGAAGTTCTTCGCCGACACCGAGATGGTGCTGCGCAGCGACCTCGAGGCGCTCGAGAGGAAGCTCCGGCGCACGCGCCTCGTCGCCTCGCTCGCGGTGGCCAGCGCGTTGCTGCTCCCGGTGGTGCTCCGCTTCGTGCCGCTCAGCACCAAGCGGCTCGTCACGCGCGAGCTCGTGGTGGAGACCGACCGGGGTGGAAGCCTGCGTGTCGGCTCGACCGAAACCGAGTCGAGCCTCCGCTTTCAACACCGGGACAAGCCCGGGCTGGTGATCACCGCCAGCGATCAGGAGCACCGCATGCAGCTCTCCGCGTTCGACGAGAAGGCGGAGGGCATCGTGCTCTCGAGCCGGGCCGACCGCACCAGCGTCAGCCTCAGCCATGAGCCCCAGAGCGACGGCAGCTCCAACCGTGTGGTGTTGGTCTCGGACGCGGAGGGCGGCCGGGTCGAGGCGCGCGGCAGCGCAGGAGCCGCGGTGCTGGGCGGCCGCGTCCCGTCGGTGTCGCTGTCCAGCCCCGGCTCGACCCTGACGGCGTCGGCCGACGACCACGCCAAGCTCGAGCTGTCGAAGAGGGATGCTGGCAGCATCACCTTGGCCGCGACCGACAAAGGGCCTCGCCTCAGCTGGCGAGGAAGTTCGTGGCCGAGCTGTTCGTCACTGCCGCCGACGCCGGCCTACAGCTCAAGGGGGACGGACCCAGCGAGCTCCTTCTCTCGGCGAACCACGACGGCAAGGGGCCGCTGCTCCGGGGTCGCCACCCCGAGCACGAGCTGATCGCGAACCGCGACGGCATCCGCGTGTCGCAAAGCTCGGGCGGAAAGACGACGGAGGCCGTGCTTTCCGCCTCCAAGGGAGCCGCCAAATGAGCCATGGCGCGTGGGTGCTGCCGAACCGCTTCGAGCCCGCGCACGTGCGCGAGCTGAAGGACCGCTATCGCGCCTTGGCCGATCGGCGCCAGACCCTCCGTGCGCAGGTGGACCGTGCACGTTGGTTGGGCGTGCTGGCCGTGGCAACGCTCGCAGCCGCGCTCGGCTATCTCCGGTGGGGCGCGCTGCACGTGGGGAGCGTGACGACCGAGCAGCTGGTGGTCGTGGACGGGACGGGCAGCGTCGTGTGCAACCTGGCGAGCGACCAGGACGGAGCCGAGCTGATGTTCGCGCACCGCGGCGTCTCTGCCGCCACGCTCCAGGGCGGCGACACGATCAACCGCGCAGCGCTCTCGCCCAAGGGCTCTGGTTTCGGGATCCAGGTCACGAACAACCAGTTCACGACCGGCCTGACCCTGCATCACGACTCGGTCGGCGGCGAGCTCCGCGGCTTCGTCAGCGTCGGCGCCAACGTGAGCAGCCAGCTCAGCGTCCACGGCGCTGGCAACAGCTATCTGACCCTGAGCTCTGCCGTCAGGTACGGAGACCAGAGCAGGCTCGAGCTGATCGCGATGGACCGCAGCCATGTCGACCTGTCGAGCACCAGCGGGCTCACGAAGGTGACGCTTGGCCCCGGGTTCTCGTCGGACCTCGAGCTGATGCTGTTCACAAGCCCCAGCCTCAGCATCGGCCGGACGCTCGAGGAGAAGCTCAGCTTGCGGGAGGGCTCCGCCAGCTTCGAGGTGCCGGACCGCGGCACCGCGTCGCTGCTGCACGACGCGAACGACGCGCTGTGCCTGCTGTCGGACAAGCTCGACAACGTGAGCACCCACCTGAACGACAGCGGACTGTTGCACGCGATCGAAGGGAGCCGGCCTGCCGAGCTGAGGCCTCCTCGCGCGCGCTGATGGCTCAGGGAGCGTCTTCTTCGAGCGGCTCGCCGCCCTTCACCTTGGCGATCTGCTGCTCCAGGCTGAAGCTTGCCAGCGCGCTCGACTGCGAGAAGTGGTTGATGAGCCCAGCGAAGCGATCCGCCTCGATCGGCAGCCCTTCGGTCACCACCAGCTTGCCCTGGTGCTGGTCGAGCTTCTTGCCGTCTTGCGTGCGCGCGCGCATCACCACGATCACCTCGCGGTTGTTCTGCACGCGGCCGTCCACCGTGATCTGCATGAAGCTCTTCTTCTCCACGTCCGAGACGTCGGCTTCGAGCACCACGTCGGCCTTGTCCTCGGCCACCAGCTCGTAGCCCGCAGTCGACAGCGCCTGGCGTATGGCGTCCGCGGACGCGCGCACCATCCGGCCATCGCCCTCTTCGACCTTGAGCGCGTACGTGAGCGTGGCCGCGTCGCCCTTGAGCGGGACCATCGCGACGCGTGGCGCTCCTGCGCCGCACCCCGAGGCCGCGGGCAGCGTCGAGAGCGACAGAACGAGCAGAGCCCAAACGAGCCGTGTCATGGGGACGCAAGAAAGCCCCGGCCTGCGCCTGGGTCAAGTCGCGCGCGCACGAGCCCCTTTGAATGCCCGGGCGCCCGTACTAAGAACCGTCAATCGCGAGTGGCCAGGGCGGGTGCACGCCCCTCGCGCGACTGCTGCTCCTCACCCGAGAAGGCACTAGCTCATGAATCGACTCATCGTGATCGCCACTGCGCTGTCGCTCGGCGCTGTGGCTTCGGGCTGCAAGACGACGATCTTCTACGAGGGCGGCGGCCCCATCGCCATCTCCGGCGAGGCCAAGGCCAAGCCGAAGGTGCTGAAGATCCGCAAGGCCAAGCTCACCGACAAGAAGATCGAGATCAACGAGAAGGTCCAGTTCGAGGTCAACCAGGCCATCATCAAGGCCGACAGCTTCGAGCTGCTGAAGGACGTCGCCGAGATCCTGAAGGAGCACCCCGAGATCAAGAAGCTCGCGATCGAGGGCCACGCCAGCGCCGACGGCGATGACAAGGCCAACCTCACCTTGAGCGACAACCGGGCCAAGGCGGTCATGGCTCACCTGGTCGCGAAGGAGGGCATCGACGCCTCGCGCCTCACCGCCGAGGGCTTCGGCGAGAAGAAGCCGATCGCCGACAACAACACCGAAGAAGGCCGCGAGAAGAACCGCCGCGTAGAGTTCAACGTGGTCGAGCGCGCGAACGTCGTGGCCCCAGCCGTCAAAGACAAGAAGAAGTGAGGAGCGCCCCCATGAACACTCTCAAGCACAGCCTGTTGCTCGCGGGCGCGTTCGGCGCGCTCTCCTCCCTCGTCGGCTGTGGCGGGTACACCCGCACCCCTTCGCAGTGGACCGAGGACACCTACAAGCTCCTGGAGACCAAGAACGAGTCGATCCAGAAGTGTTACAATAGCGAGCTCAAGAAGAACCCGGGGCTCGAGGGCATGGTGACCGTCGACTTCCACGTCGACAACCGCACCGGCAGAGTCCGTAAGGTGAAGATCGACAAGCAGAAGACCACCGCCGGAGATCCGGTGCGCAAGTGCGTGACGACGGCGATCCAAGATCTGAAGCTCACGCCTCCCGACGCCAACGACGGGCAGGCGAAGTTCCAGTGGGAGTTCAAGGCCAACGTCGCGCCGGCCGACCCTCCTCCGGCCTCCTGAGCTTCAGGAGTAGACGCGACGGCGCGGCGCGGCGCTCGGGATGAACGCGAGCTGACTGCGGATCATCGCTCGCGCCGCCTCGTCCATCGCCGAGATCTCGAGTCCCAGCGAGAGGCCGCCGTCGCCCAGCCTGCGTCCGTGGATCACGCGCGCAACGGTGGCCTCTGCGTCCACGAAGTTGCGGGTGAACGGCGCCATGAAGCTCACGAGCAGCTCCTCGCCGGTGAGCAGCCGCAGCTTTGGCCGCACCACCATGCCGTGCTCACTGAGCTCGATCAGCTCGTCGGCCACCAGCTTGAAGTCCCGCTCGCGCACCACCTGACAAGCGAGCCGGACAGCGTGGCGAGACGGCCGGCGCGGAACATAGTGAAGCTGGGAACGGGTGGTCATGCCTACATCCTCCGACATGAAGGCTAACCAGGCTTTCTCGCGGCGGCCCAATGTTCTACAAGCAGCGGCGATGGGCACCTTCAAAATCACGCACGAGATCAACTGCAACGAGGCCAAGTTCTGGGAGCTCTTCCTGGACAAGGAGTTCAACGAGAAGCTCTACCGCGAGGGGCTCGCGTTCCCGGAGTGGGTCGTGCTCGATCAGTCCGAGACCGACACCGAGGTCAAACGCACCACCAAGGGTCGCCCCAAGCTGAAGAACATCCCCGGGCCGGTCGCAAAGATCCTCGGCGACAGCTTCGGCTACACCGAGCACGGCTCGATGGACAAGAAGGCCAAGGTCTGGAAGTGGAAGCTGACGCCCACGGTCATGGCCGACAAGATTCGGCAGGAGGGCTCGCTGCGCATCGAGGCCGTCGGCGACACCAAGGTCCGACGCATCGTCGAGATGGTGGTCGAGGCCAAGGTGTTCGGCATCGGGGGCATGCTCGAGAGCACGGCGGAGAAGCAGCTGCGCGACGGCTGGGAAGACAGCTCCGTGTTCATGAACCGCTGGCTCGAGACGCATTGAGGCGTTTCGAGGCTGGTCGCGGTTCGTTGCCCAAGCTCTGCTGGCCCCCGCTTCCCGGCGCGCCCTGCTGGCCCCACATGGGCGGGGGAACATGAGCGAGCCGAAGGACGACGAGCCGCTGCCGCACGTGGTCATCATCGGCGGCGGCTTTGGGGGGCTGAACGCGGCCAAGGCGTTCGGTGGCAAGCCGGTGCGGGTCACCCTCGTAGACCGCACCAACCACCACCTGTTTCAGCCACTGCTCTACCAGGTCGCGACCGGCGGGTTGAACCCCGCCGACATCGCGGTGCCCATCCGGCGCATCCTTCGGCGCGAGAAGAACGTCACAGTGCTGCTCGGCGCCGTGGCCGCGATCGACGTGCGTGGCAAGAAGGTGCTGCTCGAGGACGACGCGCCACTCTCGTACGACTACCTGATCATCGCAACGGGAGCGACGCACTCGTACTTCGGGCACGATGAGTTCGCGCGCTTTGCGCCCGGGTTGAAGACGATCGACGAGGGCTTGCTGATTCGCCAGCGCATCTACATGGCCTACGAGGAGGCCGAGCGCGAAGAGGACGCGCAGAAGCGCAAGGCGCTGCTCACCTTCGTGGTCGTGGGCGCCGGGCCTACGGGCGTGGAGATGGCGGGCGCGCTCGCCGAGATCGCGCGCGAGACACTGACCGACGAGTTTCGCAACATCGATCCCAAGGGCGCGCGCGTGATCTTGGTGGAAGGAGGCGACCGCATCCTGTCGGCCTACGTGCCCGAGCTCAGCGAGAAGGCGGCGCGCTCATTGGCCAAGCTGCGGGTCGACATCCGCACCAACACGCGTGTGACGCGCGTGGACGAGGAGGGGGTGTTGATCGGGGATCAGCGCATCGCCTCCAAGACCGTGATCTGGGCCGCGGGCGTGTCAGCCTCTCCCCTCGCCCGCTCGCTGGGTGTGCCACTCGACAACGTCGGCCGCGTGATCGTCACCAAGGAGCTCAGCATCCCAGGCCACGACGAAGTGTACGTGGTGGGCGACCTCGCTCATTTCGAGCAAGACGGCGTGCTGGTGCCGGGCGTGGCCCAGGGCGCGATCCAAGGCGCGAAGATGGCAGCCAAGAACATCCTCGCGCAGCTGGACGGCATCGAGCGGGGGCACTTCCGCTACGTGGATTTGGGATCGATGGCGACGATCGGGCGCGCCGCCGCCGTGGCCGACATGGGCTTCTTGCGGCTGAGCGGCTTCTTGGCCTGGCTCGCCTGGATGGGCCTGCACGTGCTGCTGCTGATCGGTTTCAAGAACCGCATCCTGGTGATGGTGCAGTGGGCGTTCGCGTACTTCGCGTTCGACCGCAGCTCCCGACTGATCCACGGCGCCGTGCAACACAGAGAGGTGCTGCCCGCCGCGCTGCCCTCCAAACGGGGCAGCGAGCTCTCGCGCTGACGCGGCGGCTCAGCCGCCGGTCTTGATCTTCTCGTCCAGGTTGTTGACCGCACGTTTCGCCCGCCGGCGCACGTCGACGTGCAGCGTGTCGTCGTAGTTGATCGCGCTGTAGCAGGCGCGCGCCTCGACCATGCGGCCGAGCCCGGCGTACGCCTCGGCCTCGTTCCAACGCAGCTGCCAGCTCCTCGCCTTCATGTCACCCAGGGTCTGCGCGTCCTTGATGATCTCTTCCTTGCGGTCTTGCTTGCCGAGCTCGGTCCACCACTCGCTGCGCAGATCGTCGTCCTCGGGCTTGAGGTCGACCGCCTTCTTGAACAGGTCGAGGGACTCGTCGATGCGGTTCACCATCAGGTACGCGCGCGCCAAAGAGCGCCAGGTGCCGGGGACGTTGGGGTGCTTGTCCGCAAACTCCTGCAAGGCCGGGATGATGTCGCCCACCTTTTGCACGTCGTTCGGGTCCTCTGGCCAGAACTTGAGCATGATGGCGGACAGATCGCCGGGATCGAGCGCCAGCGCCTGGGTGATGGTCGCCTCTGCTTGGCTCGCGTCGCCCGCCTGTCCGTAACAACGCGCGAGCTCGACCAAGCCCCCCACCGAGGACGGGTTCTTCTCGACGTAGCTCTTGGCCGCTGCGAGCGCTTCGTCGACGCGCTCGAGCGAGCGCAGCGCGGAGATCTTGGCGAGCTCCGCGATCTCGGAGCCCGCGTCGCCCGCGGCCTTGATCGCGCGAGCGGCCGCCTCGAGCACCACGCCGTAGCGACGCTCGCGGTCGTGATAGGCGATCTGCTCCAAGTAGAAATCGACGCTGCGCGGCTCGCCGCTCTCGAGCGGCTTGTCCCACTCGCCCGTCAGGTAGGAGTCGACCGAGTCCGCCCGCACGTAGATCAGCGACGCCGCGTCCTTCGGGTTCTCGTAGATCTTGCAAAGCACGCCGAGCTGCGTGAGCGCGTCGAGCGCGCCTTGGTGATCAGGCTTGGCCTCGAGCGCGTTCACGAACTCGTCCGTCGCCAGATCCTTGTTGCCCATCTTGATGTGCACATGGCCCACCGCGACGTGGAACTCGGCGTCCCCCTTGTAGGTGTCGCGGATCAGCTTGAAGTTCTTGAGCGCCGGCTCGTATTGCCCGGTGTTGGCCTGCGCCGACGCCAAGTTCAGCTTGGCGGCGTGATCGTCCTCGAACTGCACCACGATCTTCTTGAGCGTGCTGATCGCCTTCTCGAAGTCGTTTTCGGCGAAGGCCTTCTGCGCCTTGTCCCACAGCGGGCCACAGTCGCAGAACGCCTGCATGGCGATCACCAGCTTCGCGTTCTTCTTGCGCCACGCGCCGTTCTTGCCGACCTCGCTGTTGTTGAGGAAGTCGCTGCACCACTTGCGCGCCTCTTTGGCCGGCAGCCCCTTCTCGGCCAAGCCCTCGAACTTGTCCTTCGGGACAGGAACTTGAGGCGGGAGCCCTTGCCGTTTGGCAACGACGTCATCGAAGTTGATCAGGAGCCACTCCTCGCCTTCGCTCATAGGGCTCCGACGGTAGCGGTCTTGTTTGTGTCAGATCAAGCCACTCGTGGGCTCGTTCTCGCTTTGCTCAAAAGGCTGTTCAGCCGACCACGATCCACACGAGCACCACCATGGCCAAGGCAATCAGGAACGCCACGGCCAGCGCCACCGGGACCGGCACGCCGAACACTTCCCCCTGCAAGATCTGCCTGACCTCGCTGCGTCCAAAGGGATCTTGATACTTGGTCGACGGTTGGGTCGGCTCCTTGCGCGGGTCGAGCATCGGCAAGAAGCTCGGCCGGTCTTGCGCGGCCGGGTCGAGGGCTGCGAGACGCACTGGCTCCTTCGGTGGGGGCACCGGAAACGCGGGTGCAGGGCTGCTCGGCGGCGGTGGCTCGTACGAGGGCCGCTCGTCGCGCGGCGCGGGCTCGGGAGGTGGCCCGAACGAGGGCGCCACGGAGATGCGCGCCGGCTCGGAGAAGCCCGGCGGCGGCAACGACGGCTCCGCTTGCGGCGCCGGCACCGAGTCGACCACGTCTGCCAGAGCGCCAGGCCCCTCGCTCTCGCCGCGAGCGTACGCGTCCTCGAGCCGATGAGCTTCGAGCACCAGCTTGGCCGCGTCCTCGAGCCCGGTCTCGCCGAGCAGCTCGACCGCCTCGTGCGCCAGCTCTGCAGCGTCTCGCGCGAGCTCCGCCAACACCGCGCGGTGCGATGCCAGCTTGCGCGCCTTGTCCGCCTTCTCGCGGGCGGCGTGCGCCAAGCCCACGAGCCGCGTAGCCTCTGCGCGCACGTCCGCCTCGGATCGCGGGCGCCGGCGGTCGCGCGGCAGCGTGGTGGGGTCGTCGTTGATCGTGTCCGGAGCCGGAGGCACCTCGCTCGCAGGCCGCACCGGCGGCGGTGGCAGCTTGGCCAGCGGCCGGGTCTTGACGCGGATCGGCGAGGTCGGCACCTCGTCCGACTCCTCGGTGTCGAAATCGTCCGGCACGACCGGCAGGTTGAGCACCGTGCCGTGCGCCCCGGTAGGGAGGTCTTTGATGCGCGGCGCGAGCAGTCCCTTGTTGGGCTGACGTGGCTGGGTGACCGAGTCGCGCATCACGATCGCGGCGACTTTGGCCTTCACCGTCGTGGTCTTGCCGTCGGACTCATCGTCGGCGAAGGACGGCAAGCTCTCGATCGCGACCTCTGGCGACTTGGTCAGCCCCGGTGGTCGCGCCTTGGGCTGCACCACGGTGGGGACCTCCTCGTTCCAGTCGGGAGTCTCTCCCGACGCGGGGGCGTCCTCGCGCTCGGCCGCAGCGCCAAAGCGCGCGGCCATGTCGCTCACGTCGGTGGACTCGTCGTACGGGCGACGCGTCCGGCGGCGCGCGGCGGGGCTCGGCACCGGCGGCGGGGCGGGTTTGCTCAGGCGCGAGTGCCCTGTCGGCATGGATAGGCCGCTGCTCGTCGCGCGACTGGGCTTGACCCGCGCCCCGAGCAGCCTCGCCTTGGCGCGCGTGGCCTCCGCCACGAACTCGCCCGCCACGGCGCGCTCGAACCAGCGCATCTGCCGCATGGCGTTGCGCCGCACGAAGCGCGCGACCGCGTCCGCGTTGTCCTCGCGGTAGCCGTGCGTGTCGAGCCAGTTGGCGAGTCGCTCGTACACCTCGAGCGCGCTCGCGAAGCGCTTCTGCGGGTCCTTTTCGAGCAGCTTGTTCACTACCGCCAACAGCTCGCGGTCGATGCGCGGCCGCAGCGCGGCGAGGTCGGCAGGAGGCTCCTTGGCCATCACGTGGAACACTTCGAGCTCGGTGCCACCCGTCCACGGGTGGCGCCCCGAGAACAGCTCGAACAACAGCACCCCGAGCGAGAACAGATCCGCGCGCGCGTCGATCTCGCCGTCGCCGGCCTGCTCCGGGGCCATGTACTGCGGGTGCCCCTTGAGCAGCCCCGTCAGCGTCTTGGTCACGCGCTGCTTGGCTTTGGCCAGGCCGAAGTCCGCGATCAGCACGCGCCCGTCGAAGCCCACCAGCACGTTGCCCGGGGTGAGATCGCGGTGCACCAAGCGCAGGTGCTCGCCTTGAGGAGAGGTGAGCCCGTGCGCCGCGGCCAACCCAGCGCACAGCTCGAGGCCGATGTAGACCACCATGCGCTCGTTGAACGCTTCGCGCGTCTCGAACACGGTCTTCATCAGCCGCGCGAGCGACACGCCCTCGACCAGCTCCACCGCGAGGTAGGTGCCCTCTTGGTCGGTGCCCCAACCCACCACGTGCACGATGTTGGGGTGGTCGAGCGCGGCCGTCATCCACACCTCGTCCACGAACATGCCGTAGAACTGTGGGTCCTCTGCGATGTGCGGGTGCAGCCGCTTGACCGCGCACAACTTGCCTGCGTGCGTCGCTGGCTCGCGCACCCGACACAGCTCCACTCGCGCCGTAGGGCCCGTCGCGATCTCCGCGAGCAGCTCGAAGCCGAGCGGCGCAGGCTGCTGGATCGAAGGCACCTGACCTAGCGTCATCCGCTGCCGAAGGTATCAGCGAAATGCGTGCGCGTCCGTGTCGGCTACGATCGCGCGGCGGCGAGCGCCACCGGCAAGCCCGAGAGGCTCGCCTTGAGGTGCACGTCCAGATGGTCGTCTTTGCTGCGGATGGCGCGCACGGTGAGCACCGGCGTGGCCACCGACAGCGCGCGCCGGATCTTGGGGTTCGAGGCGAGGTTCGGCACCTTCAAAGCGTCGATCACGATGCGATCGTCCTTGGCGTCCACGATCATCGGCGGCCGCTTGGGGATGAACGCGACCAGGTTGCCCGGCTTCGACAGGTCGAGCGCGCCCGACTGAACGAGGGCGGCGACGGGCGTCTGAAAGCCGTCGAGCACCTTGAGCGTCATGTCCGAGATGCGCGTGCCGAGCCGGATCTCGTCGGGCGTGATGCTGACCTCTTCGACGAACAGCGCCAGGGACACGCGCAGCACCGTGCCGCCCGGCGCCTCGACCGTCATGGCGATGCGCAGGCCCGGCGGCGCGCTGTCGATCTGGATGTCCTTTGGCATCTTCTTGCCGCCCGCGAGCTCGCGCGCGAAGTAGCGGAGCGCGTCGAGCGGCACCCCGAAGCGCAGGCCCAACGCGCCCTTCAACGCGCGCACGATCTCCTCTGGATGATCGCGCAGGTAGTCTTTGGCGGCGTTGAGGATGACCTTCGGTGCGAGCCTGGGCATGGGACCCAGGAGGGAACACCGGGCGCGCGGCGTTGGCAAGCGCTCAGGCGATCGGGCGCCTGTGGGTCAGCGAGGGCAAGCTCTTACGCACGGCGTCGACACGGTCGAGCTCCAGCACCGCGGTGACCAGGCCCACCCCATCGGACGCCTGCGCGATCACGTCGCCCCAGGGGTCGATCACGCAGCTCTTGCCATACGTGCGGCGGTCTCGGGGGTGGCTGCCGCACTGCGCCGCGGCCACCACGAACAGCTGCGACTCGATGGCACGCGCGCGCAAGAGCACGTGCCAGTGGTCCTTGCCGGTCATCAGCGTGAAGGCCGCCGGCACCGTGGCGATCTGGGCGCCGCGATCGGCGAGCGCGCGGTAGAGCTCCGGGAATCGAACGTCGTAGCAGACCGAGAGACCGACCGAGGCGCCGCCCAGCTCGATCACCTTGGCCTGTTCGCCCGGGGTGGTCGAGAGCGACTCGCGGTAGCTCTGCCCGTCGCCCACATCCACGTCGAACAGGTGAATCTTGCGATACACCGCGAGCACCTCGCCCCGAGGCGACAACACCACGCTGCTGTTGTACGGCCGGCTCGGATCCTGGCTGGCTTCGGGCATACCGCCCGCGATGATGGTCAGCTGCTGATGGCGGGCCACATCGGCCAGGGCGCGCAGGATCGCGCCCGCGGGAGCCCCCAGCGCCACCGGCTCCGCGATCGATCGGCGCTCCGCCTCCGCACCCATGAAGGCGAAGTTCTCCGGCAGCAGCACCAGCTCGGCGCCGCGGCGCTTGGCCTTCGCACACAGCTCCGCGGCGCAGGCGAGGTTGGCCGCCACATCGTCCTGACTCTGCATCTGGGCGGCGGCGACGACCAGCTCTCGGGGTGTGCTCATGGGGGCCCGCCATGAAACCACATCCACGCGCGCGCATCGCGGGTGTCCCCTCGCCTGGCCCGCGCTATCCTGCGCCTGCCCCATGGCGGACCGCCAGCCGCGCACCACAGCCTCGATGCAGCACTTCGGCGCCCAAGCGTCGCCGGACGTCGCCCGTGGCACGCGCGCAGGCCTGGTGCTCTTGTACGCGCCTGCCTACGACCAGTTCTCCCCCGCCTACCTGCTGTCCGAGCGCGACCTGATCATCGGCCGCGACCCGACCTCCAACTTGTGTGTCCCCGAGGGCGCCGTATCTCGTCAGCACGCACGCATCGGCTTCTCGCAAGGCAAATGGCTCATCACCGATCTGGGCAGCCGCAACGGCACGCTGGTGGATGGTCGCTTCGTGACCGAGCTCGCGCTCGAGGACTTGCACGAAATCCGCATCGGTGACGCGATCTTCAAGTTCGTCGCCGCAGGCGCCGAGAGCTACGCCCGCTACCGCATCGACGGCGCCACTGCGGGCCCACCGGACACGCCGAGCTTCACCGGCATCGTGGGCGGCTTCCAGATCCGGATGCTCTTGCGCGCGCTGCACCGCGTGGCGAAGAGCGAGATCTCCGTGGTGGTGCTCGGCGAGAGCGGCACGGGCAAGGAGCTGTTCGCCCGCGAGCTGCACGCCGCGAGCGGTCGCAAGGGCTCGTTCCAGGCGGTCAACTGCGCCGCCATCCCCGCTCCGCTGCTCGAAAGCGAGCTCTTCGGCTACAAGCGCGGTGCCTTCAGCGGAGCCGATCGGGACAAGGTGGGCATCGTGCGCGCGGCGGACGGCGGCACCTTGTTCCTCGACGAGATCGGCGACATGCCGCTCGAGGCACAGACCAAACTGCTACGAGTGCTGCAGGCCAAGGAGATCATCCCCGTGGGCGCTACCGCGTCCGAGCGAGTGGACGTTCGCGTGGTGTGCGCCACCCACCGCAACCTGTCGCAGCTGCAGAAAGATGGCAGGTTCCGCGGCGACCTGTTCGCGCGCCTGAACGAGTACAGCGTGGTGCTCCCGCCGCTGCGTGAGCGCAAGGAGGACATCTACGCGCTCGTGACTCACATCTTGCGCAAGCAAGACCGCCCCGATCTGCGCCTGAGCTTCTCGTTCATGACGGGGCTCTTGCACTACGACTGGCCGTTCAACGTGCGCGAGCTCGAGGCCACGCTCAAGCGCGCGGTAGCCCTGTGCGAGGGCCAAATGCTGGACGCGCCCCACCTGCCCGACGTGATCAACGATGCCATGGTCGGCTACGGCGTGGTCACCGTGGACGGCCAGCGCCGCCAGGTCGAAGACGACTTGCGCGGCACCATCCCCGGCCCGCTGCCTCGGCCAGAGGCGTTCACCGGTCCGCCGCCCAGCGTCACCTACGCGGCCGACCCCGCAGCAGCGCCGGGCAGGACGCTGCCCGGCGAGCCTCCTGCCGGGTACCCCGGCTTTCCGCCCGAGCCAGCGCCCGTCAGCGAGGCGGCGCGCGTTCGGGCCCCGGCGCAGCCGACGGAAGAGGAGCTCCGCGCCCTGCTCGTGCAACACAAGGGCAACGTCGCGGCCGTCGGGCGTGTGTTCGGCAAGGAGCGGATGCAGGTGCATCGCTGGCTCAAGCGTTTCGGTATCGACGTCGAGCAGTACCGCTGACGCTCGGGCGCCCATCAGGGCGGGTTCCCGCACTCGATGCGGCGCTTGTGTTGCTCGTCTGCGCTGCGAATGTACTCGTCGCTGCAGGTGCACACACAGCGTGGTGGCGGCAGATCCAGCGCTGGGCCCGGCGGGCGCAGCGCCCCTGAGCAGCGAGCCTCCCCCCAATAGCCTACGGGAGCATCCAGCTCGCAGCGTGCTGGCCGCAACTGCTTGCAGGCGGCGAGCTCCTCGGGCGTGCCGATACACCCGTCGCCGCTGCTCGCTCGCGCGACGTCCTTCTCGCTGAAGACGCCGCGCTTGTAGAACGTCGCGACCTCCCCTGGCGCCGCAGAGGAGGCCGGCGCGGGAGGCTTGGTGGGCGGGATGGGTGGCGTGGCAGCCCCGACGTCGACCGCGACGGCCGGCTCGTCGAGGGGCTTGTGCGGGCTGGTCGTGCACCCGCTCGCCCAGCAGACTCCTGCGACCACCAACGACGTCGGACCCGTGCGCATGACCCCACGATGCGCAGCCGATGGCGGTGGGTCAACGCCCGGGCGCGCCGCGCTCACGGAAGGCCCGCACCGCGCCGTTGATCGTCGGAAACACGCGCAGCGGCCCCGACGGCGCCGTCAATCCTCCGCGCTCCAGTCGCGCCAGCGCACGCGCGTTGGCCCGGGCCACGGCCACGACGGCGCCGTCCCTGGTCAGCTCCGCGGCGAGCTCCTGCAACATGTCGAGCGCGGTCGTGTCGATCTCACCCACGCCCTCGAAGTCGAGCACCACCCACTCCTCGCGCCCGGGGTTCTCATCCATCACGGTGTGCAACCGATCGCGGAAGCGCGAGGCATTGGCGAAGAACAGCGGGGCGTCGAAGCGATAAACCAGGATGCCTTCGCTGCGCTCGAGGCCGTACTTCTCGGCGTCGACCCAGCCATCGAGGCTCTCTGCGCGCGCGAGCACCGCGTCGTGTGGGACCGCGACCCGGGCGAGCGCGAGGACCGCGGACGCAGCGACCGCCAACAGCACCCCGTCGAGCAAGTCGAGCGCCATCACCCCGAGCGTGCCGCCGACGGCGATGCCGAGCTCCGACAAAGAGAGCGCGCGCAGCCGCCGGAACGCCTCGAGGTCGATGATGCTGAACGCTGCGGCGAGGATGATCGCGGCCAGCGCAGCCTCTGGGATGTGCGAGAGCCAAGGCCCTGCGCCCAGCACGGCGGCCGCGACGAAGGCGCAAGCCACGAGCCCGACGCGCTGGCTCTTGCTGCCCAACGAGGCCGGCACGGCCGTGCGGCTGGCGCTGGAGGAGATCGGAAAGCCGCCAGATACGGCGGAGCAGAGGTTGATGACGCCCAGCGCTCGCAGCTCCTGGTTGGCGTCGACGCGGTAGCCCTGGCTCGCGCCGACGGAACGTGCGGTGAGGACGTTGTCGGTGTAGCCGACCAGCGCCAACCCCACCGCGGTCGGGGCCAAGGCCGCGACGTCCGTCCACCGCACCGCCGGCAACGAGATGCTCGGCAGGCTCGACTCGAGCTGGCCGACGGTCCGCAGTCCGAGCGCTGGCAGGTCGAGCAGCACGCTGGCCAGCGTCGCGAGCGACACCGCGATCAACGCGCCTGGGAGCCGGGGCGCAAAGCGCCGTGTGAGCAGCGCGATCGCGAGCGTCGACGCTGTCATCGCGAGCGGGATGGGGCGCACCTCCCCCAATCGACCAACGAAGTCGGCGACGCGCGGAAAGAACCCGTCGCCCTGCAGCGCGAGGCCCGTCGCCTTGCCGAGCTGACTCGAGACCAGCGTCAGCCCCACGCCCGTGATGTAGCCGACCAGGACTGGCTTCGAGAGCAGCTCGGCGATGAACCCGAGGCGCAACGAGGCCGCAACGAGGCAGAGCGTGCCAACCATCGCTGCGAGCAGCGCCATCAGGGCCAGGTGCCGGGTCGGATCCCCGGCGGCGACGGCAGCGACGCCGGTCGCGGCGAGGATCGCCGTGCCTGGCTCCGGGCCCACACCCAAGTGGCGCGACGTGCCCACCAACGCGTAGGCAACCAGCGCGAGCAGTGCGGCGTGGAACCCGGCGCTCGCCGGCATGTTCGCGAGCTCCGCGTACGCCATCGCTTGCGGCACCAACATGGCGCCCACCGTGAGCCCAGCGACGAGATCCGCGCGCAAGCCGGCGCGCCCGTGACCGCGGAGCAACGCGAGCCCAGGCAAGAAGCGGCGGAGGGACACCACGCGTGGGGCTGTCATGCGGTCGAGCACTCGTGACGCTCGGGGCGAGCGGCCAATATAGGTCCGCTCGTCATGGCGGACCAACCGCGAGCTCGCGTCCTCGAGGGGCGAGCGCGGAGCGACGCTCGAGCTCGAGGCTGATACGCTCGCGCGCGGAGGTAGCCATGTGGGCGCGACCGACGAAGATCAGGCCTGAGCTTGTTTGGATGGTCGCGCTGCTCGCCGCGCTCGCCGGGTGCGGCGACGACGGCAGCGGCGCGGGCGGCCCAGGCGGCAGCGGAGCGTCTGCGAGCACGGGCGGGTCCTCCACGGGCGGCACGGGTGGCGCCGGTGGTGGCGGCGGCACCGGCGGGGTCGACATCAGCGCGATCATCCCCGAGGACCGCCTGCCGCTGCCTGGCACCTGGGAGAGCGCCGGCGTGGAAGGCGGCATCCCCAGTCGCAGCACCGTGTGCGCGGACGTGACCGCGGCTCCCTACAACGCAGACCCTACTGGCGCGGCGAGCGCGGTGGACGCCATCCAGGCTGCGATCGATGCGTGCCCCGACGGCCAGGTGGTGTCGGTGCCCGCGGGCACGTACTTGATCGACGGCCCGCTGGCCATCACCTCGCCCATCACGCTGCGCGGCGCCGGCGCACAGACCACCTTCGACGTGAGCGCTGGGGTCGCGGTGCGGATCGGCGCGCTCGGACCGTGGCCACCACCCAAGGCGAACCCTGGCTACAGCATGGCGGTGAGCGCCGGCGCCACGCGCGGCAGCAGCACCGTGACCGTCGCCGACACCAGCGGGATCGAGGTGGGCTTCATGGTCACGGTCAGCGAGATGGACGACGCCGACTTGGTCTGGACCAAGGGCGGCGCGACGGCGCGCCACCGCGCGTCGCTGCACATGGTCGAGTCGGTCACCCCCACCTCGGTCAGCGTGCGACCGCCGCTGCCGATCGACTTCGCCGCATCGCCCGAGCTCGCCTACTTCCCCGCTGTCACCAGCGACGCGGGCGTGGAGGACATTCGCTTCCTCGGCAACGGCACGAGCCCAGGGCACTTCGTCCAGATCGAGAACGCGTGGAACGTGTGGGTGGCGGGCTGCGAGTTCAGCGACATGCCCACCAAGACGATCCTCGTCACCTGGGCCGGCCACGTCGAGATCCGCAGAAACTACCTGCACGATCAGAGCAACGGCGGTCCCAACTCGGAGGCCATCGACCTGCTCACCGACGTGAGCTGGAGCTTGGTCGTCGACAACATCGCAGTCGCAGCGGGCTTCCCCGCGATCGTGCTGGGCGATGGCGGCGCGGGGGACAACTACGGCGGCGGCTTCGGCAACGTGATCGCCTACAACTACTGCGTCGACTCGTTCTACACCGACCCGCCCACGTCGCCCAGCCACGGCATCATGGCCGCAGACATCAGCACCAACCACAGCCCACACCAGATGTACACGCTGGTGGAGGGCAACGTGATGGGCAAGTTCGGCTCCGACTCCTACCACGGCTCGGGCTCGCACACCGTGCTCCTGCGCAACCAGATCAAGGGCGAAAACAGCTGGGTCAACGCGACCGATCGCGTCGCCGTCGCGATCGATCGGCGAAACCTCTTCTACTCCTTGGTCGGCAACGTCATCGGTGTGGTCGGCAACCCGGCAGACCGCGAGTTCCTCACCGAGAGCGTCTCGTCGGATCTCGACGAGAGCACCCTGTTTCGCCTCGGCTTCCCCGACGTCGGCAACCAGGGCTTCTCCGGAACCCATCCACCCGACGATCTGGTCCACTCCGACGGCGGGCCCCGCGACCTCTACGTCGACCGCGACGACACCCGCTTCGGCACCACGTTGATCGAGGGGAATTGGTCCTCCGTGTTGGACGCGATGGACTGGACCATCCCCCCGGCCGACATCCCCGCGAGCCTCTTCCTCGCAGGAAAGCCGGCTTGGTTTGGCGCCCTCGCCTTCCCGCCGGTCCGGCCCGAGCAGCCCTCGAACGATCCCACCGCCATCCCCGCCGGCTATCGCCACGTGCACGGCAGTGATCCGTAGCGGCCGGCGCCGCTACAGGATGCGGCGCACCTTCTCCAGGATGCCTCCGCCTCCGAACACCGCGTGGGTGATCTTGCGGAACGTGCTGAGCTTCTGATCCGTGTACGGGAACCAGAGCGGATTGTCGCTGCCGAACGCGATGCGATCATTGAGGATCGCGTGCGGTGTGCACATGTCGCGCAGCGAGTCGTCGCCCAACACGCGCCCGAACCCGCTCTGCTTCACGCCGCCGAACGGCAGCTCGGGGCAGCCGCCGTTGGCCAGCACGTCGTTGATCACGACGGCACCCGCCTGCACCCGCTCGGCCAGGCGCTCCGCGTACGCGCGGTCGCGGCTGAAGACGTACGCGTTCAAGCCCAGGTGGGACTCGTTGGCGAGTCGAATCGCCTCTTCCTCGCTCTCGACGCGCATGATCGGCACGATCGGGCCGAAGATCTCCTCGGTCATCACGGTCATGGTGGTGTTGCAGCCAGCGAGCACCGTGGGCTCGAAGAACTGGCCCGGGCCGCTGACGCGCTTGCCTCCGGCGAGCAGCTTGGCCCCCTTGCTGAGCGCGTCGGCGATGTGAGCCTCCGCGATCTCGATCTGCTTGGGGAAGATGATGGCGCCGACGTCGACCGGCCCCGCGTGCGAGTCGCCGACCCGGAGGGCCTGCACCAGCTCCACCATTCTCTTCTCGAGCGCCTCGGCGATGTCGCGGTGGGCGAACACGCGCTCGACCGAGATGCAGGCCTGCCCGGCGTTGGAGAAGCCGCCGAACACGGCGCCTCGCGCGGTGAGCTCCACGTCCGCGTCCCTGCACGCGATGAGCGGCGCCTTGCCCCCGAGCTCCATCACGCACGGCACGAGGCGCTCCCCGCAGGCTGCGGCCACGCGACGCCCCGTCGCCACGCCGCCCGTGAACACGCAGAAGTCGATGCCCGCGCCGATCAAGTCCGCCCCGGTTTGACCGTAGCCGGTCACGACTTGGAACAGATCCACGGGCAACCCCGCCTGATCCCAGACCTCCTTGGCCTTGAGCGCGATCAGCGGTGTGATCTCGCTGGGCTTGAGCACCACCGCGTTGCCCGCGAGGATGGCCAGGAAGAAATCCCGGAACGGCATGTAGAAGGGGTAGTTCCAGGGCGTGATCAACCCGACCACACCACGCGGCGTGTAGTGCACGCGGCTGCGCTTCTGCTTGAGGAACATCAGCGGCACGTCGCGGGGCGCCAAGATCTCCTTCGCCTTCTTGGCGAAGTAGGTCGCGACCGTCACCGACGGGGTAATCTCGTGACCGAGCGCCTCGAGGATGGGCTTGCCCGTCTCGCGCGCGAGCAGGTCGCTCAGCTCCTCTTCGCGCGCCACCAACGCGTCGCGGAAGCGCAACGCGCGTGCGCAGCGCTCTTCGATCGGCAGCTCGGCCCACGACTCCTGCGCCCGTTTGGCCCGCGCGACCGCGGCGCGGACCTCGTCCCGGGTGTTCACGGGAACGTCACCGAGCAGCTCCCCCGTGGCCGGCGCGTAGCTCTTGATGCGGCCATCGCTGTGGCCGTTCTTGCTGACGTCGGCATGCGCGCTGAGCATTCCCATGAGTTCCTCCACCCGGGCTCTTAGTATGCGACGCCCTGCTTGGCGAGGGTGATCGATCGCGACGCAGCGCGAACGCGCCTTTGCTACGGTGGCGGTCCGTGCTGGCTGACGATCTCGACCGCCTCGCCCGCTGTCTCCACCCCGACCCGCATACCCTGCTCGGCCCGCACGCGGACGCGCGTGGCCCGCTGGTGCGGGTGCTGCGCCAAGGGGCGACTCAGCTCTGCGTGATTCCCCAGGCGGGGCCGGCCGTGGCCGCCACCCGCATCCACCCGGAGGGCGTGTTCGTGGCGCGGCTCGACGGCAGCGCGCGCGACTACCAGATCGAGTGGACGACCGCGCAAGGCGTCACTCTGCGCTCGCACGACCCCTACGCGTTCGCGCCCTCGATCGGGGACCTGGACATCCACCTCTTCCACGAGGGGACCCACCACGAGCTCTACGAGCGCTTCGGCGCGCAGCTGCTCGAGCACCAGGGGCGGAGCGGCGTGAGCTTCGTGGTGTGGGCGCCCGCTGCGCTGGGCGTCCGCGTCACCGGCGACTGGAACGGCTGGCGCGCGGATCGCGGCGCGATGCGCAAGCTGAGCCACGGCGTGTGGGAGCTGTTCGATCCCGACGCGGCAGCCGGTGCGCTGTACAAGTTCCAGATCGCTACGCGGCGCGGCCCGCTCGACAAGTCGGATCCGGTCGGACGCGCGATGGAGCTGCGGCCGGAGACCGCCTCCAAGGTGGTCTGCTCCCAATTCGCGTGGAGCGACGCGGCCTGGCTCGCGGACCGCTCGACCAAACCCATGGCCGAGAGGCCGCTCTCCATCTACGAGGTGCACCTGCCGTCCTGGAAGCGACGCCCCGCCGCGCAGGCCGAGCCCGAACCAGAGGAGCACCAGCGCTGGCTCGGCTACCGCGAGCTCGCGACGGAGCTCGTGGCGTACGTGAAGGAGCTGGGCTTCACCCACATCGAGCTCTTGCCGGTGCTCGAGCACCCCTACGACGGCTCGTGGGGCTACCAAGTGTCGGGCTACTTCGCGCCGACCAGCCGCCTGGGCAGCCCGGACGACTTCCGCTACTTCGTCGACTGCTGCCACGCCGCGGGGATCGGCGTGCTGCTGGATTGGGTGCCAGCCCACTTCCCGCGCGACGCAGCGGCGCTCGGTCGCTTCGACGGGACGCCGCTGTACGAGCACTGGGACCCGCGGCGCGGCGAGCACCGCCAATGGGAGACCTTCGTCTTCGACTGGGGTCGGCCGGAGGTCAAAAATTTCTTGATCGCCAGTGCGCTGTATTGGCTTCGCGAGTTTCACCTGGATGGGCTGCGCGTCGATGCCGTGGCCAGCATGCTCTACCTGGACTACGGCGCGAGCGGGCCGCACGAGTGGGAGCCCAACGTGCACGGCGGTCGCGAGAACCTCGAGGCCGTCGCCTTCCTCCGTGCGCTCAACGACGCCATCCATGAGCGCGTCCCCGGGGCGATCGTGTGTGCCGAGGAGTCCACGGCCTGGCCGGGCGTGACGCGTCCCACCTACACCGGCGGCTTGGGCTTCGACTTCAAATGGACCATGGGCTGGATGCACGACACGCTCAACTACTTCGCCCTCGATCCCATCTTCCGCAGCTTCAGCCACGGCCTGCTCACGTTCGGCCTGACCTACGCGTACTCGGAGCGCTACCTGCTGCCGCTGTCCCACGACGAGGTGGTGCACCTGAAGCGGTCGCTGCTCGGCAAGATGCCTGGCGACGAGCCATCGCGACGCGCGAGCCTGCGGGCCATGTTCGCGTACATGTGGGCGCACCCTGGCAAGAAGCTTTTGTTCATGGGAGGCGAGATCGGGCAGCGCGGCGAGTGGAACTTCTCCACGGAGCTCGAGTGGGAGCGCCTCGAAGAGCCCGGCCACCGGGGCATCTCCACCTTGGTGCGGGATCTGAACCGGCTCTACACCCAAGAGCCGGCCCTGCACGCGCTCGATCACGCGAGCGAGGGGTTTCGCTGGATCGACGCCAACGACGCACCGCAGTCGGTCGCGTCGTTCATCCGCTTCGGCAAGAGCCAGCTCGACACGCGGCAGACCGGCCGTTTCGTGGTCGTGGTGGCCAACTTCACCCCGGTGTTGCGGGTGGGCTACCGCATCGGGGTGCCGCGCAAAGGCGACTACTTGGAGCGGCTGAACACCGACGCGCGCGTGTATGGCGGGCAGGATCGCGGGAACATGGGCCGAGCCCGCTGCGAGGCGGTGCCCTCGCACGGCCACCAGCAGTCGCTGTCGCTCACGTTGCCGCCGTTGTCGGTGCTGTACCTCGTGCCCGAGGACGAGGGCCTCGCCAGCGAGGCCGAGCTCGACGCCCAAGAGCGGGAGCGAGAGCGCGCGCGGACCCCACGAGCCGAGGCCGACTTGGAGCTCGAAGGGGCGACCGCTGCGCGGGGCGAGCCCGGGGATCGCCGTGGATGACGCGGTCTTCGCCGTGCACACGCGCTCGTGCACGTTCCTGCTCGACGCCGAGGGGACCTGCAAGTGGATCGTCTCCCGCACGGGCATGGTGCCGCCGGAGATCCGCAAGTGTGTTGGCGCGCAGTTCATGGCCTGCTTGCACCCGGAATTGGACGGAGGCCTCGCGGGTGAGCTCGTGATCGGCGCAGCCGCGCTGTTCGTCAAGGACGACGCCAGCACGGGCCGCTTCATGCTCATGCGCTCCGGCACGATCGTGCACATCGAGCAGCGCGGAGCCTCGCGCGCCAGCGTGCCGCCGGGCGCGATCCTGAGCGACGACACGCTCGACCTGGTCGGCGGGCCCCCCCTCGCCCAGCCGCCGACCGTGGGCTCGCGTGGCGGCGACACGATGCCGCCGCCGGCGCCGTCTCGGCCGAGCGATGGTGAGTCGACGGTGACGCTCACCTTGCCGCTGTTCCGGCCCGAAGCACCGCGACGCGTACCCCCGCGCTGAGGGGTGGCGAGCGGCCGTGACGCGCTGCGCGAAGTTTTTTGAGGGTGAAGCAGGAAACTCGGCTATTTTGGCGCCCGAAGATGAGCGAAGCCCACCAGCAGCAGCGCTACCGCGTGCTCGAGCGCCTGGCGTCCGGCGGCATGGCCGAAGTGTTCGTCGCCGAGAGCGCCGGCATCGAGGGCTTCAAGAAGCGTGTGGCGATCAAGCGCGTGCTCCCGCACCTGTCCGAGAAGAAGCGATTCATCTCGATGTTCTTGGACGAGGCGCGCCTGAGCGCGCAGCTCTCGCACTCGAACTGCGTGCAAGTGTTCGACATCGGCGTCGGCGACAACGCCTACTTCATCGTGATGGAGTACGTCGACGGCTCCGATCTCAAGGCCGTCATCGACTACCTGAAGAGCAACGGCCGCACCTTTCCGGTGGAAGCGGCGGTGCTGATCGCCGTCAAGATCTGCGAGGGCCTGACCTACGCACACGAGCTCAAGGGCGAGGGCAACAAGGACCTGCACATCGTGCACCGCGACATGTCGCCGCCGAACGTGCTCATCACCAAACACGGCGAGGTGAAGATCGTGGACTTCGGCCTGGCCAAGGCCTCGAGTCAGCTCGAAAAGAGCGAGCCCGGCATCATCAAAGGCAAGTTCAGCTACCTGAGCCCCGAAGCGGCGCTCGGTGGAGACGTCGACCACCGCACCGACATTTTCGCCGTGGGGATCATTCTCTGGGAGCTCTTGGCGGGCAAACGGCTGTTCCTGGGCGACACCGATTTCGCCACGGTGAAGATGGTGCAGCAGGTCAACATCCCGAGCTTGAAGGCCATGCGCTCGGACGTGAACGACGATCTCGAGCGCATCCTGCACCGCGCGCTCGCGAAAGACTTGAACACGCGCTACGCCTCCGCGCGCGACCTCGGCCGCGATCTCACCGCGTTCCTGTACCGCTACGGCCGGCCGGTGTCCTCGTTCGACATCGCCGAGCTGGTGCGCGGCGCCATGTCGCAGCGCAAGCAGAAGAAGCCGGAGAAGGCTTCCAACCTGATCGACAAACTGATCGAGGAGGCGCTGTTCGAGTTCACCAGCTTGCAGAGCGACAAGGACGCGCAAGCGCCGGCCGGCGGGGGCAAAGCCAAGACGGTCGACCCGCTCAAGCTGGGCTTCGACGACATCGGCAGCTGGGTGGACGAGGTGAACGTGCAGAGCGCCTCCCAGCCACCGAGCGACAGCGAGTCGGAGATCCGCGCGAGCATCCACCGGGCGACCATGGAGATCGGGATCGGCAACCTGGCCGCGCTCGAGGACGACGAGCCCGCACCGGCGCCGGCCCCCGCGTCGAAAGGGTCCTCGGCCCGGCCTGCTGCGCGTCCCGCGAGCGATCCGCCGAGACTGCCCAGCCAATCGCTCCCGCGGCCCGACGCCGTGGATGTGGTGCAGCCGAAGCAGGGGATGAGCCCGATCGTCTACCTGCTGATCGTGCTCGTGCTGGCAGGCGCCGTCGCCGGGGCCTGGTTCGGCGGTCTGATCCCGCGCTAGCCGTCCCGCCGCGGACCTCGGGCCCGGTGTGCGAGCCAGGTGGGGCGCCCCCTGCTGACCACGCCCTTCACAAGCTCAAGAAGAACCCACGTATGCCGGCGCCGGCGAAGCTCGGCCACTCGTGTCCGCCCGCGTGCTCACACCACAGCACCGGCTCGGCACAGCCGGTGTACGAAGCGCATGGCGCCGGATCCGTCGGCGTGCTCGCGGCGCCCGCGCAGCCATTGGCCTCGAGCCAGTGGTCGCGACTGCCAAGGCCGTTGTCGATCGGAACATCGGTGTCTGCGGCCCCATGGATGAGCATCGCCGAGACCGCGCCGGTGCAGGGTCCGGCCCAAGGCCCACCACCGGCGACCGGTGCGATCGCGCGGAAGGTGTCTGGGCGATAGCAGCCCAGGTGGTTCGAGAACGAAGCGCCGTGACTGTGGCCGGCGGCGAACACGCGCGAGCTGTCGAGGCAGTGCTCCGCCTCGAGCTTGTCGATCAGCGCGTCGATGAACGCCACGTCGACGCCATCGGCCTCCATGTCCCAGCCGACGCCGCCATTCTGGCCTGGGAGCGGCAGCGCTTGCGGATAGGCGTACACGGCCTGCTCGACGCCGGTCAGGCCAAAATACTGGCTGGCCGAGGTGCCGGTGCCGTTGAAGCCGTGGAAGCCCAAAATCAGCGGCACGGGCGCGACACCATCGAGGCCGTCGGGCACCACCAGCACGTACGTTCGACTCGTGCCGTTCACCTCGATCGACTCGTCGAAGGTACCGGCCACCTCGGCTTCGCCGCAGCCCGCGGATCCGCCCCCCACGCCCGCGCCGCCGCCCCCTGAGGCGGGCGAACCGCCGCCACCGGCTCCTCCACCCGCGCTCGTCGTGGAGCCAGCCCCTTGCCCTTCGCCGCCCGCCCCGCCCTGCGCTCCGCCGCCCCCGGTCGCCGACGAGTCACCGCATCCCAGCACCACCATCCCCAAAGCGATCCAAGCCGTGCGCATCCAGCGATGCTCGCAGGCGAGCAGCGACTTGAGAAGCTGCTCACCAGGGGCAGCGACGCGGGTCGGTCCGACAGATGTCGGCGCTGGTCTTGGGCTTGGCGGTGACCGGAGGTGCGCCCTTGACGGGCTTGGACGTCTTGGCGCTGCTCTTCGCGATGGAGCTGGCGAGCGGAGAGGCGCTCGACGGGGTCGGCAGCGGCTCCACCGTGGCGTGGGCCTGCTGCGCGCTCGCCGTTTGCGTCGCGAGATCGCCCGTACCGGCGGCCGATTGCGCGCTCCCCACCCGCTTTCCGTCGTCGCCGCCGAGCACGACCGCGAGCGCGATCAGGCCCAGCAGCAACGCCGCGCCGCCGCCCAAGAGCACCCCCATCACGACCGGTGAGCTGCGGCGCACACTGCCCACCGGCGTCGTGAGGGGCTCGCCGGTGCGACGCACCGACACCGCTGGACGCGTCCGGGTGGTCTCCTCCTGCGAGGTCACTCTCGGACCGCGCGCGATCAGCGGGTTGGGCGCGCTGGCTGCAAAGCGCAGACTCTCTGGCGGAACCGGCGCCTGGAACTGCGGCGGCGGCTGGCCGATGGCGAGGGCGAAGCTCGCGACGAGCTCGATGGCCGAGCCGTAGCGTGCCTTGGGGTCTCGCGCGGTGCCTCGGAAGAACCAGGCGTCGAACGCGGGCCCAACCAGCACGCCCAGGCGCTGCGCGCGCACCGAGGGAGCCTCCTTCATGCCGGCGTCGATCCAGCGCAGGAGCACCATGGTGCTCGGTGCCGCGCGGACCTCTTGCTCCCAGTAGCTCTCGCCCGTGAGCAGCTCGAACGCGATGTGCGCGAGCGCGAACAGATCCGTCGCCGCCGAAAGCCTCGCGCCATCGATCTGCTCGGGCGCCATGTACAGCGGCGTGCCGATGTTGACGGTGTTGCGGCTGAGCCCTGCTTGCTCGAGCACCTTGGCGATCCCGAAGTCGAGCACCTTGACTCGGTGTGAGCCGTCGTCCCGCCGAGTGAGGAAGATGTTGTCCGGCTTGAGGTCGCGATGGATGATGCCGCGGCCGTGCGTGGCCGTGAGCGCTACCGCCACTTGCCGCAGCACCTCCACCGCCTCGTGGGCGGCCAGGCGCTCGCGCCGCGACAGGCGCTCGCCCAGGCTCTCGCCACGCAACAGCTCCATCACGATGAACGGACACTTGCTCTCGCCGTCGACCCCCGCGTCGAAGTTCTCGACCAGGTGGGGTGAGTCGAGCTCCGCGGTGATGCAGGCCTCCTGTGCGAAGCGGGCGCGCGCGTCGTCGTCGCTCACCAGCACGGGCAGCAGCACCTTGAGCGCAGCGCGGCGCCGGGTCTCGCGGTGCACCACCTCGTACACTGCGCCCATCCCGCCCTGCCCCAAGCAGCGCAAGATCTCATAGCGGCCAGCAAAGACGGATCCGGGGCTCAGGGAAGCCATCCGATCCAGGAAGCCTACAAGAAAATCGTCACAGTATGTCGATGGTCATACAGGCCGTCCTGTCGTTGACCGGTCACCTGCCGGCACATAGAGTGGCGAGACCTGTGAAGGTCTGCCCGCAATGCAAGCAACGGTACCCCCACGAGAGCAGCTTCTGCTTCGTGGATGGGTCGAGCCTCGAGGCCCTGCCCGACGCTCGCCTGGGAACGACCGTGGCCGGTCGCTACGTCCTCGAGCAAGTGCTGGGAGAGGGCGGGATGGCGACGGTCTACAAGGCGCGCCACAAGATGGTCGACCGCCCCTGCGCCGTGAAGATCCTCCACGGGGAGGTGGTGCGCGACCCCACCGTCAAGGAGCGCTTTCGGCGCGAAGCCTTGCACGCACAGCGGCTGGCTCACCCGAACATCATCGAGGTCTACGACCAAGGTGAGATGGAGGAAGGCACCGCCTTCCTGGTCATGGAGCTGCTCGAGGGGCAAAGCCTGGCGCACTCCATCTCGCAGGGCCGGATCCCGGTCGCCCGCACCCTGAAGCTGGCCGTGCAGATGGTGCGAGCGCTCGCGCGCGCCCATGATTTCGAGGTCATCCATCGCGACCTGAAGCCCGAGAACGTGTTCGTGCTGAAGGGCGACCGCATCAAGTTGCTCGACTTCGGCATCGCGCGGAGCATGCACGACTCGCGGCTCACCAGCGTCGGTGAGATCTTCGGGACGCCCGAGTACATGGCGCCCGAGCAAGGCACCTCGACGGAGGTGGGTCCTTCTGCCGACATTTACTCGCTCGGCGTGATCCTGTTCGAGATGCTGACGGCGGCGCTGCCGTTCGAGGCGCCCAACGCGCCCACGATGTTGGTGAAGCACATGAGCGAGCCGGCACCCCACGTCTCGACGCAGCTGAGCACCGTGCCGCAGGCTCTCGACGAGCTCATCTTCTCGATGATGGCCAAGACCCCGGCCGAGCGCCCCGTCGACGCTCAGGCCGTGCTGGCCAAGCTGCTCCGGATTGGCGAGGAGCTGAACGTCGACCTGCCTCCCGAGCCGGAGAGCGAGTCCGCACCGCAGAGCCGACAGCTGCGCCAGGGCGAGGCCCAGCTGTGGGAGCGACGCTCGCGGCTGTTCGGAGACATGCTCAAGCGCGGCTTCCCCGCGACGCCCCCGCCAGATCTCACCCGCTTGCTCGACGAGCTGACCGGCAAGGTCAACGAGGTTGCCGAGCTCCGCGCGCGTGCTTTCGAGGAGCAACAGAAGCTCGAGATCATCGAGCAAGAGGGTCGCGAAGGGCGGGTGCGCTTCGGCCAAGCGATGGACACTCTCACCGTCGACGCGTCGCGGCTGCGCGAGGAGTCTCGCACGCTCAAGCAGAATCAAGGCTCGATGTCCGAGGTCAACGACGCGTTCAGCAGCAAGCTCCAGGCCGCCCACAGGCAGGCCGTGTTTTGGGAGGGGCGATCCGCCTTCCACGAACCCTACACCGAGCTGTCCAAGTGCTATCGAGAGCTCGCGCAGATCG
Organism: uncultured Polyangiaceae bacterium; assembly: GCA_964641275.1. Lineage (GTDB taxonomy): Bacteria > Myxococcota_A > Polyangia > Polyangiales > Polyangiaceae > Xiheicaenibacterium. The sequence goes on from CAZXMG010000014.1 coordinate 113,015, forward strand.
TGGACGAGTGGTACGCGTCGCGCCAGGCCGAGCGCGAGCGAGATCGCACGGTGCAGGAGCTCGACGCCCAACTGGTCGACCTCGACTACCAGGTCAAGGAGCTCCGCACCGGCCTGGAGTCCCTCAACCACGACGTGGATGAGCGCCGCCAAGAGTCGCGCGACCGCATCGCGGACATGGGCCGGCGCGCCGACCAGCTCGAGAGCGAGCTCCTGATCTTGGCGACGCGCTTCTGCGCCCCGCTGCGCGCCAAGCCGGAGCTCGTCCCGCTGTTCCGAGATCTCGAAGCGGCAGGGTAAGGCGGCGTCCCGCCACGCCCGCGACTCGTGTGGCCTCGCCACGCGGTGTCGCTTTGGCCACCTTCGGGCGGACCGGCCCGATTGTTGCTAAGCTGCGCGCGTGGACGACAGCCCGTCGCCTCCGTCCGACAGGCGCAGCCGCGAACGCTTCTTACGCACGATCCAGAGCTTTCGGCCGCGTCGCTGGCGGAGCTTCGCGCGGCACTTGGGCCGCGCCCTGCGGCTCCTGGGGGTGCTGGCCTTGTTCGCCGTCAGCCTGATCGCGGGCCTGCTCCTGCACGTGGGCCTGCGCGAGGGTCGGGCCGTCACCCGGAGCCTGGTCAACGCCGCGCTCCGGCCGGTGTTCAGAGGCCGCTTGGAGGTGGGCGAAATCGAGCGCCTGAGCTTCGCGGGTGCGCGCATCCGCGAGGTCTCGGTGTTCGATCCCGACGGCGTGGAGGTGATCTTCGCCGAGGGCGTCGAGGCGCGCATCGCCACCTGGACGCTGTTGCGCGGGATCTGGTCGGGTGACGAGATCCCGATCGACATCGGCCGCGCGCGCATCGAGCGGGCCCGCGTGACGCTCTCGCCGGACGAGAGCGTCATTCCCTCGATCGCGTGGGCCTTCTTTCCACGCGACGAAGGGCCGCCCAGCGTGGTCCCGGGCCCGGCGGTCTCCGTGCGGCTGCCGGACATCGAGATCGGCTACGCGGAGGTCCGCGGCAGCGTGGGCGCGCCCATCCAAGCGGAGCTGCATCGAGTCAAGGCCGCGCTCGACCTCCACACCGACCGTGACCTTCGGCTCGACGTGCAGGAGACCGGGCTGGCAGTCAGCGAGCTGTTGCCCGCGACGGCCACCGGGACGGCGGCCTACCACCTACGCGTGGACTTCGCGCAAGGCGCGCCAGACGCGCCGCCACCGGTGACCATGTGGGGCGACTTTGGCGGCTTCCTCGGTCAGATCCCGGTCTCGGGCCACATGCGGATGGAAGGGCTCACGTTGCGCGCCACGGGCCACTTGCCGGAGGTTTCGCCCAGCGCACTGCGGGAGGTCTTTCCTTGGTTCCCGCTCACCGTCGACACGCAAGCCAAGGTGTCCGTGTTCGGCACGCTGCCGCGCCTCGGCCTGATCGGCACCGCCGAGCTGCGCCAAGGCACCGGGCTCGCGACGGTGGTGGCCGGAGGAGCCTTGGACATCTCGCACGGTGTGGCGCTCGGCCTCGACCTGACCGCCGCGTCGCTCGATCCACGCTCGCTCTTCGCCGATGCGCCGAGCGGCCGCGCCGACGGGCGAGCGCGCATCGACCTGCTGCTTCCGCCAGCCGAGTCCGACCCATCGTTCCGACTCGAGGCCACGACCTTCACGGCTGAGCTCCTCGACCAGCCCATCCCCCCGATCGATGCCGTGATCACGCTCGTGGCGGGAGAGCTCTGGGGCAGCGCGACGATCCACGAGGAGGGCTTGCCCATCGACGCTCGCTTCCGCGTCGCTGGCGAACGCGTGGCCTTCAGCGTGGTCGCAGCCGCCCCCAAGCTGGGCGAGGCCCCGCGACTGCGGGGCCAGCTCGAAGGCTCTGGCAGCGCGCGCGTCGATGGCAGCTTGGAGCGAGGCAAGCTCAGCGCGAAGATCACCGCTTCCGGCCGAGGGTTGGGCGTCGGCGTGCCGCGCACGCTGCGGAGCGACGGTCTCACGCTCGAGGCGGAGCTCACCGGTCTGCTCTCGAACCTCTCCCTGAGCGGCAGGGCCAACCTCACTGGCGCCTCTCTGTCTGGCGAGAAGCTCGACTCGGTGCGCGTACGGGCCGAAGGTCCGCTGCTCACGCCTCGCCTCGCGCTCGAGGTCACAGACAATGAGCGCGGCAAGGCCAGCGTGGACGCCAGCCTGTCGATCGAGGACCGCGCCGTCAGCAACGTGCGTTTTGCGATCGAGCGCCAAGGGGAAGTGGCCAGAGGCACGCTGCGCTCGGCGAAGGCCAAGGCGGGCGGCGTCGCGCTCGAGGGCCTCGACATCACAGGTGGGACGGTCGGCGCGCTGAAGGGCTCGCTGCGCATCGACAAGGACGAGCTCATCGGGGACCTCTCCGGCTCGAACGTCGATTTGGGCAAGCTCTCTCGCCTGGTCGGCGTGGGCGCGGGGCTAGGCGGCATTGCCAACGTGGAGGTGCACGTCGAGCGCGTCCGAGGGGGTCGCAAGGGCTCGATCGAGCTGGAGCTCGAACAGGGTAGCTTCGGTGAGGTCGCCGGCATCTCGGCGCGCCTCAGCGCGAAGCTCGACGGCGATGATGCGATCGGGAGCGGTTTCGTGCGCTTGGTCGACGAGGCCACGCCCACCGAGCGAGCGGAAGCGGCCGCCTCGAACCACCCCGTGCTGCTGTGCGACGGCGCGATCGCCGAGGTGCGCTTCGCGAATGTGGACGCGACCCTCGAGGGCCCGTTGCTCTCGCTCGGCACCTGGAGAAAGGCGCACGGCAGCGCCGAGCTGTTCGCGGAGAATTGGAACCTGGGTTGTGCGCTCCGTCGCCTGCCCGAGCGCCTGCACCCCGTGTCCGAGCTGCGTGGCTTGGCCAGCGCCCGCCTCAAGCTCAAGCGCGACAAGCAAGACAAGTACCCGAGCGTCGAGCTCTCGTACCTGGGCACGTCGGGGCTCGCTGTCGTCAGCAAAGACAAGAGCATCTCTTCGGACCAGATCGACCTGCGCGCCACCGCCAACTTCGACGGCAAGTCGGGCGTGACCGAGGTCGCGTTGAACCTGCTCGATCCCGCGGTGCTCGCCCGCGCGGAGGCGACCGCGACGCTCGACCCCGCCAAGCTCTTGTCCGCGACGGAACGCGCGGCATACGCAGAGAGCACTCCGGTCGCAGCGTCCCTGCAGGTCCCGCGGCGCGCTCTGAGCGACCTGAGATCCCTACCCAAACCCTTCCGCGACCTACTCCCCGCGCTCGATGGCGAGGTCGGCGCCAGCCTGGACTTGAGCGGGACCGCGCAGAATCCGTCTTTGTTCCTGGCGGTGCAGGCGCTCGGGGTGTCGCCCAGCGCCGCGGGCGAGTGGGTGCCACCGTTGAACTTGGATCTCACGGCCAACTACGAGCCGTCCACCAGGCGATCGATCGCCGGCCTGTCCGTGTCGCTCGACAAGACGCCGGTGGCGATCATGGGCGCCGTGCTCGAGCTGCTGCCGGCGGGCCAGATGCCGGGCGCGCCCGAGCCCAGCTGGAAGGCCGACGTCGTCGCGGATCTGTACGACTTGCCGCTGCAGGCCGTGCCGGCGCTCGCCGAACGAGACGTCCAAGGCCCGCTGAGCGGGAGCATCGCGCTGAGGGGCATCAACCAGCAACCGACGCTCGCCCTGGACCTGAAGATGTCCAAGCTGCAGATCCACGACGTGAAGATGCAAGCGTTGCTCACCGGCAGCGTTCGCAGCGACAAGGGAGCGGACCCGAACAAGGCGCTCGGGAAGCTGCGCTTGGACGTGGCACAGGCCGGGGGCGGGCGGCTGCAGGTGGACGGGACGGCGGGCATGCGGTTCGCCGACGGCGTGGTGCCGGTGCTGGACTGGAGCACCGCTGGGCGCATCGTGGCCTCCGCGAAGGAGTTCAGCATCGCGCCGCTCTACCCGTTGGTCGCCGACGTGCTCTCCAAGCTCGACGGCACCATCGACGGCGGGCTCGAGCTGTTGTGGGGCGAGATGGGTCAAGCGGACAAGGGTCGCGTGGCGAAGGCCGACTTCACGCTCTCCGATGGCGTCGCGTACATCCCCCAGCTCGGGCAAGAGCTGCGCGAGGGCAAGGCCAACGTCCGCGTTGCTCCCCCACGCGCCGACGGCATGCAGGAGCTCCGGCTCACCGATCTCGAGGCCCAGGGCACCTCGGGTCGCGTGGTTGGCTCGGCGATCGCCATCCTGGACGGGCTGAGGCTGTCCAAGCTCACGACCAAGCTGGCGATCGAGCCGGGACAGGAGCTACCCATCACCGTGGAGGGCGTGCCGCTCGGGAAGGCGAGCGGCGAGATCACGCTCGAAGCCACGCCCTTCGGCGGAGACAAGCCCAGTCGGATGGCCCAGCTCGGCCCGAACAAACTGAAGGAAGGGTTCGACGTCGAGGCGCGCGTGCTGCGCGCGGTGTTCGAGCTGCCCAACGCCTCCTCGCGCGACGTGATCTCGCTCGACGATGCGCCTGGGTTGCGCGTGAAGCAGCCGCTCGCGCCTCCGGTCGAGAAGCGCGCAGAAACGGCGTGGGGCTACGCCATGCGGCTCGCCGTCGAGTCCACCGAGGTCAAGTCCCAGGCGCTCAACCTCAAGCTCCGCACCGAGAAGGACTCGCCCATCGAGATCGAGCTGAGCGACCGCCTGCACACGCGGGGCGACGTCGAGCTGTCCGAGGGGTCGATCGTGCTCAACAGCAAGACCTTCGAGCTCGACGAAGGGCTGGTGCAGCTGCGAGACGAAGACACGGGCAACCCCTGGGTCAGCCTCACGGCGCACTGGGAGGCCGACGATGACAGCCGCGTGTTCGTGGACTACCGCGGTCTGCTCAAGCCGATCACCGACGACAAGATCGTGTTTCGCTCCGACCCGCCGCGCTCGCAGGAGGAGATCGTGCGGCTGCTGGTCTTCGGGGAGAGCGCGGCGACCGCCACCAACCTCGCTGGCACCGTCGGCAGCAGCGTCGCCAGCTCCCTCGCCAACGAGCTCATCGCCGGCGCCTTTGGTGGCGTTCTGCGCGACGTGTTGGCGCTGAACGTGGGCACCAACGACACGGGCGGCTACTTGGGCGCGCAGGTGAAGCTCTCGGATCGCTTCCGCTTGGGTGGATCGGTGGAGCAGGTGGAGGCCACGACCACCACCACTTCCTCGACCACGCAGCAGTCCGGCAGCTGCGGCGACCTCTATTTCGCCTACAAGCTCGCGCAGAACTGGTCGCTGCGAGGATCGGGCGGCTACTGCGGCTACGAGCAGAACCGCGACAGCTCCCAGACGCAGGGTGGGGTTTCGCTGGGCTTGGACGTGTTCTGGCAGTTTCGCTACTGAGCCCCCTTCGGCGGAGTCTCACGCACGCCGTGACGATTCTCGAGAGAGGGTGGCGGAAGGGACTCGAGCGCGCTCAGCCGTTCTTCGATCACGGAAAGGGCGGTCTCGATCGGAAACGGCTTCTCCAACACGGGGACGCCGTCCTCGCCCACCAGCACGTCCAGCTCGGGCGCGAACCCGACGCCGGTCATGAACACGAAGCGCCCGCACAACTCGCGGCGGTCCTTGCGAAGCGCCCGGTACAGCTCCACGCCACCCATGCTGGACATGAGCACATCGCACAGGATCGCATCGAACGAACGGCGAGCGAGCAGGTCGAGTGCTTCTTCGCCGCTCCCGACGAGGGTGACGTCATGGACCTCCGAGAGCTGATCGGCAAGCGCGCGCCCGAGCAAAGGCTCGTCTTCGATCAAGAGCAGGGAGCGCGAACGAGTCGGCCGAATGGCGTCGTCCGCTGGCGGGGCGAGCTCGAGCTCGGGCGCGAACACCGGCAGGCGAATGATGAAGCGGCTGCCGGCCGAGAGACCTGGCACGGGGCTCTCCACCACGATCGTTCCACCCGCCGCTTCTACGATGCTGCGGCTGATCGCGAGGCCCAACCCCATCCCCGCGCCCGAGAGCTTGGTCGTGAAGAACGGCACGAACACTCGCTCGATCAGCTCCGGCTTGATGCCGATACCAGTGTCCTGCACCACGATCTCCACGCTGTCTCCGTCGTGCCGGGTCGCCACGCGCACGCGATCCCCCGCGGGCATGCTGCCCCGCTGGGCGCGCGCCTCGGCGATCGCCTGCGCTGCGTTCACCAGGAGGTTGACGACCACTTGCCCGAGCCGGCCGTCGTCCATGGACACGAGCGGCAGGTCGGCGGCGAGATCCAGATCGAAGTCTGCGCGCTCCACGATTTGAGCGCGGGTGATGGTCAGCGCGCTCTCGATCGTGCGGCTCACGTCCACCAACGTGCGCCGACCGCTCGTGCTCGACGGAGGGCTGGCGAACGTGCGCATGTCGCGCGCGATCTCGACGATGCGACGCCCGGTGTCCTTCAAGTCGGCCACCAGCTGCCGCACCTGCTCCGCGACCTCGGCTGGCATGCTGACCAGAGGCCCCGAGAGCGTGCGGCTGAGCACGTCCAGTCCCAGCAACATGAACGCTGCAGGGTTGTTGATCTCATGGGCGACACCGGCCGAGAGCATCCCCACCGTCGCCAGGCGATCGGCTTGCAGCAGCTTGGACCTGACGACGCGCTCGCTGGTCACGTCGAGCAGGATGCCTTCGATGCCCACCACGCGACCACTCTCGGCCACGATGGGGTAGATCGTGCCGCGCGCAACGATGGGCTCGTCTCCCTCGCGCCGCAAGCGCGCCTCGTAGGCCGGCATGGCCTGACCGAGCTTGGCGACCACCACCGCCTCCTCGAACGCGATCGCACCGTCGGGATCGACGTGCGCGTCGCGCAAGAACCCTGGAGTGCTCAGCGCCTTCGCCGCCGGCACCCCGAACAGGTGCTCCGCATGTCGGTTCAAGTACAGGATTTCGTGTGACTCAGGGTCCAACCGGAAGATCAGCAGAGGCGCGTTGTCGAGCAGCACCATGTGCTGCTCGGTCAGCTCGCGCAGCTGGAGCAGACGTTCGGCGGCGTCCTGCTCGGTGGCGATCACGTCGGACAGATCACGAATCAGTGCGTGCGCGTACACCAGCGGGTCGCCGTCGACCGGGCTCACCGTCACGCTGACCACCAGCCTGCGGCCATCGCGTGCCTGCAATGAGAGGCGTTGCCCGCTCGACGGCCCGATCGGCACCGCCCCGAACAGCTCCTGGATCGCGACGCCCAAGAGATCGCCCTTCCTGGCTCCCACGAGCTGTTCGGCGGCAGGGTTCACGTCGGTCACGCGTCCCTCGGCGTCCCACGCGATCAGCGCGTCCCCAGAGGCCTCCAGGATGCGCAACGCGCGCTCCTTCTGGCTGGCCGTGAGCCCGCGGGCCACGCTCGGTCCAAGCGCCGCCGCGATCTGCGTCCACTGGTCGATCGCGAGCCGCTCGACCCCATCGACCTCCTTGAACGCGACGACCAGCCCCGCGATGACCTCACCCTCTGGCCGCTCGTAGATGGGCAAGATGGCGTAGGAGCCGAAGCCGGCCTTCGCGCCCACCCGTTCGATGTCCATCCCTCGCTCGAGAGAGGCGGCGACGTACGGTCGTTTCTGGAGGTACACCGCCTCGTGCACGTGGCGCGCCGCGCTGAGCAAGGTGCGAAAGGGCAGCACGGCGTCCAAGGCACCCCGTGTCGAGGCCAACACGCGGAAGAAGCCGGGCCGCTCCGAGCGGGTGATCGCGAGCTGCACGAAGCCCACATTCTCACCGAGCAACGCCGCCAACTCGGCGAACGCGGACGGCGCGAGGATGGTCTCGAAGCGCGCGACGACGCCCAACACGCGCGCCATCAAGCCGAGATTCTCCGCCTCCATTTCGGGCCAGAAGCCTAGTACATCGTCCGCGAAGTTTCTTCGCGTAAGAGGATGTACCGAAGACGGAGGTGCAAGTGAGCAGAAGTAGCCCGAGCATTGGCGAACGCAGCACTAGCCCGGATTGGCGCTCTCCGTCGTCGACCATCCCGCTGGGAACAACCAACACCGCTCCACCATGCGGCCTGCTGTATCGCGCCTTGCAGCGCTGACCGACGGCTCTCGTTCGTAAACGCGCAAGAGCTCCGCGGCGCGTTCGCAATCGGCCAACGCAGTGGCAGAGAGGATGGCGAGCCGGAGCGCCTCTGCACGAACGCGCGGCACGGTGATCTCGCGCGCGAGCGCGCGAGAGAGACGCTCGAGCGCCTGCGCGTAGTCGTCGTTGTCCACGTGGTAGCGGCCGATCAGGTAGGGCGGAAGCCCGTCGTTGGGTCGGGCCACCTCGAGCACTCCGATCTGCGCGAACGCCGCAGGACGATCCGGTGATTTGCCTGGCTCGCCGAGCAGGAGCAGCACCAGGGCGCGCCGCAAATCGGGCTCGACGGCGCCCGCGATCTTCACGTACAGCGTGCGCAGCTTCGACTCGTCGAACGTGCGGTCGAGCAGCTCCTCGTAGCGCGCCCTCGCGCCCACCACTTCGCCGCGTGAGAGCGCGTCGTCCGCGAGCACCTCGATGGCGCGGTCTCGCACATGACGCGGGACGTCCTCGGACCGGGCCAGCTCCTCGAGCGGGCCCTTGTCTTGACTTCGAGCGAGAGAGAGCTGCGCGCGCTCCAGTGTCAGGCTCGGGTTGTCTGGCTCGAACACTCGTGCCCGCTCGATCTCGGACAGCGCGCCCGCGAAGTCTCCGGCCGCTTCCAGCGACGCGGCGCGCTCGCGGCAAGCGTCGACGAAGCGCGGACAGCGGCGCGCGAAGAACCCGGGCCGGTCGAACTTCGAGCGACCCTGAATCTGGGCGGCCTCCGGCAAACTGAAGGTGTCGAGCTCGGCGTGGAACTCGAGCTCGAGCTGGAGCAAGTTCTTGCCGGTGACGAGCGCCAGGTCTTCGCCTGCGTACCAACGGCGCACAGCGCCGTTGCCGTAGCGATCGTGCAGAAACCCGATGAACGCACCGCTCACGGTGTACGCCATGGATGAGTTTTCGCCGATGAACCCGAGCGAGAACAGCCGCTCGAGCGGCGGGAGGATGCCGAGATCCTTCATCACCTTGGCCCACTCGAGCGGCGTCAGGTCCTCGTCCTTGGGTGAGGCCGCCACCGCAACGCCCTCGATCAGGCCAGGGTTCGGCAGCAGACCGAAGGCGCTCCCAGCCACCCGGAAGGGGCCGCGCGCGCTCCTTGCCGCGATGACGTGCATCAGCTCGTGACCCAGCACGCGGTGCGGGTAGCTCGAGGTCTGCACGTAGATCTCGGCGCGCCAAGGTTTGGCAATGTTGGTCCCCGCGGCGCCCATCAGCCGCGCCTTCTGCGCTTCGTCCTCGAACAGGAACGCGGTGATCTTCTCGGGTCCGCGCGCCCCCCACCAGGCCTCGTTGACCTGCACGTGGGCTTCGCATTCGGCTGCGAAGCGGCGAACGTCGACCCGCTTCAACGACCGTGCGTGGATCACCACGCAGCGCTCTCCATCGATGCGGCCACCCAGCGCCTCTTCGATCGTGGTCCGGGTGTGAAAATGGTCGAGCGCCGAGCCGCGCACCGTGATCGCCACGCTCGCGATCAACGCGCCCATGCCCACGGCCAGCGTGCCTGGCCGTCGGATCCAGCGAAGCCGCAACCTGCCTTGGTGGCGCGCAGCGTGGAGCGCGACGACGACCAGCACGATCAGCGTGCACGCAGTGCCGAAGCGGTAGCTGTACAGCCGCGAGTAGTCGAGCACGGTGTCGTACAGGCTGCCGCTGAAGTACCCGACGAAGGGGTCGTACGCGAAGATCATCGGGCTCGTGTAGAAACGACCGACGCTGATCGCGATCGACCCGAGCGGCCCGGCGAGCGCAGCGACGACCACGAGCATGCCGCGCCATCTCCCTGGCCCGACGCGCGCGCGCACGAGCTCGGCCGACAGCGCCCCCCAAACGCCGGCCAACAGCGCACCCGGTCCCGGGCCCAGGATCAAGATCTCGAGCCCTGCGCCGAGATCGCAGAACCCCCGAACCAAGCCGTGCAAGAGGGACGGCAGCGCCGCCGCGCCGAACACCAGCGCGCCAAACGTCGAGGCGCGCGCCAACTGATCGAAGGGCTCGAGTTCCGCCGCGAGCGCGTCACGCGCGCAGAGCGGAGCGATCAGCGAGGCGAGCACGACGCCATAGACCAGCGCGACCTCGTAGCCCGGCCCTCCGAAGCCAGACACGAAGCCCAAGCCGAGGCCGAGCAGCAGCGCCAGCGACATCGCCACGGCGAGCGAGGGGCGCTGCCGAAGCGACCGACCGAGAGCAGCGGCCATCCGACGCAAAGCGCTTCAGCCGGCCGAAGCTTCGCGCTCGCGCGACTCGTCGGCGTCGGGGTCTCGAACCGACTTGGGCGGCAAGAGCGCCGCCGCCAACACTTCGTCGACGGTGGACACCAGCGTGACCTTGAGCGCCTCGAGCACCTCCGGCGGGACGTCGTCCAAGTCGCGGCGGTTGCGGGCCGGGATCAGCACCTCGCGGATGCCGGCGCGATGCGCAGCGAACAGCTTGAGCTTGATGCCACCCACCGGTAGCACGCGCCCGCGCAGGCTGATCTCGCCGGTCATGGCCAGGTCGCTGCGCACGGGGCAGCCGAGCAGCAGCGAGACGACCGCGACGAACATGGTGATGCCCGCGCTCGGGCCGTCCTTCGGGGTGCCGTGTTTGGGCACGTGCACATGCAGGTCGATCTCGCGCAGCCACTCGGGATCCAGCTCGAGCTCGCGCGCCTTGCTGCGCACGAACGATATCGCCGTGGTGGCCGACTCTTGCATGACGTTGCGCATGTTGCCGGTGAGCACGAAGTTGCCCTTGCCCGGCATCTTCGAGGCCTCGATGAACAGCAAGTCTCCCCCGCCGGCGGAGGTGCTCAGCCCTGTGGCTACCCCAGGCTCGAGCTTGCGCTCGGCGGTCTCCACGCGGAACTTCGCGGGGCCGAGCACGCGCTCGACCTGGTCCCGGTCGACCACCTGCCGAATGTCTTCGCCTTCGGCCACGCGAACGGCGGTGGCGCGGCAGAGAGCGGCCAGCTCGCGCTCGAGCCCACGCACGCCGGCCTCTCGGGTGTAGCCATCGAGCACCACCGCCAAGCCCTCGTCGCTGAAGTCGAGCCGCTCCTCGGTCAGACCGTGCGAGCGCAGTTGTTTCGGCACCAAAAATGATCGGGCGATGCCGAGCTTCTCGGCGCGGGTGTAGCCAGGCACCTCGATCACCTCCATGCGGTCGAGCAGCGGGCCAGGAATGGCGTCGCGCTCGTTGGCGGTGGCGAGGAAGGTCACCTGCGAGAGATCGAACGGCAGATCCAGGTAGTGATCTTGGAAGGTGGCGTTCTGCTCGGGATCGAGCACTTCGAGCAGGGCCGCGGTCGGGTCGCCGCGAATGTCCGCGCCCATCTTCTCGACCTCGTCGAGCACGAGCACTGGGTTCTTGGTTCCTGCTTTCTTCAAGGCTTGGATGATGCGCCCGGGCAAGGCCCCGACGTACGTGCGCCGGTGCCCGCGGATCTCGGCCTCGTCCCGAACGCCGCCGAGCGCGATGCGCTCGTAGCGGCGGCCCATGGCGCGGGCGATCGACCGACCGAGCGACGTCTTGCCCACGCCCGGGGGCCCGACGAAGAGCAGGATGGGGCCCTTCTTGTCCGCCCGAAGCTGGCGCACCGCGGTGTACTCGACGATGCGCTTCTTGACCTTCTCGAGGCCCAGGTGGTCCTCGTCGAGGCACTTGCGCACCTCCCTCACGTCCATCTTGTCGTGGGTGGACTTCGCCCAGGGCAGATCCGCGATCCACTCCAGGTAGGTCTTGGTCACGTGGAACTCGGCGGACTGCTGAGACATCGAGCGCAGACGCGAGAGCTGTTTCTTGGCCGCCTTCTCCGCGTCGGGCGACACCTGCGCGAGGCGGATGCGCTCGCGCAGCTCCTCGATCTCGTCGTCGTCACCAGCCTCGCCCAGCTCCTCTTTGATGGTCTTCATCTGCTGGCGCAGCACGTACTCGCGCTGGCTCTTGCCCATCTCCTCCTGGACCATGTGGCTGATCTCTTTTTTGACGCGGAGGACCTCGAGCTGGCGGTTCACCATGGCGAGCACGAGCCGCACGCGCGCCTTCACCTCGAACGCTTCCAAGATCTCTTGTTTGTCGCCGATGGACGCCTGCGCCTGCGGGAAGTTGGACGCGATCAGATCCGCAAGCGCGCCAGGCTCCCGCACGTTGTCCAGGATGCCGGCCGTGTCCTTGGGCAAGTTCGGCATCAGCGTCAGCACCTCGCGCGTGGCCTCGCGCAGCGTGATGCCCAACGCGTCGAGCTCGGCGTCGCGCACCAGCGACTCCGGCACGCGCTCCACGCGGGCACGCATGTACGCTTCGAGCCCCAGCGGCTCTTTGATCTTGAAGCGTCCGAGGCCGTTCAACACCACCGAATAGTTGTTCGAGCCGAGCCGAATCACCTTCACGACACGCGCCAACGTCCCGACGCTGTACAAGTCGCGGAAGGTGGGCTCGTCGATGTCGGCAGATTGCTGGCTCACCACGCCGACCACGGCTCGTTCTCGGCCGAGCAGGTCCTCCACCAGCCGCACGCTGCGCGCCCGGCCGACGTTGACCGGCACGACGGACATCGGGAAAAGCACCGAATTTCGCAGGGGGAGGATGGGAACTCCCTCAGCTTCAAGCGGCGGCGGTTTCGATGGAGACTGGCCCGAGGCCATGACCTTCGGAAGCTAATCGTTCTCGGCTTGGCTTGCCAGGCGAATCAGAAGTCTCGGATCTTCCAAGCGCCGCGCTCACGCACGAACGACACCGTGCGCCCCGACCCGTACGCCATGCTGGCCACATCGCCCGTCTCTTCGATCGTGGCGCTGGGCAGCGCAGCGCGCAAAGCCACCACGATGCGGACCATCTCCTCTTTCTGCGGCCCCTCCCATGCCACGCGCAGCTTGTCCGCGGTGAGCTCCCCGAAGGCGGTGGGCGCGGGCGCCGGCTCCGTGGGGCTGGGCGCCCCCTCTGCGGGCGCGGGGTCGGGCGCCGCCTTGTCGCTCGCGGAAGGGGGGGCCTCGCTCGATACGGCCTCGCGATCCGCATCGGGGACGTAGCGCAGGATGACGTCGTAGCGCTTCTTCTCGTAGGCGCGCAGGAAACCAAGCAGCGTCTGACGTGGCGTCTGCTGACCGTACAGATCCACCGCCGCCGCATCCACCCGCCAGCGCCCGTCTTCGAACAGGAGGCGCAGCTCCTCGCCGTTCGGAAGCGTCACGGTGGCGTGCACCTCGGGCGTGCCGGAAGGACGGGCCAACGCGCGCGCGACCTCGATCACGTCCTCCGGGTTCTCGAGGACCATGCGACGGAACGCGTCGAGCGGGATGGCGCGCCGCGCCTCTTCGGACAGCAGCGAGTACGCGTCCTCGACACGTTTCTCCTCCAACGCGCGCGCATACGCGCGCAACGTGTCGTTGGGCCCTTGCGACAGGCTCGACGAGGAGCAGCCGGCTGCGACCAGCTGGCACGAGAGGAGGAGCGCAGGAGCGAGGCGCATGCGGCGGCGATGGTAGTCGCCGCATCCTGCCCGCTCACGGAAAAAATTCTCTGCCGTACGAGCGTCGGCTACCCTGCACGCCGCGATGCTCGAGGATGACGCAGCCCCCGAATCCGTTCGCGAGGTGGCCGCCGAGGACTTCCTCTTCCACCTATATCGCGGCAACGAGCTGCTGCAAGACGACCGCGTGCACGAGGCCAAGCAGGAGCTCGAGCACGCGCTGGCGCTGCAACCTCGTGACGCGAAGGGGCAGGATCTGCTCGCGATCGTCTACTTTCGCTTGGGTCTCTACCCGCGCGCGATCTCGATCTACGAGCGGCTCCTGAGCGCGTTCCCAGACGCGCTCACCCCGCGCATCAACCTGGCCCTCTGCTACCTGAAGACCGGCCAACCCTCGGCCGCCCGGGTCGAGCTCGAGCACGTGTTGGCGAAGGAGCCCGGTCACGCCCGCGCGTGGGGCTACTTGGGCCTCGCGTTCCAGCGACTCGGTGACACCGAACGAGCCGTCGCGTCGTTCCACAGCGGTGGCCACCACGGCATGGCGCAACGGTTGGCCGAGCTATCCCAACCTGGCGCCGAGCCCACGGGCAGGCTGAGCGAACCGGATCGTCAGGAGGTCGGCAAAGCCGCCGCGCAGGCGTTCGACGAGATCGACCGGGGCGACGCGCCCCCCTTCCACCGCGAAGTCTCGCAGCGCCGCAGCGGCCCGAGCACCGGCACCTGGGCGGAGCCTGGGCTCGACGGCCGACACGGGCTCGAACGCCGCGCCTCCGCGCCGAGCACGCTCATCCCCTCGTTGGCGCCGAGCGACTCGCTGCCGCCCCCCGGCACGAGCACCACGCGGCCTTCCGTTCGCCCGGCGACGTCCGTCCCGATCTCGCAGGTGCCACCGGCCCACGTCGCCATGGTCGGGTCCGCGACCCCGACCGTGCCGCCCAGCATGTGGGCTGCGCCGATCTCGCTGTCGGCCTTCGCTTCGTCGCAGCTGATGGCCTTCCCCGACCGCCAGGCCAGTCAGCACGAGAGCGGGTGCGTCGTGGTGCAGAGCAAGAGCTTCGCGGCCGTGCGGCTGGACTCCGTCCGAGCGATGACCTTCACGCGAGGGATCTCCACTTCGCCGGTGCTGCGGCGCACGCGCGGCCGCCCCGGAGAAGAGTCGCTGGGGGGCGTGGGCGCGCCGCTGCTGCAGGTGGAGGGCGCCGCGGAGATCGTACTGGGCGCGCCGCCAGGCAGCAGGCTGCTGCTGGTCGAGCTCGCGGACGAGCCGCTCACCGTGCGCGAAAACGTGGTGATCGCCCTGATCGGCGACATCAGCCACGAGTCGGCGCGCCTGCCAGGCACCGACGGCGACTCCGTGCCGCTGGTGCAAATGCGCGGTCCCGGAGCGGTAGCGCTGGCCTTCCCAGCGCAGTGCGTGGCGCTCGAGCTGTTCGAGGAGCGGGCACTGATGTCGAAAGTGTTCGCGGTGCTCGGCTGGACGGGCCGCGTCTCGCCGCGCGCCGTCCCCCCGAGCGAAGCCCCCACCAAAGCGCGAGGGATGGTCGCGCTCGGCGGCCAAGGGACGGTGTTCCTCGATGGCCGCTGACCCGAGGAGCGAGCGACGCCGCCAACGCAGCGAGCGGGGCGAGCGCAAGCGAGCCGACCGCAAGGCCAAGCGCGAGCAGAAGCGGCTCGAGCGCAAGACCCTGTGGCAAGACGCGAAGAACCTCCCCAACCTGCTCACCTTCGCCCGGGTGTTGATGATCCCGGCAGTGTTGGTGCTGCTCTCGCGGGGCACGCCGCGCGATTGCTTCTGGGCGGCGGTGGTGTACGGCGCGGCGGCGATCACCGACGCGCTCGACGGTTGGCTCGCGCGCCGGCAAGGGTTGGTGAGCCTGCTCGGCAAGTTCCTCGATCCGCTGGCAGACAAACTGATCGTCGCCGCCACCCTGGTGTGGCTCGTGGCCATGGGCCGAATCGCCGCCTGGGCGGTGGCCTTGCTCATCAGCCGCGAGATCACCATCACCGCGTTGCGCAGCATCGCCTCGAGCGAGGGACTGGTGATCGCGGCCGAGAAGGGCGGCAAGGCCAAGACGGCGCTCCAGATGATCGGCATCATCTGCTTGATCGTGGGCTTTCCCTACGAGCTGCATGGCCTCGTGTACGACTTCGGCACCGTGGACCTCGTGCCCATCGGGCGGCTGCTCGTGTACACGTCGCTGGTGTTCTCGCTCACCAGCGCGGTCGGCTATTTGAGCTTGTTCGCGCAGGCCATCGAGCACAAGCGGGGCGCGTGACGTGGGGACCGCTCAGAGCGCGTCGACCTCGCAGGAGGTCTGCAGCTTGCCCCCGCCTTCACCTTGCCCAGCAGGCGTGCACACGAAGCAGGCCGTGCAGACGCAGTCGTAGTAGGCGAAGACAAGGGCGGCGGTCTCCTCCGTCAGCGGCCCCAGATTCTGCGCAACGCAATCGACGTCACCGGCGCACGCCCCGATCACGGCCCGCGCTGCCTGACAGCCACCGTCGATCGTGCAGGCGTCGTCGGCCGCAAAGCAACCGTCGGACGGGTCGTCGGTGTTGAGCTGAACGCAGTCCGTGCACTCGACCGGCGCCGACATTTGCTGCGCGATCGCGGCGCACGCGCAGCTGGCAAACGGATGGCTGGTCGGCGGCAGCGCGCCCCCCTGCCCGTCACCCCCCTGCGAGCCGGCGCCCGAACCACCACCGCCGGCCGCGTTCGCCCCTCCGGAGTTCGTGCCTTGCTCGACCTGACCCCCCGGTGGGGGCAGATCGCTCGGCTCGGGGGCCTCGCGCATGCCAGAGCACGAGAGCGCGAGCGCGCAGGATGCGAGGGCAAACAAGCGGGCAGGCGCCGAGCTACTCATGTGCCGATCGTAGCAAAGCCGACCGGCGACTCCCAACTTCAGGGCGCGTTTCTCACTCCAGCACCACCGGACCGCCGGCCCGCGCGACGACGAGAAAGTCGGCCATGCCCATCGCGAGATCATGAGGGATTTCCCCTTGCGCGAAGAAACGCGCCTCGCGGATCTCGAGCGCGTTCATGGGCCTGTCGACCATCGGACCCACAGCGGCCGACACCAACACCGTCACCGCGTGAAAGCGAGGGTCGCGGTCCGGGCGACCGAACACGCCGAGCACACGCTCGAACCTCACCTCGCGAATGCCCGCCTCCTCGCGGAGCTCACGATGGAGCGTCTCGCGCAGGGTCTCCCCCCACTCCACCGTGCCTCCGGGCAACGCCCAGGTGCCGGTGTCCCCCCGCCGGATCAGGGCGACCCGTCCCGCCTCGTCGTGCGCCACGACCGCCAAGCCGGAGACCGGGCGCTTGAGCAGATGACGTGCGAACTCCTTGGCGATCCCGAGCACGCTTTGGGGCAGGAAGGTGAGCGGTGCGAAGGCCATGGCGCCTCGTAGCTCAGCCCCGGCGCCGAACCAACACGAGGGCCTCCCTTGCGCCCTCCGGGCGCTACGCTCGGCGCGAGAGAGCTCGCTCCTTCCGTCCCGCTCGCCAGTGGTAGGCTGCGCGCCATGCCGATCCCCGGGGCCACCCCTCCCTCGCCACGCAACGAGCCTGTCGCCTCTTACGCTCCAGGCAGCGCCGAGCGCGCCGCTCTCCAGCGTGCGCTCGCGACCATGGCGGACGAGCGCGCCGACGTCCCGCTCTTCGTCGCTGGTCGCGAGCTCCGGCCCGGCCCCACGGTCGCGATCAGATCCCCGCACGACCACGAGCTCACACTCGGCGTCGCGCACCAAGGTGGCGCGCGCGAGGTCGAGGCCGCGATCGGCGCGGCCCTGGCAGCGCGATCCAGCTGGGCCGCGTTCGATCAGGCCGAGCGCAACGCCATCTTCCTGAAGGCGGCCGAGCTCGCGGCCACCACCTTCCGCTACCGGCTCAACGCCGCCACCATGCTGGGTCAGAGCAAGACCGCCTACCAAGCCGAGATCGACGCGGCCTGCGAGCTGATCGACTTCCTGCGCTTCAACGTCAGCTGGGCCTCGCGCCTCTTGGAGCAACCTGAGGCGGCGCCCAACATCTGGAACGCGCTCGAGGCGCGGCCGCTCACCGGCTTCGTCGCCGCCATCACACCCTTCAACTTCACGGCCATCGCGGGCAACCTGCCCAGCGCGCCCGCGCTGCTCGGCAACGTGGTGGTGTGGAAGCCGTCGCCGCTCGCCATGCGCAGCGCGCACGAGCTGATGTCGCTGTTTCGCGCGGCCGGGCTGCCCGACGGCGTGATCAACCTGGTGCAGGGCCCCGCCGAGGAGCTCGTGCACAGCGCGATCGATCACCCCGAGCTCGGCGGCGTGCACTTCACCGGTTCGACGTCCGTGTTCCGCGCGATCTGGCGACGTGTGGGCGAGAACAT
Source organism: uncultured Polyangiaceae bacterium (assembly GCA_964641275.1). Classification (GTDB taxonomy): domain Bacteria; phylum Myxococcota_A; class Polyangia; order Polyangiales; family Polyangiaceae; genus Xiheicaenibacterium. Next base: position 130,838 of record CAZXMG010000014.1, read on the forward strand.
CGCCAAGTACAAAGCCTATCCTCGGCTGGTCGGCGAGACCGGCGGCAAGGACTTCGTGTTCGCGCACCAGAGCGCGGACCTCGACGCACTGGCCGTCGCGCTCGTGCGAGGGGCCTTCGAGTTCCAGGGGCAGAAGTGCTCCGCGGCGTCGCGCGCGTACGTGCCGCGCTCGATCTGGCGGGCGCTCCAGGAGCGGCTGGTGGCGCACGTCGAGGGGCTGCACGTCGGGGATGTGCGCGATTTCGGGAACTTCATGGGCGCGGTGATCGACGAGCGCGCCTACCAACGCTTGTCGGGCGTGATCGAAGAGGCCAAGGGCGACAGTCAATACCGCGTCGTCGCCGGCGGGCGGTGCGAGCGCGAGCGCGGCTGGTTCGTGCACCCGACGATCGTGGAGTCGAGCGCGCCGGACGCTCGCCTCATGCGCGAAGAGTTCTTCGGGCCGATCTTGAGCGTGTGGGTGTACGACGACGCGCAGGTCGACGAGGCGCTCTCGCTCTGCGAGCGCACCAGCGAGTACGCGTTGACCGGCGCGGTGTTCGCCCAAGACCGAGCCTTCTTGGCGCGCGCGAGCCGCGCGCTCTCCGACGCGGCCGGCAACTTCTACCTCAACGACAAGCCCACCGGCGCGGTCGTGGGCCAACAGCCGTTCGGCGGCGGGCGGGGCTCGGGCACCAACGACAAGGCCGGCAGCGCGCTCAACTTGCTCCGTTGGGTGAGCCCTCGCGCGGTCAAGGAGACGTTCGTACCGGCCACCGAGGTCGGCTACCCGTTCATGCTGCCCGAGCGCTGAGGCGTCTCCACTGCCCTGGAATCAAAGTGGATCCAGCTGCGGGTTCCCGCTTGAGCTTGGGCGTCCGCGGAGGTAAGGAAGCGCCCTACCGACTCATCGGGGGTCTGGTCTTGTTTCCTTTTTTGGAGGCGCTGTGAAGTCGAAGGTTCTCTCCAGCTTTGTCGCGATGGGACTGTTGTCCGTCGTCGCGTGTGGTGACTCGGGCACCGGTGGTTCCGGCGGCTCCTCGGACGGTGGCAACGGCGGCTCCGGCGCTGGCGTCACGGATGGTGGCATGGGCGGCACGCCGGTCACCACCAACGGCGGCAACGGCGGCGGCGGCGGCACCCCCGGCGACGGCAACGACACGATCGCCACCGCGGAGGCCATGGACGAGAACATGGGCGCCTTCATCGGTCAGGGCGAGCTCGACCCGGCCGACGAGGACGTGGACTTCTTCAGCTTCACCGGCACCGCCGGCCCGTGGTTGATCTTCGCCGACGCCAAGCCGGACGACGATCCGTTCGCCGACGGCTACCTCGACGTGGTCGTCACCGTGTTCGACTCGAACGGCATGCAGATCGCTCAGAACGACGACCCGTTCCCGCGCAACTCGCAGGACTCGTCGATCTACACGATCCTCCCGAGCAACGGCACGTACTACGTCAAGGTCGAGGAGTTCTGCGTGTTCGCGCCGGCAGGCACCTGCCCCGCGACCTACTTCGACGATCTGAGCGACCTCGCCTTCGGCGTGTTCGCCCTGCCGCTCGATCCGACGGAGAACAGCACCGTGCCCGAGGCCACTGAGCCGAACGACACGGTCGCGACCGGCGCGGTCATGGAGTACGAGACGACCGGCACCGCCGGTGAGTACTACCTGTCGATCGCCTACGGCGAGTGGGCAACCACCCCGGACACCGACGGCATCGCGTTCACCGTCCCGGCCGACCTCGCGTTCGGCGCCGAGACGCGCCCCAGCGCCACGTTCGTGTTCCCGCCGCCGAGCACCGACGGCAACGGCTCGAGCCTGGAGCCCGGCGTGATCGAGGCCTTGGACAGCAACGGCATCGTGGTCTCGCGCTTCGACATGAGCGCCGAGACCTCGGACCCGGATCGCGCCGAGCTGAACTTCCCGGTCACCCCGGGCTCGACGTACTTCCTGCGCGCCACGAACGGCCCGGCGGCGGCAGACGGCGGCGCGCCGTTCTACTTTGCCATCCACGGCAACGGCGGCGGCAACCCGGTCGAGACGGCCGAGGCTGGGAACAACAACCTGCTGACCGCAGAAGCGCTGTCCCCCGCCACCGGCGTGGACAGCTACTTCGTCGAAGGCGACATCGGGCCGGCCGATCTCGACCACTTCTCGATCAGCGTGCTCGACGCTTATGTGTCGGTCAGCTGCAGCTCTGCGCGCTACGGCTCGGGCGTGCAGAACTTCGAGGCGACCATCCTGAAGGCAAGCGACGGAACGACGCTCTCGGTCGCGTCGAACGACACGGAGAGCCTCACCGAGTCTCTCCTGATTCAGGACATTCCCACCGGTGGGGAGACCGCGCTCGTCGTTCGCCTCGAGAAGAGCGGCCAGGACGCGACCAACACGGGAACGCAGTACCGCTGCGGCTTCCACTTCAACCCGATGCCGACCATGCAGTGAGCTGCTGATCGCATCGTGATGCACGCGGGCTGCCTCCTCGGAGGTGGCCCGCGCTGCTTTTGTGGGCCGGAGGCTGCTACTCGAGCCCGAGCTCGATCCGAAGCTCGCGGTAGCTGTCGCCGAGCACGAACGCGAACAGCTCCGCGCGGCGCGCCTCGCGGTCGAGCGGCCCCTCGGGCAACAGCTCGAGCGAGCCGAGCGCTGCTTCGAGCGAGCCGCTGAGCAACAGGCCCGCACGCAGGCCCGCGCGCTCCACGGCACGCGCAAGCTCCCCGAGATCCGCCCGGCCACCGCTGGCCTCGAACTGCATCACGGCGCGCTCGAGCTCGTCCTCTTGTTCTGCCTCGAGCGCGTCGACGACCAGCGGCGCGAGCAGCTCGATCAACCCACGAATGCGCTCGGGGACCGGCGCGTCCGGCACGGCGACCACCACCAACGACAAGAAGCACGCGGCCAAATCGTCGCGAGCTGCGCATAGGCGCACCAAGCGGTGCTCGGGCAGCTGGCCCGTCAGGTGATAGCCGCAGGCGAACGAGAGCTCCGCGAGGGTGCGCCCTCGCAGCGCGGCTGCACCCGCGACGGTGACGGGGTCTTCGCGCAAGGCCGCCACCAGACCCTCGCGGCTGGCCTCCTCCAGGTAGACCCGGGGCACCGCGATGCCCATGGTGCGGGCCGCCCAGGCGATGCTGCGCGCCACGCTGACGGTGCTGGTCTCGGGGTCGACGCGCAGCGCCTCGTTGAGCGGGGGGAGCCTGCCAGCGCGTTCGGCCAGCAGCGCGAACGCGCGCACCAGCGGGCTCGACGCCGCGCGGAACACGTCCACCACTTGCTCGATGCGCGCGTCGGTCTCCAAGCCCGCGGGCGCGCGCAAAAGCGGCCACAGCTCCGCGCGGAAGAGCCCGGTGGGGCGCGCGTCCTCGGTCTTGTGCGAGCTCCACACCACGCGCTCGCGGTCGTCGGCGGCGCCCAGCGCGGTGAGCACGGAGGCCACGTCGAACGCGCGCTCGACCTGGTCCGTCTTCACGAAGGCCTCGAAGAGCAGGTGCAGCGCCGCCACATCGGTCGGCTCGTGTGCGATCAGGTCGAGCAAGATGCGTTGCGCCACGTCGAGGCGACCGAGCCGCATCGCGAGCTCGACGGCTGCGCGCTGCACGCCGCGCTCGGAGGGTCGCGCTTCGATCGCGCGCTCGAACGCCTCGAGCGCCGCCTCCGGGTCCTCGAGGTGCTCCAACATGAGCAGCGCCAGCCGCTTCTCCAGCTCGTGCGTCAGCCCCTGGCGAAGCTCACCCGCGGCCATGCCGTGCGCGCGCTCGAGCATGCGACGGTAGGCACCCTCGAGCTCGCCCCACTCCTGGCGGTCGCCCAACATGCGACTCATCAGCGCGAGGGGCTCGAGCGACTGCGGGTCTGCCTCCAGCGCAGCCTCGAGCAGGTCGAGCCCCTCATCCTCGCGCTCGTGTTTGAGCAGATCACGCGCGAGCTCGAACAGCGCCTGGGCCCGAGTTTGGGGATCGGGGTCCAGATCCGCCAAGCGGCGTTTGAGCACGCGCGCCTCTTCCACCCGGCCGTCCTGCTCGGCCAATGCCAAGAGCAGCCGCGCGACCTCGCGGCTCTCGGGCTCGATCGCGCGCGCATGCTCGAGCCGGTCCCGCGCCCGCAGCGGATCGTTCAGATCCGTCATCCACGACTTGCCGAACGCGATCAACGTGGCCAAGAGCTCGCTCTCCGAGTCCAGCCGCGACAGGATGCGCTCCTCGACGCGGTGGACCGAGCGCAGGTCCTTCTCCCCTCGGTACAAGGTGAGCAAGGTCAAGAGCACGCGATCCGCGCCCGCCATCTGCGGGCTCAGGCTGAGCGCCTTCTCCATGCTGGCGATGGCCTCGCGAGGTTTGTTCTGCCGCAACTTCACGTCGCCGATGCGAGCGTGGATGCGCGCGCGCTCGGCGTCCGCATCGGCGGGCGTGTCGGTCACGTTCACCAACGAGAGCGCCTTGCGATACAGCGCGAGCGACTCCTCGTCTTGGCCCTCTGCCACGAGTCGATCGGCCTCCTTCAGGACGTCGTTGGGCAGCGGCGGCGTGGAGGGCCGCGCGGGAGGGATGCTCGGCGGCGGCAGGCTGGCTGGCGGCAAGCTCGCTGGCGGCGCTTCGCCCTCCGCGGCGGGCGGCGCTTGGTCGCGGGCAGACGGCTTGGTGGTGGGCGCGCTCGAGGGCACAGGCGGCGGCGATATCTCCGTGTCTCGCGAGATCTCCACCGACTCCCGGGCGCCGGTCGCGCTGTCGGGACCGGCCGGCGCGTCGGCCGGGGGCGGCTCGAGCTCCGTGCTCGGGGCTTGTTCGGCAGCTTCGCTGGTGCTGGGCACCTCTTCGGCCAAGAGCAGCGGGAACGAATCGGCCACCAGGTGGGACGCACGAGCTCCGGGCTGGGTCGCGAAGTCGGCTCGCCCCCGCATGCGCGAGAGCAGCTCTTCTGCGTACAGCCCCTCGACGGGATCGGTCTCGTCGAGCTCCGCCAGCAGCGCGCGTGTGAACGGCGAACAAGCCTGCGCCAAGAGCTCTGCGTGCTCATCCACTGCACGAATCGCCACGGCCAGCTCGACCCCCGCGGCCCCCTGCGCCATCGCGCGGGCCTGCTCCGCGAGCGCGACCAAGTCGTCGGGCGGGAGCCCCTGCGCGCGCAGATCGAGCAACACGAACGCGTTGCGCGCCCGCGACGCCGTGAGCGCATCGAGCACGTCGACCAGCGCGTCGCCGGTCTCGGGGTGCTCGCCGTCCAGCACCAGCAACAGCTCACCGTCCGCGCGCACCACCCTGCTCGACGCGTAGAACAGCACGCAGTCCGGCGGCTCCGCGAGCGCCGCCAGGCGATCGTCGAGCTGTCCGGCGACGTCGTCCTCCGGGTCGAGCGTCACCACGGCGAAGGACGCGTCGGTCTGCGCGAGCCGAGCGCTCATCGCCTCCGCATCGAGCGCACCTTGAGCTCCTCGCTGATCGCTCCTCAGCCGGGGGACCGCGATGAACGCCAGGCGGTCGACGATCTGTGCTGGAGCGTCGGCGGAGTCAGCCAGCATCTCTCGCTCGGCCATGCGCCAGGGCTACTCGCCACCGGCGGCGACGCAGGCGGCGACCGCGTCCGCTTCATCCTGCGTGATCGAGCAGACATTGTCGGTGTTCTCGATCAGGCAGCGCGCGCGCAGCTCGCGCCCCCCTTCGCAGGTGGCGAGCTCGTCGGCCTCGTCCTCCGTCACGTCTTCGGGCAACACGCCGACAGCGCAACCACCCGCCTCCGCCTCGTCTGCCGCCTCGTCGCAGATCGACGCGCAGCCACCGAGCGATGCAAGAGAGACTCCGACCAAAGCCAGGCCCAGCACTCGCCGCATGGCGCCCATGGTTATCACGAAACGCGTGGCATTGGCGATCACTCGCAGTCGCCCGAAGCCCGGCACCCCTCGAGCGCCACGCCGTACTCGACGCACAAGTCCAGCTTGGACTCCAGGATGCACGTGGCGCACGCCGAGTCCGTACTGGAGCACTCGGCGTCCCCCGCAGGATCCGCCGTTTCCTCGTCCTCCTCGGCGCCCACCTGCCCCACCACGCAGTCGGTCAGCACCCCCACCAACTCGTCACACTTGTTGTCACAAGCAGTCAGCCAGACAGCGGCCAGGAGCCATGGGAACGGAGCGCGGCGCTCGAACATGGGTCCTGCCTTTACTACTGCTGCGCCCCAGAAGTAACGCTCCTCGCTAAGAAGCCTTGGCCAGCAGCTCCCGCAGGCTCTGGCCACTCGCGGGGCGGTGCTCCCTTGGCCCCAGGCATGCCGTCACGACGGCCCGCAGCGGCTCGGCGCCGAGCCCCTTGTCGAGGACGTCCTCGAGCACCCGCCCGAAGCCGTAGACGTCGTCCCGCGGATCGAGCGGCTTTCCCGAAAGGCGCTCGGGCGACATGTAGCCCACGCTGCCGCCAACTTGCGCGTCGCCGATGGCTCCGGCGATGCCGAAGTCGGTCAGCAACGGCTCGCTCGGGCTGCGCATGAGCACGTTGGCGGGCTTGACGTCGCCGTGCACGAATCCCGCCTCGTGCACCCGCGCGAGCGCCCGCGCCAGGGGCAGCGCCCAGCGGAGCACCGGGGCGACGTCGCTGCGACCGGCTCGCAGCCACTCGCGCAGCGACCCCGCAGCGACCCACTCGAACGCGATCCAGCCCGACTCCGGCGCGGCGTCCAGCACGCGCACCACGCCGCGCCCGGCGAAGCGCGAGAGCAGCTTGGCCTCGCGGGCGATCACGACGCGGTCCTCCGCGCCGCGGTGGTGCACTTTGAACGCGACCTTGCGGCCCAAATAGTCGTCGAGCGCCTCGTACACCGTGCCCGCGCCGCCGCGGGCGATCTCGCGCAGGATCCGGAACGACGTCTCCGGTTGGTCCTTCGTGATCAACGTCGCCTCGTCCAGGTGCCGTCTGGGCGCGCCCTGTGCCCCGGAGAGCGCGAGCAAGCGCGCGTGCCGCTCGATCGCGCCAGGGGCGGACAAGTCGCGGGCGAGCACGCGCTCGATCGCGCCCAGCGCATGCGCGTACTCGCTGCGCTCGGCGTGCAGATCGGCCAGCAGCATCAGCGCCGGGGCGCTGCTCGCTCCACGCAGGAGCAGAAGCGCCCGCTCGTCCTCGCCTCGCAGCACGAACAGCTCGGCCAAGGCGATCGCGATGGGCTCGGACAACGCGGCGCCGCTGGCCATCACCGCCGAGATCGCGCGCGACTCCGCCAGCGTGCCACGAGCACGCGTGAGCAACCGCAGCACCTCTGGCTCGCTCGGGCCACCCGGCGAACCGAGCCGCTCGAGCGGGGCCAGCTCGTCGGGCGTGGCCGGACTTGGCTCGTCGTGGTGAGGGGGGGACTCCGGCGCGGGGCTGGCGTCAGCTGGCACCTGCTCCTCGGCGGCGTCATCCGCTTCGCCCGCGAGGCGCTTCTTGATGGCGTCCCACAGGCTCACGTGCCCCGCGCTCCCTGCAGCGAGAGCCAGGGAGGCGCCCCGCGCGCGGTGCTGATCTCGTCGCCGGCGCACAGCTCCACGCGCGGCCCGAGCTCCAGCTCGTGCCGGAACAGCGGCCGCTCGCCGCGCCGCTCGAGCACCACGAACGAGCGCTCATCGCGCCCTGCTCCGATCAAATCGATCGCGCACGCGTCCAGCACCAGCGGGCCAAGCGGCGCGAGCTGACGCTCTCCGGCGATTTCGATCCAGACGCCACGTTCGTCGGCGCTCGTGAGCCCGCACTCCAGATCGCCGATCTTCAACGAGATGCCCGCGCCAATCGGCACCGGTCCGCTCAAGCGGGCGCCCCCCAGGAACGTGCCGTTTTTGGTGCCCGCGTCCTCGGCGTGCGGCACCCTGGCCTCGTCACGGAACAAGCGCAGGTGCACTCTGCTGAGTGACCGGGACGCGACGACGAGGCTGGCATCGCCGCGCCCCACCGTGACCTCGGATCCGAGCACCACAGCCAGAGGTTGCCCTGCGATCGCCAACTCGCAGCTCGGGCCACGCAGCACCCGATGAGCGATCTCCTGGGCCAGGTCGGACACGCGCCGATCCGATTGAGGCAGCGAGCGTGCGAGCGCGAGGGCCGCGCTGCGCTCGCACGCTCGATCCAAATCCTGCATGCGCGCGAGGCAGGCGGCGATCTGTTGATCGCGGCGCGCGCGCTCGGCGTCCCCGGCGAGCCGGTCCTCCAGCTTGTCGATCGCCCCCGCGGCGGTCAGCGCTCGAATCTCGCCCTCCACGTCGCCCACCAGCGCAAAAGCCTCGGCTGCAACTTGAGCCTCCCCCGCGAGCAGCAACTGCTCGGCAACCTGCAGCACCTCACTCTTGGCCAGCGCGGCGCGATCGCGGAGCAGGTCGAAGCTCAGCCGCGCCCGCCGCGCCTGTGCCTTCCGCTTCTGCTCTTCGCTCTGCGCCAGCTGCGCGGCCTGCTCCAAGAAGGCGATCCGGCGCTCGAGCTTGGGCTCGGCATCGGCGCGCAACAGCCACATGCGCGCCGCCTCGTCGGGCAGCCTGGCATCCAGGAACGCTTCGGCAGCAGCTGCGAGCTCCCCCTCCGACTCGAGCTTGCGTGCTCGCTTTTGGCGATAGCCTTCGGGGCCAACCCCCCGCAGCCTGTCCCACAGACCCATCGCGCGGCAGTCTAGCCGGTTGCGACTTCTGGGACACGACACTAGCCGGCGGTGTGTGCCAACTGCCTACCGTGGGAGCGTGTTGACGATCGGGCACGCGATCTTCGACCATGGCGGAACATGGCCGCCGGAAATCGATTGGGCGAGCTGCTCGTTCGCGAGAAGCTCATCAGCCTCCAACAGCTTCGACAGGCGCAGGAGGAGCAGCGCAAGTCCGGATCCAACCTGGGCTACACGCTGGCCAAGCTGGGCTACATCTCGGACGGCGAGATCACCAACTTCCTGAGCGCTCAGTACCGCGTGCCCGCGGTCAACCTGGACGACTACGAGCTCGATCCAGCCGTGCTGAAGCTGGTCAGCAAGGAGGTGTGCGACAAGCACAAGTGTGTGCCGCTCTCGCGCTCGGGCAACGCCCTGATCGTGGCGATGGCCGACCCCACCAACCTGCACGCGATCGACGACATCAAGTTCCTCACGGGCTTCAACGTAGAGCCGGTGGTGGCCTCGGAGAGCGCGATCGGCAGCGCCATCGAGCGTGGCTACGCGGCTGGAGCCACGGCGCAATACGACGACATCATCAAGGAGTTCGGCGAGGAGGAGGTCGAGTTCGGCGTCGAGGACGTCGACATCAACATCAACGAGCTCGAGAAGGCCGCCGAGGACGCCCCCGTCGTCCGGCTGGTGAACGCGCTGCTGTTGAACGCGATCAAGAAGAGCGCCAGCGACATCCACGTCGAACCCTACGAGCGGAAGTTGCGCGTGCGCTACCGCGTCGACGGCGTGCTGCTCGACGAGATGGAGCCGCCGATCAAGTGGAAAGCAGCCATCGCCAGCCGTCTCAAGATCATGGCGCAGCTCGACATCGCCGAGCGCCGCCTGCCGCAAGACGGCCGCATCAAGCTCAAGATGGGCGGCGGCAAGGAGATGGATTTCCGCGTCAGCGTGCTGCCCACGATCTGGGGCGAGAAGATCGTCATGCGCTTGCTCGACAAGTCCAACTTGCAGCTGGACATGACCAAGCTCGGCTTCGACATCCAACCGCTCAACGACTTCAAGTGGGCGATCGGGCAGCCCTGGGGCATGGTGCTGGTCACGGGCCCGACGGGATCGGGCAAGACGACCACGCTGTATTCGGCGCTCAGCGACCTCAACAAGAGCGACGTGAACATCTCCACTGCAGAGGATCCGGTGGAGTACAACCTGCCCGGCATCAACCAGGTGCAGATGCACGACGAGATCGGCCTCAACTTCGCGGCCGCCTTGCGCTCGTTCCTGCGCCAGGATCCGGACGTCATCATGGTCGGCGAGATCCGCGACTTCGAGACCGCGGAGATCGCGGTCAAGGCCGCGCTCACGGGCCACTTGGTGCTCTCCACGCTGCACACCAACGACGCCCCCAGCACGATCTCGCGTCTGCTCAACATGGGCGTGGAGCCGTTCCTGATCACCGCCAGCGTGAACCTGGTGCTCGCGCAGCGCCTCGCGCGCAAGGTGTGCTTGGATTGCCGCGCGCCGTTCAAGCCGGATCCGACCAACATGCGCGACTTCGGCTTCACCGAGGCACAAGCCCAGACCCAGCAGCTGCTCAAGGGCGCGGGGTGCAAGAACTGCAACGGCTCCGGCTACAAGGGCCGCGTCGCGCTGTACGAGGTCATGCGTTTCGGCGACTCGCTGAAGGAGATGGTGCTGCAAGGCGCTTCGACCGCCGAGCTCAAGACCGCAGCGATCAAGGGCGGCATGAAGTCGCTGCGCGCCGCGGGCATCGAGAAGATCATCGGCGGGGTCACGACCATGGAAGAGGTGGGCCGCGTGACCATGGGCGACTGATCGGGACGCACGCTCCAGGGAGGGGGACGAGAAGGAACTAGATGCAGCAACAACCTGGAAACGAGCTCAGATTCTCGATGCTTCAGCTGCTGCAAGCGGTGGTCGAGAAGGGCGCGAGCGACCTGCACCTCACCACCGGCACGGCGCCGCTCTTGCGCATCGACGGCAGCGTCTTTCCGCTCAAGCTGGCGCCGCTCAAGAACGTCGAGGTCAAGCAGCTCGTCTATTCGATCTTGACCGAAGAGCAGAAGATCAAGTTCGAGAAGACCAACGAGCTCGACTTCTCGTTCGGAGTGCCTGGCCTTTCCCGCTTTCGAGGCAACTGCTTCGTCCAGCGCGGGTCGAGCGCAGCGGTGTTCCGCCGCATCCCGCACAAGGTGCTCACGTTCGAGGAGCTGGGTCTGCCGCCGATCGTTCAGGACATCGCCAAGAAGCCACGCGGATTGGTCCTGGTCACCGGCGCAACCGGGTCGGGCAAGTCGACCACGCTGGCTTCCATCATCGACAAGATCAACTCCGAGCAGCGGGTGCACATCCTCACGATCGAAGATCCGATCGAGTTCGTGCACGACCACAAATTGGCCGTGGTCAACCAGCGCGAGGTGGGCTCCGACACGAACGGCTTCAAAGAAGCGCTGAAAGCCGCGCTGCGCCAAGACCCGGACGTGGTGCTGATCGGCGAAATGCGCGACCAAGAGACGGTCTCTGCGGCGTTGACCATCGCGGAGACGGGTCACTTGGTGTTTGGCACGCTGCACACCAACTCGGCGATCTCCTCGATCACCCGCGTGATCGACGTGTTTCCACCCCATCAGCAGCAGCAGATCCGCGTGCAGCTTTCGATGGGCTTGATCGGCGTGATGTCGCAGCAACTGCTGACGCGCGCGACCGGCTCGGGCCGCGTACTGGCGATGGAGATCATGTCGCCGAACGCAGCCATTCGGAACCTGATCCGCGAAGACAAGCTGCACCAGATTTACTCGCAGATGCAGGTGGGGCAGGCCGGCAGCGGGATGCAGACGATGAACCAGTCCCTGGCCGGGCTGGTCATGCGCCAAGCGATCACGCCGGAAGAGGCGTTCCTGGCGTCGGGCGACATCGACGAGCTGCGCCAAATCTTGAGCGGGACCCGGCGCTGAAGCGGCGGCGACGGGAGCCTGCTCAAGGCTGCAGCAGCGGCTGCGGACCAAAACTACAAGTTGCTGAAATCACTCAGTCATTTAATATCTGGCTGCACCGAATTTGACTGGCTCTCACGTGTTCAGTAGCCTTGGCAGACCATGCAGGGGCTTACGGACCGCCAGCACCAAGTCTTGCAGTACATCCGCGACTCGATCACCGAGCGGGGTTACCCCCCGACGCTGCGTGAGATCGGCGCCCACATGGGCATCCGCTCCACCAACGGGGTGAACGATCACCTGCGCGCGCTCGAGCGCAAGGGCTACCTCACCCGCGAGGACATGAAGAGCCGTGCGCTGCGGCCCCTCAACGTGCCCGGATCGGGGGTGAGCGAGCTCGCCGCCGACGTCGGCCCCGCGAACGAGGCCGAGCCTGACGCCTCCCTCGTGGAGATCCCGTTGCTTGGACGGATCGCTGCCGGCGCTCCGATCCTGGCCACGGAGAACGTCGAGTCGACGGTGCGCATCGACCGCGACATGGTGCGAGGCGGCCGCGACGTGTTTGCCCTGAAGGTGCAAGGCGACTCGATGATCGAGGCGGGCATCCTCTCGGGCGACACCATCTTCGTGCGGAAGCAGAGCACTGCCAGTCGCGGCGAGATCGTGTGCGCGCTGATCGGCGACGAGGCGACCGTGAAATACTACTTCCCGGAGCGCGACTACATCCGCTTCCAGCCGGCCAACAGCTCCATGGCGCCCATCCTCGTGCGCGCCTCCGACTTCAAGCCCACCATGCTGCTCGGCATCGTGGTCGGTGTGTTCCGCAAGGTCTGAGCGCTCGCCTCGGTCTCCCCGTCGACCCGGAGCGCTTCGGCCCTCCGGGTCGTCGCGTTTGGGGCTGTGGCAGGCTCTCCAAGACGCAGCTGGCAGCACGCGAGATGGCGACCGAACGCCCCACCCACCCTCGTCAGCTGAGACGGGAGAGTTGTTGCGCCACGGTGAAAAGTTCTCTATGGCTCGCACGTCGCTCACGAGGAGGCTACGTGCGTTCGCTCAAGTCCCTGTTCGCGTTTTCCTTGGCAGCGTGCGTGGCCCTCGCGGCCGCCGGTGCAGATGCTGCGGGCGGCAAGAAAGACAAGGACGTCAACAAGGCGCTCAGCCAAGCGATCGACGAAGACTACCTTGCGCTCGAGTACGACAAGGCCGAGCAGAAGCTGAAAAAGGCCCTCGACCTCTGCAACAAGGACAAAGACAACTGCTCTGCCGACGTGGTGGCCAAGGTCCACATCGCGCTGGCGACGGTGCACGGCGTGGGGCAGCAGAAGCTCGACGTCGCCAAGACCGATCTGGTGAACGCTCTCAAGGCTGACCCAGCTGCCAAGCTGATCGATGGCCTGTCCACGCCCGAGCTCGAGGCCAAGCTGAAGGAGGCCCAGAAGGAGGTTGGCGGAAGCGGCACCGGCGGTGGCGGCGGAGAAGGCGGCAAGGGTGGCGAAGGTGGAGAGGGTGGAGAGGGTGGCAAGGGCGGAGGCAGCCCCGCCCCGCAGGCCGACTTCGATCACAAGCCTCCGGCCGAGTCCGCGCTGAACACTCCCGTTCCGATCTTTGCAGAGATCCCGGAGGAGGTCGGCGCCACCAAGGTCATCGCCCGGTACAAGGCCTTCGGCGGAAACAAGTGGGAGGCGCTCACGCTCACCAAGATGGAGGGCGGGTGGGGAGCCGAGATCCCCTGCGCCGCAGTCACCACCACCGGCGACCTGCGCTACTTCATCGTGGGCAGCGACGAGAACGGCACGGTGGCCACCGCCGGCTCGATGAAGGCCCCGTTCAAGGTTCCCATCCGCAACAAGATCAAGGGCGACGCGCCGAGCTTGCCTGGCAAGGATCCGCCCAAGAAGTGCGCGGCCAAAGAGGATTGCCCGCCGGGCCTCGAGGGTTGTGCCGGCAGCGCGGACGGCAAACCCGAAGGAGCGATCTGCGACGCGACCCCCGAGTGCGGCAAGGGCCTCGCGTGCTTGAGCGGCATCTGCACGCCGAGCGGCGAGGATCCTGACGCGCCCGTCACGGGCACGCAGCACGTCATCTCGCTGAGCGGGCAGTTCGATCTCGCCTACGTGGGCAACGGCGAGAACGTGTGCAGCGCAGGCTCGAGCGCGAGCTACATCTGCACGAACGATGACGGCTCGCAGTTCTTCGGGACGCCGGCGGACGTGCGAGGCACCAACGGGATCAGCGGCGGATTGGCGTTCGGTGGCGCACGCATCTTCGCGGGTTACGACTATTTCTTCCCGTTCGGGCTGGGGCTCGGCGCCCGTGTCGGCTACGCCATCGGTGGCCCCAGCTTGGGGGACGAGACGCCTCCGGAGGGGGTCGACTATCCGAAAGGCAACTCGTACCTGCCGCTCCACGCCGAGGCTCGGGCGTCCTGGAAGTTCCTCAAACCCAACCCCGGCGCAGGCGACTTCGCTCCCCACGTGTTCGTGGGCGGCGGCGGCGCGCAGGTGAACGCTCCCGTGCCCGTCACGGTGTGCAACACCAGCGCTGAGAACGCGGACCCCGACGCCGAGTGCCCGGGCCAGACCAAGGTCGACGCGTACCAGCTGGCGGGCCTCACGTTCGTCACCTTCGGCGGTGGAGCGACCTACATGTTCGTGAAAAACTTCGGCCTCTCGGCCGAGCTCAAGTTCATGGTGTTGTTCCCGACCGTCGGCTTCACCATCTCGCCCGTGATCGCCCCCGTCGTGGCGTTCTAGCGGCTAGTCGTAGCCCTGCGCGCCGAGCAGCTGGAACAGGGCGAACAAGTTGCCCTCCTCCTGATGCTCGAAGCGCACGCCGAGTCGGGCGCCGCGCTCCGGGGTCGAGCGGCGGAGCCACGCCACACGGCCACGCACGGCGAGCGGATCCCACAAACTAGGCGCCGTGACCTCGAGCACCACGGGCGTGTCGAGCCGCAGCAGGACCCCCTCGGCGGCGCACAGCGGCATCAGCTCGACACAAGCCCCGCCCAAGCCGAGGTTCTTGATCTTGGCGTCCTCCTCCACGGTGCGCTCCTCGTCTCGGAGACTGGCCGCCAGGTCCAGCGACTTGCGGCCGTGCGCGCGGAAGTGATCGCGGACCCGCATCGGCCGGCGGAGCATACTGTGGAAGGTCGAGGCTCAGAAGCGCTTTCCGTGAGCGGCCACCACAGGCGTTTGTACACTTGTACCTGCCCGAGCGCCCAAAGTACCATCCGACCCGTCTCGACGTGCGTGTGAGCGCGCCGAGCTTTTCAGCGCCCGGAGTCTCGTGGCGCTTCCCCGGAGACCGGATGGCCCAGGACACTCGGAAAGACCCGCGCGCGAAGGTGCTCAGCATGACCGTGCGCTACAAGAGCGCGACGGTCGATGAGTTCATCGAGCACCACGCCTCGGACGTGAGCCGCGGCGGGATCTACATCAAGACGCCGTCGCCGTTCCCGCCCGGCACGCTGCTCAAGTTCGAGATCCGCATCGCGGACGAGCAGGCGGTGCTGTCAGGTGTCGGGCGCGTCGTGTGGAAGCGCGAGCCCGACACCGCCAGCCCCGACACGCCTGCCGGGATGGGCGTGAAGTTCATCAAGATCGACGACAAGTCGAAGTCGGTCATCGCCAGGCTGGTGGAGAAGTCGGGCGGGAAGCCGTCCACGTTCGACATGGGCAGCGATGGCACCGGCGGAGCCGAGCAGGAAGCAGCCGCACCCGCGCCTGCGCCGGCGGCTCCTGCAGCAGAGAAGAAGCCCGCTGCGGTCAAGGCAGAGAAGCGCGCCTCGACCATGCTCGGGCTCGGCGCCATCGGAGCGAGCGCCAACACCGACAAGGCGGAGAAGGCGCCAAAGTCGGTGCCGCCTCCGCTCCCCGAGCCGGAAGCTCCCAAGGGTGACGCGGGGTTCTTCCCCAGCAGCAGCGAGGAGCCCGAGATGCGTCCGCCCGAGGAGCGGACGGTCATGAAGCAAGCGGCCGAGCTGTTGCAGCAGGCGCTGAGTGAGGCCGGCGGGTCGTTGGCGGATGTCGCCGAAGACCTCAAGAAGCCGGAGCCCAAGGAAGAAAAGCCGGAGCCCAAGCCCGAGCCCAAGCCCGAGCCGAAGCCCGAAGCGAAAGCCGAGCCCAAGCCCGAGGCGAAGGCGGAGCCCAAGCCCGAGCCCAAGCCTCAGGCCAAAACCGAAAAGAAAGAATCGGTCCCTCCTCCGAAGGACAAGGACAAAGAGAGCCGCGCCAAAGACAGCGTGCGCCCGAAGGAGGCCGCTCCTGTCAGCAGCGCTGCGGTAGAGGCGGAAGAAAAGGGAGGCAGCGGCAAGTTGGTGCTGCTGGTGCTCGCGGCTGCAGCAGCCATCGCGATCGCGGTCGTGTTGCTGAAGAGCGGCGACGACGGCCCGACGACCGGGTCTGCGCCCTCCGCAACCGCCAAGCCCACCGCGAGCGCGACCACGACCGCCGCTGTCACCGCGGCCCCCACGGCGACGCAGGCACCTGCCACCACCGCAGAGCCCACGGCCACGGCGACGGCGACGGCGACCGCGACGGCGACTGCGACCGCTGCGGTGACGGCGGAGCCCACCGCGACCGCCAAGCCCACCGCGACGGAGACGGCCAAGCCCACCGCGACCGCCAAGCCCACCGCGACCGCCAAGCCCACCGCGACCGCCAAGCCCACCGCGACGGCAACGGCAACCGCGCCGACCGCCACGGCGAAGCCGACAGCGACGGGCACGGCCGGAAGCCCGTACGACGACATTTGACAGAGCGCCCGCGGCAGCGTTTGCTTTGAACCGGGGGGCCACGCGGCCCCCCGCGCTCATCATGCAGTCCGAGAACGCGCCCGTCGTTGCAGCGGTATCCGCCATCAGCTTGGTCCTGTTGGTGGTCGCCCTCCCTTTCGCGCGCTCCGAAGCCACCACGCGCGCGCTCGAGCAGGCGTTGCTCAGGCCGCCCTCCAGCGCAGTTCCCGACGTGACGAGCGCGGCTGCGCCGAGCGCCGCGACGAGCTCGAGCGCCAAGCAAGAGGTGGCCGGCGGGGAAGGCAGCGCCAAACCACGCGATCCGCCTCGAGCGCCGCGGGGACTGGAGCAGGCCAACACCGTCGCGGAGCTCTTGGCCCTCTTGGCAGACAGCCCCGGCGATCGCGCGGTGCTGGCCAAGCTCGCGCGCACGCAGGCGGCCGATCCCGCGGGGCTGGGTGACGCCCTGGCCACGCTGCAACAGCTCTTCAGCAAGCACCCTCAGGACGCCGAAGACAAGAACCTCTCGGCGATCGTGCTGCGCGGCGCCCAAAGCCCTACGCCTTCCCACGCAGACGCCGCGTTCGCCTTGCTCGGCGAGTCGATGGGATCGATCGGCGTGGACATGCTGTTCGAGCTGAGCGATGCGGCGGGCGCACCGAAGCCGCTTGCCAAACGCGCCATCGACACCACCAAACGTGCCGAGGTGCGAAAGCTCGCGTCGCCGGCCTTGCGGGTGGCGCTCGATCTGCGAGACACCAACGGTTGCGGGCGCAAGGCGCACTTCGCGAAGGCCGCGGAGGTCGGGGACCGCCGCTCCCTCAAGTTCCTGACGCCGCTGACCTCCACCAAGGGGTGCGGTTTCTTCGCCCAGGGAGACTGCTTCTCCTGCCTGGGCGGGCGGGGAGATCTCAACAAGGCGATCGCGGCCATCAACGCGCGTTGATCGGAAGAAACCAGAGCCTGGTGGGCGCAGCAGGATTCGAACCTGCGACTTCGACCGTGTGAAGGTCGCACTCTACCGCTGAGTTATGCGCCCGAGCCCCTGCTTCTTACCGCGAGGGCGAGGTGCCGCGCAAGCCTTTCGGGGCATCAGCCGCGCGCGCGCGCCACCGCCTCGGCCATCGCACGCAGGCCCCGCTCGATGTCCTCGTCAGAGCACGCGTACGAAAGCCTCAGGTAACCGGGCGCGCCAAACGGGCTGCCAGCGACGGTCGCCACGTGCGCCTCGCGCAGGAGCCACATCGCGACCTGCTCGTCGCCATCCAGGCGCACGCCGTCCACGCTGCGACCGATCAACGAGCTTACGTCCGCGAAGGCGTAGAAGGCGCCTTCGGGCATGCGGCAGCTCACGCCCTCGATGCGGTTCAGACCGGCGACGATCGAGTTGCGGCGACGCTCGAACGCGCGCCGCATCTCCAGCACCGAGTCGCGCGGCCCGAGCAACGCAGCGCGGGCGGCCGCCTGAGCCACCGCGGCGGGGTTGGTGGTGCTCTGGCCTTGGATGGTGGCCAGCGCGGACGCGAGCTTCGCAGAGCTGATGCTCCAACCGATGCGCCACCCCGTCATCGCGTAGCTCTTGCTGACACCATCCACCACGATCAAACGGTCGCCCAGATCAGGCGCGAGCTTGGCCAGCGAACAGTGCTCAAACCCGTCGTACACGAGGTCCGCGTAGATCTCGTCCACGATCACGTAGTAGTCGCCGCGGCGGATGACCTCCAACAGTCGCCGGAGCGACTGCTCGTCGTAGGCGGCCCCTGTCGGATTGGAGGGCGTGCACAGGATCAACGCCTTGGTCTTGGGCGTGATCGCGCGCTCGAGCGCCTCGGGCGACAGTCGAAACCCGTCCTCGACGCGCGTCTGCGCGATGACGGGCGTGGCACCCACCATGCGGACCTGCTCCGGGTAGCTCACCCAATAGGGAGCGGGGATCACCACCTCGTCGCCCGGCTCGTACAGCGCATATGCGAGGTTGAAGAGCACATGTTTGGCACCACAACCGACCGCCACCCGGTCCGGCGTAATCTCGACGCCGCGGTCGCGCTTCACCGCCTCCACCACCGCGGCCTTCAGCTCCGGCGTCCCGGTGACCGCGGTGTACTTGGTCGCTCCCGTGTCCAGGGCGGACTTGGCGGCGGCGACGACATGCGCGGGGGTCTGAAAGTCAGGCTCCCCCACGCTGAACGGCACCACCTTGATCCCCTGTTGCACGAGCTTCTGGGCCGCAGCGGCCATCGCCAGCGTGGCGCTGGGAGCGACGGAAGAGAGCCTTTGGGCGAACGCAGTGGACATGGGCCGAGCTTGCCGAGTGTGGCCAGCGGAGGCAAGCCCAGCGCTGTGCCGGGGGCTTGTCAATCTGTGCCGGCTTCATACGGGACAGCCGAATTCAACTGGGTTGCCAGTTGAATCAGAAAGCAAAATTCTCCCGTGCCCTCTGAGCAAGCAGCGCC
>CAZXMG010000015.1:0-17802 GCA_964641275.1 uncultured Polyangiaceae bacterium
TCCAGCCGCCATGGCCCCCTTCGGAATAGAACTATGCGCCCATTCGCTGGCGTACTTTTGGGGCGCCGCCGTCGGTGCGCGCGCCCGAATTGCCTGTGCTCGAGGCGCCCACGTTCGGGCCCCGACCAGTCATGCCGGCCACGCCGGCGCCGGTCTCGCTCGAGCCCTACGCGCAGGCGCAGCCGCCTCCGAGCGGCTTCATCGATCCGCAATCGTTCCAACCGGGGAGTGTGCCAGCCTATCCCTCCGAGCGCGCACCTGTCGCTCCACCTCAGCTCGCCGCGGATTCGTTTCGCGGGCAGCCGGATCCGCTCAGTCAGAGCGGAGCGCGCCCCGCACGTCCCTACCAGCTGTACGCCGCGCTCGTCATCGCCGTGGTCGCGGTGGCGGGGCTCGTCGGGTACGCCACCTACTTGCTGTTGTCGGACCGCGCACCGACGGCGTCGACCGACGCTCGCTTGCCGGACGAGCTCGAGGCCACGCTGCTGCGCGGCACCCCGACCGATCTGGCGAAGGCCGACACCGAGCTGCGCAAGCTCGAAGCGACGCCGACAGTGGCGGTGGCGCTGGGCCGGCTCAGGCACCGCGCCTTGGCTGGCTTGGAGGTCACGGGGGTGGCTGCGCCGATCGACGAGGCCGTCGCCGCGGCGCGCAAGCAAGGCGCCTCGAGCGAAGACACCGCGTTCGGGGAGCTCGCCAGCGCGGTCTTGGCCGGCGACCGGGCGCGCGCCGACGCCGTCGTCACCGCCAACCCCGACGCTCGGGACAAGAGCGCCATGTTCGCCCTGTTCGAGGGCGCCCTGCTCGAGCTTGCCGGGGACCCCGCGGCCGCAGCTCGCTACGAGAAGGCGCTCGAGCTCGACGCGCGGCTGATCGTCGCGCGTGTGCGTCTCGCCAGGCTGCTGCTCCTGCGCGCCGAGATCGAAGCAGGCGAAGCCCAGCTCGCGCTCGTGCCCGAAGATCACCCCGCGCGCGCGGCGCTCTCGGCGCTGGCGTGGGCGCGCAACTCGCTCGCGGGCAAGAGCTCGCCCGCGCCCAAATTGAACAGCACCAGCGCTGACCTTCCGCGCTGCCTGCATCCGGTGTTCACGGTGCTCTCGGTGATGGCTACGCCGGTCGACAGCAAGAAGCGCGACGTCGATCCGCGCTTGAAGCAGGCGGTGGCCGACGCGGACGGGCCCGCCTCGTCGCTGTTCTTCGGCGAGCTGGCCTTCTCGCGCGGAGACGCGATCACCGCCGTGAGCGCGGCGCAGAAGACGCTGGCCAGCGCGCCGAACTTGGTCGGCGCGATCGAGTTGCTCACGCGCGTGGCGCTGGCTTCGGGCAAATTCGAGCCCCTCGAGCAGGCCGTGGGGCCGCTGCCGAGCGAGGTCAGTCGGCCGGTGCTCGCGTTCATCGCGTACGAGCGCGGCGACGTCGAGAAGCTCGCCTCGCTCGCGCGCGGGCTGAGTGATCAAGACGATCCCGGCGGCGTTGTCCGCACCCGCCTCGCGCTGCTGCGCGGGGCCGCCCCGGTGCCTGTGGATGCCGTCGAGCGGTTGCGCGGCGCCGACAAGGTCGCGGGGGATCTGTGCGCTGCCGACGCCGCCATCGACGCCGGGGATCTGACGCGCGCACACGTGGTGGTCGACAAGTGGACGGACTCGCCGCCATTTCCAGCGCGCGCGCTGCGCAGGGCCCGTCTGCTGCGCCACGAGGGCAAGTTCACGGACGCGGAGCGGATGCTCGAGCAGGCGCCTTCGCTCGCGAGCACGCAGATCGAGCGCATCCTGGTCGAGGCGGAGATCGCGCAGAGCCGCGATCACGCGCTCAGCTTGATCGACGATCGTATCGGCGCCGCGGGACCGTTCCTCGAGGCCTACGTGCTGGCCCGCAAGGGGGAGCGCGACAGGGCCGAGCGCCGGCTCGCGGCGGCAAAAACGCCAGGCCCAGACGCGCCGCTGAGTCTGCGCGTCGCGGCCGCGCTGGCCTATGCCGAGCTCGGCGGCGCGGACGGCGGCGCTGCTTTCGTGCAGGTGCTGGCCGAGAAGTTTCCGCAGAATCGAGACGTGAAGCGAGCCGCCGCCAAGCTCTCCCCGGCGGAAGACCCGAAGCCGGAGCCGAAGCGCAAGCGGCGCTGAGCGGCCGTCAGGCCGCTCAGCCCGGCTCCGCGCCAGACAGCAGCCACAGCACCGCCATCCGCACGGCAACGCCCGCTTCGACCTGGTCCAGGATCACCGATTGCGGTCCGTCGGCGACGGCTGGATCGATCTCTACGCCCCGATTCATCGGGCCTGGGTGCATCACGATCGCGTCGCCCTTGGCGAGCGCCAAGCGGCGCGGACTCAGCCCGAAGGTGCGACTGTACTCGCGCAACGTGGGCAAGAAGATGCCTCCGAGCCTCTCACGCTGGATGCGCAACATCATCACCACGTCGGCGCCCTCGAGCGCGGGCTCGATGCGGTGGTGGATCGTTGCGCCGAACACCGCGAGCTCGTTGGGCAGGAGCGTGCGCGGGCCCGCGAAGTGGACGTGCGCGCCCAGAGCCTGGAACAGGATGGCGTCCGAGCGCGCCACGCGGCTGTGCAGGATGTCCCCGCAGATGGCGATCTTCAGCCCTGCCAGCGAGCCCTTCTTGGAGCGAATGGTGAACGCGTCGAGCAGAGCCTGTGTGGGGTGCTGATGCGTGCCGTCGCCCGCGTTGATCACCCCTACGCCGCTGCGCTTCTCCACGTAAGCGGCGGCCCCCGAGGCAGCGTGACGCACGACGACGAGGTCGGGCCGCATGGCCTCGAGCGTCTTGATGGTGTCGAGCAGCGTCTCGCCCTTGGTCGTGCTCGAGGACGAGCCGCTGAGGTTGACCACGTCCATGCTCAGGCGCTTGCCTGCGAGCTCGAACGAGGTGCGCGTGCGCGTGGATGCCTCGAAGAACACGTTCAGCAGCGTCTTGCCGCGCAGGGCGGGTACTTTGCGCACGGGGCGACGCGAGACCTCGAAGAAGGTCGTCGCGGCGTCGAGGATGCGCGTTGCGTCCGCGGCGGACAGCGCGCCCGCGTCGATCAAAGAGCGATGGTGGAACGTTTCAGGTTGGTTCATCGCGAGGTCGCTCCCGAGGACGGCTCCGCGAGCGGGCCAGCCGGCACCAGCATCGCCCAGGGCTCTTGGTCGTCTGGTGCGGGGCCCACCCGCTTCTGGATCACTTCGACTCGCTGGTCTGGCGCGATCTCGGCGCGGAGCCCGACGTAATCGGCCTGGATCGGCAGCTCCCGCCCGCCGCGGTCGATCAGCACGGCCAGCTCGATCCGCCTGGGGCGTCCGAAGTCGAGCAGGGCGTCGAGCGCGGCGCGGATGGTCCGGCCGGTATGAAGCACGTCGTCCACCAGGATCACACGTCGACCGTCGAGCGCCACCGGCACGATGCTGGGTCCGATGCGTGGATTGGCGAGCTGCGTCGCGGCATCGTCGCGATAGAGGGTGATGTCGACCACGCCGAAGATGGGGGCTACCGGCGAGAGCTCCGAGGCGAAGGACGCGATGCGCCGCGCGAGCGGCTCGCCGCCGCGGCGGATGCCCACGATCACGGGGGGGGCAGCGTCGGCGGGACCCGCGCTGCGTTGCCCGCGCTCGACGATCTCGGCGGCCATGCGCCGCAGCGACAGGGCGACGAGCGAGGGGTCGAGCAAGACGCTCATGGTCGTGCGATGCACTAGCGCGGAGCCCCGCCGCGATCAACTCGCTGCTGGCGAGGCCATGCGTTGACGCCCCGACCGTTCAGCGAGACGAGCGTTCATGATCGTCAGCGAGCTCACGGACGACGAGCGCCTGCTCCGGTTCCTGCGCCGCGATCCTGCGTTGCACTTGTACGCCCTCGGCGATCTCGATCCGCGCGAGCGCCAACACACGCGCTTCTTCGGCGTTCGCGAGGGCGGGGAGCTCTGCGCGGTCGCGCTCTCGTACAAGCACGCGACGGTGCTCGCGCTGGGCGATCGGCTCGACGCGCTGGCCGAGGCGGTCGTGACGATCTGCGCCGACTCGCCTCGGCGCCTGTACGCCCACCTGAGCCCTGGCGTGCGCGAAGCGCTCGCCGGCCGCGTCCAGCTGTCACAGCCGAGCGCGCACGAGCGTTGGATCCTCACCGCGCCGGAGAAGCTGGCGACGGTGCAGCCGGTGGTTTGCGAGCTGCTCGCTGCACGGCATGAAGACGAGCTGGTCTCGTTCTATGACCACGCGTACCCGGGCCACTTCTTCGATCCGGCGACGTTGGACAGCGGTCAGGTCATCGCCGTGCGCGACCAACACGCGCGGCTGCTGGCCGTGGCAGGTGTCCACGTCGCGTCGCAGCGGCTGGGCGTCGCCGCGCTGGGCAACGTCGCGGTGCACCCGCGCGCTCGCTGCGCTGGCATCGGCAGACGCATCAGCGCGGAGCTCACGCGGCGCCTCTCGTCGTTCGCGACGACCATCGGACTGAACGTGGAGAGCAACAACCTCGCGGCGCGATCGGCCTACTCCGCGGTCGGCTTCTCGCTCGCTGCCAGGTACGAGGAGCTGTGGATTGCTGCATAGGAGATCGCGCGTTCGCCCCGCAGACGCAGCTCCCAGGGCTCGTGACCGAGCGGACAGGGGAAGCCCACTTCGCGCAACTTGGCCTCGAAGCAGCTTTGCTCTTCGGCCCGCAGACCCAGCTGATCGCTGAACGTCACGCTGGAGACGCCGCCGGCTTCCGTACGGGTGAGCGTGATGCGAGCTTCGACCTTGGTCGGGCCAACATCGGCGGGGGTGGCGTAGCGTTTGGGTGGCACGCAGCCGCGCACCGCCTGGTTGATGCGCGCGAGCGCGGCTTGATCGTCCTCCGCGAGGAGCGCCTGCGTGCTCAACCACGCGTGCGTTGGGCGCTCGTGGCGAGACAGCTCGTGCGTGAGCCAGGGCCTGTTGCCCGACGGGCGGCGCTCCGTCGAGAACGTCGTGAATAGCGCCCTGCGGCCTGGAGCACCTCGCGTTTGGGGAGCGAGCCGCAGTGCCTTGCACAGGTCGCAGCGCGTCGCCGGCGGGTCGTTCCCGCGGATCTCGCAGCGCTCGACCTCGCCTTCGGCGGACAGCTCGAACATGGCCACATCGTGCCCGTGCCGACAGTACACGTCGGGAGAGAGCGAGATCATGCCGTCACTCCAGCCGGGACCCAGCTGGGCCGACGTGATTTGAGTCCGGAGCAGGGTCTCTGGAGGCGAGATCTTGCCCAGCGCTCGTGCTGAGCGCGACGTGGGGGCTGCGGCGAGCGCGCGCACAGCGTCCGCGTAGCCAGCCAAGCGCTCGGGATCGCCGACCGAGCGGGTGAGCTCGAGCACACGCTCACCGCGCCCGACTCCCGTGAACGGCAGCGTCGATCGGCGCAGCTCCAGCGAGACCACGCAAGTCTCGTTGCAGCGCACCAGCAGCTGCGCCGACAAAAGCTCCGGGAAACGCGCGAGCGCCACGCGCTCGAGTGCCGGTGGCTGTGCGCAGACGGGCCCGTCTGCCCGAACTCGTCCGGCGGCTCGGACACGCTCGAGCTCCTGGATCTCTCGGCGCTCGAGCGGGCTCACGGGCCTTTCCCGTTGCGCCACGAGCGCGGACAAGAACAATGGCTGCAAGACCTCGAGCTCGGCCGCGAACAACAAGCTGGTCCGCCCCTGCGGCGGCAGCACCAGCGCTCTCGCGGGGAGGGAAGTCGCTTCGGGCGAGACGTCGGTCGACCCGCTGGCGGGCGCCGGGGGCGCGCCGGTGACCACCGGCGTCGTGCAGCCGAGCAGGGCGGCGACGAGAAGCAGCGGGAGCCGACGGGCGCGAGACGAGTTCAGCGTACGCATTGTCCGATTCGTGTACTACGCTCCCCGAGTCATGCGTCTACCTGGCTTGGCTTCGGCCGTGGGAGTGGGGTTGTCGATCGTTTGTGCTGTGTCCGCGCTGGCGTTCGCGCCCCGCGAGGCCCGCGCAGACAATGCGGCGGCCGCGCAAGTTCTTTACGATCGGGCAGTCGAGCTGATGGCCGCGAAGAAGTACGGGGAGGCGTGCCCCAAGCTCGAGGAGGTCACGCGTCTGATCCCGGAAGGGCTGGGCGCGAAGCTGACGTTGGCGGAGTGTTACGAGGGCTCGGGCAGGCTCGCGAGCGCATGGATGCAGTACAGCATCGTGTCGTCCGCCGCCGCCCGCGCTGGCCAGGCCGATCGGCAGCGGCTCGCCAGCGAGAAAGCGGCGGCGCTCAAACCCAAGTTGGCCAAGCTCACGATCAAGGTGCCGGACGCCGTCAAGGCCATGCCGCAGCTGTTGGTGAAGCGCGGCGGGGTCGAGGTGGGCGCGGCCCAGTTCAACGAGGCGATCGCGATCGACGCTGGCACCCACCTGGTCGAGGCGCAGGCCCACGGCAAGAAGGCTTGGAAATTGGAGGCCAAAATCCCGGCAGATGGCGCGGAGCTCACGGTCGAGGTGCCTGTGCTCGAGGACGACCCGACCGCTCGGCTCAAGGACCCGCCGCCAGGTGGCGCGCCGGCCGAGACGAAGCCCACCTGGCTGTTCCCGGTCGGGCTGGCGGTCGGGGGTGTGGGCGTCGCGGGAGTCGCCGTCGGAGCGGTGCTGGGTGGCTTGGCCATGTCCAAGACCAGCGAGGCGCAAGACGCCTGCCCGAGCGGGCGCTGCTCTCAGGATGGCAACACGTTCGCGACCGAAGCAGGCACCTTCGCCGACGCCTCCACGGGGCTCTTCATCGGGGGCGGGGTGCTCGCGGCTGGCGGCGTGTTGATGATCGCGCTGCACCCCTGGGGTGAGGACGACGCGCCCAAGAGCGACGCCGGCCTGCACTGGCGCTTCGCTCCCGTGGGGCTCGGCGCGGGCATCGCTGCGGACTTTTGAAACAACCTCGACACGACTTGGAATTTGCCATGAACCACCCGCGTCAGCGCACTCTCACCGCCCTGCTGTTGTTGTCCACGAGCTCGCTGCTTGGGCCGCTCGGGTGTCGCGAGATCTTGGACATCCCCGAGCTGGTGGAGTGCGGCTCCGACGACGCTTGCAACACGGAGGACACCCCCTGCGTCGTCGGGGAGTGCATCGACGGCGCGTGCGCCTACTCGCTGCGCCCCGCGGGCACCGTGATCGACGAGGCCGAAGAGGACGACTGTCTCAGCCACGTGTGCGACGACGCCGGCGAGCTGGTGACGAGCTTCGTGGATGATGCCCCTCCCGACGCCACCGCAGGGGACTGCCTGGTCCCGACCTGCGTGGACGGTGTCGTCACCGATGGCCCCGCCGACGACGTGCCCGCCGACGCGACGGCGGGCGACTGCTTGGTCCCGACGTGCGTGGACGGCGTCGTCACCGACAGCCCCGGCGAGGATGCACCTGCCGACGAGGTCGCGGGCGACTGCAGTTCGCCGTTGTGCGACGACGGCGCGGTGGTGGACGGCGCGAACGACGACGACGCCCCGAGCGACGACGTGGCTGGGGATTGTTCGAGCCCGGTGTGCCAGGAGGGCGCCGTGGTCGACATCGTCAACGAAAAGGACACGCCCGCCGAGGACATCACCGGCGACTGCCTGGCGCCGACCTGCGCCGCTGGCGGAGGCCTGACCCCGGATGACGCGGACGTGCCCAGCTCCGGCTGCGGCAGCTGCGCAGCGGGGGTGGTGGTGCCCTGGGCCGAGGTCAACACCGCTTGTTACACCGGTGCGGTCGGTACGCAGGGCGTGGGCGTGTGTGTCGGCGGCATTTGGACCTGCACCGACAACATGCGTGAGTGCGCCGGCGAGCGGGTGCCTGCGAGCGAGGCGTGCGGTCCAGGGTTCTCAGGCTTCGACGAAGACTGCGACAACCAGACCGACGAAGAGGGCGTGGGTTGCGCGTGTGTGCTGGGCACCATGCAGGCCTGCTACACGGGCCCGGGCGGCACCCAGAACGTCGGCACTTGCGACGACGGAACCTCCACCTGCGTCGCGACGATGATGGGCAACCAGTTCGGCAGCTGCGTAGGCGAGGTGCTGCCCGAGGCGTGCGACTCGTGTTTGGTGAACGGGGACGAGGACTGCTCTGGCAGCGCGGAGTCTTGCCTGGGCACCCACGTGTGGAGCAAATCCTTGGGCAGCGTGGACCCCGATTTCGGCAGCGACGTTCTCCAGCTGCCGAACGGTGATGTGTTGGCCGTTGGCTACTTCCTGGGGACGCTGGTGGCAGGCTCGACCACGCTCATCAGCGACGGAAGCTACGATGCTTACTGGTTGCGCAGAGACGCTGATGGCAACGCGCTCGCTGCGAAGGACTGGGGCGGCAGTGCGTCCGACTCCGCGCGATCGCTGACCCTGCTGGATGACGGCTACCTGGTGCAGGGCGTGCTCGCGAACGGATCCTCGGAGAACTTCGGGTCCGGCGCGACGTTCACTGCGGTCGGAGCTGACGGGTTCCTGGCCAAGTTCAACTTCAGCCACAGCCTGGTGTGGAAGAAGCAAGTGGGCGGCACCATGAACGACTCGATCAGCGCCATGGCGCGCATGCCCGACAATGGCGTGGTCATCGCCGGGCAGTTCCAAGGCACCATCAACCTGGGTGGCGCGCAGCTCAACAGCCTGGGCTTCGACGACATTTTCGTGGCCCGGTACGACGCCGCCGGCAACCACGTGTGGAGCAACCGCTACGGCACCAACATGCAGAACAGCGTGGCCGACATTGCGGTTGGCCCGAACGGCGACATCGTCATCGTAGGTGACCTGGGCACCAGCATGGCGTTCGGGTCCGGGCCCACCATCACCGTGCAAGGCGGGGTCGACTCGTACATCGTCAAGCTGGACCAGAACGGATCCCACGTGTGGACGCGTGCGTGGCAGTCCACGGGCAACGAGTACGCCTCGGGCGTGGGCATCCTGTCCGACGGCTCGGTGTGGGCGGTCGGCAAGTTCGACACGGCGGTCAACGTGAATGGCACCTCCGGCAGCGAGCAGACTCCCACGGGGACGGGCTACGACATGCTGCTGGTGAAGTACGACGCGGCGGGCACATACTTGGCGAGCAAGGCGTACAACTCCACGGACAACGTCTACACCCGAGACGTCGAGGTGGGAGAAGACGACAGCGTCGTGATCTCCGGTGGTTACTCCGGCACCCTGTTCTTCGGCACGTTCGCCGCCCCGGCCGTGGGCGGCGTCGACACGTTCATCGTCAAGATCAACAACAACAACGGCAACAGTCTCTGGTCGAAGAAG
The DNA here is from genome assembly GCA_964641275.1 of uncultured Polyangiaceae bacterium. Classification (GTDB taxonomy): domain Bacteria; phylum Myxococcota_A; class Polyangia; order Polyangiales; family Polyangiaceae; genus Xiheicaenibacterium. Next base: position 9,201 of record CAZXMG010000015.1, read on the forward strand.
GTTGGCGGCACCGGCACGGACTACCTGTCCGGGGTCGATGTGGGCGCCTGCGGCGACGTGTTTACGACCGGCTACTTCACCGACAGCACGAGCTTCGGTGGCGGCAACCTACCCAACGCGGGCGGGTTCGACGTGGTGATCGCCAAGTATCGCCAGTAGCGCTCACAGGCTGGCCGAGAACTCGCGGCCGAACTCCAGCGGCGTGGGCCGATCTCCCGGCTCACGCGCGGTGGCCGCGCGCAGCAGCTTGATCATCGGGGCAGGGAAGCCCTTCAGCCGCTCGGCGTCCTCGAACGGGTCGCGGCGCATGTGCGCGATGATGCGATCGCGTGGGTTCTCGATGTCGTCGAAGAACGCGCGGTGGGTGGTGACGTTGTAGATGGTGCCGGCCAAGGCGTAGACGTCGGATCGCACGTCGAGCTCGACCGGGTCGAGCACCTGTTCCGGGGCGATGTAGCCTGCCGTCCCTGCCACGAAGCGGCCGGCGGCGTCCGCCGCGATGCGCGTGGCGCGCACCATGCCGAAGTCGATGACGACCGTGTTCAGCGGCGGGGTGATCGCTGGATCTCTGTGTTTTTGTGGGTCGAATCGCTCGCCTCCTGCGAGCGGCAGGCGCAACCAAATGTTGGCCGGCTTGATGTCGCGGTGCACCAAACCTGCAGAGTGGAGGGCAGCGAGTCCCGCGCACGACTCGAGCACCACCTGCCGCAGCTCGAACAGCGTCATCGGCTTGGCGAAGGAGTACTGCTTGAGATCAGCGCCGATCAGGTACTCGAGCACCAAGAACGGCACGCCGCTCGACACACCGCGGTCGATGATGTTCGCCACGTTCGGGTGGTAAAGGCCCGCCAGCGCCTTGGCCTCCTCGACGAACGAGGCCAAGATGCCCTCGCGTTCCACGTCGGTGGCGCTCGCGAGCGCGTCGGCCTTGGGGATCTTCAACACGAACAGGCGGTCTGCGCCGGGCTTGCGCACGAGCCACACCGAGCCGATGCCGCCCTCGCCGAGCGGCTTCACCAGCTCGTAACCCTCGATGATCTTGGGCTCCTTCTTCTTGATTGGCGGAGGCGGCGGGGTGCGCTGGATGGCGCCGCGCACCGCGGCCTCGAGCAGCGTGGAGGCCACTGGGCCGAGCGACGCGAGCCACACGTCCAGCACGCCGAGCTCGCGGCTCTTGATCGCGCGCGCGACCAGCGCGGCGACGCGGGGCGCGTTCTCGGTCGCCGAGCGTGACAGCGAGTCGTCGCGCGTTTGCTGCGTCGCCGGGTGGAGGGCGCGCACGGGGTTCTCCAGCGCGCCGTGCAGGCGCGAGCCCGCCATCACCAGGTCGAGGCACATGGCCTCGAGCTCCTTCTTCGGACCGGCGGCCGTGCCGAACGCCGCGAGCGAGCTCGACAGCCCCGCGAGCGCGTGGGCCAGCTCCGTGTCCTCGGCGTGCAAGGCCGCGAGGGCTGCCTTGGCCAGGTCTGCCCACTGTCCGTCGGCGGCGCCGTTGGCCACTACCTTGCGCAGCTCCTCCGCGCGCTCGCAGCACAGCTTCAGCGCGCCGTCTGCCATGAGCGGCAGCGCCGTGGCCAGCTGCAACAACATCTCCGGGCGGTCGATCACCAGCGCCCACCAGGCCGCGAAAGGGCCCAGCCAACGAACGTCGTCGACCTCGCCCAGCGCCGTGCCGCGGGTGGTGTCCACCAGGCGCCAAAACAGCGTCGACAAGACCGCCGTGACCTGGGCAGGCAGCTCGCGTGAGCCGTCCGCCAGGCCCTCGATCTTGCGAAGCCACAAGCACGTGTCGTGCGCCGTCTTGCCCCGATCCGCCTCGCTCGCGCAGGCGTCGAGCGCGTAGCCACCGAGCTTGATGGCAAGCACCTCGAGCGCGAGGTCCACGGCTTCATCGCTGTCCTGGCTCTGTCGGTGCTCGCGCACGAGATCGAGCATCTCCGCTGGGGCTTTGGCGATCAGCTCCCAGGTCGGCTCCAGGTTGGGCACCTCGATGGGGTCGCCGGCCGGGCACGTCTCGAGCAAAGGCCCCCAGAGCTTGAGCGCGAACGCACGCGCACAGCCCTCGAGCGCGTTGATGGCTGCGGCGCGCGGGCGCAGGCGGCCTGGCCCCTGGGCGATGCGCCGCGCTTCTTGGAAGGTGGGCGAGAGCGAGATGGCGAAGCGCGCGGCACGGGCGTCTGCCTCGGCGTCGTCGTACTGCGCCGCGATGCGCATGAGGTTCTCGATGCCCAGCTCCAGATCCAGCGGGTCGCGCTCGGCGCCGTCGACCACGTCGGTGACGGCGACGACCTCGATCCAGCGGCGCAGATCGTCGAGCGAGCTGGTGCGGGTGACCCGAGCCATGTCTCGCAGCGCGCGCAGCGGGCCCTCGATGTCTGGCTCGTGGGTGCCTCGCCGCCAGATCGTGGCCAGGCCTCGCGCCAGGGCGCGGGCCGCGATCGCGCCGCCGTCCCCGCGCAAGATGCGCTTGGCCAGCCGATCCCACAGGATCCGGCGCTCGAAGAACAGGTAGGGTGTGGCCGCCGCGACCGCCGCGAGCACCCACGCCTCCTCGTGCGGAGAGTCCAAAATGGCCACCAGTTGGCTGGCGAGGAAGCTCAGCCGCTCCGCCGGCAGCGACGCGAAGGCCGTCATCGCGCGCTGCCTGAGCAGCTGTTTGTCGCCCAGCACCCAGTCGAGCAGCGTGCTCTCGAGCTGCTCGAGCGCGCCGGTGAGCCGGCCGAGCGCACGCGCCGCGTGCACCCAGACCAGCGGCTCCGGGTGGAGCAGCAGCGGCTGCAGCACGGTGAGCGTCTTGCCTACGAGCTCCGGGCTGGTGCCGGCAGGCAACCCGCGCGCGCTCACCTCGAGGCAGCGGGCCGCGAGCACGCGGCCGAGCAGCGTGCCGTGCGCCGGAATCAGCACCATCGCCTCGAAGGTCGAGGCCGAGCCCCACAGCCAACGTCCGAGCTCGGGCACCTCGAGCGCGCTCGAACCGGCCTCCCAGATCAAGATCTCGAGGCGCGCCAGCGCCATCGCGTTCTCGGGCGCCAGCAGCGTTTCCCCGGAGCCCATGAGCGGAGCGCAGCGCAACGCATCGGCGAGCGGGCCTTCGAGCACACGCGCGGCCGCGATGGCGGGCACGTGCGCTGCCGCGGGGGTCGCCAGTGCGGCCCCCAACAACGGCGCCAGCTGGATCTCCCGGCGCCAAGCGCTGGCCCCGCACCAAAGAGACAACGTGCGCCCATGAGGGCCGGAGAACACCCGAGACAGGGGCCCTCCTTGCTCGCGCGTCGAGGCCGGCAACAGCGTGGCGAGCCGGTCGGCGGCCTCTTGCACCTCTTTCGGGAGCTCGGCCTTGTCACCGTCGTCGCGTTGCGGTCGCCGCCCTCCGGTCTGCCAGCGCGCTGCGACCGCTTCTTCCAGCTCTGGGTGCGCTTCGATCGCGACGGTGAGGGTGTGGAATGCCTGTTCGACCTGTTCGGGCAGCACGGCGACCTCCCGCGGCCCACGGTATCAGGTGCTCGACACGTCTGCGCCTGCAAGATGCCTGCGAGAAAGCGGGCAGCTGGGGTCGGCACGACAGATTGGTGCTGGCCGTCGACCTCTGCCTTTTCTCGTCGGGCGGCCATGGTACGCTCAAGCGACGTATGCGCTCTCGTCACTTGAACTTCCTCTTCTTGTCGCTCGTGCTGTTGGTGGGCAGCTTCGCCGGATGCACGTGCGTCGAGGGGGAGCTGCCCGAGACGGAAGAGGGCGGGGGCGGCGCAGGGGGCGGGGAAGACCTGGGCCCCTGCGGGATGGACTGCTCCACGCTCCCGGCCGGTCCCTGCAGGGTGAGCGTGTGCAACACCGGGCAAGAGCTCGGGCCGATCAACATGTGCCTGGTGGTCGCAGCGCCGACCGGGACGTCGTGTGACGACGGCACGTTCTGCACGATGAACGACTTCTGCGACGCCGGCACGTGTGTGGGGGGGCCGACGAACGACTGCGGTCTGCCCGTGTCGCCTTGCGACTCGGTGATCTGCTCCGAGCAGTCGCAGACTTGCCACGTCGCGCCCGTCAACGACGGCACCGCGTGCACCCCCACCGATCCGTGCGAGGTCAACGGCATTTGCTCGCTCGGCGTGTGCGAAGGCGAGCCCAAGAACTGCGGGCTTTCGCCGTTGGTCGAGTGCAACGACGTCGCTTGCGACTCCGCGACGGGCCTCTGTGTCGGCACCCCGGATCCGACCAAGAACAACAACCCCTGCGTCCTCACCGGCGACGTGTGCCAGGTCGACAAGACCTGCCAGGCTGGTCAGTGCGTCGGCGGCACACCCAAGGACTGCAGCGCGTTCGACGTGGCGTGCGAGATCGGCGTGTGCGATGCGAGCACGGGCAACTGCGGTCCGATGAACGCGCCCGAGGGCACCTCGTGCGAGGACGGCATCCCTGACTGCGCGGTGGGAGCCTGCGACGACAGCGGCCAGTGCAAGGCCGAGCCCGCCGCCGATGGCACGGCGTGCAACGATCACGACTCGTGCACCTCGGCCGAGGAGTGCACGCTCGGCAGCTGCGGCGGTGGCGCCGCGGTGGGCGGCTGCTCGCTCTACTTCAAAGAAGGCTTCGAGTCCTGCCCCAACGGCTGGACGTTTGGCGGCGACTGGGAGTGTGGTGTGCCCCAGAACGTGGGCCCGCCGCTGGCGAACAGCGGAAACAGCGCGCTCGCCACCAACATCGACGGCGTCTACAGCGTGAGCCAGAGCTTCAACGTGGCGGTAGCCGATTCGCCCGCGATCGACCTCAGCGGCGCCACCAACCCTGTGCTCTCGTTCTGGGCCTGGAGCCACACGGAGGGCGGTACCTTCGACGGCTGGAACCTGAAGGTGAGCACCAACGGCGGCAGCTCGTACACGCAGGTCGCCACGGTCTCACCCGCGTACCCGCTCACGATCTCCGGGCAACCGGCTTGGGGCGGCAACGAGTCGCTGCTCGGCTGGCAGAACTACCAGGTCGATCTGACGGCCTATGCGGGGCAGACGATCAAGCTGCGTTTCGCCTTCCGCAGCGACGCCGCGGCGGTGTATCCGGGCGTCTATCTCGACGACCTGTTCATCGCCGAGCCGCTGCAGAATCCGCTCTACATCACGAGCTCTTCGTTGCCCGACATCTACGCGGGGATGCCGTTCTCCGCGGCGCTCGACCGCAACGGCGGCACCGCCGCCGCGGTGTGGAGCATCGCGCCCGGCGGTGTGAACGACGATTGGTTGACGATTGACCCTGCGACCGGGGTGCTCTCGGGCACGCCGCTCGTGGCCGACGCCGGGCCGGTGAGCGTCACCGTGCGCGTCGAGGAGCCTGGCCTGCCGTCGAACTACGACGAGGAGACGTTCGACTTCGACGTGGACTACGCCGCGTACTACACGAGCTTCGAGGGCACCTGCCCCGACGGCTGGACCCTGGCAGGGACCTGGCAGTGCGGCACGCCCACCGTGGTGGGCCCGGCGACCGCGTACGTGGGCGCCCAATGCCTGGCGACGCGCATCGCCAGCAACTATTTCAACTCGCAGTCCTTCGCGAGCTCGACCGCGACCTCCCCGGACATCGATCTCAGCGGCTCGCCGTTCCCGTCGCTCACGTTCCGCATGTGGCTCGACACCGAGGGCGGGACCTTCGACGGCCTCAATCTGAAGATCAGCGCTGACGGTGGCATGACCTGGGAGCTGGTCGACACCGTGACTCCGCTCTATCCGCTCACGATCGCCGGCGAGCCTGCCTGGGGTGGTCACCAGCAGGGGCTCGGTTGGCAGCTGTTCCAAGCGAATCTGTCCGCGTACACCGGTGAGGTCGTGCGCTTGAGGTTCGCCTTCCGAAGCGACTCGTCTGGGACCTTCCCCGGCGCTTACATCGATGACTTCCTTGTGGAGTGAAGGAGATACCGTGGCCCCTCTCAGAATCGTGGACCGAACGCTCCTCGTCCCTTTGGCCCTCGTTGCCGCCACGCTGTGGTCGGGATGTGCAGAAGAAGTCACCCCCACCGGTGGGGCTGGAGGCGAAGGGGGGTCGACCACCACCACGGGGGGCGCCGGAGGAACGGGCGGCGCGTTCAACGTGGGTGGAGGCGGAGACGGCGGCGGGATGATCTGCGCCTCGACGAGCGCCAAGGCCGAGCCGACGCCGCTGGACATCATCTTCGCGCTCGACTGGTCCCAGAGCATGCAGGGAGAATCCTGGGCGGGGACCACGGCGGCGCTGGAGACGTTCTACCAAGACCCCGTGTCGGAGGGCATCGGTGTCGGGCTCATTCTCTTCCCGACGATCAAGCCCTTCGGCGTGAACTGCGACACCGACCTGTACAAGGTTCTGGACGTGCCCATCGCCGAGCTTCCCGGGAACACCTTCACGCTGCTGAACGCGATGCCCGCAGACGCGTTCGGCAACGACACGCCGCTCGGCGCCGCGCTCCCGGGCGCGTTGCTGGCCGCCACGGCCTACCAAGACGCGCACCCCAGCCACAAGGTCATCCTGGTGCTGGCGGGGGACGGCGGCTTCGGATCGTGCGGTCCCGACATCGAAGAGATCTCGGACTGGGCGGCGAGCGCGCTCGACTACAACGGCGTGCGCACGTACGTCGTGTCGGTGCAGAGCGCGTCTCACTACCCACCCGAAAACCTGCAGATGATCGCGACCAAGGGCGGGACGGAGATCGTGTACGACGCCACGGACATCAGCGACTTTCAGGCCAAGATCGAAGAGATCCGCGAGGCAGCGCTGGGCTGTGACTTCGAGATTCCTCCGGTCCCCTCGGGCAAGGGCCTCGTTCCTGGCGAGGTGAATTTCACCTACACGCCTGGCGGCACGGACACGCCCATCACCTTGCCGCGCGCGGACGATCTCGCCGACTGCGGCGATCAGCCGGGCTGGTACTTCGACAACAACGCCGACCCCACGAAGATCATCGTGTGCCCGGCATCTTGCGCCACGATTCAGAACGATACCGAAGCAGAGGTCGCGGTGGCCTTCGGCTGCGCGTCCGTCGCCAACTGACGAAAGAGAGTAGAGACCCATGCTTACCCTTGCTCGACTTCTTGGAGGCCTCGCGGTGGTCACCGCGGTGAGCAGCGTCACCGGTTGCGGCGACGACACCGAGGTTCCGCTCGGTGGCGGCGGCGCCACCTCGACCAGCACCACGGGCGGCGGCGGCGCTGCGGGCGGTGAGGGTGGTATGGGCGGTGACGGCGGGGCTGGAGGGGGCACGCCGTGCCTGCCGAACCAAGGCGTCACCTTCGCGCTGACCTCGCTCTACTTCGGTCAAGGGGCGAGCGGGGAGTGGAAGGCCATCGGCAAGAACCTCGACGGCCTGGAGTCGGACGCCACGTCGACCGACGTGTGCCTCACGAACTCGGGCGGCGACCCGGACCTGGCGTACCCCGACGGCGACAATGGCATCGACAACTCGTTCGGCAAGAACCTGTTGCCGCTCATCCTCGGCCTGGTCCCGAGCTGGCCGGACGGGGTGACCAGCTACCTGGAGGATGGCCGCTTCAACGCGATGATGAAGGTCTACTGCTTGCCCGACGACGGGGATGCGCCTCAGCTCACGACCAAGGTGTTCGGCGGCACGGATCTCGGCATGACGCCGCTGTACGACGGCAGCGACGTGTGGCCCGTGGTGCCCGAGCTCCTGAGCGATCTCCAGGATCCGGAGTCCTCCACCCTCGTGTTCGAGAACAGCTCGGTGACCGGCTCGATGTACGACTCGGGCACGAACGAGACCTTCGTGCTCACCATCCCGATCGAGTTCAACAGCCAATCCGCGCAGCTCAAGCTCACGCTCTACGCCGCGCACTTGACGATGGACCTGTCGAGCGACCGCAGGAGCGCGACTGGCGGCATCATCGGCGGCGTGCTCGACACGGAGGAGTTCATCGACCAGGTGAAGAAGATCGCCTTCATGGGCGACGTCTGCGGCGACCAGGTCTACCAAGACATTCTGTCCTTGGTCAGGCAGTCCTCTGACATCATGAACGACGGCACACAGAACCCAGCCACCGTCTGCAACGGCATCTCGTTCGGCGTCGCGTTCGAGATGGCCGAGGTCCAGCTTGGCAACGTCGGCCCGACGGCGCTGCCCGGCATGGCCTGCCCCTAACGCTCGGCGAGGTGGTGTGGGGGCTGGGGCTTGCGCTCTCGGGCTTCCACTGGTCCCGCAGGCGCATGGGGCTCCCAAGTCCGGGCAAGCCGCGGACTTTGGAGAGCCAAGCCCAGACGTCGTCTGCGCCTGCGTGCCCAGGGTCCCTTCGCTTCAACCCCAGACCCCCCACACCACCTCGCCTCGCTTTGCTCTTTGAGCGCCGCGGCCTTAGGAGAGCCAAGCCCAGAGGTCGTCTGCGCCTGCGTGCCCAGGGTCCCTTCGCTTCAGCCCGAGCCCCGACGTCGTCTGCGCCTGCGTGCCCAGGGGCCCTTCGCACTTTGCCCTTCAGCGCCGCGGCCTTTGGAGAGCCTAGCCCAAACGTCTTCTGGCCTGCGTGCCCTCCGGTCGCTTCGCGCAGCCGCGGACCCCACACTACCTCGCGGCTGCAAAGGTGCGGACCCTGTCGAACAGGGGTGGCCACTTTGCGGCCGTGGCGCGGCAACGATG
>CAZXMG010000015.1:17902-149264 GCA_964641275.1 uncultured Polyangiaceae bacterium
CGAACAGGGGTGGCCACTTTGCGGCCGTGGCGCGGCAACGATGCGGACCCTGTCGGTGGCCACTTTGCGGCCGTGGCGCGGCACCGATGCGGACCCTGTCGAACAGGGGTGGCCACTTTGCGGCCGTGGCGCGGCAACGATGCGGACCCTGTCGAACAGGGGTGGCCACTTTGCGGCCGTGGCGCGGCAACGATGCGGACCCTGTCGAACAGGGGTGGCCACATGGCGGTCGTTCACGCCCTGACGGCCGAGCCGTCCACACGCGCCCCGCCGGCGTTTGCTACGCTCCCCACGGTGTTTCCAACTCGCCGTCTGCTCGTCTACGCCGCGCTCCTCGTCGGCGCAGCCTGCGACGCTGAGGGTGGCGGGGCGACCGCGGCGGGTGGAGCAGCACCCATCAAACCGGGGGGGCCATGCTCGCGGGGCGACGTGTGCGCGGACGGCGCGTACTGCACGGCCAGCTGTGAGCAGGACGACGGCACGTGCGCCGTGATCAACGAAGGTGAGTTCGAGTGCGGCGACAGCGCTTGTTCGCTCGCTTCCGAGTACTGCGAGGTTCAATTGAGCGCTGACGCTGATTGTAGTGGCACCGCTTGCCGCGCGCTTCCTCCTGGGTGCGCCGATTGCGAGTGCGCAAGCGCCGACGCAGAGGCGACGGAGGAGTGCAGCGTGGTGTTTTGCAGCGATGAAGGTCGCATACGGCTGGAGTGCGGCGGGTGACCGGCGCGAGAACGTCCTGTTCGTGATCCGGAGCCTTCGCGGAACAGTGAGCGGATGCGGACGCCCGTCGAATCTTTGGGTGCGGCCAGTGGGAGACCTTGCCGGCCAGGGGCGACGATGCTTCCGCCGTGGAGGCGGCGTCGAGCATTCACCCGGCTTGCCGCTTGCCCCGGATTGGACGGAGTCCGCGAAGTGGACGGAGTCCAAGGAGGACTACGGAGCGAAGCGCAGTGAACCAGAAAGCAAAATTCTCCCGTGCCCTCAGCACAATCAGCGCCGCAGGCCCCGCCAGGTGCTCCCTTGGCACGGGAGAATTTCGCGCGGCCACCGGGGGGACCACGTTGCGGTGGTGCGCTCGGGGGCTCGGGCTAGCGCTGCGCGCTACGCCCTCGCTGGGGCGCCGCGCTTGGCGCTTCGCGCCTACGCGCGGCCGTGCCCGCTGTGCGGCCATGAGCGCTGCACGGCCGCTGGAGCGGCGCACGATCAGCGCCAGCGCGGAGCGGGTCAGTCGGGCTCGAAATAGATGTTCGCGCGCTCGGCTCGGTAGAAGCGCGCGTGCTCGGGCCGCTGGAACGTGAGCGCGCCGAACAGGTTGACCACCACGGCCCAGCCGGCGAGCACGCGGAACGCCCAGCCGAGCCTGCGTCGTCCCAGCGCCAACATGGCGAGCAAGAACACGATGTAGTCGTTGGAGAAGCGGTAGCCGAACTGGACCCAGCCGGTGTTGTGGTAGCAGAGGTCCACGAGCGCGATGGCAGCGGTGGTCAGCGTCAGCACGAGGAACGTGGGGCGCGCTCGGGTGGGCATCGTGCGTGGCCACAGCGCGAGCAGCAGGAACGGAGAGGTGATCCACAGCGCGAGGCCGTGGTAGCTGATTTGTAGGGGCGCTTTGTCTGCTTGCAGAAACGGCGTGCTGGCCAAGGCGACGCCCAGGTTCTTGCCCAGGTAGTGCAGCGAGAAGAGACCCCACTTCTGGATGCGAGGCTGCCACACGACGTCGAGGTGGCGGTGACCAAACTCGAGCGCACTGCCGAAGCGCGTGTGATTGAGCCAGCCGAGCAGGCACAGCCCCAGCACGATCGGGACGGCAAAGCGTAGGGCTTTCGTCCGCAGCACGTCGCGCGCGAGCCCCCAGGAGCGAGGCCCCGGCGCGACCGGGTCGCGTGCCGCGACGAGGAGTTGATGCAGGAAGATGGGCGCCGCGAGCGCCAGCGGCGTGCGTGTGGCGAAGCCGCACACCAGGAACAAGCCTGCGAGCAGAGGGTTCTTCGCGCCCACGCTGGCCCACAAGAACGCGGCGGCCAGGCTCACGCCCACCGCGTGGGCGGCGAACCAGACAGTGCCTTGGACGGCGCTAAACCAGAACACCGTGGCAAACGGCAGCAGCAGAGCGATGACGACGTTCTCTCGCTCGCTGCGCGAGGAGAGGTGCGCGGCGCGCAGGCGCTCGAGCGCGAGGAACAGGATCGCAGGCGCGAGCGCGCCGGCGAGCAGAAACACCAGCCCGTCTGGGATGTTGGGGCCACCGCTGAGGGCCACCAACGGCAGCAAGAGCAATGCCGGGAAGGGGGGAAAGCTGACGTAGGTCTTGCCGCCCCACACGGCGAAGTCGTTGTTGTGCGTGTGTGATGGCGGGGGGCCGCCGAGGTCCAGGCGGCCCTCGAGCCAAGCGTCGGCCAGCAGCGCGAAGTGGTTGAACGCAGTGTGCTGCGACGCGATGCCTCGGGGCGCGGTGAGCAGAAACACGAGCGCGGTGATTCCGAACAGACAGCCCGCCACGACCAGCACACGCTTGCGTTCTTGCCCCTGAAGTTCGAACGAAGAGGGTCCTTTTGCCACGCAGCTCGGGTCCGACGGTACCACGGGCTTGCAAGAGCTCGCTGGTTTGGCTAAGCCGACCGATCCCGATGGTGCTCCTGAGCGTACCCGTCAACGACATCGACACGGCAGGCATGTCCGCCGAGCTCGAGATCCCCGTGGCGTGGCTGGAGTCACAGCTGAGCGAGGCGGACGCCAGCGCTCGGGCTGCCGGAGAGCTCAAGGTGCGGCTCTCGCGCAGTGGCCGAGCCGACGTGGTGGTGCGGGGTCAGATCGCCGCCGAGATCGAGCTGCCTTGTGCGCGCTGTCTGGCTCCGACGGCGGTGAGCGTGCGCGCGGAGCTGTCGCTGCTGCTCAAGCCCAAAGCGGGCGGTCCGCCTCCCAAGGCGCCGTCCTCCCGCGGCACGATGAAGAAGCCTGCGAGCGCGACGCCAGCGCCCGTCGCCGTCCCCAAGGGCCCCGCCAAGACCGCGGAGAGCAGCAAAAAGGCTGCGACCAAGCGGCCGGCCGCGGAGTACGAGTTCAGCTCGGAAGAGGCTGATCTGGACGAATACGACGGCGAGCGCGTGGTGCTCGACGGCTTCGTGCGAGAGGCGATCTTGCTGGAGCTGCCGAGCTTCCCGCTGTGCGGCGAGACGTGTGACGGGGGCGAGCAAGCCGCGCTGCTTGGTCGCGCCCGCGAACAAGCGGCCGCCCAGGACGCTGCCGCCAAGAAGAGCCCGTTCGAGGCCTTGAGGCACCTGATGACCGACAGCCCCTTGCCTTCTGACGACGCATTGGGCAATGAAGGCCCCCCGCCCAAGCGGCCTTCTGCTGCCGAGGTCCGGCGCGCCACGCGCGTGTCGAACCGCGGCAAGCCCAAGATCAAGAGCTCGATCGTGGGTCAACGCAAGAAGTAGCCGCTTCATCGGCACGAATCGAAGGAGTCTCCCGTGGCTGTCCCCAAGCGTAAAACCTCCCCCCCCAAGCGCGACATGCGCCGGCAACAACACGACAAAGTGACGCCGGTGCAGATCGTTCCGTGCCCCAACTGCGGCGAGGCCACGCGCCCGCACCGCGCCTGCGGCTCGTGCGGTCACTACAAGGGCAAGAAGGCCGTCGCGGTCAAGACGCCCGCCTGATTTCGAGCAAGTTTCACAGCGTCATCGCCGGCACGGGCTCCTACCTGCCGGCGAAGGTGGTGCCAAATCGCGCGCTCGAGGCGTTCCTGGACACCAGCGACGGTTGGATCCGAGATCGCACGGGCATCGGCGCGCGCCACATCGCGGGGGACGACGAGGTGACCAGCGACCTGGCGGCCCACGCCGCCAGGCGAGCGCTCGAGGCAGCGAACCTTCCGGCGAGCGCGATCGACATGCTGATCGTGTGCACGATCACGCCGGACAGCCCGATGCCGGCTTGCGCGGCTCGTGTGCAGCACAAGCTGGGGTTGACCCGCATCCCCGCGTTCGATGTGAGCGCGGCTTGTGCGGGCTTCCTGTTCGGGCTCTCCATCGCAGACCAGTTCTTGCGCTCCGGCGCGCATCGGCGTGTGCTGCTGGTCGGTGTCGAGCTGCTCTCGCGCATCATCGACTGGCGAGATCGCACCACCGCGGTGCTGTTCGGCGACGGTGCGGGGGCGGTGGTGCTCGAGGCTCGCGACGAGGCCGCGGGGCAGGGGGTCTTGCTTTCGCGCATCCACACGGATGGCCACCTCGCAGACGCGCTATCGATCCCCGCCGGGGGCAGCGCCGAGCCGCTCACCGCCGCCGGCATCCGCCGCGCGCGCGGCAAGGTGCAGATGGTGGGCCAAGGCGTGTTCCGCGCGGCCGTCCAGCGGCTGAGCGAGGTTGGCGAAGAGGTCCTGGCTCTGGCCGGTGTCCGACCCGACGAGGTCGACTGGGTCGTTCCGCATCAAGCCAACCTTCGCATCCTCGAGGCGGTGGCCGAACGCTGGGGCCTGCCCATCGACCGCTTCCTGCTGGTGCTCGATCGCACGGGCAACACCTCCAGCGCGTCCATCCCCATCGCGCTCGACGAGGGCGTTCGGGCGGGTCGCATCAGGGGCGGGCAGCAGCTGCTCTTGGTCGCGCTCGGCGCTGGGCTGTCCTATGGCGGGGCGCTCGTGCGCATGTGACGCAGAGCGACAAGTTGCCGAAAGTGAAGTGCGTGACTTCGTCGCCTCTTTCTCTCCCCCCCAAGAGCGAGTAAGAGCGACCAAGTCCGGCAGTTGGGAGGCTTTGTCATGTTGCACCAATCCTTGATGGTTTCGCCCGCTCGCGAGAGCCGCTTCGGCTTGTCGCTCGTGCTGTTGGCCGCGCTGTGTGGCTGCGCGGACGCCGAGACAGACGGCGTGGGCGGCTCGGGCAACGCGAGCTCCGACGGCGGCAACTCGGGCCAGGGTGGCAACGGCGGAGACGGTGGCAACGGCGGCATCGGCAGCGGCAACACCGCCACAGGCAACACCGTCACCAACAACACCGTGACCAGCGTCACCAACAACACCGTGGCCAACGGCACTGTCACCAGCGCCGGACCCACGACCGGCACCGGCGGCAGCTGCGACGAGCTCGCGTGCATCGCGATGTGCATCCCCTCCGGCATGCTGGGCATGTGCGTCGGCAGCGTGTGCGAGTGCACGGACCTCAGCATGTCGAGCGGTTTCCCTTCGGGGGTCGGCGGCGGCTTCGGCGTTGGCGGCGGCTTCGGCGTCGGCGGCGCGTTCCCCTGATGTTCCGCGCCCAGGACTAGCCCCCGCCATGAAGATCGCTTGGCTGTTCCCGGGGCAAGGCTCCCAAGAAGTGGGCATGGGCCGCGAGGTGGCGGAGCGTTTCGCCAGCGCCCGCGCTGTGTTCGACGCTGCGGACGACGCCTTGGGCGGTTCGCCGCGCCTCTCGGAGCTGTGCTTCGACGGGCCGATCGAGACGCTGACGCTCACGGCCAACACGCAGCCTGCGCTGGTCACGACCTCGAGCGCGTTGGTGGCTGCCATCCGCGAGGCGCACCCTTCCCTCCCGCAGCCAGTCGTCGCGCTCGGGCACTCGCTGGGCGAGTACAGCGCGCTCGTCGCGGCAGGAGCGCTCTCGCTGGCCGACGCCGTGCGCGTGTGCCGTGCGCGTGGCGAGGCGATGCAGGACGCCGTGCCTCCCGGAGAGGGAGCGATGGCGGCCGTGCTCGGCGCCGACGAGGCGACGTTGCGCGAGATCTGCGCCGAGGTCGCGCCCCTGGGCTTGGTGCAGCCGGCCAACTTCAACGCGCCCGGTCAAATCGTGATCGCGGGCGCGACCGTCGCCATCAACCGCGCGGTGGAGCTGCTCGTGGCGCGTAAAGCCAAGGCGATCCCGCTGAAGGTGAGCGCCCCGTTCCACTGCGCGTTGATGAAGCCTGCGCGCGACAGGCTGGCGGCCGTGCTCGCGCCGGTGCAGCTCTCGCCGCTCTCGGTGCCGGTCATCGCCAACGTGGACGCGGAGCCCAACAGCGACCCCGGCCGGGTCAAGCAGCTGCTCGAGGAGCAGATCGACTCGCCAGTGCAGTGGACGCGCTCGATCGAGCGCGCTGCCGCGATGGGTGTCGACGTGGCGCTCGAAATTGGTCCCGGCAAGGTGCTGGGTGGCCTGTGCAAGCGCATCGACAAGCGCATCCGCGTCATTCACGTGAACGACGTGGCGTCCGTGCTGGCGCTGCCTTCGCAGCTCGGCTGACGACAGAGGAGATCGCAGAGCATGTTCCGACTCGATGGCAAGGTTGCGCTGGTGACCGGTGGCTCGCGTGGCATCGGCCGTGCCTGTGCCGAGGCGCTGGCAGCGCAGGGCGCGTTCGTGTTCGTGAACTACGTGCGCGGTGAGGAAGAAGCCAAGAAGGTGGTTCAAGCCATCGTCGACAAGGGCGGCGCGGCAGAGGCCATCGGCTTCGACGTGGCCGACATGGCAGCCACCGAGGCTGCGGTGGCCGAAGCCGCCAAGAAGAAGGGCCGGCTCGACATCCTGGTGGCCAATGCCGGCATCGCGAAGGACGGGCTGGTGTTGCGCCTCGCGGAAGAGGATCTCGACCGCCTATTCGCGGTGAACGTGAAGGGCGCCATCGCCTCGGCCAAGGCGGCCATCAAGGTGATGATGCGGGCCAAGACCGGGCGCGTGATCTTTCTCTCGAGCATCGTCGGGGAGATGGGCAACGTGGGCCAGACGGCTTACGCGGCCAGCAAGGCGGCGTTGCTCGGGGTGGCCAAGTCGCTCGCCCGAGAGTACGCCTCGCGCAACGTCACGGTGAACGCGGTGGCGCCCGGCTTCATCGAGACGGACATGACGCACACGATCACCGGCGACATGAAGGAGCAAATGCTCAAGATGATTCCGCTCGGCCGCCACGGTCGGTCCGACGAGGTCGCCGCGGCGGTGAGTTTCTTGGCCTCGGACGAGGCGTCTTATGTGACCGGCGAAGTCCTGCGGGTCAACGGTGGCATGTTGATGGGATGAGGGCTCGCTTCGAGCCGCGAAGTGGGGTAGTAGGGGCTCGGTTTTTCACTGGCTTGCCAGTTCACGTGCCAAGCTGGCCCGTGAGGACCGTAACAGAGGCGGCCAGCGAGTCGCCGCTCGGAGGAATGGACAATGGCTGAGGGTCGCGACATCACCGCCGAGGTGAAGCGCATCATCAAAGAGCAGCTCGACGTCGACGAGAAGGACATCAAACCCGAGTCGACGTTCATCGACGATCTCGGCGCCGACTCCTTGGGTCTGGTGGAGCTCGTGCTCGCGTTCGAGGAGGCCTTCGAGATCGACATCCCGGACGAGGACACCGAGAAGATCCGGACCGTTCAGGACGCCATCAACTACATCGAGACGCACGCAAAGAAGTAACGCTCATGGAGCGCGTCGTCGTCACCGGGATCGGGCTCGTCACTCCGTGCGGGGTCGGAACGGAAGCGACCTTTCACAACGTCGTCGAGGGCAAGAGCGGGGTCCGGAGGATCTCGCTCTTCGACGCGTCTGGATTTCCCACCACCATCGCGGGTGAGGTGCCCGACTTCGACGCGGAGCGCTTCATCCCGCGCAAGAAGCTCAAGGAGATGGGGCGCTTCGCGCACATGGCGGTGGCTGCGTCCAGACTGTCCTGGGAGGACGCGGGCTTTTCGGACACGAACAAGCCCGCGGACGAGGTGCTCGAGCGTACGGGCACCTTCCTCGGCGTCGGCCTGGGCGGGCTGGAGGGCATCTACCAGCAAGCCATCACCTTGCGCGACAAAGGCCCCTCCAAGATCAGCCCGTACTTCATCCCTGCGGTCATCGGCAACCTGGCGGGCGGTCAGGCCGCCATGGCGCTCGGGCTCAGAGGGCCGAGCTACGCCAACACCAGCGCCTGCGCTTCGAGCGCCCACGCAGTGGGGGAGGCGTTCGAGTGGATCCGTCGTGGGCGTGCCCCGATGATGCTGGCCGGCGGGGCCGAGGCGACGATCACCGGGCTGGGTATCGGCGGGTTCTGCGCCATGTTCGCCCTGTCTCGCAGCAACGAACAGCCAGAGAAAGCGAGCCGCCCGTGGGACGTCGGGCGCGACGGCTTCGTATGCGGCGAGGGCGCGGGCGTGATGGTGCTCGAGTCGCTGACCCACGCTCGCGCGCGCGGCGCCAAGATCTACGCGGAGATCACCGGCTACGGAGCGTCGTGCGACGCGTATCACCTCACCAAGCCAGCGCCTGAAGGCGAGGGGGCTCAGCGCGCCATGCGCGACGCGCTGGCCGACGCGCGGCTGGACCCGAGCGCGCTCGACTACGTGAACGCACACGGCACCTCCACGCCCCACGGCGACTTGGAGGAAGCCCGTGCGATCATGCGCGTCTTCGGTGACCACGCGCTCTCCAAGAAGCTGTGGATCAGCTCGACGAAGAGCGTGATGGGCCACCTGCTCGGCGGTGCTGGCGGAGTCGAGGCGGCGCTGTGCGCACTGGCGATCGATCGCGGAGTCGTCCCGCCCACCATCAACCTGGACCAACAAGACCCAGAAGCGCCGCTCGATTTCGTGCCGCACGAGGCGCGCAAGCGGACGCTCGACCACGTGATGAGCAACTCCTTCGGCTTCGGCGGCACCAACGCTTCGCTGGTGTTGTCCCGATTCTCGGCTGCCTCGTGAAATGCCCATTTTGCGGGCACCTCGAGGACAGCGTGATCGACTCGCGGGCGTCCCAGTCGGGTGACGTGATCCGGCGGCGGCGCGAGTGCGAGCGTTGCGAGAAGCGGTTCACCACGTACGAGCGCGTGGAGTACGCCTTGCCCACCGTGGTGAAGAAGGACGGCCGCCGCGAAGCGTTCGAGCGCAACAAGATCGTGGTCAGTCTGCGCATCGCGCTCAGCAAGCGCCCGGTGTCGGCGGAGCGCATCGAGGGCATCGCCGACGAGATCGAGCGCGAGTTGGTGGACAACGACCAGCGCGAGGTTTCCTCGGCCTGGCTGGGTGAGCGTGTCATGGCGCGCCTGCGCGATTTGGACGAGGTCGCCTATGTGCGCTTCGCCAGCGTGTACCGCTCTTTCCGTGACATCGGGCAGTTCGCCGCAGAGCTGGGGCGCCTCTCGGACGAGGCCCGGCCCACGCCGCTGCCAGAGGAGGGCGCACCGTGAGCGAAGACGGAACGCTGATGCAGCAGGCGATCGAGACGGCGCAGCGCTCGTTGCCGTCGCCCAATCCGCCAGTGGGCGCCGTGGTGGTCGACGCGGCGGGCAAGGTGCTCGCGCGCGGGTTTCACAAGCGAGCAGGCGAGGTGCACGCCGAGATCGCCGCGCTCGAGGAGGCCGGCGCTGCCGCGCGCGGCGGCACGCTGTTCGTCACGCTCGAGCCCTGCAACCACGAAGGCAGGACCCCGCCGTGCGTGAACGCGATCCTCAAGGCCAAGATCGCCCGCGTGGTGATCGGCTGCCGAGATCCCAATCCTCACGTCGAAGGCGGTGGCCTGGAGCGACTGGAGGCGGCGGGGGTGACGGTCAAGCTGGGCGTGCTCGAGGCCGAGTGCAGCGCGCTGATCGAGCCGTGGACCACGTTCATCACCACGTCGATGCCCTTCGTGGCGCTCAAGCTCGCGCTCTCGCTCGATGGTCGTATCGCCACGCGCACGGGCGCCTCTCGCTGGGTGACGGGGCCCGAGGCACGCGCCAAGGTCCAGGAGCTTCGCGCGCGCAGCGACGCCATCGCGGTCGGGATCGGCACCGCTTTGGCCGACGATCCGCTGCTCACGGTTCGCGATCCGGACTTCCGCGGGCGCGCCCCGCGGCGCGTGGTGTTCGACTCCAAGCTGAGGCTGCCGCTGTCGAGCCGCCTGGTGGGCACCGCCGCCGAGGCCCCAGTGGTGCTGATGACGACGCTCGACGCGGATGAAGACAAGGAGCGTGCGCTGATCGAAGAGGGTTGCGAGGTGTGTCGCGTGCCCGCCACGGCCGAGGGCCGCGTCGATTTCGAAGCGGCGTTGCGCGAGCTCGCGACCATGGGGGTGGTGTCGATGCTGGTCGAGGGCGGTGCAGAGCTCGCCGGCACCGCGCTCAACGCGCGCCTGGTTCACCGCCTCCACGCGATGGTCGCGCCCATCTTGTTGGGGCCGCGCGGCCGACCTGGCGCCGTCGACTGGGCTGGGCCCGACTCGCCGCAGGAGGCCCCCCGTATCGTCGATCCGGTCTGGGAGCTCGTGGGCCGCGACGCGTACGTGAGCGGCGCGCTGGTGTTCCCCGACGACGTCGCGGAGTAGCAACAACAAGGGGGCGCGCTGCTAGCGGTGCTTCTGGGCGTGCTTCTGCACCTTCTTGGCCGCGATGCGCTTCTTGAGCAGCCCCATGTGGTCGATCATCAGCACCCCTTCGAGGTGGTCGTGCTCGTGCTGAATGGCGACCGAGAGCAGGCCCTCCGCGCTGAGCTCGAAGGGTTTGCCCGCGCGGTCGAGCGCACGCACCGTGACCGTGCTCGCGCGCTCGATCTCCTCGGAGACACCCGGGAACGACAGACAGCCCTCTTCCCACTTCTGGGAGCCGCTGCGGGACAGGATCTCCGGGTTGATGAACACCCGCAGGTCGCTGGGCTCGTCCTCGCCCGCGATGTCGATGATGAACAACCGCAGCGCCTCCCCGATCTGGGTCGCAGCGAGACCCACGCCCGGAGCCGCATACATGGTCTCGGCCATGTCTTCGATGAGCGCCTCGATCTCGGGCGTGACCCGCTCGATGGGCAGCCCTTTGTTGCGCAAACGCGGGTCCGGGTAGTGGAGGATGGTACGAATGCCCATGGAAGCTCTGATCGCAGGTTGATCAGAAGGTGACGCTTCGTCAAGCCACCCGTTGGGGCGGGTCAGCCTTGGCGCGGGTCAGATCGCGGCGTGTCAGCGCTTGAAGATCGACAGATCGAGCGGGACTCCACGTGCGACCAGGTCCTCGGCGATGCGGGGCACGGTGCCGCTGGGGTGGAAGGAGCCCTCCACCGCGCCGCCAGACGCCGTGCGCTCCACGCTGAACGTGAAGATGTCGCGCAGCTCGAGCGGGCGGTTTCCCTCGAGGGTGAACTCGGCCAGGCGCATCACGCGGTTGCGACCGTCGCGCAGTCGGGCCACCTCGACCACGAGGTCGAACGCGCTGGCCAGCCACTCGCGGGCCGTGTCCACGTCGATCGACCGCCGCGTGGCCGCGATGTCTGCCGGCAGGCGAGCGGTGAGGTGGCGCAACGTCGGGGCGCGGGCGGCGGCTAGCACCCCGTCGACGCCGTCGCCGATCGCGTCCACCAGCTCGGCCACGACGTGACCAGCGAACGCCCCTACCACCAGGCGGTCAGGGCGCACCCGGATCGCCGCATGCACCGCGCGGCCGCCCTCTTCGGCGGTGTCGCCGATCAGAATGGACACCGTGTGAGGCTGGTTCAGCACCAGCTCGTCATCCTCTTGCAGCACGACGACGCGGTCGTCCAGGCTGCCTGCGGCGGCCAGCGCTCCGAGCAGCATGGTCGCGCCCGCGCCTACGCCGCCTGTGACCAGGATGTTGGCCCGGCCTTGCACGGCCAGGCCGAGAAGCGTCGCCATTTGGCGAGCGATCACGCCGTTGCGCACCAGCTCGTCGAGCGTGGCGAGCGCGCGCTGGGGTTTGCGAATGACCAACATGTGGCCGTCGCCCGACGCAGGGGGCAACACGCCGAACAGTCGCGCTCCGCGGTCGAGCCGGCGCTCGACGAACTGCTCACCTTCGGCGAGCGGCGTGCCGGCACGGACGCACATCCGGCGCACGACGCGGGCTGCGGCGGCCTCGCTGGTGAAGGCGATCTCGGTGGCGACCTGCTTCTTGGCGTGCAGCGCCACCACGTGATCGTGGCGGATGACCTGCACCTCTTCCACGTACTCGTCGTCGAGCAGGGGACCGATCGGTCCGAGATCGAACAGTTCGCGGCGTGCTTCGGCGACCAGCACGTCGGAGTCCACGTTGGGCGGCAGCTCGCCGGCGGCGCGCATCGCCCCGGCCTTCTCCGCCAAGGCACGCTCGAGCGCGCCGGTGAGCGCGGGGGAGGGAGGTTGCCCGTTGGCGAGCGGCGAGGTGTCGACTGCCGACGTGGCTCGCTCCATCAGCTTGCTCAGGGCGGCGCGGTGGGCTGCGGCCTGCGAGGAGTCGACGACGCCCTCGCTGGCTGCGGCGGAGCGCACGCTGGAGCGAGGAGGCGTGGCGCCGGACGACACCGGGATCGAAGGTGGCGCAGCGGGAGCCGCGCTGGGCTTGACCGAGGTGGCCCCAGCGCCCGGCGCGGGCGCCGGCGGCGCGGTCACACCCGCAGGGGGAGTGGCCGGCGGCGGTGCCGTGGGAGGCGCCACGGGAGGCGCGAACGGCGGAGGCGCGGGGGCGGAGTGTACCAGCGGCGGCGGCGCCATCATGGGGGGCGCGGTGGGCTGCACGGGGGCAGGGGCGGGCAGCGGAGGCGCCGGCGCGGGCTGCGGCGGAGGGGGTGCGAACGCAGGTGGCGCGAGGCCGGGGACGGCTGTGGGCTCCATCACAGGCACCGGCACGGGGGGTGGCGGCGCTGCGGCGGGCGGTGCGGGTGGGACCGGCGCCGGTGCAGGGACGGGGGCAGGGGCAGGCTGCTGCACGAAAGCAGGCTCGGGAGCGGCCATGCGAGGACCTGGGCCGAGCGCTGTCTCGCGTGGTGCGTGGCCGCTCGGTTGCTGCAGCGGTGGCGGTGCGATCGGCGCAGGGGCGACCACGGGCACGGGCGCAGGAGGCACGACGGGGGAGGCGAGCGGCATCGGTGGAGGGCCCGCGGTGGGCGCCCCCGCGAGCGGCGGCGGACCGGCGTGGGACTGCTGCCTTCCGTCGGCGCTCTGGTCTTCGCTCGGTTCCTCCGCCACGGCGCGCGGCTCGGGGGCGGCTTGTGCGCCGTCTCCAGCCAGCTCGATGCGCAGCACGAAGTCGCCGATGTAGATCTTGTCGCCTTCGCGCACGATCGTCGCTTGAGCGATCTTGCGCCCGTTGACGTACGTGCCGTTGGTGCTCTTCAGATCCGTGACGATGAAGCGGCCGTCGCGGTAGAGCAAACGGGCGTGGCGCTTCGACACGTTGCCTTTGGGCAACATGAGATCGTTGCCCTGCACGCGGCCGACGTTGATCTCGGTCTTGTCGAAGGACTCGCGCCGCTCCGCTCCCCCCTTTTCGCTGATGATAATGGCGAACATGTCCTGGGCTGCTCGGGGTCGGATACTAACGCCAACCGTGCGAGAATTGCCACGAAGCTACGGAACCATCGCACGGTGGCCAACGAGCGCTTGACCCTACCCCCCGCGCGGGTCTAGGTTCCGCCCCGCTCGTCGAGGGCCTCGCGCGTCAGCGCGGGGTGTTCACCGGGGAGAGGGCGCGGTGGAGGCTTCACCACGCCTCGCGCTCCCCGAGAGGGGGTCCTCGACGGAACGTGGAAGTGGAGGAACGTCATGGCAGTTGGCAAGGTCAAGTGGTTCAACGACGAAAAAGGCTGGGGCTTCATCAAGCAAGAAGGCGGCCCCGATGTTTTCGTCCACTACTCGCAGATCAACGGCGACGGTCGTCGCCGCCTGTTCGAGGATGAGACGGTCGAGTTCGAGATCAAGGAAGGCCCCAAGGGCCTGCAGGCGGTCAACGTGACGCGACTGCAAGCGGCCACGGCCTGACCCTGTCCCTGATTCAGCCGGCAAGCCGGCTGAATGCTCGCTCGACGCGCTCCTCTCTGTGGGGGGCGCAGGAGAAGGCGGTCGTTCGCGGCCGCCTTCACGTTTTTGTGCGCACGGCCGGCCGCGAGCTCACGTCGAGGTTGGTGCGCTCGAAGGTCTTGCTGCCGGGATCGAAGCTGTGGGTCTCCGCGCTCTTGAGCTGGCCTTGGGGGTCGAGCTCGTAGACGTTGAAGCCCGCCATCTTCTGCGGATCGTCGTGGAGCAGCGACGCGCTCGTGGCGCCCATGACTTGGACTTCGCCGCGACTGGTCAGGATCGGCGTGCGCTGTCGCCGGTGCCAGTGCCCGTGCAGCACCAAGCCGTGCTCCAGGTCGCGCAGCAGGTGCAGCTCTCGCGGTGCGTCCCACAAACCCTCGAGCAGCGTCTTGGCCGTGCTCGTGGGGTTGGTGATCGGGTGATGCTGCAGCAGGACGGGGGTGCGCGAGCGCACCTCCGGGTGCTCCAGGGCCCGGCCGAGCGCATCGAGCTGCCTTTGCCCCAGCTGCCCGGACGCCACGAACGGAGGCCGGCTCACTGCAGTCGACAGGCCAATGAACGCTGCAGGCCCGCGCAGACGCACGAAAGGAAAGCCGCTCTCGTCCGCGAGGTCGTGCAGATCCGAGCTGAGGTAAGGGGCGAACCACTGGAGGAAGCGTCGCTTCTTGACCGAGCCTCGGGTGTAGGCGTCGTGGTTGCCCGGCACCAAGCTGATCTGATCGGCTGACAAGCCGACGTCGCCCTCCAGCAAATCACGCACGCGATCGAACTCACGCTCGAGCGCGAGGTTGGAGACGTCGCCGGTGATCACCAGGTGGTCGATGCCGAGAGCCGCCAAGGACCGCGCCGCCAGGCGCACGGGTTCGGGCTTGTGCTTGTGGTTCCTGCGCAGGCGCAGGTTGGCGTACCCAGTCAGGCGCTTGTTGAAGAGACGCCCGGGCACGGCGCCCTCGAGGTCGAGCAGGTGCAGGTCGGACAAGTGAGCGATGCGCACCCACTCCTCCTATCAGGGAACGTCCCAGGCGCAACGGAAGCCGCGATAAGCGTGGCGTTCGCCGGGGGGAGCGTGGTCGCGCGCGGCCGAGCGAGCCCAGACCTGGCCGCTCGCGCAGCTGCCCCCGCGCACCACTCGGTGCTCGCCGCCGCTCGGGCCGATGGGGTTTGCGCGCGGCGATTGCGGGTATTCGTCGAACCAGTCGGCCACCCATTCCTCGGCGTTGCCCGCCAAGTCATGCACGCCCTCGGCGGTCTTGCCGTCCGGGAAAGATCCCACCGGCGCGAGCTCGAGGAAGCCGTCCTTGTCTTCGAACACGTCGAGCAGCACCCCCATGCGCCCGCCGTTGAGTCGAAAGGGGTCGTAGACGTTGCCCCACGGGTAACGTCGTCGTGCTGGCCCGCGTGCAGCAAGCTCCCACTCCGCCTCGGTCGGCAGACGCCCGCCCTTCCACCGACAGAACGTGGTCGCGTCGTGGTAGCTCACCATCGTCGCGGGCAAGTCCGGTTGGTCGAAGCGCGCACCTCCGGCCGCGAGCGGCAGCGCCCGACAGGGGCCCACCTCCGCGCAGCGGCGGTACTCGCCGACGGACACCTCGAGCTTGTCGATCAGGAAGTCGTCGACGGTGACAGGGGCCTCCGAGAACTCGAACACGAACGGCTGCTCCTCGCACAGCGGCCCCGCCGGCTCCGCGCGGCACAGGCCCACCGCGAACACGATCTCGTTCACGTCGGACCCCTGCAGCATCGTCGCGCCTCGAATCAGCGCTCGGCCGTGCGGCGTGAGGCCGAGCCGGAGGACGCCCAGCGTGGTCTCCGCCACCCGGGGCGCCTGCCTTTCGTGGTTGACGGGGCTCGAGCCTGTCAGCGTCAGCGCGAGTGTCGCCGTGACCGCGGTGAGGTTCTTCCGAGCCCAGGCTCGCGGGACGGCGTCGGGTGCCGACACGAGCGCCTCACAGCACCAAGATCTGCGCTGGGTGCTCGACGAGGCCCCGAAGCGCCTTCAAGAACGTGGCCCCCACGGCGCCGTCGATCACGCGGTGATCACACGACATGGTCATGTTCAAGCGGCGCCCGGGCACCACCTGGTCGCCCACCACCACCGGCTCCCGCCGCACTTGGCCGACGGCCAGGATCGCCCCCTCTGGAGGGTTGATCACCGCAGAGAATTCGTCGATCCCGAACATGCCCAAGTTGGAGATGCTGAAGGTACCGCCGGTCATCTCCTCTGGGCGGAGCTTCTTCTCTTTGGCTCGCCCGGCGAGGTCGCGCACTTCGGCTGCGATCTGCGCCACCGACTTGGTGTCGGCGTCGCGCACCACCGGCGTCACCAGGCCGTCCTCGACCGCCACCGCCACCGAGATGTCCACGTTCGGAAAAATCAAAATCGCGTCGTCCGTGAACTGCGCGTTGCAGGTGGGAACGCGGCGCAGGCCGATCGCCACCGCCTTGATCAGAAAGTCGTTGAAGCTGAGCTTGTTCGCTTTGGCATCACCGGCCAAGAGGTCGGCGTTCACCCGCTCGCGGAGCAAGTGGAGCGGCTCCGCGTCGACGTCGATGGTCAGGTAGAAATGGGGCACCGTCGTCTTCGACTGGGTCAGTCGTTTGGCGATGGTCTTGCGCATCATGCTGAGCTTGCGCACCTCGGGCGTGCGGGCGGTGGGGGCGGGGCTCGCCGCGCTCGCCGTGGGGCTCGCGCTCAGGCCGTCGACATCCTTGGCGACGATGCGCCCATGCGGGCCGCTGCCCGCGACACCTTGCAGCGAGAGCCCGCGTTCCCGCGCCAAGCGGCGCACGTACGGCGACGCCTTGACGCGGCCACCACCGGCGGCTGCCTGCGAGACGGGCGCGCTCGGCTGCGAGGCCGTGCTGGTGGAGGTGGCGGTGGTCGGCGCGGCGGGCGCGGCGGGCGCGGCGGGCGCGAGGCTGGTCGCCGGCGCTCCGCCGCCGACCGTGGACAGAAGCGCGCCGATGTCCTCGCCCTTCTGACCCACGATCGCCACGGGCTGACCCAGCTTCACCACGCTGCCGGCAGGCACCAAAATCTTGAGCAGGGTGCCTTTGTCGAAGGAGCGAAACTCCATCGTGGCCTTGTCGGTCTCCACCTCTGCCAGCAGGTCGTCGACGTTGATCGCGTCGCCCTCGCCCTTGTGCCAGCTGCCGATCTGGCCCTCTTCCATGGTGGGAGAGAGCTTGGGCATGTCCACGATCTTGGCCATCACGAGCTCCTGTAGCTGACCTTGCGCGCGGCCTCGACGATGCGCGCGGCTTGTGGGATCACGATCTGCTCCAGCTTGGCGTTGTACGGCATCGGTACGTCGAGCGACGTGACACGCTCGATGGGTGCGTCCAGGTCGTCGAAGCAGAGGCGCTGGATGCGGTCGACCACCTCGGCGCCGACGCCGCCGTAGGGCCAGCCTTCGTACGCGATCACGGCGCGGTGAGTCTTTTGCACGCTCCGCACCAGCGCCTCTTCGTCCAGCGGCCGCAAGCTGCGCAGATCGATCACTTCGGCGGAGATGCCGTCCTTCTCGAGCTCGGCGGCGGCCTCGAGCGCCACGTGCACGAGCCTGCTCCACGACACGATCGTGACTCCGTCGCCCTCGCGCGCCGTCCGAGCCTTGCCGAACGGCACCAGGAACTCCGGGTCGACGGGGCAGGGGCCCTTCAAGCTGTAGAGCGTCTCGCTCTCCATGTAGAGCACGGGATCGTCGTCGCGGATCGCGCTCTTGATGAGGCCCTTGGCGTCGGCGCACGTGGCAGGCGCGACCACGCGGAGCCCCGGGATGTGGGCGTAGAAGTGCTCCATCGAGTGAGAGTGTTGCGCGCCCACTTGGCGCGCGGAGCCGTTGGGCGCGCGCAGCACGATGGGCACGTGCAGCTGCCCCCCGGACATCTGCCGCAGCTTGGCCGCGTTGTTCAGGATTTGATCGAAGGCCACGGCCGAGAAATTCCAGGTCATGTACTCCACGATCGGACGCAGCCCGACCATGGCCGCCCCGATCGCGATGCCGGTGAAGCCGCTCTCGGTGATGGGTGCGTCGATCACGCGGCGCGGGCCGAACTTGTCGAGCAACCCCTCGGTGACTTTGTACGCGCCCTGGTAGTAGCCGACCTCTTCGCCGACCAAGAACACGCGCTCGTCGCGCTCCATCTCCTCGGTCATGCCCATCCGCACGGCTTCGCGGAAGCGGACTTCTCGTACGTCGCTCATCGGGCGAACGCTCCCTTGTAAGTGGTGGCCTCGAACAGCTCGGGGCCGGGCTCGGCGCTCTCGTCCGCGAACTTCACGGCATCGGCGATCTCGGTCTCGACAGCAGCCTCGAGCGCCTCGACGTCCTTGCCGAGCCCCGCTTCCAGGAGCTCGGCGCGGCTCCTCGCGAGCGGATCTTTGCGCTTCTGGTCCTCGACCTCCTCGGGCGTGCGGTACTTGCCTGGATCGCTCATCGAGTGCCCTCGGAAGCGATACGTGCGGGCCTCGATCAGCGACGGCTCGCTATGCTCGCGGGCCCGCACGATGGCAGCCCCCAGCCGCTGCTTCACCGTCAGCACGTGGTCCGCCAAAAATCGGTCGGAAGCGAGGCCGTAGCCAACGGCCCTTTGCGTGACGTCGGCGACCGCCAACGTCCGCGTGATCGGCGTGCCCATGGCGTATTCGTTGTTCTCGCACACGAACACGATCGGCAGCTTCCAGAGCGAGGCCAGACACATCGCCTCGTGGCAGTCGCCGATGCTCGCCGCCCCCTCGCCGAAGAAGACCACCGTGACGCGCCCGTCACCCCGGTACTTGGAAGCGAAGGCGGTGCCCGCTGCGATCGGCAAGTGACCGCCCACGATGCCGTAGCCACCGAGCATGTTGTGCTCGACGTCGAAGAAATGCATCGAGCCGCCGAGCCCACGACTGCAGCCAGTCACCTTGCCGAACAGCTCGGACATGGCCGTCTGCGCGCTCATGCCGCGCGCGAGGGCGAGCCCATGGTCGCGGTAGGTGGTGAGCACGTAGTCGGAAGGTTGCAGCGCGGCGATCGCGCCGACCGCGATGGCTTCTTGGCCGATGTAGAGGTGGAGGAAGCCGCCGATCTTGCCGGTGGCGTAGGCCCGAGCCGCTTCTTCCTCGAAGCGACGGATGGTCTGCATCGTGCGGTAGAGCGCGAGATGCTCCGCGTGGTCGGTCATGAGGGGTCGGGAGGTTAGCAGGTTGGCAGCAAGCGAGTGCTGCTCACTTGCACCCTCGTCTGCGGTACGTCGTCGCGCACGAAGACCCTCCCGGACGCCGCGGCTGGGAGCCGACGCTCGAGCTGGCGACAGCCCGCCGCGCGCTGCTCGCGAGGCCTCGACTTTTTCGGCCGGAGTGGGCCACCACCCTAGGCAACGGACACCTTGAACCGATAGAAGGACAGGGCTGTGCCGCGCTCGAACACCCGCGAGCTCCCGCCTTCGATCGGTCGCTACGAGGTCGTGCGCGCGCTCGGCACGGGCGCCATGGGCCGCGTGCTGCTGGCTCGAGATCCGGTGCTCGAACGGCACGTCGCCATCAAGTTACTGCGCGACGATCTGGGCATCGGAGAGGACGTGCGCGACGGTCTCTTGGTGCGCATGCGCCACGAGGCGCGCGCCGCCGCGCGCGTCACCCATCCGAGCCTGGTGGTGATCCACGACATGGGCGAGGATCCCGAGCTGGGGCTCTACCTCGTGTTCGAGTACATCGAAGGTCCGACGCTCAAGCAGCGCCTGACCGAAGGCCGCCTCTCGGCGCGTCAGGCGGCCAAGATCGCCCGCGACATCGGCGCTGCGCTGACCTGGGCGCACGACCGTGGTGTGCTCCACCGCGACGTCAAACCCGAGAACATCATCCTCTCCCCCACGGGTCCGAAGCTGACCGACTTCGGGATCGCCCGCATCCCCGACTCCACGCTCACGCACACCGGCGGGGTGCTTGGCACGCCCGCGTACAGCGGTCCCGAGACGTTCCGCGAGGGTCGCTTCTCGCCGGAGAGCGATCAGTTCTCGTTCAGCGCGACGCTGTACGAGGCCGTTCGGGGCGCGCGCGCGTTTCCGGGGGACGACGCCGTGTCCGTGGCCTCCAAAATCGCCAACGACACGCCCGATGCGTTCGCCGAGTCGCTGCGCTACCCGCCCGAGCTCGACGCGATCTTGCAGCGGGGCATGTCGCGCGATCCGGCAGCTCGCTTCGAGAGCTGCAAGGCGCTCGGCTTGGCCGTGACCGACGCGCTGATGGCGCGCGGCACAGTGCGGGGGGCGCGGGCAGAGGTCGCCGCGTCCGGCGTGGAAGACACCACCAGCTTGCTCCCCCCGCGCCTGTCCGCGATCCCGGATCGCCCCTCGGGCGCACCTCAGGAGCGCAAGACGTGGCAGGTGTTCGTCGGCGCGCTGGTGGTGATGATCGTGTTGGGGTTGCTCACCCGCGCGCTTCTCCGCGAAGGTTCGGGCGGCGGCACGGCCACAGCCGCGGAGAGCGGCGCCGTGTCTGCCGGCACCAGCGCGAGCGCACCGGTCGGCGTTGTTTCCAGCTCGCCGCGTCGCAAGCCCGAGCCACCGAAGCCGCGGGCCACGGCGCCCGTCCCGCCCGCACCGAGCTCGGGCGCGACCGCGCCTTCGGCGTCGGGCACTCCGCGCGCGTCCGCCTCGGTCAGCGCGTCGCCGTGAGCTTGGCCAGCCGGCTGATCAGAACGTGAACGGGATGGGGAGCCCCATGCCGCCGGTCATGCGCCAAGTGTTGGCTGCGTTCTGGACGATCGGCTGGCGCAGCGCGGGCGGTGGGTGCGTGGACTCGAAGGCGAACAGGATCGACTCGGGGGTGAGCCGATCGAGCGCGCCGAAGAACTGGAGCGAGAGCATCGCGCCCTCCTCGTTCCACTTCACACCTTGTCTGCGGGCGCCCGCAGCGAGCAGATTGTTCGTTCCCGACACGTCGGAGGCGATCTCGGCTTGCTGGTTGAGGCCAGGGACGGCGCGCGTCAGCAGCCGGCCGAAGTCGCCCGCGCCGACGCCGCGGCTGCCGCCGCCGGTGGCGCACCCGGTGTGGCCGAGGTGATGATGGGCGAGCTCATGGCCGAGCACGAATGCCAGCTGCTCGTCGAGCAGCTCGTTCTGCCGGTTGATCTTGCGCGGGTCGTTGTCTTGCGCGGGGTCGATGAAGCCCGGCGCAGGACGGGGGATGGGCTTCTTGGGCCGGTAGTTCTTGGCGACCAGCTGGATGTATCCGTCCAGGCGGTTGCCCCCGAAGAGCTCGTCGGCTGCCTTGGTGCGGGCCGAGAACGCCATCACCTCGAGCAGCCCGTCGCTCACCGCCATCAGCGGCTGGCCGGAGTCGTCGCAGGCGGCGAACGCGTTGACCTCGCCCACGGTGGGATCGGCGAAAAGCGGGATGCCTTCGACCTTCTGGCGGGGACCGTCGGCAAGGGCGCCCTTCAGCTCGGCGAGCACGGATCCGGCGCGCGCGCGCAGCCCCTGCATGTCCAAGCCGTTGATCGGATCGTTGGTGACCGGTTGCTGCGGCTGCGGCTGTGCGGTGTTGGCGGGCTGCTGCGGCTGCGGCTGGCCCCAGCCAGGCTGCTGCGGCTGACCCCAGCCAGGCTGCTGCGGCTGGCCCCAGCCAGGCTGTTGCGGCTGGCCCCAGCCGGGCTGCCCGTAGGGCGGCGGATTCGACCTCTTTTTCTGGCAGCCTGCTGCGCCCAGAGCCACCGCACCAGCGAGCAACATTGCACCAAGCTTTCGCATGTTCGTTGGACGCATCATACCGATCGAATCACACAACGGCACGCGTCGAAGAGGTGCCCGACCGGCAAGCGTAAGGTCCCGGGTTCGCCTGCGTTGTGGCTCGAAGCAAGGCCCGAGATGCGAAACCCCCGATGCGCAGCGCGTGAGCCACCCGGTCTCGACCAAGCGTCGAGCCTGAGGATGGAACCACATGCCTGAGCGGACCGGACCCACCGCGAGCTCCCCCCTGCGTCTCGCTACGCTGCTGGCGCTGCTCTCGAACACCAGCTGCGGGGGCTCAGCCCCCGATTCGGCGGCGCCGAAGCCCGAGATCAGCTCGCTCGACCAGGCCGAGGCCGAGCTGGAGCGGGCCGAAGCGGTGATCTTCCCCAGGGCCCTGCAAGAGCCGGGCGCGGACCCGGCGGTTCAGCCCAAGCACCAGGTGCCCGCTCAGCCCGCCGCCCCGCTGAGCGATGCGGGCGGTGACGCCTCGGCCTGCGAGACGTCGTGTGGAGCCCTCGCCTCGATGAAGCGCGCGGCCGAGCGCGTGTGCAGCTTGGCCGGCGAGGGCGAGCGGTGCGACAAGGCCCGTGGGCGCGTGACCCGCGCGCGCGAACGAGTGATCGCCGCCTGCTCGGAGTGTGACGCATGAGCCAGAAGACCCGTATCCTCCAGCATGCCGCCGCCGCGGCCCTCCTGCTCGCCGTGATCGGCTGCTCGGCCACGCCCGCCGCAAAAGAGGCCCCCTCCTCACACGAAGCCACGTCCGGCTCTTCCTCCCAGCAGGGGTACGGGCAGCCGGGCGCGCAGGCCGGGGCCCAGCCGCCCTTCGTGGCGTCTTCGCTCAGCTTGGCAGAAGAAGAAGCGGCGTTCGATTTGTTCGAGAAGCAGGTGGGGCTGGCCCTCGACGGCAAGTCAGCCCTGGGCGAGCCCATGTCGGCTGGCGAAGACCGCTGTGTGACCGTGTGCAAGGCGCTCACCTCCATGCGCCAGAGCCGCGACCACATCTGTCAGCTCGACCAGGGCCGTTGCACGCAAGCCAAGGAGCGGGTGGAGCGATCCGAGAAACGCGCGAGAGAAGCCTGCCCCGCGTGCGCGACGCCGACGTGATTTCAGGCGCGCGTGGGCAACAGGATCGACGCGGCTCCCGCGAGCGCGGCCACCACCACCAACGGTGAGAGCATGAACAACAGCGCGCTCGGAACGTTCGCGGGCAGCGCGTGCGGGTCTGCCCCCACGAACGCCGCCAGCGGCGCGAGGCACACGAAGCTCGCGGTCACGATGACTCGGCTCTCGGCGGGGCCCAGCCGCCACCACTTGGCCAAGAGCGCATGTGCCAGCAGCGCCAGCAAGCCGGCTTTGGCCGCGTCCCCGAAGAACAGCTCCGTGCCCGTCATGGTGGAGAGTGTGGGGCGGTAACCGAGCAACGCGAGCCCGCCAGCGAACGCGCCGCCGAGCCACAGCGGAGACAGCCAGGCCACTCGGCGCGCCGCCCTGCGATCGGCGTCCCTGGCCGCGAGCCAGGTCAACGTCAGCAACGCCGGGCTCGAGAGGGCGACGCGCCACCAGCCCGCGCCTCGCTCTGCCTGTGTGTGCTGCTGCTCGCGCTCGTTCGCCAACTGGTGCACCAAGCCCGCGAGCTCGGGCGCCGGTGCGCGCGCGTCCGAGGCGCGCACCGCGGCCGCTCTTGCGCAGCTGAAGGTTGGCATAGCCTCGCAGGACAGCGCGCTCGCTTGGTCGAACGGAGCACGAGCGAGGCGCGCTTGCTCGCGCGGCTCGAGCTCGAACAGATCCAGCATGGGCGCGCCGAGGTTGGTGGCGGGGGGAGGTAGACCCAGCGCAGCGGTCAGCGTGGTGGCCACGTCGGCGAGCGGCCGCTCTTCGAGCGCCGCGCCTGCCCGCACCCGCGCCCCCCAGGCGAACAGCAGCGCGCCCGTGGCCTCGGGCTCGGAGCCGCCGTGCCCACCGCGCGCGAGATGACCGTGATCGGAGACCGCGAGCAGCAGGTCTCGCGAGGGGTTCAGGTGCTGGAGCAGCTGCGAGAGGAAGCTCGCGGCGCGCGTGGCCTCCGCTCGGTACTCGCTGCTGGTTCGGCCGTCGCGATGTCCTGCGTCGTCGACCTCCCCGAAGTGGATCAGCGTGAGGCGCCGGGGCTTCGCGACCCTCTCTCCCTGCGCACGCTCGATCGCCCAGTCGAAATGCGGTGCGAGTCGCCCGCCGATGACCTCATGACCTGCGTCGGCGCGCGTGTCGCGCGCGAACTCTGAGAAGGTGCGTGATCGCACGCTGACCTCGACGTCGAAGCGAGCGGCCACCGACAGCACGTCCTCCACCCCGCGCGCGCCGTGACCGTCGCCGTTCAAGCGCACGCCACTGTCGCGCGGGTCGAGGCCCGTGACCATCGCGGTGATGGCTGGTCGCGTGAACGAAGGGTAGGGCGCGCGCATGCGCCTCACCGCGCCGCGCTGGAACAGCGTGTCGAGCTCGTCGACGTTCCGCGCAGCATCGAAGCCAAGACCGTCCACGACGACGAGGACGACCCGGTCGGCGAGCGGCGCATCGTCGGTTTCGCTCGAGAGCGCTGCGCGCGCAGGCAAGAGCGCGACGTCGTCGACGATCCAGGCCGGCAGCACGCGCTGCATCACCCAGAACGTGGTGAGAGCCGAGAACGCGACCCCCAAGCCCAGCGTGATCGCGGCGTCCCTTGGTGCGGGCAGTGAGGGCCAGCGACGCGGCAGCACTCCTCGGTGCCCGCTACTGGCCCAGTGGGGCGCCGCAGTCGGTGCAGAAAGAGTTGGAGTTGATCACACGCGCGTCGCACGCGGGGCAGATCACGACCTCACCCTGCTCCTCGGCGGCGACCGCCTCGAGCTCGTCGGTGTTCATGCGCGCCGGCGCTGCGAAGACCTCGGGCGCCTCGTCGGAGGACGACACGTCGGGCCAGCCGTCGTCGCTGGCGCCGGCGCTGGCCTGGATGGGGCTGGGGACGGGGCTCACGTCCGTGGTCGGCTCTTCTTCGCCGGCTCCATCTGCCTCCTCGGCCGCTTCGATCCTGATCAGGAGCGCGGTGATGTTGTCCGTGCCGCCGGCGTCGTTGGCGAGCGAGACCAGGGTCTCACAGGCCTCGCGGAGATCGGCGCCTTCGATGGCGTAGATGCCGCCCAACACGCGCGCGATGTCTTCCTCGGACACCATGCCGGACAGCCCGTCGCTGCACAGCAGGAAAATGTCGCCGGCGGCGACCGCCTCGCTGCGAATGTCGACCTTGACGTCCTCCCGCATGCCCAGCGCTCTGGTGATGATGTTCTTGGGCAGCCGCGCGAGCTCCTCGGGCGTCAAGTCGGGCTTGAGCGCGAGCGCGTCGTTGACCAGCGAGTGGTCGTGCGTGAGCTGGGTCAGCTCGCCGTAACGGTACCGGTAGCAGCGGCTGTCGCCGACGTGGCCGACATGCATCATGCCGCGCTCACGCCCCAGGTAGGCGGCGACCACGGTCGAGCCCATCCCGTGGTGCTGGCGGTAGGTGGACGAGATCTCGAACACGTCGCGATTCGCCTTGCGGATCGCGGCGGCGAGGCGCCGCGCGTCTTTCGACAGGTCTGCGTACCCCTCCGACAGCGGGCCTTCCGGAGCGCCACTTTCGACCGTCGCTTCGTAGAAATTCCGCAACGACGCGGTGGCGAGCTTGCTGGCGACGTCGCCTGCGTTGTGACCACCCATGCCGTCGGCCACGACGAACAGGTCGAGCTCGGGACGCAGCAGCACGTGGTCTTCGTTGTGTTTGCGCTGGCGACCAATGTCGGTCACGCCAACGGCCTCGAAACGGACGGGTGCCGGCTTTCGTCGCGCGTCGCTTTGTTCTGACTGCCCCGGCGGGGGTGTGGGCATGCGCCGCGCAGCATACCAAAGGCGCGCGGCTCGGGGGCTCACGATTCACGTGCCCCAGATTCTCGCGCGTCCTCGGGGGAAACAGCGCCGAAGGCCCCCCGGCGGGCCCGGAACGGTCAGAACCGCGGAGCGGGCTGGCCGCCGGCCACGAACGCGTTCGAGGTGGGGGCTGCCCACTCCACCGGGTCGATGACCACCGCGAGGCCCAGCTGGAAGAAGGCGTAGGCCCGCGTCACCCTGGGGGTGCCCTCTGGCCAGTCGAGGAAGGTGCCCAGCTCCGTGGACATGAACGGTCCGAGGCCGAAGCCTCGCACCGGGTAGAACCAGCCGCCGAAGGCCAACTGGGCAGCGTCCAGCCCGTGGTAGCTGCCGCTCTCGACGGCGAGCACGCGCGCGGTCTCGGCTTGATCATGCTCGATCTCGAACAAGCGGTAGCCCATCCCGAGCCGGATCCATGGATCGAAGGCGCTGCCCTGGACCAAGTGGTAGCGGAGCCCGAGGCCCGCCCCGACCACGCGACCCTCGCATGAGTCGCAGTCGTTGCGCGGAAACAGGAACCCAACCTTGGCGCTGGCGTCGAGCGACAGGTATCGCGAAACGCCGACCGAGATCGATCCGCCGACCGACGCGCCGACGTCGACCACGTCGGTCAGGGCGCGGCCCGGCGCCAGATCGCCTGCGGGGAACTCGGCCGCGGAAACGGCCGCGATCTGGACGTGTCCACTGCGTCCGTCCGGGGCGTACGCCTTGGGGCGCCCCTCGCGCTCGGGCTCGTCGTCCTCCCCCGTGGGGGACGGCTGGGCGCCGGCGGGCGGTGCTTGCCCAAAGGCCGCCGCCGGCGTGGCCAGGGCGGTCAGCAGCGTGAGGAGGGCGAGCGCGCGCACGGCCGGCTTATCCCCGCTCCTGTCGGGCCCGTCAAGCAGAGGTCTCGGGCGGCCGACCGCCGCGCGTCGGCTGCGCATGTGACGAGCCACGCGGGGCGGAACGTTTTTTTTTCCGAAACCGACGCAACTGAGAGCGCGGGTGGTCGATTTGGATATCAACATGCACACCCTCGAGCTGCCCCCTTCGCACCTCTCGCTCGGTGACCTCTTGGTTCAAGTGTTCGTCGTGGACGAGACGGCGCCGCGGGAGGCGCCGGCACGCGCTCTCGTCAGCGGGACGTTGCGCCCCCACGGGAAATTGGTCGTCGGCTCCGGGAGAGGGGTCGACCTGCCCGTGCCAGAGTCGACCGTCAGCGCCGAGCACGTGGCGCTCGAGCACCTCGGTGACGGCGTCAGGGTCACCGACTTGTCGTCGACCAACGGCACCAAGCTGCTCGGTCACGCGCTGCAGTGCGCGCACGTGCTGCCGGGCGCCCGCTTCACGCTGGGCCGGGCAGAGCTGCACTTGACCGAAGCTCGTTGGCTGCTCGAACGGCCCGCGACCCGCTTCGCTCCGCTCGCCGGACTGCTCGGTCGCAGCGAGCAGATGCAGCGCTTGGCAGGCAGAGTTCGGCAGCTGTCTGCGCTGGGGGTGCCAGTGCTGATCCGCGGCGAGAGCGGAACCGGCAAGGACCTCGTGGCGCGCGCGCTGCACAAGGAGAGTCGTCGCACGGGAGAGCTAGTGGCGTTGAACGCGGCGACCTTGTCGGACCAGCTCGCGGGCAGTGAGCTGTTCGGACACCGGCGCGGGGCCTTCACGGGCGCGAGCAGCGACCGGCGCGGAGCGTTTCGCGAGGCCGACGGCGGCACGCTGTTCATCGACGAGGTCGCGCGGCTGCGGCCGGAGGTGCAAGCGAAGCTCCTGCGCGTGGTCGAGGAGGGGACGGTGCGGCCGCTCGGCGGTGACGGTGTGCTCCCCGTCGACGTCAGGCTGCTGGCGGCCACGTGTGAACCGCTGGAGCGCGAGGTCGAGGCTGGGCGCTTTCGGCGCGACTTGTTCGAGCGCCTCGCGGTCTGTGTCATCCACGTGCCACCGCTGCGCAGCCGCCGCAGTGATTTGCCCGAGCTCGCACGACACCTGTTGGCCGAGCTCAACCTCGGCCAGGTTCGACTCGCGCCCAGCGCGATGGCGGTGCTCTCGAGCTACGGCTTCCCTGGCAACGTGCGGGAGCTTCGCAGTTTGCTGCTCCTCGCCGCGATCTCTGCGGCGGAGGCTCGCGTGATCGAGGGGTGTCACGTCGAGGCGGCGTTGCGCGAGCGCGGCGCGCTGCCGGAGCTGTCGCCCACGCCGCAACAAGTGCTCGAGGCGGTGCACGTTTGCGGCGGCAACCAGAGTGAGGCCGCGCGACGGCTCGGCATCCCGCGCACGACGCTGCGCGACTTGCTGGCGCGCGCGGGAGATCAGCCGCGCGAGCGACCGACACAGGAGCTGCCCGCGCTGGTGCTCGGCCCGGTGGGCCCACGCTAGAAGCGACCAGCGACTCCCACGCCCCGCAGATCCGGCGACCACAGAGGGGCCACCACGACGGGCAGCTCGCTGCGTGCGCTGCGCTCCTTCTTGCCGCCGTACCAGTCGATCATGATGTACGTCACCGTGCCTGCGGCGGCGACGCCCGCGGTGACCCAACCGGCGATCGCGACGGCAGAGTTTTGGGTGTGCACGCTCAGGGCGTCGCGCAGCTGGTTGCACTGCTGCGGGTACACGTCCGAGGCTCCGCCGCCGTCCTCTGGCCCACAGGGCGGGCCATCGACGCCGTCCTTGTTCGCCTGGTTCTTGATCGCGTCGGCGATGAACTCCGCGTCGCTCGAGCTCTGCGAGGCGGCTGCCGAGAAGCCGATGCCGAGACCGAGGCCGACGGCGAACAAGCCCGTGCCGACCCAGGCGAGCGGCCGGTGCGTGTACCAGTAGCCGAAGTCTTCGCGCCCGCTGTCCGGCTCGGGTTGCATCGGTCCGGGACCAGGTTGAAAGCCGGGTCCGGGCCCGGGCGGATAGCCGGGCCCTGGCCCGGGTCCAGGCCCAGGTCCGGGTCCGATGCCAGGTCCGGGTCCAGGTCCGGGTCCAGGTCCCGGCCCGGGGCCCGGCCCCGGGTCCGCGCCCTTCACGATCACGGTCGCCGTGGCCGCTTGGCCCTTCTTGGCGTCGACCGTCGCCGTGCCCGTTCGCGCGGCCAGCGTGGCCGTCACCAAACGCGAGCCAGGCTCCATGAACACCGGGTCCAAGATCGGCGACTTGCCCAGCGCGGCCCCGTCCACCGCCACGTCTGCGCCGGGCGCGTCGACGTTGATGGTCACGTAGGCGACCTTCTTTTTGCACTCGTCGATCTGCGCGACCGCGGTGGCTTTGGATTCGGCGCTCGCATCCGTCGCTTCGCGCAGGAACTTGTGCAGCCGGTTGCCGCCCTCGACGCACTTGCCGAGCTTCACCTCACTCAGCCCGATGTTCAGCAGAATCGCGGGAACTTGGGTCAGCGTGTACGCCTGCTGAAACGCGGCGCGCGCGTCCTCGAACTTCCCCGAGTCGAAGGCCTTCACGCCATCTTGGTAGCGCTGGCGTGCGACCTCCTTGATCGCCGGATCCTGTGTGGGCTGCGCAACGGACTCCGTGGGCAACAGCGGCGCAGCGAGCAACAGAGCCGCCGCGAGGGCGAAGCGGTGTCGAGTCATGGGCGCGAGGGTCTCACTTTTGTGGGCGTCGCGGAAGGTACCGCTCAGAACGGCGTGTCGCGAATGATGCCCCCGCCACCTTTCGGCGGCGGCTTCGCGGTGCCGCCCGCGGGAGGCTTGGCTGGTTTACCTGTTTGGGTAGCCGGCGGTTTCGGCGGATCCTTCTGCGCGACTGGGGCTGCGGTGGGAGCCTGCGTGGCGCTCGGCGCGGAGCTCGCCGAAGCCTCCGCGGTGGCGGATGCGGTGGCCGAAGGCTCGACCGGGGTCGCCGTGGCGGTGGCCGGTGGCGCCGGGCTGGTGGCCGCGGCGGTCGCCGTCGGTTGGGCGGTGGCGGTCGGCGCCGGCTTCTCCGGCGTCCTTTCGGCGCTCGGCTTCTTGGTCGCGTCCTCGCCGCCACCCAGCAGCCAAGACGCACCTGCGATCAGCAGCGCTGCGGCGGCGACGCCAGCCACGACGAACACGGTCTTGCCACTCTTCTGGACTGGCAGCTCGATGGGATCGTCGGCGCGGGAGAAGCTCGCACCCTGCGGGGCCGGCGCGGGCACGGCAGCCTTCGCGCCGGTGCGTTTGGACCTGGGCGGCCGACCCTCCCGCGACGAGTCTGCTTGGCGAACGCCCTCGGCGACCTCGTCACCCAACCCTACCTTGGTCGGGCCAGCGGCTTTGGGGGCCTCCGCCTCCACCCGCTCCGCAGCCGAGGGGGGCGGCCCTGGATCCGTCGGTCCGTCGAGGGACGCCCCCGGGTCCGTCGGGCCGATGGGCAACATCGGCGCCCCGTCGATCACGGTGTCGCCGGCGGGGGCAGCTCCGGGGTCCGCGGCGAGCTTGGCGGCGATCGCCTCCGCCTCTTCGGTGCTGCTGGCGGCCGGCGCAGCCGCCGCGCTCGGAGCCAGCGGGTCGGCGGTTGCATCGGGCTCTTCTGCTTCCCAGGCGGGCCGAATCATCGACGCCAGACGTTCCGCTTCCGACTCGTCGATTCCGCTCGGTCCTGCGTCTTGCGTGGTCATGCGTCCTCGTGGAACCGGCGCGAGAACTCGCGCGTGCCCAGTCACAAAGCTACCATCGGCGGGCGCTCTGGCCAATGACGACGCCAGCCCGACCATGTCCGCCACCACGCAGCACCCCTCGTTCGTTCGACGTTGCCGCAGAGCCGCCCGGCGTTGGCTGTGGCTGACGGCGGCGTGTCTCGCTTGCGAGACGTCGCCCCCAGCGCCGCCCTCGGATGCCGGCCCCGGCCTGCCCGCAGAGCTCGCCCAGGCCAGCGCTTGGCTCGCGCCCGAAGCCGTGCTCCCTGCGCGCGCCGAGGTGGTTCAGCTCGCGCACGCCGTGGCCGTGCTCGCCTCCAAAGAGCTCGCGCCGGGAGACCAGGCCCGGCTGTACCGTCTGGCAGCGGACCTGCGGTTGCGAGTGTTTCGCCTCGATCACGAGGAGGCGGACGCGCGTGAGGCGCTTGCGCTGCTCGGCGAGGCCGCGCGCGCCGGACGGGGCCACGAGCTTGGCTGCGAGGCGGAGCGCGCGCGTGCTCAGCTTCTGGGTGAGCTCGCCGGTGACGCCGCCACGCAGTACAAGGAGCTCTACCTGGCCAAGCGGCGGCTCGGGGCGCCCGCCGCGGCCACATCGACATGCGCGCTCGCGATCGAGCGCGACCTGGCGCTCGCGAGCGGATTTCGCCCCTCTGGGGCGGACCTTTGGGCGCTCGAACGAGAAGGCGACCGCGCCGCCGAGGGGGCCATGCCGAAGGCCTCTGCCGCGTCGAGCGGCGCCGCCAGCGCCTCGGCTTCGGGCCCCAAGCCAGGAGCGGACTTGGTGGTCGCGCCCGTCGATCTCGCCCCCTCCAAGGAGCCCGTCAAGGTCACCAAGATCGAAAAGTATGGGGCGGATGCGAGCGGACGCGTCGTGATTCATGTCAGCGGCGCGACCAGCTTCCAGGTGGGCGCGCTCGCGCCCGAGAGCGGCAAGGACGCACGCATCTATCTCGACATCGATCGCGCCAGCGTGAAGTCCGTGGCCCGCGAGATCGAGGTGGGCGGCGCGATCAAGCGCGTGCGGACCGCTCCGCGGGAGGGAGGCTCTCGTATCGTGCTGGATCTCGCTGCCGAGATGCAACGCAAGGTCTTCTACCTGCCCGAGCCGTTCCGCATCGTGGTCGACGTCGGCTCACGCAAGCCGACGGCGCAACCAGCCAGCGGCAAACGCACGGTCAAGCGCGTCGCGCTCGATCCTGGGCACGGCGGCCACGACGCTGGTGCGGTGGGGCCCACCGGCCTGAAGGAGAAGGACGTCGCGCTCGAGATCGCGCACCTGGTGGCGCCGGTGCTCGCTACCGAGCTGTCGATCGAGACCATGCTCACGCGCGACAAGGACGTGTTCGTGCCGCTCGATGAACGCACCGCGCGCGCGAACGCGTTCCACGCCGACCTGTTCGTGTCGATCCACTGCAACGCGTCCGAGAGCGGCGACGCGCGTGGCATCGAGGTGTTCATCCTCGACGAGCTGAAGGACGTCAACCGCGCCACCGCACGCATCGCCGCGCTCGAGAACGGTCTCAGCCTCAACAAGGCCTTGGACGCTGGGGCGCTGGACGCCGAGATGGCGCGCATCGCGGGGCGGCTGGCCAGTGGTGAGGTGGCGGACTCGTCGCGCAGGTTGGCGGCGCTCTTGGGCAAGGCGACGCTGGCGTCGCTCGCGGAGCGCTACCCCAACACCCCGGATCACGGCCTCAAGTCGGCCGGCTTCTACGTCCTGGCCGGCGCTGAGATGCCTGCGGTGCTGTTCGAGACGTCGTTCATTTCCAACGCCGAAGACGAAGCGCGGCTCGCCAAAGCCGACTTCCGGCAGAAGATCGCCGACGGCATCGTGAACGCCGTGCGCGCCTATCGCGATGGCAAGTGATCCGCCCGAGGGGCGTCTTCGCTGACGAAGCGCCCGTCGCGCAGCACGAAGCGCGTCGGCCCGGCCACGCGGGGCTCCCCCACCGGGTGCACGGGATCGCCCGGAAGCGCCAAGATCGGCGGATCGCCGGGCACGAACTGTGGGCAGATCGGGCAGAGCGATTGTTGCCGCGACAACGTGAACGCCTCCTCGATCGTCCTCAGCGGAGCGAGCAGCTCCAAGCAGCGGGTCGTGGGCGGGGCCAGCATGATCTCGCCTCGGCCGAAGCGATCGAGCACGTCGCCCGGGCTCGCCCAGAACCCTTGGATGGCCTCGTGATCGTCGGGCTTGGCGACCTGGTCCGTGGGCACGGCCAGCAGGAAGAAGCGTGCGTCGAAGCGGCGCTGCTCGGCCTCTGGCGTCACCCAGCGCGCGAACGCAGTCAGCCCCTCGGCGAGCAAAGCGATGCCCTGGTCGCGCAGCAGATCGAGCAAAAGTGCGCCCGCGCGCAGGCGGGTGCGGAGCTCTTCGCACGCAGCGGCGTCGAGCGCTGCGGGGAACACACCGGCCTCCTCCAACATCTCTCGCGCGGCGGCGACGACCAGCGCGCGCGCCTCGTTCGCGTCGGAGGCCACCTCGCGCGCGCGTGTCGCTTCGCCCTGGATCGCGCGCTCCCAGTCGGCGTGCCGATCTTGTTGGTCCACCTTGCCGCCAGGGAACACCACGGCGCCGCCGAGAAAGCCGGATCGCAAGCTGCGGACGATGCAATAGGTCTCGAGCACGTCGTCGCGCTCGCGCAGCAGGATCACGGTGGCCGCCTGCTTGGGCGCGCTCACCTCACCATCGGGATTCAGCTCGAGGCCCAGCGCCATGGCAGGCAAGCTAGACCATCGCTGCTGAAGTTTCTCCCGCAAGAACCGGCCGGGCAGAGGGGGAGCCCGACCTGGCCCAAAGAAAAGAACATCTCCGGTGCCGATCTGGTGCGGCCACGATTGACGGTGAGGCGCGCGGTCCCTATTTTCTCGGCCCTCAAATTCAACTGGCTTGCCAGTCGAAGCAGAGAGCGATTTTCTCCATCTCGTCGTCTGGCCTGCCAGCCGGTGGGCGCGTCCCGACCTACGGAGCTCCTCGTGACCAAGGTACAGCTCAAGAAGTTCAAGGTTTTGCTCGAGACGAAGCGGGACGAGATCCTGAAGAAGGCCAAACAGACGCTGAACGACGACATGTCGCTCGACACGAACGATCTGCCCGACGAGATGGACCTCGCCTCCAGCGAGTACTTGCAGTCGTTCACCTTCCGCTTGCGCGGCCGCGAGAAGAGCTTCCTCGACAAGATCGAGCGGGCGCTCCAGAAGATCGAAGAGGGTACCTTCGGCGCGTGCGAAGAGTGCGAGGAGGAGATCTCCATCAAGCGACTCGAGGCCCGGCCCGAGACCACGCTCTGCATCCGCTGCAAAGAGGATCAAGAGCGCGCGGAGCGTGACTTCGGCTGAGCTTTGAGCTGAGCGGCGCCGGCCTTGGTCGCGCCGGCCTTGGCCGTACGGCCCTTCGCCGTGCGGCTGTTGTCTGATGATGCCGGGGTCGGCTCGGTCGATGGCTTCGGCGCAAGGCGCGGCTTCGCCACCGGCCCCGCGGCCTCGAGTACGTCCTTCAGAAACCTCGCGGTGTGAGACCGGGCGACCTCGGCGACGATCTCGGGCGGCCCGGCAGCGACGATCTCGCCGCCTCGGTCGCCACCCTCCGGCCCCAGGTCGATCACCCAGTCAGCCGTCGCCACCACCTCGAGGTTGTGCTCGATCACCACGACCGTGTTGCCGGCGTCGCACAACCCGCCCAGCGAGACCAGGAGCAGCTCGATGTCGGCGAAATGTAGGCCGGTCGTGGGCTCGTCGAAGACATACAGCGTCGCCCCTGTGGACCGCCGCGCCAGCTCGCGCGCGAGTTTCACACGTTGGGCCTCGCCGCCGGAGAGCGTCGTCGCAGGCTGCCCCAGCTTCACGTAGCCTAGGCCCACGCGCGAGAGGGCGGAGAGCAGCTCTCGCAAGCGCGGGATCGCTTCGAGCTCGTGGAGCGCCTCGTCGACCGTCAGCTCCAGCACGTCGGCGATCGACAAGCCTCGATACTTCACCTCGAGCGTCTCTCGGTTGTAACGCCGGCCGGCGCAGGTCTCGCACTCCACGAACACGTCGGGCAAGAAGTGCATCTCCACGCGGAGCACGCCGTCGCCTTGGCACGCTTCGCAGCGTCCACCCTTGACGTTGAAGGAGAACCGGCCCGGCTTGTAACCGCGCGCGCGCGCCTCCGGCAGCCCACAGAAGAGCTCGCGCAACAGCGCGAACGCGCCGGTGTACGTCGCAGGGTTGCTGCGCGGTGTGCGGCCGATCGGGGCCTGGTCGATGCTCACCACCTTGTCGAAGTGAGACAAACCCTCGATCGCGTCGCAGCCGGGGCCGCTCGAGTGGGCCCGGTGGATGTGATGGCGCGCGGCGGGCAAGAGCGTGTCCACGATCAGGCTCGACTTGCCTGAACCGCTCACGCCCGTCACGGCCGTGAACAGCCCGACCGGGATCTCGCACGTGATGTTCTTCAGGTTGTGCTTGCGCACGCCGCGCAACGTGAGCGTGCGCCCGTCGGGCGGGCGGCGGCGCCGCGGGACGAACACGCGCTTGGTGCCCGCCAGGTAGGGCCCCGTCACGCTGCGCTCATCCGCGCACAAGTCTGCGGCCGTGCCGCGCGCCACGATCGTCCCGCCGTGGACGCCGGCGCCCGGACCCATGTCGAGCACGTGATCGGCCGCCAGAATCGTATCTCGGTCGTGCTCGACCACGAGCACCGTGTTGCCGAGCGAGACCAGTCGCCGCAGCGCCTCGAGCAGGCGCACGTTGTCGCGCGTGTGCAGGCCCACGCTGGGCTCGTCGAGCACGTACAGCACACCCACCAGAGCGGAGCCGATCTGGGTCGCGAGGCGGATGCGTTGCCCCTCTCCGCCCGAGAGCGTGGCGGCCGAGCGATCCAGCGTGAGGTAATCGAGGCCGACGTTGATCAAGAAGCCCAGGCGCGCGATCACCGCTCGCAGCAGCGGCTCCGCGATGGCGCGAGAGCGTGGCGAGAGCGCGGCGCCGCCAGGCTGAAAGCCCTCGGCCTCCACCAACGCCGACAGGTGCTGGCGAAGCGCGGAGAGCGGGGTGGCGCCGAGGTCGGCGATGGTCTGACCGCCGAGCAACACGGCCAGCGCCTCGGGCCGCAGGCGCTTGCCACCGCAATCCTCGCACACGCGCGTGACCACGAAGCGCCCCAGCTCGTCTTCGGCGGCGGACTCGTCGATGTCTTCGTCGTCGAGATCGCGGCTCAGGCCGCCGCTGCCCTGCGCGCGCTCCAGCCTGGGGATGATGCCCTCGTACTGCTCGCTCTTGGCCTTCTTGCGCGTGCCGGAATCCGGGGCCGGAGGCGCCGTGCCGAACAGGATCTGCTGGCGGATGCCCTCCGACAGCTTGGCGAACGGGACGTCGGGGGCCGCGCCAAGCAAGCGCACGGCGCGCTCGACCTCGACCGACAGCTCGACGCTCCCGCGCCGTCCCCACGCCAACACGGCCCCCTCTCGCAGCGTTTTCTTACCGTCCGGAACCACCCGGTCCGGATCGACGCGGGTGCGGTTGCCAATGCCGTCACACTTGGGGCACGCGCCGTGTGGCCCGTTGAAGGAGAACATGCGCGGCTCGATCGGCGGCAGCGACAAGCCGCAGTCGACGCACGCGAAGCGCTCGCTCATGAAGGTGGGCTCGGAGCCGTCGCCGCGATCGACCAGCAGCCGGCCCTCGCCCAGCTTGAGCGACAGCTCGACGGAGTCCGTCACCCGGCCCTTGACGCCGTCTTTGACCACCAGCCGGTCGACCACGACGTCGAGATCGTGGGCGCGCTTTCCGTCCAGCACGATCTCGTCCCCCAGATCCACGACCGCTCCGTCGATGCGCACGCGCACGAACCCCTCGCGCCGCAGGCGCTCGATCTCCAGGCGAAGCTCACCTTTGCGGCTGCGCGCGATGGGCGCGAGCAAGGTGACGCGGGTGCCTTCGGGCAAGGCGGTGACGGCGTCCACGATCTGTTGCACCGTCTGCGCCTCGATCGGCCGCCCACAGCGGGGACAATGTGGCGACCCCACCCGCGCGAACAACAAGCGCAAGTAGTCGGCGATCTCGGTGACCGTGCCGACCGTCGAGCGGGGGCTCTTGGCCAGGGCGCGCTGCTCGATCGCGATGGCGGGCGAGAGCCCCTCGATCGACTCCACGGCGGGTTTGGCGAGCT
This sequence comes from uncultured Polyangiaceae bacterium, assembly GCA_964641275.1. Classification (GTDB taxonomy): domain Bacteria; phylum Myxococcota_A; class Polyangia; order Polyangiales; family Polyangiaceae; genus Xiheicaenibacterium. The sequence continues at coordinate 53,949 of CAZXMG010000015.1, forward strand.
GCTCCAAGAACTGCCTGGCGTAGGCCGACAGGCTCTCGACGTAGCGCCGTTGGCCCTCGGCGTAGATAGTGTCGAACGCCAGCGATGACTTGCCCGAGCCGCTCGGCCCCGTGATGACGACCAGCCGGTCGCGCGGGATCTCGCAGTCGACGTTCTTCAGGTTGTGCTGACGGGCCCCCCGAACGACGAGTGTGCTCATGGCGAACGCCGCAGTCGAACCGTCTGCATGTGGGAACACCCCATTGTCGCGAGGTTTGGTTAGCACGGGCAAAGGAGGGTGTGGTACCGCCTTCTTCGTGCGTGAAGGCACGGTGATCACGCTCGTCGCCCTGGCGTCGTTCGGCGTGGCGGGGGCTCTGCTCCTGCTCGACCGCGGACGTGAGCCGGAATCTCCGCCCCCGACCGAGGTCGAGGCGCCGCCGGCGGCCGCCCCCTCGGCGTCGAGCGCGATCGCGCTGCCGCTGCCTCTCGCGCGCACGGACGCCAGCGCAGGGAGAGCTCCTCCACCCGAGGAGCCGTTGCGTGCGGGGGTGTGCCCCGCGGACGCCGTGCTGGTCGAGGGCGACTACTGCCCGTTCGTCGCCCACAAATGCAAGACCACGCGCAAATCCGCGCCGGCCGAAGCGCCTTCGTGCGAGGAGTATCAGAACCTGGTGTTGTGCGAAGGCGCGCTCGCACGCCTTCGATTCTGCATCGACCGCTTCGAGTACCCGAACCGCGCAGGGGTGTTGCCAGCGGTGCTCGTGAGCTTCGACGAGGCGAGTCGCGCCTGCGAGCTCGAAGGCAAACGGCTGTGCACTCACCGAGAGTGGACCTTCGCCTGTGAAGGCGAACAGATGTTGCCGTTCGCTTCGGGCCTCACGCGCGACGCGAGCTCGTGCCAGTGCAACCTCGGCCCCACGGCGCGGATCGTTCCGTCGCGCGGACCTTCGGTCGCCGCGCAACTGTTGGCGGTCGATCGGCGCGCGCCGTCGGGCGAACGGGCCGCTTGCGTCAGCCCCTTCGGCGTCTCCGATCTGGGCGGCAACGTCGCGGAGTGGACCGAAGATCCGGTGCTGTCCAAGACGCGTGAGCCCTTCGCGTCGGTCATCGCGGGGGGCAGCTGGGGGGCGGGACCGTCGGAGTGTCGCGCGCGGGACGACGCACACCCACCTCCGCACCGGGCGGCCCAGCTCGGCTTTCGCTGCTGCACCGAGGCGCAGGGCGAAACCCCGGCGGCGCCCCGTCGCGGCTCGCGAGAACGCGGTGAGTTCCGCCCTATCTTGCCGGGCGGGAACTGAGTTTGGAGGTGAATGGCCCGCGGGGCTTCCATGGGCGGCTGCGTTCGATTAGCGTGACGCGCGTTGCTTCGGACGACCTGCCCGCCCCGACGACCGATCCCTCAGCCGGCTTGCTGGTTGGGGCAGACAACGAGACTGTCTCGCGCCTTCAGGAAGAGCAGCGCCGAAGGCTCCGTGACTCATGCGCTGGGGTTCCTGCCTCGGCGGCACGGGTCGATCCGGGCCCATAGCTCAATCGGTCAGAGCCCCCGGCTCATAACCGGGCTGTTCCTGGTTCGAACCCAGGTGGGCCTACGAGGCATCGCCTTTCCATGCTTTCTCTTGCGACGAGGTGACCAGAAGCCGTGAGCATCCTCAACGAGATCCCCCTGCTCGAGGCTCTGTCGGACATCGACGAGCGTGTGCGAAAAGTCGAAGAAGATTTGGGCCTGCGCAAGGGCGGTTTGGCCGCCCTGCGGCTCGAGGTCGAGGAGCTCGAGCGGCGCATGGCCAGCGGTCGCGAGAGCATCGTCTCGATGGAGAAGACGCGCAGCGATCTGCAGACCGAGGTTCGACAGATGAACCAGCAGATCGACAAGTCGCGCGAGAAGTTGGGGCGTTCGCGCAACGAGCGCGAGAGCGTCGCCGCCCAGCGCGAAATGGAGGAGCTGCGCAAGCTGCTGCGCGATCGCGAGGACGAAATCCAGAAGATCGACAACCTCGCAGATCGCGCTCGGGCCTCCGTGCAAGAGGCCACCGATCGCCACGATTCCCTGAAGAAAGAGCTCGAGGGTGACGCCGATGGCGTGGCCAAGGCGCTCGCAGACCTCGAGAAGGAGCGCGCCGAGCTCGCCACCGAGCGGGAGCTCGCCGTCAAGAAGCTCACTCCGGTGCTGTTTCGGCGCTACGAGACGATCCGATCCCGCCGGCCCAAGGCGATCGCCAAGACGCACGACGGCACTTGCAACGGCTGCCACATCGCGGTCCCTCCGATGATGTTCCAGAAGATGCTGCGGCAAGAGGAGTTCGAGCAGTGCCCGAACTGCCGCAGGATTCTGTACTACCTGCCGAGGCCCAGCGCAGTGCCGGAGGGGAGCGGCGGCGCGTGAAGGTTTGCGGGAGCTGCCATCGGCTCTTCGACGAGACGTCTGGCTTCTGCCCCGTGGATGGCAGCAAGCTCGAGGCAGTCAGCCCGCTCACGTACCCGAAAGACCCAGAGGACGACCGCATCGGCAAGCGCTGTTGCGGCCGCTACATCCTGTTTCGGCGGGTGGCAGACGGCGGCATGGGCCGCGTCTACCAGGCCCTCGACGATCAGGCCGAGCGCAGCGTGGCGCTCAAGATCCTGCACACGGAGGTGGCCCAAGACGCCGTCGCCGTCGAGCGCTTCAAGCGCGAGTTCGAGGTCTCGACCAGCCTGAAGCACAAGCACATCGTGGACGTGCTCGGCTTCGAGAAGACGGAGGACCAGTCCTTCGCGCTGGTGATGGAGTACCTCGAAGGCGAAGAGCTGCGCATGTTGCTCAAGCGGGAGAAGACCATGCGTCCCGAGCGGGTGGTGCGCATGGTCGCGCAGGTGGCGGCCGGGCTCACCGCGGCCCACGAGCGGCAGCAAGTCCACCGCGATCTCAAACCGGACAACCTCTTCCTCTGCCACACCGCCGAGGGGGACGTGACCAAGATCTTGGATTTTGGCTCGGTTCGCGACAACTCCGAGAACGCCAAGAAGCTCACCGTGATGGGCACCACCATTGGCTCTCCCTTCTACATGCCGCCGGAGCAGGCTCAGGGCTTGCCGGGTCTGGACCACCGCGCCGACGTGTGGTCGCTCGCCGCGATCGTGTACGAGTGCCTGACGGGCAAGGTCCCGTTCGCGGGCGCTACAGGGCCAGCCATCTTGCTCGCGATCTTGACCCAGGACCCGCCGCCGATCAGCGAAGCCGGCAAGGATCAGGGCGTGCCCGAGACGCTCGACGAGGTGATCGAAGTGGCTTTGGCCAAGAACCACGAGATTCGGCAGCCAACGATCGGCGCGTTCGCGGACGCGCTTGGTCACGCGTTCGGGCTCGAGGGCAGCCACCTCGTGTGGGCGACGACGCCAGAGGCAGAGTTGACCGCCATGGTCGCGGCGCAGTTGCCCAAAAAGCTCGAGGAGCATCGCCAGAAGGCGGGGCAGACGGGGGCGCTCCGCGGCATGGACGCGGCGTTCGCCCAGGCTCGCCCATTGACGCCAGGCAGCAGCTTGCCCGACGACCTCGTCGTCATGGGCCTGCCGCCCGAGCGGCCCAAGTGGTTCTGGCCGGCGATCGGCGGAGGCGCACTGCTGTTGGTCGTGCTCTTGGTCGTGCTCGTCACGCGCTGACATTCTCGGATACGCTCCCGGCGCGTGTCCGACCGAACCCCTCTCAAGAACGCGGCCCTGGAAGAGCTCTCGGCCATCGCTCGCGGCCTCAAGCAAGGCTTCGAGCTCGGCAAGACGGTGCTCTCCTTCAAGGAGTACCTGGAGCTGTTCGCGGAGAACCCCACGAGACACGGTCGCGACGCCGCGAGCTACGTGCGCGACATGTTCGACTTCTACGGCAGCACCGTCGTGGAGAAGCCTTGGGGTCGGGTGACGCGCTTCAAGCTGTTCGACCTGCCCTGGGAGCAAGGGGTCGATGGTGGCGCTCCCACACAGCGCGACGCGCCGCTGATTGGGCAAGAAGAGATTCAAGGCGCGCTGTACCGCTTCCTGTGCAACTTCGTGAACGAAGGGCGCGCCAACAAGCTGGTGCTCATGCATGGCCCCAACGGCAGCGCCAAGAGCACCACCGCCGCCTGTGTGTTGCGCGCGCTCGAGGACTACTCGCGCCGGGAGGAAGGAGCGCTCTACCGTTTTCACTGGGTCTTTCCGAGTCGCAAGACCACACGCGGAGCGATCGGCTTCGGCGAGGCGCACGCGTCGAGCAAGAGCGAGTCGTGGGACGAGAGCTTTGCGCACCTCGACGACGAGGAGATCGACGCCCGCCTCGTGATGGAGATCCGGGACCATCCGCTGTTCCTCCTGCCCGTGCCCGAGCGAGCGCGGCTGCTCGCGCGTCTGTTCGGAGCAGAGGCCCCGCCCCCGTACCTGCTCGCGGGGCAGCTGTCGCACAAGAGCCAGCAGGTGTTTGCCGCGTTGATGCTGGCGGAGAACGGCAGCCTCGCACGGGCGCTGCGCCATGTGCAGATCGAGCGCTGGACCATCTCGCGCAAGTACCGTCAGGGCGCGATCACGTTGGGGCCGGAGCTGAGCGTGGATGCCGGTGAGCGCCAAATCACCGCGGACCGCTCGCTGTCGGCGCTGCCCACCGCGCTGCAAGCGACGACCTTGTTCGAGGCGCATGGTGAGCTGATCGAGGCTGCCGGCGGGGTGCTCGAGTTCAGCGATCTGCTCAAGCGCCCGATCGACGCGTTCCGCTACCTGCAGCTCACGTTGGAGACGGGCGAGGTGGCGCTGCCCCACCAGAACGTGCAGACCAACGTGGTGATGCTCGGCAGCGCGAACGAGATTCACCTGGCGGCGTTCCGCGAGCACCCGGAGTTCCCGAGCTTCCGGGGCCGGTTCGAGCTGGTGCCGGCGCCTTACCTCAAGAGCGCGCTCGACGAGCGAGCCATCTACGACCACCAGATCGCTCCTTACGTGGGCCGCCACGTGGCCCCTCACGCCACCACGGTCGCTGCCGAGTTCGCGGTCATGACGCGACTCGCGAAGCCCGCGTCGGACAAGCACTCCGCGGAGCTCGGCAAGGTGCTCAAGGAGCTGACCGTCGAGCAGAAGCTCGATCTGTACGCGACTGGCACCGTTCCGGAGAGCCTGGACGGGGACGCAAAGAAGGTGCTGCGCGCGGGGCTCGGCGCCATCTATCGCGAGAGCGAGTCCTCGGTCGACTACGAGGGCAAAGAGGGAGCGAGCCCCCGCACCATGAGGACGGTGCTCCTCAACGCGGCCCAACACCCGGACTACGAGTGTTTGTCGCCCTTCGCTGTGCTCGCCGGGCTGGACGAGCTGTGCAAGCAGACGAGCGATCACGACTGGTTGCGCGCCAAACCGCAGGCTGGCGGCTACCACGACACCAAAGAGATGCGGAACGTGGTGCGGCGCCGGCTGCTCGACCGCATCGAAGAAGAGATGAGGTCCGCCACCGGGTTGGTGGACGAGACCCGCTATCGCGAGCTGTTCGATCGCTACGTGAGCCACGTGTCCGTGTGGGTGAAGGGCGAGACCGTGCGCAACGCTCACACCGGCGAGTACGAGAAGGCGGACGAGCGGATGATGCGCGAGGTGGAGACCTTGCTGGGCGTCACGGCCAAGCACGAGGAGCACCGTCGCAGCCTGATTTCCTACATCGCGGCGTGGGCGATCGATCACCCTGGCGAGCGAGTCTTGCTCTACGGCAACGTCTTCCCCGACTTGGTGAAGCGCCTGCGCGAGGCAGTTTTCGCTGACCGCAAGAAGCCCGTCGCGTTGTTGGTGCGAGACCTCACCCGCATCCTGCGCAGTCAGCGCGACCCTCAGGTGGACGACCAGAACAAGGAGCTTCGCGATCTGGGCGAGGGGCGGCGCAAGGAAGCAGCGCAGATGCTCGAACGGCTGCGCGCGTTGGGCTATCAGGAGTCGAGCGCCCTGGACGCAGCCTCGGCCGTGCTGCGGGCCCGCTTCGCGGAGCTCGTGGTGTGACGCTGCGATTGTTGGTTGGCACTCGCTGGGAACGTGGGTCACGATAGGGAGTGCACCGAAGCGCGCGCCCGCTGGATCTGGCCACCGCGGGCGCGGTGTCGCTCGCGGCGCACGCCGCCGCGGCGTTCTTGGTCGTAGGCCTGTTCCACTTGGCCCAGCTTCGGTTGTTCGGCGGCGGCGCTGCCGTGGACGCGCAGGCGCGCGGACCCTTCCCGAGCGACACGATCGAGGTCGAGATCGAGCTGCCGCAGCTGCCTGAGAAGTCCGCGCTGCTCGGACTCGAGCGCGCCGAGCCATCCGCCCAAGAGGTCGCGCTCGGCGGACCGACGGTGGCGCGCCTCGATCAGGGGCGGGCTGGGCGTGGCGGCGACGGCAAAGTGCACGAGCAGGCGCTCAACTTCGCCGAGCAGGACGACCGCATCACCCGCGATCCCAGCGTGATGTCGAGCCTCGCGGCGAGCCAGGTGCCGCGCGTCCAGGCGGGCAAGGAGCGTAAGGCCCGCGAAAATTACCGCGCCAGCCGCGATCCCATGGAGCTCACCTTCGTGGCCATGGGCAAACAGCACCTCGCGCGCGAGCGCCGTCCCGAGGCCGAGCGGGTCGCCTCGCTCGGGCTGGCGAAAGGCGAGCAGCGCCACGATCAGGGCGCGGCGCTCGGGCGCGCGCCGGCTCCAGCCGGGGAGGGCCTGAAGCCCCTCGAGACCGGCAGCGACAAGGTCGGCACCATCCGCCGCACGTTGGGTGTGGGCATCCAGGGCGGCTCGATCGCGGTCGCCGAGAGTCCGGCCATCCGCAACGCGCACGCGCGTCCATTGGTGGACGCCGGCTCCCCGTCGGTTCCGGCCGTCGCGGAAGGGCGCCCCTCCGACACGGTCGACAGCGAGCAAGCGGTTGCCAGCCGCATGCAGTCGCTGATGCATGCCAGCACGCTCGGCGGCGCCAAGGGTGCAGGCCGTGGTGGTGAGGGAGGAGGCGGCGCGCCTGGTGCTGGCGGGCACAAAGGGCCCACGCAGACTGCGGCGAAGATCGGGGCCGGCGGCGCGGGCCCGGGAGACGTCGAGCGCATGGGCTACATTCGCGCGATTCAGTCCAAGGTCCACCCGCTGTGGCAGAACGCGTTCCCGGCTTGGGCGATCGCCGAGGGCAGGGGAGGCACCGCCGTGATCGCCTTCACCGTAGAGCCCGATGGCACCATCCACAGCGTGCGCGTGGCCCGACCGAGCTCGATCCCCGAGTTCGACGAGAACGTCCGCAAGGCCGTGCTCAAGGCGGCGCCGTTCGGGCCGTTGCCGAGCGCGCTCAAGCCACGGCTGTCGCTCACGCTCTCCTTCGCCGCCGTGAACCCCGCTGTCAGGCCCAAGGACCCCAAGAACGGGCCTGTCGACTGATCAGCAGGCGCCGCCGCTGCCCGTGCCCCCAAGACCCGCGCCGCCGCCGCCCTGGCCGCCGAGTGGCGGTTGCCCGCCTGTGGATCCGCTGCCCCCGGTGGGAAAGAACTCTTCCCCCTGGGCGCAGCCGCAGAGCCCGACGCAGCCGAGCGCGATCAGCGCTTCGCAGCTCGGGCCGCCCGCCTGCAAAGATCACGACCCCGCCACATCAGCCCATCTTGGCCCGCGAAGCTCGGCGCTCGGAAGACTGCGCTTGCGCTTCGGTCTCGCATTGCGGATCTTGGGAGGCACATGGTGGTTCGATCACTTGTCTCCGGATGGGTCGCGCTCTACGGCCTTTCGTCCTGTGGCGGGGACCCCGCGCCAGTCGCCACCAGCGCGGGACCACCGCCGAGCGCGACCGTCGCCCTGCCGCAGGAGAAACCGCGCGTGTTTCCTCCGGTGGTGATCCCCTCCTCGACGAGCTGGAAGCGAGGCTCCTTCCCCGAAATGAAGCTCGCCTACCAGCTGCCGCCCTGCCTGGAGAAGGCCACGCCCGCGATGATCTCCGGCGCACGGCCCGGGGTTGGCAACGAGTCCACCTGGGGGCTCTCCGCCAAGACGGCAGCGGGGCTCGACATCGTGCTCGTGGAGCTGGGCAAGGACGCGAAACACGATCGTGCCAGCTGGCTCAAGGACTTCAAAGAAGGCGCCACCAAAGGCGAGGTGATGGTCGACGCGGACGACGCGGTGGTCAAACGCTCGCGCGTGATGGGCAGGAAGACGGCCGCCGATCTGCCCTACTTGTCCGACGACTCGATCGACCTCAGGGTGTGCAAGAAGCTGGGCGAAAGTGACTATTGCCTGGAGCTGGTGGGCACCGTCACGTTGGCGCTCAACAAGCCCGGCGTGACGATCGACGAAGGCACGGAGCTGGTGGCGTGGGTGCGCTCACTCGAGCGCGCTCCGGTCAAGTGACCCGCTCGACCGGCGGCTGACAGACAAAGGCAGGCTCAGCGAGCAGCGCGCTCTCCGAGCAAGCGGTCGAGCGTGATGGCGCAAGCGGCGCGCACGCTCAAGTGGTTGTAGCCGGAGTCGTCCTTCGCGCGGATGGGCTCCAGGCGCACGTTCGCGCGATCCAGCACCTCGGGAGCCAGGCCCCAGCCCGTGCCGAACAAGATCAAGACAGGGCGGCTCCCTTGGCTCAGGTTGTCTCGGGCCTCGCCGTAGGTCGTCACCCGTTGGCCACGCGCGCTCGCGGCGGTGGTCCAGAGCTCGGGCTCGCCCATGTCGGAGATGGCGTGCTCGAGCGACGCCACGGATCGCACCAACGCGAGCGCCACTGCTCGGTCGGGGATTCGTCGCTTGCCGGATCCGTCCACCCAGTGGCTGCGGATGCGCTCGCACAGCTCGCGTTGCGCATCGATGGGGTGAACGACGTACATCGCCTCGAGCCCGTAGCTCTTGGCGCTGCGCGACATGTCGTGCACGTCCAGGTTGGTCATGGCCGTGGTGACGACGCCCCCGTCGCGATCGAGCACGGGGTGGTGCACCAGCGCGAGCGCGATGCGCCTCACGGCTTGCGCTCCCCGCCGACGAGCAGGTCCGGGCGGCGCGCCAGCGTGCGGTTCTGCGACTCGCGCAAGCGGTAGGCCTCGACCTCGGCGTGATTGCCGGAGGTCAGAACTTCTGGCACGCCCAGGCCGCGGAACTCGATTGGGCGCGTGTACTGCGGGTACTCCAGGCCACCGGCCAAGGTGGGCGCGTAGGACTCGGACAGCGCCGAGCCGTCGTTGCCCAGAACCCCCGGGAGCAGCCGACTGGTGGCCTCGATCAAGGCCATCGCCGCGACCTCGCCCCCTGTCATCACGAAGTCGCCCAGCGAAAGCTCGAGCTCGACGAAGCTGCGCACCCGCTCGTCGAAGCCTTCGTACCGGCCGCACACCAGCGCCAGGTGCGCGTCGCCGACGAGTCCGCGCGCAGTCGCCTGCACCAAGCGAGCGCCCTGCGGCGTGAGCAGCACGCGTTTTGCCGGGGCTTGCCCGCGTTCGCGCGCGCGATCGTCGATGTGCTCGAGCGCCGCCACGATCGGTTCGACCCGCAGCACCATGCCGCTGCCGCCGCCGTACGGTGTGTCGTCCACGTTCCTGTGTTTGCCGAGCCCGAACGCCCGCAGATCGATCAGCTCCACGATCAGGGCGCCACTCTTGACGGCGCGCCCCACCATGCTCGTGCGCAGGAACGGCTCGAACAGCTCCGGAAAGAGCGTGACGATCGAGATCAACATCACAGCGCCTCGATCGAGACGAGGCGCACCACACCCGCGTCGACGTCGACCGCGTCCACCACGCCGTCCACGAGCGGCACCTCGATCTCCGCGCCGGTGGGGGTCCGGATCAGCAACACGTCGCAAGTCGGGTAGTCGAGCAAGCGCAGCACGACGCCGACCGGCTCGCCGTTCTCCAGCTCGGCGCGTGCGCCCTCCACGTCGCACGCGTAGAACTCCCCGGCCGGAAGCTCGGGAAAGTCGCTGCGCGGGACCAACACACGCGCTCCGCGCAGCGCGTCGGCTTGGTTGCGGTCGGTCACGCCCTCGAGCGTGACCAAGAGGGCGCCCGTGGTCTCGCGCACCCGAGCGATGCGGTGCTTCTGCGGGCTGCCGCCGTCCGCCGGCTGGAGCGAGAGGACGCGCCCGCGGCCGAACAAGGCGCTGGCCTCGTTGTACAGCTTGAGCCTGAGCTCACCCGCGACGCCGTGGGGGCGCGCGATCTCCGCGACTGGCACCAGCCGAGAGCTGTTCGAAGGGCTCTTGAGCGTCGTTGACAAGAAAGGCCTCTTCCCTTCATAGTGCGCCGCCGTGGCGCGGTCTCGCGCGCACGCCGAAGTAGCTCAGTCGGCTAGAGCAGGCGTTTCATACGCGCCGGGTCGGGGGTTCGATTCCCTCCTTCGGCACCCGATTCACTGGATCGTTCGTTACCTCGGGGCGTCCAGCGAGTCAGGCCAAGAAACAGAAGGCGGCCATGCACACCTGGTTGGGCATGGCCGCCGTCGTTTCCCCTTTCAGGGCAGCTGGTAGGGGCGCATGCCCTTGAACGTGATCGAGGTGACGGTGTCCGGGTAGACCCAGACACGGTGCTGGCCGAGGCTCACGAACTCGCCGTTCACGAACCCGCCAGCGGCGACGGTGACGGGCCCCTCGGGCACGTCCAGCGCGGCGTACAGACCCAGCACGCTCGTGCCCTCCGCGGCCGAGTCCGGCAGCGGCGCGTCCTCGTTGCTGGTGAAGTACGTGGTCAGGCGGCGAGACTTGTCGATGTCTGCGACCGCGTTGGTCAGCCGCACGTCTCCGCAGTCGTGCACCTCACCGGCCACCGCGCCGTTCCCTGGCGTGATGGGCGAGCCGATCGCGGTCATCGGGATGACGCTGTAATCCGGCTCGGCCAGCGCACGCACGTCGTGCTCCCACATGCCTCCGCTCACCTCTGCGTTGGGGATGTAGATGTTGTACTGCACCAGCGGAGCCCAGAACGCCTGGCCTGGCGCGTTCTCGGTCCTGATTGCGAGCTCGGTCTCGGTGGGCACACCCGGGTAGCTGTAGGAACACTCCCAGCGCATGTCGCAGTCGTCCACTTCGCTCGACTCTCCGACGTCGACGCAGGTGTCCGGGGTGATCACCTGCGAGCCGATCTGCTCGCCGAGCTGGCCATCGGCCTGCACGCGGAAGAACGTGATGCCCAAGCTCTTGGAGTCGCAGCCGCTCGAGAAGATGCGCGCGAACCCGGTCACGGTCACGTCCATCGAGGTGCCGGGCGCCGCGGGGTAGTTGTCCGGCGCGAAGCAGGACACGTCGGGTGGACCGCTGCCGGAGAAGTCGAGCACGTTGCTGCTGCGGGCCAGGTCGGCCGGCGGATCGACCAGCGCGACGCCACACACCTGGTGCGTGGCCGCAGGATCCACGATGGTGCAGTCGAGCGCGCCAGGCGTGCTCTCGCAGAACTCCGAGTTCACCGCGGGGACGAGCGTGTCGGGGCACTCGCCGCTGCCACCCCCTGTGCCGCCTCCGACGCCGCTCGAGTCGCCGCAGCCACTGGAGAGGCCCAGCAACGAGAGGCTCAGCAGAGAGAGGCCGAGCAGAGGGAGAGCCTGGGGGGTCCTGAGGGAAGCTAGATCCATCGCCAAGGATTGCCTCGGGTGCGCGCCGCGCACAAGATCGAGGCGCGCCTTTTTTTTCAATGGATGACGCATCGCGCCCCCCCGCAGCCACCGACCTCTTTGCAGCGATCGAAGCGCGGGCCCGCTTGCTCGGCTTCGACGCCGTCTCCGTCGCTCGCGCCGACCTGCCGCTCGACGTCGAGTTCGAGCGCTATCGAGCGTTCGTGGCTGAGGGCAAACACGGCAAGATGGGCTACTTGGCCGAGAACATCGAGGCACGGCGGGCGCTGTCCGGCGACGCCATCCTGCCGGGCGCCAAGAGCGTGCTCTGCCTGGCCCGGAGCTACCGCCGGGACGCACGCGAGGAGGCGCACGATCCTCCGCTCGCGAAGCGAGTGGCTCGCTACGCGCGAGGCCACGACTACCACAACCATTTGCGCAAGCAGCTGCGGGCGCTGGCGCGTTTCGTCAAGTCGCTCGGCCCTGGCGTGCGCGCGCGCCCGCTGCTCGACGAAGAGCCGGTGCTCGAACGGGTGTGGGCCGCGCGTGCGGGCCTCGGCTTCGTCGGCAAACACGGGCTCTTGATCGTCCCCGGGCTGGGCAGCATGGTGCTGCTCGGTGAGGTGGTCACCACGCTCGAGCTCGCGCCGCACGGGCCGATCGAGGAGCGTTGTGGCAGCTGCACCAGATGTCTGGAGGCGTGTCCGACCAGCGCCTTCGACGCTCCTTTTCGGCTCGATCCCAGGCGGTGCGTGGCCTACCTCACGATCGAGGCGCCAGAAGAGCAGGTCGACGGAGCTGCCTCGGAGCACCTGTTCGGGTGCGACGACTGCCAGACGGCCTGCCCCTTCAACCAGGGGCAGGTGCGCGCCCAGCGGCTCGGCCAGTTTGCGCCGCTGCCCGTGTTTCGTGGCCTCTCGCTCGCGGACCTGCTGCGCGTCGAGCCTGGGGCGTTCTCGCAGACGTTCCAGGGCAGTCCGCTCTTGCGCGCAGGGCAGGCCGGGCTTGCCAAGAACGCGCTGCGCGTGGCGCGCGCGCGGCTTCTGCCCGGTAGCGGCGCGACGGAGGCCGAACGAAAGGACGCGGAGGAGGCCCTCGGTCTGGCGCGCCAGCGCGGCAACGCCGCCGCGCGCGGCTCGATCGAAGAGTGACCTTGCCTCCGGGCGTCGCTTCTTCGATAAGGCTGCGACGCACGATGGGCACCTCCGACGCGGATCCAAAACCAGCTCCGAGCATGCGAGCACGCCTGCGCGCACGGCTGCCGGACCTGCGCTTCGACTCGCACTTCTGGCGTGCGTTCATGCGAGCGGGCGTGGTGGCCGGGCCCGAGGCCTTCATTCGCCTGAGCCCTCCTCTGTTCGGCTGGGGCTTCGCGTTGGCGCTGCCCAAGGTGAGGGCACACGTGGCCCACAACCTGCGCTCGGTGGGGGCACGCGGGTCCGTCCTCGAGGTGGGCCGCGTGTTCTCCAAATACGCGCTCAGCCTGACCGAGGCGTTTGCGGTCGGCAGCGGCCGCAACGAGCGCATCCACGCGCACATCCTCGGAGACGAGACGTTCCAGGCGGCGCGTCGCCTGGGCAAGGGTGTCATCGTCGCGACCGCGCACACGAGCGGCTGGTACGCGGCCGGTCCCATCCTGGGCAGCGTGTACGAAGACGACGTGGTGCTCGTCATGCAAGAAGAGCGAGACGCGGGGGCGCAGCGCATCCAGCAAGAAGCGCGGGACTCCGTGGGCTTGAAGGTGATCACGGTCGGCCAGGATCCGCTCGCCGCGGTGCCGCTGCTGTCGCACCTGAAGAAGGGGGGCATCGTGGCGTTGCAGGCCGATCGCGTGCCTGTGGGGCAGCGCGGCATCAGCACCCAGCTCTGCGGGCGGTCGTTCTCGATCCCGGAGGGGCCGTTGGCGCTCGCGGGGCTCTCGGGCGCGCCGATCGTGCTGGTGCTGGGCCGCAGGCTCGGATTCTTGCGCTACGAGGTCGAGGTGGGGTCGGTCGTGCGCGTGCCACGACGGCCCAGCCGCGACGAGCTCGAGCAGGGCGCGCGCGCGCTGGCTGCCAGCATCGAGGACTTCGTGCGGCGTCACCCCACTGATTGGTTTCACTTCGCGTGATCTGCACGGGCTCGGAGAGCGCGGTATTCACAAGGCAAGAACCGAGGTAAGGGGCGTCGATGGCTCGCCTCCAAGTTGGCCTCCCGGAGCTGACTTCCGACATCGCCAAGTACGCGGCGAAGTTCGACATGGTCGAGCTGCGGCCCGAGCCTGGGCGCGCCCCGCGTGCCGGCACGTTGCGCGCCTACCGCAAGGCGGTGAATCCGTCGTTCACGTTCAGCGTGGTGTTGCCCGACGTGGTGGGCCGTCTGTCGCCGACCAAGGAGTTGGAAGCGGCGCTCGAAGAGTCGCTCGCCGTCGCCAAGGTGATCGAGGCGCGTTGCATCGTGCTCTGCACGCCCGCAGAGGTCCGCCCCACGACGGCCACCACCGAGAAGTTGAAACGAATCGTGGCCCGCTTGCCGCGCCCCTCCGTCACTTTGTGCTGGGAGCCGCGCGGCATCTGGGAGCGACCACAAGTCGTGTCGCTCGCGCGTGAGCTCGGGGTGTTGGCCGTGCTCGACGCGACGCAGGACACGCTGCCGCCCGGAAGCGCGGTGTACACGCGGCTGCGCGCGCTCGGCAGCAAGGGCGCGGTCTCCGAGCGCGCGTTGGCTCATGTGGCCGCCCAGCTGAAGGGCCGGCGCGAGTCATGGGTGGTGGTGGAGCATCGGCCGAGCGCGGTCAGGGTGAAGCAGCACCTGCTGCAAGCGCAGAAGCGCGCGCAGGAGGCGCCGCCACCCACGATCGTCCGGCCGGCACCGGGCCGTCTTCGTGCGGAGGACGAGGAGCAGTGACCAAGCCCGTCTCGCACGCGAGCCACCCGGCGTCGCGCGAGGCGTGTGAACGCGTGCTCGCCGCGCAGGGCAGCGCGGTCGACGCCGTGGTCGCCGCCTACTTCGCGCTGGCGGGGCAGCACGAGGCGGCGCTGTTCGCGCCGCTGACCGCGCTGGTCGCCGGCCCCGCGGCGCTCGGACGTGCGTTCGATGGCAGGGTGGTGCAGCCAGGTGCCGGGCTGCCCAGGCCCCGTGGCTTCGTGGGCGAGGTGCCCGACGCCGCGCTCGCGGCGGTCCCCCGCGCGCCTCAAGCAGCGCTGCTGATGCACGCGAGCTTCGGCCGGTCGTCGCTTCGCGATCTGATTCGGCCTGGCCTCGCCGACGCCCGCGCGGTCTCGCCGAAGCGAGCTCTTTTTCTCGAGCGCTTCGGTGACGTGGGCGCGCTGGCGTTGAGCAGCGTGCATGACGCGAGCTTCCGAGTGGCGGGTCCGCTCGCCTCCGGACTGCTGTCGGACGCCGATTGGAGCAACGCTCGCGCGCTCGACGTCGAGGCGCACCTGGTCCACGGCCGCGGAGCGACGGGAGAGTCGTTCCGCGTCGCGCTGGAGCCTTGGGCGAGCGAAGGAGGCGTGTCGCTCGCTGCAGAGGTGGTGGTGGCCGTGGACGTCCGTGGCTTGATCGCGGCGCTCGCGCTGTTCGTGCCGCGCGTGCTGCCTGCGCTGGTCATCCCCGAGGTCGAGGTGGCGCTTCCGCCGCTCGCAGCGCCGGTGCTGCGCGGACGACCGCGCGTCCCGCCGGGGAGCCCGGTGGTCACCCGTCGCGCCTTGCTCACGCTCGACGCGGGCGGCGAGCTGGGGCTCGCGGCCGCGTGGCCGGACGGCTTCTCTCCGCCCGACGCCGCCGGCCTTGCCACTTCGCTCGCCGAGCGCCCGATCGAGCGCGCGCTGCACGGCTTGGCGGCGGGGGCGCGCGTGCTCGCGGCGGTGGGGGGCGAGGCGACGGGGCGCGCGCTCTCGCTGGAGCCCTCCCCGTGAAGCCGTTCACGTGTACGGAACCAGCGCCGCAGCAGGAGACGCCGGTCGTGGTCGAGGTGCCGCACGCGGGATTGTTCGTCGACGCTGCCTCGCTGGCGACGATGATCGCCCCCGCGCGAGCGGTGGGCCGAGATGCGGACCTGTTCGTCGACCGCCTCTTTTCCCACGCTCCGGCGCTCGGGGCGTCGCTTTTGGTCGCGCACCTGTCGCGGTACGTGATCGACCTGAACCGCGGGCCCGACGACTACGACGGCCTGGCCGTCGAACGTGGTGGTTCCCACAACCTGCCGCGTGGCCTGATCTGGCGTACCAGCACCGAAGGCGATCCCATCTTGGCCAAGCGGTTGCCGCAGAGCGAGCTCGAGCGCCGGATGCGCGAGTTCTACCGGCCCTACCACCAAGCCCTCACGCAGCTGCTTGCACGAAAGCACGAGCGCTTCGGCTTCGCGATCCTACTGTGTGCGCACTCCATGCCCAGCCAGGGGCGGCGCGGTCACGTCGACGTCGGCGCCGGCCGCGCCGACGTCGTGCCGGGCACACGCGGCCGCACCACCGCCGCGGGCGCCGTGATTGACGCAGTGGAGGCGGTCGCGGCGGGGCTCGGCTTCAGCGTCAAACACGACGATCCGTACAAGGGCGGCTTCTCTACCGGCCACTACGGGCGCCCCGCCGACCACGTGCACGCCGTGCAGGTCGAGCTCGCGCGGCGCCTGTACATGGACGAAAGCGAGCTCACGCTCGACCCCGCGGGGTTCGAGGCCACGCAGGACCTCGCTGACGCCCTCGTTCAGGCGCTTGGCCAGATCCGTCCTGACGCGCCCAGCTCACAGGGCTCGCGTGACCCTTTTGCGGACGACGCGACCGTCGTGCCCTGAGCGCTTGACGAGCCGGCTGGGTTCGGAGTAGTTTCCCCGCCCTTTCGAGGCACGCCATGGCGAAGAGCGATATCACCGGAAAGCGCAAGCTGCTTGCGCGCAACGTCTCCCACTCCAACATCAAGACGAAGCGCTGGCAGAACGTCAACATCCAGACGCGCCGCGTTTTCATTCCGGAGGAGGGGCGCTTCGTCACCCTGAACCTCAGCACGCGGGACATCCGCACGATCGACAAGATCGGCATCACCGAGTACGCGCGCCGGTACGGCGTCGCGCTCTGAGCGGCTCTCCCCAACCGGCGTCACGCTCGCTGGCCCGCCGCAGTCCGCTGCGCGCGGGTCTTCGCCTGTGAGGTGTTCGCCAGGTTCTTATCGATCCGAGACCCCACGTGCGACACTGGCCACGTGGAGATCGATACGGCCGTCGACGTCTACCTCGACCACCTTCGTGTCGAGCGGGCACTTCGACCGCTGAGTGTCTCCGCGTACGGCACTGACTTGGGCGCCTTCTCGAAGCACCTCGCGGCGGCTGGCGTGACCCATGTCGCGGCCATCGGCGCGCCCGAGGTGAGCGGCTTCTTGGCCGCCGCGGGGGGCAAACCTCGCAGCCACGCGCGGCGGCTGTCGGCGGTTCGTGGCTTTCTGAAGTTCTTGGTTCGAGAGCGCGAGATCGAGCGCGACCCCAGCGACGTGCTGGAGCGGCCGCGGCTCGGGCGCCGCCTGCCCAAGGTGCTCTCCAGCGCCGACGTGCTGTCGATCGTCGATCAGATTGCTGGCGGGGACTTCCGCGCGTTGCGCGACCGCACCATGCTGCTGCTGCTGTACGGCAGCGGGCTGCGCGTGTCAGAGCTGTGTGCGCTCACGCTAGCGGACGTGGACCGCGCGCGCGGCGTGGTCGCGCCCATGGGCAAGGGCCAGAAGCGGCGGCTGGTCCCGGTGGCGCCGGTGGTGCTCGACGCGCTCGACGCGTACCTGGTTGAACGGGAGGCGCGGGGGGTGCCCGGGCCCTTTCTGTTCGTGGCTCGCGGCGGCCGGGCCATCAGTCGTCAGGGCGTGTTCAAGCTGCTGCGCCGCTACGCCGCCGGCGTCGGCATCACCGCGATCTCGCCCCACAAGCTGCGCCACTCGTTTGCCACCCACCTGCTCGCCGGAGGCGCGGATCTGCGGAGCGTGCAAGCCATGCTCGGCCACTCCGACATCGGCACCACGCAGATCTACACCTTCGTGGCCGACGATCAGGTGCGCGCCGCGCACGCGCGCTCGCATCCGCGCGGGTGACGGCACGGCAGTTGGTGTCCGCGCGGCCACGCCCTGTGTCCCGTGAGCAACAGTGGTTCGCGCGGTCGAGAGCGGCGTGCGCCGCGACAACGCTTGCGTCGCGGGCCTCTTTGTTGCTCAGTCCGGGTCATGAGCTTCCCCACGCCCGCGCGCTCACGTCGTCGTTCGCGCCTGCTCGCGCTGCCGGCGCTGCTCTCGCTGATCGTGTTCGCCTGCTTGCCGGGGCCAAGGCCCCCGGACGTTCCCCCCAGCGGGACGCTGTCGCTGCGGGGCCAACAGGGTGGAGATGAGGACCAGGGGCCACTGCGCGTCGTGTTCGCCTCGCCCAAGGGCAAGCTGAGCGGACCGAGCGAGATCACGGTGCTGTTCTCCAAGCCGATCCGAGCCCTGGATCTTGCCGGGCAAGAGCCGGCGTTCCCCGCCAGCATCGAGCCGAAGGTCGAAGGAAGCTGGCAATGGGCGGGCACACGCGCCGCCACGTTCGTGCCGGCCCGCGCTGGCGGTGGAGGTTCCTTTCGTCTCCCGCGCGCCACCAGCTACACCGTGACCGTCCCGGCCGGCGTGAAGGCGATCGACGGGGACACGCTCGCGGCGCCATTTTCGTTCAGCTTCGAGACCGAGCGTCCCAAGGTCGTGCGCACGGTACCGTACGCCGGCGCACGCGGGTTGGAGCCGAGCGCCACGTTTCAATTGCAGCTCGACCAACCCGCTG
Source organism: uncultured Polyangiaceae bacterium (assembly GCA_964641275.1). GTDB lineage: Bacteria > Myxococcota_A > Polyangia > Polyangiales > Polyangiaceae > Xiheicaenibacterium. The sequence continues at coordinate 72,189 of CAZXMG010000015.1, forward strand.
CGCCGACCGCGCTGGCGAGCGCGCTCAGCTTGACCGTCGAGGGCAAGGCGGTGGAGATTCAGGTCCAGCAGAAGGACCCCAGCAACGACAAGTTGTTCGAGGTGAAGCCGAGCCAACCGCTGGCGCTCGCCAGCGACGTCACGCTCGAGGTGAAGAAGGGGCTCGTTGGCAAAGAGGGCGCGCTGCCTTCGCTCGCGGCGCAGTCGTTTGCGTTCGAGACCTACGGCCCACTCGCGGTCGACGAGGTGCGCTGCGGGTACGAGCAAGCCAAGAAGTTGTGCAACGCATCGGGGGGGGCACGCGTGGTGCTGTCCAACCCGGTCAAGGCCAAAGACTTGAAGCGTGCCATCAGCGTGTCACCGCCGGTCGCGATCCGCTGGCCTTCGTGGATGGACGACGACGACGAGTACGAGTCGATCGACCTCAACGGGCGCTTCTTGCCGGGCAAGACCTACAGCATTCGCGTGGCGCCACCGCTGGTCGACAGACACGGCCAGGCACTCGCAGCCGCCGTGGACAAGACGATCTCGTTCGGGGACGTGCCAGCGCTCGCGCGTATCGGGGTGACGGACGGCGTGCTTGAGGCCGGCAGCAAGCGCGAGCTGAGCGTCGGGCACATCAACGTCGACGACCTGGAGGTGGGGGCGCTCAAGCTGAGTGAGGAAGACATCCTCGCCTTGGTCAACGATCAGGCTGGGACCGCGCTCGAAGCCCGGCCGGGCTTCTCCTCCAAGAAGGTCGCGCGCGGGCGCAAGAACGTGGTGGAGCGACACGTGGTCTCCCTCGATGAGGTGCTCGGCAAGAACGGGCGCGGCGCCTTCGGCATCGCCGCTTGGTACACCAGCGAGTCGAGCAAGGTCGTCGATCGCAGCGTCGTGCAGCTGACTGATCTGGCCATCAGCGCCAAGGTGTCACGCCTCGGTACGGTCGTGTTCGTGACCGAGCTCGGGAGCGCGCAGCCAGTCAAAGAAGCAGAGGTGAAGATCCGCAGGCCGGGCGCGAAGGCGGCCACGGCCAAAACCGACGCCCAGGGCATGGCCATGTTCAGCGCCAGCGACTTCACGCCCAAGTTCGAGGACGAGAAGGCGGTCGTCTTCGTCAAGAAGGGCGACGACAGCGCGTACAAGGCGGTGGCCGACAACGTGGAGAACTGGGAGTTCGACCCGGACGAGGACGGGCTCATCGGCCTGGTGTTCGACGATCGCGGCGTCTACCGCCCAGGCGACACGGTGCACGTCAAGGGCGTCCTGCGCGAGCCCACCCCGACCGGATCCAAGCTGCCCGCGGTGGGCAAACCGATCAGCGTCCAGGTCTCCGGGCCGGACGGAGAGAAGCTCACCACGGTGCCCACGCAGACGACTGCGTTCGGCACCTTCTCGGTGGCGTTCAAGCTGCCGGTGACTGGCAGGCTGGGGGCGTACTCCCTCAGCGCTTCGACCGGCGGCGACGTGATCGCGAGCGACTCGTTCGAGGTGGCCGAGTATCGAGCATCGGAGTTCAAGGTCGCGATCGAGAGTGATCGACCGAGCTTCGTGCGGGGCGATCGAGCCCAGTGGACCGCGCGCGGCGACTACCTGTACGGCGCGCCGATGAAGGCTGCTCCCGCGGAGCTGTCGGTCACGCGCAGCGAAGCGAGCTTCATCCCCAAGGGCGCAGAGGAGTTCGAGCTCAGTGATCGCGCCTACCTCTCGGACTTGCCCGACAAGAGCCCGAAGAGCAGCGACGTCCTGTCCAGTCAGGTGGCGCTCGACGACAGCGGGGTGGCCACCGCGTCCGCCAAGCTCGACCTGCCTGGCCAGATCGGCACCGAGCGGCTGCTGGCGAACGTCGATGTGACCGACGTCACCAGGCAGGTCATCTCGGGTGGCAGCACAGCGCTGGTGCACCCCGCCGAGCACTACGTCGGCATCTCCCTGGCGGACCGCTTCGTGGACAGCGGCGCGAAGCTCGCGCCCAAGTTCATCGCCGTGAAGCCAGACGGCGAGCGAGTGGCGGGCCACGCGCTCAAAGTGGAGCTCTACAAGCGCGTGTGGGCCGTAGCCAAGCAAGGCAGCGGCGCGGTCTCGGCGACCACCGTGTCGCAGCCCGTGGACTCGGTGGTGGCGAGCTGTGCCTTGGTGTCGAGCAAGCAGCCGGTGGGCTGCGAATTGCCGGTCACCGACGCGGGGCAATACGTGCTGCGCGTCAGCAGCGAGGATCGGCGCAAGAACAGCGTGCACGCCTCGACGCGCGTGTATGTCAGCGGCAGCTCCAGCGGGAAGCTCGCGGCGTTCGACGAGTCCGATCGCGCCGACGTCGAGATCGTGCGCGACAAGAGCCACTACAAGGTGGGCGACAAGGCACGGCTCCTGATCAAGAGCCCGTGGAGGGGCGCGGACGCCATCGTCACCGTCGAGCGGGCCGGGGTCTTCTCGCAGCGACGCGTCAAATTGAGCGGCGCCGCCCCCACCGTGGAGATCCCCGTCAGCGAGGACATGCGGCCCAACGCGTACGTGTCGGTGCTGGTCCACAAGCCACGCGGGAAGAAGGCGCCCGACGCGGCCGACAAGCCCGACGTGGGCGCGCCTGCGTTTCGGCTCGGCTACGCGCAGCTCTTGATCGACCCCGAGGAGAAGCGCCTCCACGTCACCGTCACGCCAGCCAAGGTGGATCACCAGCCGGGCGAGGAGGCGGTGGTGTCGCTGAAGGTGAAAGACAGTCAAGGCCAGGGCAAGAAGGTCGAGCTCACGCTGATCGCCGCAGACGAAGGCGTGCTCTCGCTGGTGGGTTACCAGCTGCCAGATCCGGTCGAGACCTTCGGCGCCCCGCGCGCGCTGCACGTGGCCACGCTCGAGTCGCGCGAGCGGCTGGCTCAGCGCTTCGATCCGCTGAGCGGGCTGGGGCTGGACAAGGGGCTCGACGGCGGAGGCGGCGGTGACGACACCGGCGCCTCGGGCGCGCGCAAGGACTTCCGCGCGAGCGCCTACTTCAACCCCTCGCTCGTGACCAACGAGAACGGCGAGGCCGAGGTGAAGTTCAAGCTCCCCGACAGCCTGACCACCTACCGGCTGATGGCGATCGCAGTCAGCAGCGAAGACCGCTTCGGGCGCGGCGAGTCGATGCTCACGACGAGCCGTCCGCTGATGGCGAGGCCGGCGTTGCCGCGGTTTCTCCGTGCGGGGGACACGTTCGATGCCGCGGTGGTGGTGTCGAGCAAGTCCGACAAGACGCAAGAGGTGTCGGTGAGCGCGAAGCTCACGGGCGTGGTGTTGTCGGGAGACGCGAAGAAGACCGTCAGTGTGGACCCTGGCAAGAGCGTCGAGGTTCGGTTCTCGGCCAGTGCGCCGAGAGTCGGCAACGCCAGCTTCGCGTTCGCGGTCGACAGCGGAACCGCGAAGGACTCCGTGTTCCTGGAGCGTAGGGTGGCGATCCCCATGGTGCTCGAGTCGGTGGCGCTCTACGGCAACACCAGCACCGGTGCCAAGGAGCTGCTCGGCGATCTGTCCTCCATCCGCGATGATGCAGGGGAGCTCACGGTCACCACCGCGTCCACCGCGCTGGTGGGGCTCGACGCCGGCTCCTCGCAGTTGCTCGACTACCCCTACGGCTGCACCGAGCAGCTCACGAGCCGCTTGGTGCCGTTGATCGGCCTCAAGGACTTGGCCAAGGACTTCAAGCTCACGCTGCCCGCGAACCTCGACGACGTGGTCGACAAGACGGTGGCCAAGATCCTGGCCCATCAGCGCTACGACGGCGGCTTTGGTTTCTGGGCGGACTCGCCGAAGGCCAGCGCGTGGGCCACGACCTACGCGCTGTGGGGCCTCCACCAGGCCAAGCGGAGCGGGCGGCGCGTGCCCGACAGCGCCATCGAAGACGCTCGGCGCTACCTGAGCGGAGCGTTGAACGGCAACGATCCGTCGTTCGCGGCGAACGTCGGGCCGTTTGCGTTGTACGTGTTGGCCGAGCTGGGCAAACCCGAGCCGGGCAGGGTGACCAAGCTGTTCGAGAACCGGAGCGGGATGCCAGTGTTCAGCAAGGCGCTGCTGCTCAGCGCCGCCGTGCTCTCCCAGAACGAGCCCGGCATGCGCAGCGAGCTCGCCAGCGAGCTCGAGGCCGCGCTTCGCGTCGAGGGGGAGATCGCGCGGACGGTCGAGAACCTGGGATCCGACTACGCGGTGTATCTGGACTCGGACGCGCGCACGTCCGCGCTGGTCTTGCGTGCCCTGTTGCACCACAACCCCGACCACTCGATGGCGCAGAAGCTGGCGCTGGGGCTGCTCAAGGAGCGCGACGGAGGGGCCTGGCGCACGACCCAGGAGAGCGCCTGGGCGTTGCTGGCGCTGGGGGACTACCGCCGCGCGCAAGAGAAGGTGGAGCCCAACTTCGTGGCGCGCACCTTCTTCGGCGACGACCTCGTCGGCGAGCACTCGTTCAAGGGGCGCAGCGTGGTGCCTGTGGTCGAGAGCTACCCGGCAGCGCGTCTGTTGGGCGCTGCTGGGACGGCGCTGTCGTTCCAGCTCGAGGGGGAGGGCAAGCTCTTCTATGGCGCCAGGCTGCGCTACGCCAAGAAGAAGCTCCCCACGGATGTGATCGATCGCGGCTTCTTCGTGCAGCATCGCTACCGCAAGGTGACCGCCCAGACGCTGGACGAGGCGCTCGCGACGGTGCCGAACAGCACCAGCACGCAGTTCGAGGCGGGGGATCTGGTGCTCGCCGACGTGGTGGTGGTGACGCCTCAGCCGCGCCGGTTCGTGGCGATCGACGATCCGCTTCCGGCGGGTTTCGAGGCGATCGACACGCGCCTGTCGACGACGTCGGACCGCCTGCGCGGGATCGACACCCGTGGTGTGCCGTTCGACGAAGACGATGCGGCGATGGAGCGAGCGGAGTGGAGCTCCTACTACACGCGCGAGGTGCGCGACGATCGCGTGCTCTTCTTCGTCGACGCCATGGCAGCTGGCGTCTATCGCTACCGCTACCTGGCGCGCGCCACCGCGATCGGCGCCTACATCACGCCGCCGATCTCCGCGCAGGCGATGTACGCCCCCGAGATCTTTGGGCGGGCCGGGTCCGAGACGGTGACGGTCACCGCCAAATGAGCCGAGCGGGTCGCGTGCGGCGAGCGGGGCTCGCAGCGCTCGGCGCGCTCTCGCTGCCTTGGCTGGTGTTGGCTGGTTTGGCGCTGCGCCACGAGGAACCTCTGTCACCGCGAGAAGGAGAGGCGCCGGCAGGCGAGGCCGCGGCGAGCGTGCGTGTGGTCGATCGCACGAACAAGCGGCTGTTCGAGTCGCGCGACGCGTCCGGCAAGCGCCAGCGTTGGCTCGAGCTCGCCGAGCTGGGGCCCACGCTGCCGATCGCCGTGATCGCCGCAGAGGACGCACGCTTCTACGCCCACCCGGGCCTCGATCCACTGGCCATGGCCAGGGCCGTATGGCAGAGCGTCTCCTCCGGCGATCGCCTCACTGGCGCGTCGACGCTCACGCAACAGCTCGCGCGGCAAGAGCTCGGCGCGCCACGCACGCTGGCGGGGAAGGTCGACGTGATGTCCCTGGCGCTACGTCTGGAGATGGATCTGCCCAAGGCCCGCATCCTCGAGCGCTATCTCAACGAGATCGAGTTCGGGCCCAACCTTCGCGGCGCCGAGGCGGCGTCCTGGCACTACTTCGAGAAAGCCGCGCGCGATCTGTCGTTGGCGGAGGCCGCCACGCTGGCGAGTCTGCCGCGTGGCCCCACCCTCTACGAGCCGCGCCGCCACCCCGAACGGGCCAAGACCCGCCGCGATCGGGTGCTCCGGCGCATGGCGAAACACGGCTTCGTGGGCGAGGACGAAGCCCGTCGAGCCGAAGCCGAGCCGCTCGGCACGGTCACGCGCTCCCCCGGCGGTGCCGCGCCCCATTTCGTGCACGCGCTCCTGGCCGGCCAGTTGTCCGAGCGTGGTCCGCAGGGCACCGTCGAGATCGTCAGCTCGCTGGATCATGATCTCCAGCACGAGCTCACCCTCGCAGCCCGCGGCACGGTGGACCAGCTCTCCGACCAGCACGTGAGCGCGGCAGCGGTCGTGGTGCTCGACAACCGCACGAGCGAGATCCTGGCCTACGTGGGCTCGCCCGACGCGGCGAACGCGAGCAGGTTGGGCGGCAATGACGGCGTGCGCGCCAAGCGGCAGCCAGGCTCCACGTTGAAGCCGTTCGTGTACCAGCTCGCGATCGAGCGGCTGGGCATGAGTCCGGCGACGCTGCTGCCGGACGTGGAGCTCTCGTTCACGACCTTCGGGGGCGATCCGTTTCGTCCCAGGAACTACGACGAGCGATTCCACGGCCCGGTGCTCTTGCGGGAGGCGCTCGGCAACTCCTACAACGTGCCGGCCGTATGGGTGGCGGAGCGCCTGGGGCCAGAGGCGGTGCTGGGGCAGCTGCATCGGCTGGGCTTCGCGTCGTTGACCAAGCCTGCGATCGAGTATGGGGTTGGCATCGCGCTCGGCGATGGCGAGGTGACGCTGCTCGAGCTGGCGGCTGCGTACGCGACGTTGGCGCGAGGTGGCACCTACCTGCCGCCGCGCGCGGTGCACGCGTGGCGGTTGGGCAACGGCGAGACCATGAGCTCGCCGCTCGCGACCGAACGGCGTGTCCTCGAGCGAGACAGCACGCTCGAGATCGTGGATGTGCTCTCGGACAAGCGCGCCCGCGCGGGCTCGTTCGGCGAGCGTACGGTGTTCGATCTCCCGTTCGAGGTGGCTGCCAAGACCGGAACCTCCAAGGGCTTTCGCGACAACTGGGCGGTCGGCTTCTCCTCGGGCGTCACCGTGGCCGTCTGGGTGGGCAACTTCGATGGTTCGGCCATGCGGGGCGTGTCCGGCATCAGCGGTGCCGGGCCGCTGTTTCGCACGGCGATGCTCGCTGCAGAGCGGATCGTGGCAGCGGGGCCGCTGCCCAAGCGCGACGGCGAAGACACCATCGAGGTCTGCGCGCTGTCGGGAATGCGGCGCGGAAGCGACTGCCCGGTGGGGCGCCACGAGCACCTTCGCAGCCTCGGAGCATCCTGCTCGTTCCACCAGCGCGTGACGCTGGATCGCCTCAACGGATTGTTGGCCGGTCCGGCTTGCAGCGACGCCGTGGAGGAGCGCGTGGTCGAGCGGTTTCCGCCGTTGTACGAGGCTTGGGCCAAGAGCGCCCGGCGCGAGCTCGGGCCCAGCGCGTATTCCCCGCGCTGTCCGGGCACGGAGCAGCCGCGCGCGAAGGCCGGCGTGCGCATCCTCTACCCCGAGGACGGCGCACGCTTCTTTCTGGAGGGAGACCGCGTCGCCCACGTCTACGCGCGCGCGGTGTTTCCCACAGGAGCGCCCTCTGCCCAGTTTCAGCTCGGCGACGCGCTGGTGGCAGTCGATGACCTCGGTCGCGCGCTGCTCGAGCTATCGCCTGGAAAGCACCGCCTGCGAGCCAGCGCCCACGGCGCGACGCCCGACGAGATCGAGTTCTGGGTGCAGTGAGCCACAAAACGAGAGCGGCCGGGCACGCCCGACCGCTCTCGCTTCCATGGTTCTGCGCGAGCTACTCGAGCTCGATCAGGTTCTGCAGGACGTTCGCGTCCTCGGTGGTGGGGTTCAGGCGGGCGGCGTCGCTGTCGAGCACACCGGCCAGACGGCGCAGCGCGTTCTGCACGTGGCCAGGCTTGATGGTGAGGTCCCCACCCTCGGACACGATGCCGCGGTCGGAGTCCACCGGCAGCGCCTCGTGGCCCGGCGTGGTGCCACCCTTCACACCCGGCTTGACCTTCTTGCCGTCCACGTAGCCGGTGATGATCATGCTGGTGATCGGCCAGTGGTCCTTGCCGTCGCCGTCGTTGTAGCCCGGGGTGCGGCCGAAGTCGGACTGCAGGGAGATGAAGGTCTTCTCCTTGATGCCCATGTCCTCGAGCACGTTGAGCGCGGCAGGCAGACCCTCGACCGGATCGAACAGAGTTCCGAGCGAGTTGGTCACGTTGGTGTCGACGGCGCCGTGGTGATCCCAGCCTGCGCCGGTATCGAGCGTGGCGGCCACGCACAGACCAGCCTTGTACGCCGCGCCGGCCAGCTGGAACGCGCCAGCCATGCCGGGGAGCAACTCATCCGGGAGGTACTCCACCAGTTGCTTCAGCTCGTTCTGCCCCAGGCGGGAGAGATAGAGCGTGTTCAACGCGGTGCGGACTCGGGGCAAGCGCTGCTTGGCGAACTTGTCCTTGAAACGTGCCTCGCGCGCTTTGGCGATCATCGCGGCCTGCTCATCCGAGAACCAGAGGGCCTCGGCGTCGTCCGGGAAGCGACGATAGGGGAAGGCGAGCAGCTTGATGGTGTCGGTGTCGCCCATGCGTGTGACAGGGGCGAGGCCGTTGGTGCCCGAGTACCCACCGAAGGACACGAAGCCCATCGGCGCGTTCGGCTGCAGAGCTGCAGCTGCCAGCGCCCCGAAGGCTGCGGAGCCCTCGGCCGCGTTGCCGGTGACGGAGGCACGTTGGCCGACGTCGTGGGCGTTGGTCTGGTTGTCCACGCCGTTGATGACCAACAGGTCCTTGGCGTTCGCGGCCATCCACGTCTCGAAGTTGGCCGCTTGAGCCTCGGCGTTGACGTTGCCGATGATGTCCGGGCTCTGCGACATCGGGGCCCAGCTCACCCCGTTCGGATCGCTGGGGATGGCGCTGGTCGGGTACTTGTTCATCAACACGCCGCCCGAGTTGTTGCCCTTCGGGTCGACGATGCTGGTCACGTCCCAGCCGCCGTTGGCGGAGATGCTGACCCAGAAGGTGCCCGTGTAGGGCGCCGCCTGGGCCGGTTTACCGTCGAGCGAGACGCCCGCGACGACGGTGAGGCCTGTCATGCTGCAAAGCTTGATGAAGTCTCGGCGTTCCATGGCTGGTCCTCTCTCACTCGTAAACGAAGGCGTAGTCGGACAGGAGGTAGGCGAACACTGCGCCCCACGCTCGTGCGGTGTAGAGACCGTCCTCACTCCAGACTTGCTCTTCTGGGATGCTTTGACCGGTCACGTAGTTGATGTCGTTCCGGCACTCACCGGGGAACTCGGTGCCCACGGTGCCACCCGCGATGCCTGCCTTGCCGGCCGCCCAGACGTCGACGAACAGCTGGTAGGTGCGCTCGAGCTCGGGGTCGCCGTCTTCGAGCCGCTCGCCGAGCAGCTTGAGGTGCAGGTGCTTGATGTCGGCCTTGATGGAGGAGACGGCATCCGGCACGTCGTAGCCGTTGGCGTCGCGCGGCTCGACCGTCAGGTCCACGTTCTTGAGCCACTTGCGATCCTCGGGCAACAGCAGGAACTCTGCGTGCGCCATCTTGCAGCCCACCTCGAGACCCATGCGCTCGATCACGTTGGCCATGATGCCGCTCGGCTCCTTGATGCGCACCGTGGTGTTCATCGAGTCGATGCCGCCGAAGAGGATGCGGTACCGATCGAGCAGCTCGGGATCGTCGTGGCCTTGGTTGTCCGGCGTCCAGTAGATGCCGGTCACGTTGGCGACCTTGCGGTTCAGCTGCTCGGGCGTCAGCAAGTGGGCCGTGCCGACCGCGGTGAGGTGAGAGAGCTGAATCGAGTCGATGTCCGGCGCGGTGTTCATCGCGCGGAAGTACGGGCTCATCACCAGCTCTTTGACCAGCGACTTGAAGTTCTGACCGTTCTCCTTGAAGTTCTTCGCGGCCACGCTGAACGTGTAGTACTGGCCGAGGTACGCGGTGAGCTCCTCGTCGAAGGTCTGGCTGCCCTCGGCCGGCGGGATGAGCGGCTCGTTGCCGGTGAGCGTGCGGTAGGCCATGAACACGGCGCCGAAGTTGAAGCCGTCGTCGATGGCGATCTGCTTGCCCAGCCAGGGCAGCGCGCGCTGCTTCTCGGTGGGCGGCATGGTGACGCCCTTGAAGCCCGTCTGCTGCATCTCGGCGTACCACTCGAAGTCCGGGCGGTAGGCGATGTTGTTGTCGTCCTCGTTCTCCGTGTACTGGAAGTTGCGGAAGGTGCCCGCGATCGGGTCGACGAAGCTGTGGCAGACGGAGCAGGCCGGGTTGTTGACGGTCGGGTTGTCTGCGATGGTGTTCGCGTCGATCGCGATGGGCCGCTCGGCCGCCTTGAGGATGTCGTTGCCGAGGAGCATGAACAACACCTCCTTGGCGCGGTGACGGTTGCGGTTGGTCGGCGTCGTCGGGTGGCGCTGCAACCAGACCGGGTCCGTCAAGATGCCGGTGTGGGGGAAGTCGCTCTCGTAGCCGCCGAACTTGGCCGGGACGAACTCGTTCGGGTCGCTGTCGTTCACGAACTCTGCGTCGGGGATCTTGTAGGCGCGCGCCGAGAACGGGTTCACCACCATGTAGTTCGCGCTGGCGATCTCGTGGAACGGCCGGTCGTTCTTGACCACGTACGAGATGAGCTCGAGGCTGGCACGCGCGACACCGTAGCGCGTGTAGACCCGCAGGCGGTTCATCGCGTCTTCGGAGTTCTGGGCGCCGTACTTCTTGATCGTGTCGCTGTCGTAGGTGATGTTCTCGAACCAACGCGGGTCGTACTGCTGCGCCTCGTCTTCCATCCCGTTGTCCTGGATGAAGTCGAAGTCATCGCCGTTGAGGTAGAAGTCCGTCAACATGATGTCGTTGTACTTCTCCATCAGGCGGTCATAGAACGCCTTCTCTTGGAGGAACGTGTCGAGCGCCTTGTCGACGGCCGGCCACCCGCCCGCCTCGACGGCGGCGATCTCCTCATCGGTGGGGAGGCGTGCGGCGAGCACGAGCGCAGCCTTGCGCAGGGTGTCGCCCGGGCCCATCAGCTGCACACCGGCGAGGAAGCGCGCTTCGGTGTTGGGGCAGCTGTCCGGCTCTTGCAGGCGGGTCACCAGCTCGGCCAGCTGCTTGTACTCGGGATCTTCCTCGCTCTCGAAGATCTTGCCGCCGCCGTGCTGCAGGTTGCCGAGCGGCTTGTCCAGGAACACGCTGCGGCCATTCGACTCGAAGCCGGCGACCTTCTTGACGATCTCCATGTTGGCGTCGAGGAAGCCTGCTTCCGAGTTCGGGCGCAGCTTGAAGTCGGAGCCCTCGGCGCCGATGCTGCCGTACTGGTGGCAGGCGCCACACTTGTTGTTGATCAACTTGAAGTAGTCGACCGCGAAGAGCTCCTGCGTGGAGACGCAGGTGCTGCCTTCGATGCCGCCTTCGGTCTCGTTGCCGCAAGCGGCAAGACCAAAGGCCAGTGCGGCGGTCGCTGTCAGCGTACCGCTCATCCACAGGTTCGTTGCAGCTCGTCGGAACAGTCTCCGCATTGGGGGCCTCTCAAGGTTACGGGTCGCGTTCCCTTATGCAGACGGCGTGCCGACCTCGCGCTACCGCGGTTATTCCCGATTCGCCCGGGTTTCATGAAGTGCGACCGGCTGCCTGGACGCGATGACCCTGGACGTGGCTCGGTCCAGGGGACACCTCTGCGTCCGTCGTGTATGACATCCACCCATGGCAGCAGACGCCACCCGTGCAAGCACGCTCCAGTGGTTCGTCAGGGGAGGAACTCTCACCGTCCCGGGAGGCAAGCCCGTTCGCATCAACGTGGAGCCAGTGCTGATCGGCCGAGACCCGAGCTGCCAGGTCGTGGTCGATGACCCCGAGGTGAGCAGCATCCACTGCGAGCTGCGCGCGGAGGGCACCGGCGTGTTGGTGAAGGACCTCGGCAGCCGCAACGGCACGTTCGTGGGCTCTGTTCGGATCCGCGAAGCGGTGCTCACCGCCGCTGCGTCGCTCAGCGTGGGGTCGACCAAGCTCTCGTTCGAGCCGGGCGATCGCAAGGAGCGCGTGGACGTCGGCTTCGAGGAGAGCTTCGGACCGCTGGTGGGCGCTTCGCCCCGCATGCGACACCTGTTCCGCCTGCTCGCCGAGATCGCCACGACCGACCTCTCGATGTTGATCAACGGTGAGACGGGCTGCGGCAAGGAGCTGGTCGCCCACGCCGTGCACGAGAAAGGCACGCGAGCCAAGGGCCCGTTCGTCGTCGTCGACTGCGGGTCGATCCCGGGCCCGCTCGCCGAGAGCTTGCTGTTCGGACACGAGAAGGGGGCGTTCACCGGCGCCAACGAGCGGCGGCCGGGCGCGTTCCACGAGGCCCACAAGGGTACCATCTTCCTCGACGAGCTCGGGGAGCTGCCCGTGGAGCTGCAGCCCAAGCTGCTGCGCGCGCTGTCCGAGAAGCAGGTCAAGCGTGTCGGCGCGCAGCACTACGAGCCGGTGGACGTGCGGGTGATCGCCGCCACGCGGCGCGACCTCGGTCAGGCCATGAACAGCGGCAGGTTCCGCAGCGACTTGTTCTTCCGCATCGCGCAGGTGCGGGTGGAGATGCCGCCGTTGCGCGATCGCCGCGAAGACATCGCGCCGCTGGTGCGCTCGGTGTGCGCGCGCATCAACAAGGCGGAGCGGGCAGACGAGCTCGTGGAGCTGGTGACCACGACGCTCGCGCAGCACGACTGGCCGGGCAACGTGCGCGAGCTAGTCAACGTCACGAGCGTGGCGGCGAGCCTGCCCTCGGGCGCAGAGTCCGTCGCGCAGCTGCTGCCGCTCGAGCGCGGCAACCCGTCGGGCGACGTGGTGGACTTCTCCACGCCGTACGGCGAAGCGAAGCGCACGGCGATCACCAGCTTCGAGGCCAAGTACTTCGGCGATCTGTTCCGCGCGACGCAGGGCAACGTGAGCGAGATGGCGCGACGCTCGGGCATGGAGCGCCACCACATCCGTCCGTTCTTGCGCAAGCTCGGACTGGCGAAGGGCTAGCGCTGCGCGATGAGCGCACGTGTCCTCTTCCTCCATGGGCTCGAGTCGGGACCGCAAGGGCACAAGCCCCGCGCGCTCCGGGACGCAGGCTTCGAGGTCACGGCCCTGCAGATGCCCTGCGGGCGTAGCGCCATCTTGCGCGATCCGGCAACGCTCGCCGCGCTCGCTGCCGCCGCGCTGGGGTTGACGCTGGCGGCGCGCCGCGGGGCGAAGACGTTCGTGAGCGGGCTCGCGGCCGTGGCGCTGGCGCGTCCGCTAGCGCTTGCCCTCGCGACGCGCCGCGCATTCAGGCGCAGCGTGGACGTCCAGCTCGGCGCGCTCGCGCGGGCGGGCTTCGACGTGCTGGTGGGCTCGTCGTTCGGCGGCGCTGTCGCGCTCGAGCTGATCCAGCGCGGCGCCTGGCGTGGTCCGACGGTGCTGCTCTGCCCGGCGCACGAGCGCGTCGCCGCACGCGCGTGGCGCAGACCGCCGGCCGCGCTCGCGTCGCTGCCCGCGGAGATCGCGCGCGGCGTCGTGGTGGTGCATGGCCGAGCCGACGAGGTGGTGCCGATCGAGCACGCACGCCGGCTCGTCCACAAAAGCTCCGCAACGCTGGTCGAGGTGGACGACGATCACCGCCTCACGAGGACCGCGACCGCTGAGGGCCTACGGAGCTGGGTGGAGCGCACCTGGACGCCCCGCCGCTAGTCGATCAGTTGCCGCCCGCGCCGCCCGCGCTGGGCCCGCCACCCGCGCTGGGTCCGCCACCCGCGCTGGGCCCGCCGCCGACGTTCGCGGTGCTGGAGTTCGCAGCCGCGCCACCGCCGCCCGCCGACGGGCCTGCGCCACCGCCGCCCGCGCTCGGCCCCGGCCCGGGGCCAGGCCCCGGACCGTCCGGGCCGCTGGGATCCACGCAGCCGTTGTCGAAGCAGTCCGCGCAGGTGCAGTCCTCGGTCCCGCTGCAGGTGCCGTCGTCCGTGCAGGTGCCCAAGCAGAACGCAGTGTCGACGCAGTCGAAACACTCGCACGTCTCCGGCGTGCCGCCGAGGGCGTTGCAGTAGCCGTCCGGTTGCCCGTTGCATGCTTCGGTCTGCGGCTCGCTGACGGTCACGTTGCCGCTGGTGGTGTCGCCCGTGGCGGCGTCATCGGCGCAGGCAGCGTGGAGTGCAGCAGCGAACACGAGCACCAAAGGCAAGGCTTGCAGGACAGGCTTCATGCCCTCAGGATGACGAAGCCAGGGGGCTCTCGTCAACCTTCCGAAACTTCACTTTCCACGGCTTGCCGCTCTCGCTCGAAGAAATCTGCGATGACGGCGGCAAAGCGCGGCTCGGCAAAGTGGTGGACGCTGTGGGTGATGGTGGGGCGAAAGCCCCGCGCCAGCTTGTGCTCGCCGCCTGCGCCCGGCTCGAAGCGCTTGAGGCCATCGCGGATCGCGCGGTCGATCGAGTGGTAGTAGCAGACGTTGAAATGCAGGAACGGCACCTCTTCGTGCGCGCCCCAGTACCGCCCGTACAGCGTGTCCGAGCCGATCAAATTCAGCGCACCCGCCACGATCGAGCGGCCCCTCTTGGCCACGAGCAGCTCGATCTGCTCCGGCATGCTGGCGAACACTTGCTCGAAGAACGCGCGGTTCAGGTAGCGCCGGCCCCAGAAGAACTTGTCGACGGTGGTGAGGTAGAGCGCGTACGCGTGGTCCGCGACCTCGGGCGTCAACCCCTCGCCCGTGAGCGTCTCGAGCACGATGCCTTGCTCCGACAGCGCGCGCCGTTCGCGGCGGATCTGGGTGCGCCGCTTCTGTGGCAGCGTGCTCAGGAAGTGCTCGAAGCTCTCGAAGCCTCGGTTCTCGAAATGGAACTGCAAGGTGTGCCGGTGGGCGAGCCCCACGCGCTCGAGCCGTGCCGCGTCGTCGCCGGGTAGGAACAGCACGTGCGCGCTGGAGATCTCGAGCCGACTGCACAACGTCGGGAGCGCGGCCGCGAACGCTCGCTCGGCGATCGCGCGGTGCTCTGCCCCCGCCACGAGCAAGCGCGGTCCGCTGGCCGGGGTGAACGGCACGGCCACCAGCAGCTTGGGAAAGTAGCGCACGCCGAAGCGCGGCGCGGCGCGCGCGATGCCGTGGTCGAAGATGAACTCGCCCTCGCTGTTCAGCTTCAGGTAGGCAGGCGCGACGGCCAATGGCCGCCCAGCGACCGACAGGGCCAGGTGGTGCGGCAACCATCCGACGTCCTCGGCCACGCAGCCGGAGTCCTCCAGGGCGGCCAGCCAGGTGGCGGAGAGCGCGGGGTGCCCTCGCCAGCCGTCCATTGGCTCCCAGCGAGATCGCAGCTTGGCGAACGAGTCGCACACCTCGAGCTCGATCGTGAGCTGCTCCGGATCGGTGGTCGTTGCTCCCAAAGCGGGTCCTCGGTGGTAGTAACTAGCGCATGAGCGAACGCGATGCTGCACGAGATCTCTGCCGCTTCATCGACAGCGCCCCCACGCCGTTCCACGCGGTGGCAGAGGGGGTACGGCGGCTCACCGACGCAGGTTTCGCGCCGCTGTCGGAGCGCGAGCCTTGGGCGCTCTCGCCGGGCGACAAGCGCTACCTCGTGCGCGGCGGCGGGACGCTGATCGCGTTCATCGTGGGCAGCGAGCCCGCGGCGCTCTCGGGCTTCCGGATGATCGGCGCGCACACCGACTCGCCCAACTTGCGCGTCAAGCCCCGCGCCGACGTGGTCAAGAGCGGCTACCGGCAGCTCGGCGTCGAGCCCTACGGTGGCGTGATCTACGCCTCCTGGCTGGACCGCGATCTGTCGATCGCAGGCCGCGTGACGCTCGCACGCGGTCCCGGCGAGATCGAGTCGCGCCTCGTGAACCTGGAGCGACCCGTCGCGCGCGTGGCCCACTTGGCCATCCATTTGAATCGAGGCGTCAACACCGACGGTTTGGTGCTCAACGCCCAGAAGCACCTGTCGCCGCTGCTCGGGGTGGGGGACAAAGTGGAGCTGACCAAGGTCGTGGCCGAGGCGTTGGGCGAGGATGCGCGCGATGTGCTGGGCTTCGACCTGATGTTGTTCGACGTGCAGCCCGCGGCCATCGGCGGGCTCGCCTCCGAGCTGGTGTACGCCTCGCGATTGGACAACCTCGGCAGCTGTCACGCCGCGCTGTGCGCGTTGATCGATGGCGCGGCCTCGAGCGAGAAAGCGACGCGCGCGATCGTGCTGTACGACCACGAAGAGTGCGGCTCGCGCAGCGCCGTTGGCGCGCAAGGGACGGTGCTGCGCGACGCGCTGCTGCGCATCACCAGCGCCACCTCGCCCGGTGAAGCGCAGGCCTTCGAGCGAGCGATGGCCTGCTCCAGCCTGGTCAGCGCCGACATGGCGCACGCCGTCCACCCCAACTACGCGGATCAACACGAGCCCGAGCACACGCCGGCGTTGGGCAAGGGCCTGGTGATCAAGTCGAACTCCAACCAGTCGTATGCCACCAACGGGGAGACCGCTGCGCTGTTTCGGCAGCAGTGCAAGCGTGCCGGCTTCGACGCGCAGAGCTTCGTCACCCGCAGCGATCTGCCCTGCGGCAGCACGATCGGATCGATCACGGCGGCCAAGCTCGGCATCGCCACGGTGGACGTGGGCGCGCCGATGCTCAGCATGCACTCCTGTCGCGAGCTCGCTGGAGCCCTGGACGTGCCGCTCGCGATCTCGGCGTTCGCACACTACTTGAGCCCTTCCAGCTGACCGAGCGAGGCGGTGGACGGAGCGCGCCGACCCGGATAAGCAGCGGCCATGCACAAGCGCTTCTTCGCGATCGCCGCGCTCTCGTTTGCCTGCGGGTCGAGCGAGCCCCCCGTCGCCGCACCGGGCGCGCCCATCGGGCCGCCACGAGCCGAGCCCGACGACATCTTCGGTCAGGCGGCGCCGGCGCCGCCGCGCACGGGGTTTGCGCGGCTCGAGCGCGCGACGTTCAACCGCTTGGCGGCGCGACTGAACCTGCCGGTCTTCTGGGAGCGCGACGCCGACGGGGACGGCGAGCTCGACCCGAGCGAGGTGCTGACGCTGCAGTTCTTCCCGACCGCTCCCGTCTACGTCGAGGACGGCGCGTTCACGAGCGAGCTCACCTCCAGCTACGAGGCGCTGGTCGCAGCGGAAAGCGCGCAGCTCCCCACGGGGTCCGATGCCGAGCGTCGCAGGCTCGTGCGCGCGGAGCTCGACGAGGCTGCCAGTGTGGTGATCAAGACCTCGCTCGCCGGCATGAGCGCGGAGGACCTGACGTTCGTGGGCCACATGACCGAGGTCGCCCACCTGATCGACGAGCTCTACCTGGAGCAGAAAGGTGTCGGCAAGTTGGCGGCGGCGGTGGCGAAGGACAGCGAGAGCCAGAGTCTGTTTCGCCGCAACCGCGGGCCGAGCTGCAAGACGCCCCGCTTCGAGAAGGAGCCTGGCTGCAGCGCGATCGCGGGCAGCCCGAGCGTGCCCGTCTCGGTGTACCCGGCGTCTCTGCAAGCTGATCCGGACTTCTGCAAGAAGCTCGAAGCCCACGCGGACGCCAAGAAATTGCTCACGCCGTTCTCGGTCGTGCGCGAGCAGGGCGGCAAGCTCGAGGCGGTGGGTTACGACGTTGCGTACGGCGCGTTGATGAAGCGGATCTCCGCCAAGCTCGAGCAGGCTGCTCGCGACCTGAAGGATCCCAAGGAGAAGGCGCTGGTGAGCTATCTCCGCGCAGCCGCCAAGGCGTTCCAGACCAACAAGTGGGAGCCGGCCGACGAGGCCTGGGCCAAGATGAGCTCCAAGAGCTCGCGCTGGTACGTGCGCGTCGGGCCGGACGAGACTTACTGGGAGCCGTGCTCGCAGAAGGCAGGATTTCATCTCACGTTCGCGCGCATCAACACGTCGTCCGTGGCGTTGATGGACAAGCTCACGCCCTTGATTCAGCCCATGGAGGACGACATCGCCAAGCTGCTCGGGGACCCCTACAAGGCGCGCAAGGTGAAGTTCCACCTCCCTGATTTCATCGATATCGTGCTCAACGCTGGAGACGACCGCGACGCGGTCGGCATCACGGGTGGCCAGAGCCTGCCCAACTGGGGGCCAGTCGCCAATCAGGGCCGCGGGCGAACCGTGGTGATGGCCAACCTGAGCTCCGATGCAGACACCACGGCGGTGCGCCGCGCCAAAGCCGAGAGCTTCTTGGACAAGGCTGCGGCTGCGCGCTACGTCGACGACAGCGGTACGGGGTTGCTCGGCACCGTGCTGCACGAGGCCACGCACAACCTCGGCCCGTCGCACGAGTACAAGTTCGACGGCAAGAAGGACGACGAAGCGTTCGGGGGGGAGCTCGCGAGCATGCTCGAGGAGCTCAAGGCGCAGTCGGGCTCCTATTACCTGCTCTCGCTGATCGAGGCCGCCAAGATCATCGACCAGAAGGAGGTGGAGCAGAGCTTCGTGGACAACGTGGTGTGGTCGATGAACCACATCGCCAAGGGCATGTACTCGAACGGAAAGCGCCGGCCGTACAGCCAGCTGGCGGCCATCCACGTGGGCTTCTTCATGGACGAGAAGGTGCTGCGCTGGGACCCTCAGGCGACTGCCGCCAACGGCAAAGACAAGGGCGCGTTCAGCATCGACTTCAGCAAGATCCGGCCCGCGAGCGAGAAATTGATGAAGTTGGTCGGCTCGATCAAGGCGAAGAACGACAAGGTCGGCGCGCTGGCGTTGGCCGATCGCTACGTGGAGAAGGGCTCGATCGTACCCTTCGCGATCATCACGGAGCGCGCGCTGCGCTACCCGCAGCCGAACTTCGTCTACGCCGTGACGCGCTGACTCGGCTCACGTGGCCATCGCAGCCAAGTCCAGCACCCAGCGGTCCTGGCCCTCGTCGCGCCACTTGGGCTCGATCTCCACGACGTCCCCCACGCGGCAGACGCGTTGGCCCTCTCCGCGTACCACCAGCGCCGCGCCGTCGTCGACCACGTCGAGCCAGACGCTGGGTTTCTTGCCGCGCGTCTTGCTCGGCTGCTTCATGCCGGCGAGCAGCTGACCCAGGTCGCGCAGGTACACCTTCACGTCGAGCGGAGGATCGCTGAGCTCCACGTGCACCTTCGAGGCCGTCAGCCCCATCACCGTGCCGCGCAATTTCTGACCCACCCGAGCGGCGAACACGGCGTCGAGAACTCGCCGATTGACCAGATCGTTCGCCCGTCGCTGGACCTCTCGCGCACGGTTCGCCGAGGTCACCACACGATCTCGCAGCTCCTCGTCCACGCGCCGATCCCCAGGGGCGGCGAGGCTCATGTGCTCGAGCATCTCTTTGTGCAGGAAGATGCCCACCACCTCGCGCATCGGCGCACTGAAGCGCGCGTACACCTCGGCGCCGACCCCGAAATGCTCGGCGGGTTGGGTCGAGAAGCCGGAGCGCATGTTGACCAAGATCGCTTGGCGCTCCAGCGCGCGTGCCACCGGCAGCGCGGGGCCTTCGGTCGGCAGGCGATCCAAGAGTGCGTTGAGCGACTCGCCAGGCGAGAGTGCAAAGCGCTCTCTGGGAAGGTCGTGCACCTTGGCCATGCCGCGGCTCAGCGCGACCAACGCCGCCAGCTTCTCCGGATCGGGCGCCGGGTGGACGCGGTAGATCGGCTGCAGGCGCGGATCGCGGCTCTCGGAGAGCAGCCGGCCCCCCTCGCGGTTCACGAGCAGCGAGATCTGCTCGTTGTACAGCTCGACCCGGTCGCGCACCGCGGCGATCACCACGAAGCCGGAGCCTCCGCTGCCGGGGGTCACGTCCAGCTCGCGTCGCCGGTAGCGCACCACGTTGGCGAGCTCCGCTTGCGCGATGCGCAGCTCGCCCACGCGCATCAGGGCGCGCAAGCTGTCCGCGAACGGCTCGCGCCTGAGCGGGCTCTGCTCGGGCTCGTCGTAGAAACCTTGCACGTCCTCCCACGCGAGCTTGGCCCGGCTGCGGATTCGGCCCCTGCGCACACGAGTGGGCGCCGCGAGCCGCCCCGCCTCGTCGAGCGTCATCTCGAACACCAGCGCCCTGCGATCGACCTGGGGGTTGAGCGAGACCAGGCCCTCGGACAGCTCTCGGGGCAGCATCGGCACGCTGTAGCCGGGAAAGTAGAAGCTCGCGCCGCGCGCCAACGCCTCGCTGAACAGCGCGCTGCCTGTGGGCACGAAATGTGCGGCGTCCGCCAGGGCGTAGTGCACGACGTGGCCCGTCGCGCTCTGCTCGATGAACAGGGCTTGGTCGAGGTCCTTGGAGCTCTTGCCGTCGATCGTCACGAACGGTAGGTGCGACAGGTCGTCGAGCCGAGCGTCGTCGATCCCGGGCTGGCTCGTGAGCCGCTCGACCTCGCTCCACACCTCTTGCGGGAACTCCAGCTCGAGCGCGAGCTCCGACACGATGGGTGCGAGATCTTGCGGCGGGGTTTGCGTCACAGCCTCTGGGTAGCGCAGGCGGGTTTCCCCCGAAAGGGGGAGGTGTAAGCTCTCGCCCTGCGGCACGTTGCTCTGCCGCCACCAGACCTCCGCCATGCGAACCTTACCGCTCTTGATTCTGGGCTCGTCGCTGGGGCTGTCCGCGGCCTGCGCGGACATCAACAAGAACCACCTGCGCACCGAGGAAGAGGTGCTCAGCCGCAGGCCCAAGGTGGTGCTGAGCCCCCGCTTCACCGCCGACATCAAGCTGGCCGAGCATGTGCTCAAGGTCAACGTGACGCCCTCCTGCTCGAGCGTCGAAGAGGAGACGGTCGAGGTGACCACCTACTCGGACCGCACGCTGGACGGCGACGACCGCGGCTGGATGAGCGCGCTCTCGATCGCCGGCGGCATCCCGCTCACGGCGGGCACGATCCTGCTCGCAGACGCGCCCAACGTGTACGACTCCGACGCCAACGCGCGGCTCTACAACGAGACCGGCCAAGAGACGGTGATCGGTCTGGGCGTGGCGCTCTCGGCGATCGGGCTCGCCGCGGTGATGCCACCCTTGGTCAACGCCTTCCGCGCCGTGGGCGAGAGCTCGGAGACCACCACCACCACCAGGCAAGGGGCCACCTTGAAGGACGGGGTGCCCTGTCGCGGCAGCGAAGGAGCGCCGCAGTTTCGCGTCACCGCTCGCTTCAGCAACGGCCAGGCGGTGATGTTGGGCACGGCGACCACGGGCGACGAGCTCAACGTCGACTTGAGGCAGACGGTCGGGCCCACGTTGCTCTCGATGAACCCGCCGGCGACTTCGATGGCGATCTGGATCAACGAGAAGTTCCAGCTGGAGCTGCCCGTGAGCAGCCTGATGGACAGCGCCAGGCGCGTGCGAGAGGACCAAGACGACGCCGCGTGGCGCGCCGCGGAGCCGAGCGCGTGCGAGCGCGCGAGCTCGGCTTGCGCCGGCGTGTCGAGCTACTTGTCCCGCTTCCCCAACGGGAAACACGCCGCGGAGGCGCGCAAGCTGCTCGGACCGCGCACGCCGGTGGTGGCTGTCGATCCGACCGCGCCGAAGCTGGCGCAAGCGGTGGACGCGGCGGCGAAGGCGATGGATGCCGTGGTCGACAAGCTGACCAAACAGGCCGAGCAGAACTTCCAGAAGGCCGAGGCCAAGGCCGCGCAGGAGGGAAAGAAGGCGTGCGAGACGGAGTGCACCAAGGTCTGCGACAAAGACGCCACATGCCGTACCACCTGCATCGCGGCGGTGTGCCCATGAAGATCTGGCTTGCGGCTGTGGCGCTCGCCTGTGGCTGGTCGCTGTGGGTGCCAGCATGCTCGCTCGACAACCAGGAGGGCCCCGTCACGAGCTGCGAGGAGCTCTCGTGCGGGCGCATCAACGCGTGTGAGCAGGGCATCATCGCCCAATGCGTCGACGGTCGAACGCTCCGCTACCACGTGTGCAGCGCGGAGGACATTTGTGGCGCCGACTGGCAGATCGCAGGGCAGTTCCGCTGCAGTGAGGAGCTGACCGACTGCGAGGGCTGCCGGCCGGAGCGCCAGGGTTGCGACGATCTCCCGCCGCTCGGCGGTGGCGGAGAGGGCGCAGGTCCACCCGCGGCTGGCGGCGCAGGTGCAGGTGGCGCGGGCGCCGGTGGTGCGGGCGGCGCCGCCGGCGGAGCGGGCGGCACTGGTGGCGGCTGACGATCACCGCCCGACGTAGCGAGCGCGCGGTCGCAAGAGCACGTCTGCGGCGCGTTGCTCCAGCGCGTGCGCGCTCCAACCGCCGGCGCGTCCCACCGCGAAGATGGCTGCGGCCGAGCCGCGGCGCGCGCCCAGCGCCACGCGCAGCGCCACCAGGCCGAAGTCTACGTTCGGGAACCAGCCACGCCGGATCATCGCCTGCGCCGCGCTGCGAAGTGTGCGGAGCTTGAGCGAACGCGGCGCCATCGCTTCGGCCAGAGCCAACAGCGGCGCTGCGCGCGGATCCCCTCGCGGGTAGAGCGTGTGGTGAAAGCCTGCCAACAGGCGCCCCTTGGCTTGCTCTCGCGTCGCGAGCGCGCGCGCGGCCGCGGGCGTCGATACGCGGGCCAGCCAAGCCTCCACCTCGTCCGAGGCGGAACCATGTTTGGGGCCCGTCAGCGCCAGCGCCCCTGCGAGCAAGCTTGCTGCCAGGCCGGCGCCGGAGGAGGCGACCACCCGTGCGGCGAAGCTGCCGACGTTGAGCTCGTGATCGGCCAACAGCACCAGCGCCACGTTCAGCGCGCGCAGACGCGCAGGCGTGGCCGCGAGGCCCAGCGAGCTCGCCAGGGTGCCCGCCACGGATGCACGGGCAGCCACCGTGCGAGGCCCCATGTGCCTGGAGATGTGGAGAATGAGCGCTCGCGCGCGCTGCGCGGCCGTCGCGGGACCCTCCTCGGCGAACGGCTCGCGCTGGGCCACCGCGCTCAGGCACCCGATCAAGCGGGAGAGGGGCCGCGCGCGCGCAGCTGCGGCGGCGGTGATGCGCGCAGCGCGCCAGCTTGGCGGACGCGCGGGGAGAGAGCCGGCGATCAAGAGCTCCGCAACCTGCTCGAACGGCAGCTCGCGCGTCGCCAGATCGACGGCCGCCAGTCCACGATAGCTCGGGCCCCCGGGGTCGATGCGCGTGATCGCGCTGTCCAGCACCGGCTCGCCCCACCTGAGCGCGCCTGCTGCCACCGCGCCGTGCCCGCGCCGCGCGGCTGCGCGATCGCGCAGCCGCGTCACGTCGGCGAGCAGGTAGCGATGCCCACGTGAGCGGGCCCTACCCACGCTCTTGATCAAGCCGCGGCTGGCGTAGGCATACAGCGTGGGGAGCTTCACCCCGAGCAAACGCGCGGCCGTCTTGGCGTCGACCACGCGCTCTTCATGGATCGTCGAATCAACATTGATCAATGTAGCCACCGGCCCAATCTACGTCTCTCAGGAGGTCACGACCATGACGTTGGTGCATGAGGGTCTCGAGGGCATCGTGGTGGCGCGTACCGCGCTGTCCGACGTGTTGGGAGACGAGGGCAGGTTGTGCCTGCGAGGGCACGCGATCGAGGACATCGCAGGCGCGATCTCGTTCGAGCAGGGCTGGCACCTGCTCTCCCGCGGTGCGCTGCCGACGGCGCGGGAAGCCGATTTCGTGCGCGCGGAGCTCGGACGGGCGCGCGTGCGAGCCTACGACACGCTGTCAGCAGGCCGGGCCGCGACGCTGGAGGACGGCATGGAGTCGCTGCGTGCGAGCGTCGCAGCGCTACCGAGCGTCGAGCTCGGCGACCCTTGCTCCTTGATCGGGGCCGTGGCCGTGGCCACCGCCATGTTTGCCCGGCGCCGGCTGGGGCTCTCGCCCCAGGCGCCCGACCCGGACGCGCCTCACGCACAGGACTTCCTGCGTTTGGCGCTTGGCCAACTCCCGAAAGAGGCGCACACCCGGGCGCTCGACGCGTACCTGGTGACGGTGATGGACCATGGCTTGAACGCGTCCACCTTCGCGGCGCGCGTGGTGGCCTCGACCGGCGCCGACGCGGTCAGCGCGGTGGTGGCCGCGATCGGGGCGCTCAAGGGACCGCTGCACGGAGGGGCGCCTGGGCCCGTGCTCGACATGCTCGACGCGATCGGCTCGCCCGACCGAGCCGAGGCGTGGCTCGAAGGTGAGCTCGCGGCGGGCCGACGCATCATGGGCATGGGCCACCGCGTCTATCGCGTGCGCGATCCTCGCGCCGCCGTGCTCGAGCGCGCCACGCGCGCGCTCGACGCCGATCACGGCACGAATCGGCTCGCCCTGGCTCGCGCGGTGGAGTCGGCTGCCAAGCGTTTGCTCGAGAAGAAGCACCCGGCGCGCGCGCTGGCCGCCAACGTCGAGTTCTACACGGCGGTGCTGCTCGATGCGATCGGGCTGCCGCGCTGGTTGTTCTCGCCGGTGTTCGCGGTGGGGCGCGTCGCTGGCTGGTGCGCGCACATCGCCGAGCAAGGCGAGCGCGGTCGGCTGATTCGCCCCAGCTCGCTGTACGACGGGCCCGGTTCGGAAGGTGCTACGTTCGCAGCGTGTTCGACGGCGACTTTGGCAAATGGGTGAAGCGCGATCTGTTCGGCGGCAAGGGCGAGGTCACGGTCCAGGACCTGATGGGCCAGCGTTCGATGCCGCCGTTCGCGGCGGTGCTGGCCTGCGAGCTCGCGCCGAGCGGCTCGGTGGGGGTGCACCGCCAGAGCGAAGCGCACGAGATCGTCATGTGCCTCGCTGGCAAGGGCCGCATCTCGATCGGCGGTGAGCCCAGCGCGTTCGCGCCGGGGACGGTGGTCTACATGGCGCTTGGCCAAACGATGGCGCTCGAGAATGGCTCGCCGACGGAGCCGCTCCGATACCTGATCATCAAGGCCAAAGGCAGCTGAGCGGCCGCCCGAGGTTGACGCGCTCGCGTGGTGCGGGCACGCCTTGGCCTCCCAAGGAGGGCCCATGGCCGACACCGTCCGCGCTTCTCACATCCTGCTCATGTACCAAGGCTCGTCACGCTCCACCGCCACGCGCTCCAAGCAAGAGGCGGCCACGCAGATCCAGGGTCTCTTGTCCCAGGTGCAGGCTGGCGCCGATTTCGCCGAGCTCGCTCGCGCGAACTCCGACTGCCCGTCGAAGGCCAAGGGGGGCGACCTGGGCACGTTCGGCCGGGGGCAAATGGTCAAGGCGTTCGAGGAGACCGCCTTCGGCATGCAGGTTGGCGGCGTCAGCGGCGTCGTCGAGACCGACTTCGGCTACCACATCATCCGCCGCACGGCGTGACGGCCCCGCGCGGGCGCCCGGATCCAGGCGGTCCGGGCGCTCGACGCCCTCGGTTCACCCGCCCGCGGTGAATCGGCGAGCCGCTACTTCATGCAAGCGAGCACCTCCGCGCAGGGGTAGCGGGTCGCGCAGTCGAGCTTGAAGCTGGTCGGCGACTTCTGACACGAGATGCCCACGTCTTCCGTGGTGCTGGTCTTGTCGGCGATGGTGCAGGCCGCGAGTCGCGCGCACTTGCTGATCGTGTCGCTCGAGCTCGGCAGGTTGGCGCGCGCGCCTCCAGCCAGCAGGTTGATGCTCTTCTTCTTGGGCCCGATGTTCTTGGGGATGTCGCCGCAGAACACCTGCGGGTTGCTCGACTTCACGATCGCTTTGTACATCGCGGCCAAGTGATTGCACGTGGTGCCGTCGGCGCAGTTCGCCACCAGCACGAACGCGTTCATCATCGATGCGTCGGCCTGGTGAACCTGGAACGACACCTCACCCGGAACGCGGGGTGCGCCATCGACGACGCGGTACTGCTGGTTGGCCACCATGGCTTGCCGGCTGTACTTCCACTCGTAGTCGACGCCCACCGACTCCGGCGCGGTGACCAAGATCACGTGCGCGTTCGAGCACGTGTCCGAGATCGTTTTGATGCCGGCCATGGGGTAGGTCTGCTGGGTGGGGCTGGTCACGGGCGCCTCGGGCGTGCCGATGTTCGGGCGTGTGACGTCCGGAGCCGAGGGCGCTGGGGCGGGCGCCGCGGTCGGCGCAGGCTCAGCCGGCTTGGCAGGCTCGGCGGTCTTCTCGGCCACCTTCTCCGCGCTCGAGCCGGCCTTCTCCTTGGGCTTGTCCTGGTCGTCCTCCTTGCCCTTCTTCTTCTTCTTTTTCTTCTCGCTCTCGTCGTCGTCGTCGTCGTCGTCCGACTTCTCTGCCTTCGCTTGGTTCTTGCTGGTGTCGCAGGCGGCGAGCACGAGCGGCGTGCTCACGCACAGCCAAGCCAACACCCCGAAGTGGCGCATCGATAACATGCCCGTCTCCTTCCAGATCATGGCGCTCGAGGCAACTCTCAACCTGCGTTGGCGCTCGCCAGGGCAGCGCAA
This sequence comes from uncultured Polyangiaceae bacterium, assembly GCA_964641275.1. Taxonomy (GTDB): domain Bacteria; phylum Myxococcota_A; class Polyangia; order Polyangiales; family Polyangiaceae; genus Xiheicaenibacterium. The sequence goes on from CAZXMG010000015.1 coordinate 98,172, forward strand.
TCGCTCTCGTCCGCCCGAACGGCGGCGAGAGGATATCGAGAGGCGAGCCTCGGGCTCGGCGCGTCCTCGGCTCGGCTCAAGCGTGCCTTGCTCGCTCGGCGTCCCCGAACGCGCACGGCGCGAGGCGCTCGAACAAGGCTTAGCTCTTGGCGGCCGCGAGCACTTCTTTGGCGTGATCGGCGGGGCTCACCTCGGGCCACACAGCTTTGATGCGCCCGTCCTTGCCGATCAGGAACGACTGGCGCGCGCTGAGGCCGTTCTTCAGCGGCACGCCGAAGGCCTTGGCCACCAGGCCTCCTTCGTCCACCACGAGCGGGAAGGGCAGGGAGTGTTTGTCGATGAACGACTTGTGACTGCCGGCGTCCTGGGTGGACACGCCGTAGACGGTCACGCCCGCGGCTTGAAAGTCGCCCCAGGCATCGCGCACGCCCTGCGCTTCGATGGTGCAGCCGGGGGTATCGTCCTTGGGGTAGAAGTACACCAGCACGAGCTTGTCCTTGAGCGACGCGAGATCGACGGTGGTTCCGTCGTGCAGCGCGAGCTTGATCGCGGGGGCCGCGTCACCGACCTTGAGCGGGCCGCTCGGCGCAGCGCTCGAGCTGCTCGAGGCCGAGCTCGCGGCCGGGGTGGCGGGATCGCAACCCGCGAGGGTGAGCGCGACGAGGAAGGGCAGCTTGGAGGGCGACATGCTCACAGGCTTGTCACTCTTCGGCTACGCGGGCAAGGGCCTGAGCACCACCACCGAGTAGCCGATCGCCGTGCTGGTGCCGACGTTGGCGTAGCCGTGCTTTTGGTCGCCTCGGAACACGACCACGTCACCAGCCTCGAGCCGGAAGCTCTCGCCCGACGCGGTGAGGTCGATCGTGCCGCGCTCGCAGGCCAGGTACTCGCGGGTGCCAGGCGAGTGAGGGGTGCCGCTCATGCGCACCGCGGGGCGGAGCTCGAAGCGTTCGAGCACCATGTTCGGCACGCGATGTGGCAAGAGCGAGCGAACGATCGCTCCTTGTTTCTCGCGCTCGGGCAGGCTGGCCTTGGGGTAGTGGCGGGCGGCGGGTGAGGGCCGCATGAGCAGCTCCTCGAACGGCACCGACAGCGCGTTGGCCACGCGATGAAGCACGGACAGTGTCGGGTTCGACGCGCCCGACTCCAGGTTGGCCCAGGTCGCGCGCGGCAGGCCGGACTGCTTGGCCATCTGCTGTTGAGTGAGCCCGCGGCCTTCGCGCAGGGCGCGCAGGTTCTGGGCCAGACGCAACGCCAGCTCCTCGGAGTCGGGGGTGTCCATCGAGCGCCATCATGCCAACCAGTTGGAGCGAACGCCAGCGGAGTGGCATGGCCTGGGCTCGGAGCCCCAACACGGGGCGCGTGACAAGCGGCGCCGGGTCGGCGAAACTCGGCGCGTGAAAGGACCGGTCGATCCGGAGCGCACCCTCCCCGTCGCTTCGCCGGATCTCGACCGCACGCTGCCCGCACCGGGCCCCGCCGGTGCGGCGCCGAACCCGTTCGACGACGCGGTGACCACCGAGCCCGCGACCAAGAAGCACGCCCCCACGGGCGAGGCGCCGCTGACCACGTTCCAAGAGCTGAAGCTCATTGCCAAGGACTTCCTCAAGCGGAACGAGAAGGTGATGTGGTGGCTGCACACGGTCTACGCGCTCAGTCTGGGTGCGTTCGTGGCCACCTTCGCGGCGAAGGGCTTCGAGCAAGCCCGCATGCTGACGCTCAGCCTGACCTTGGCGTGGTTGCTGGTCGTGTTCTTCTTCCGCTTCTTCGGCACCGGCGCGCAGCAAGACTTCATGACCGCGTGGCCAGGCGCACGGCGCCGCTTCTTCATCATGAGCTACCTGATGAAGAACCTGTTCCAAGGCATGCTGTTTTACCTGCTGCCGTTCTATTGGAAGAGCTCGAGCTACGACGCGAAGACCTTCACCATCTTCGGCTTCCTCGCTGCCTGCGCCGTGCTCTCGACGTTGGATCTGGTCTTCGACCGCATGCTCTTGCGCTTCAAGCTCGTGGCGAGCCTATTCTTCGCGATCACGCTGTTTGGCTGCGCCAACCTGGTCATCCCCGCGCTCTTGCCCGACACCGCAGTGATCGTCACGTTCCTGGTGTCGAGTGGGCTCAGCATCGCCACGTTCCTGCTGTTCCACCTCTCACTCGACACCCTGAAGAAGCCCCTGGTGGCAGCGGTGTTCGTGTCGTTGATCGGGCTGGGGGTGGGCGTGGCGTACTCGGCGCGGCAGGCCATGCCGCCGGTGCCGCTCGAGCTGAGAGAGGGTGGCGTCGGCCCAGCCATCTTGGACGACGGCAAGCTGCTGTACGAGATCAGGTCCCTGCGCGCCGCTCAAGCGCACGATCTATTTGCGGTGACCGACGTTCGTATCGTCGGCAGAGCCGAGCGCTTCAAGCATGTCTGGAAGCGCAACCAGAAGGAGCTTCGTCACGAGCCGGCCGAGGCGGCGCCCGCGACCGAGCGCGGGGTGGTGCGCGTGGCGTCCAAGTTGCCGCGCACGACGCTGCCGGAGGACGCGGTCGGCCTCTACAGCGTCGACGTCGTAACAGAATCGGGGCAGATCGTCGGCCGCGTGCTGTTCGAGATCAAGCCCTGAGGGGGCTCATCCCTCGGGAGCGAGCTCGTCCTTGGCGTCGTCGCTGCGCTCGCGCGCGAGCTCGACGGTGACCGCGCTCTTGCCCGCGATGGCGCGACCGTTGAGCTCGGCCGTCGCGCGCGCCGCGTCTGCGCTCAGCACGGCGACGAACGCGTGGCGGTCACGCACGCGGATGCGACGCACGTGGTCCTTGTCGATGCCTGCGTCGACGAGCGCCTTGAGCAGGTCCTGGGCGCGCGCGCCGTCGCGCCGCCCCACGCCCACGAACAGCTCGACGAAGTCGCCGGGCGGGGCCGCGGCGTTCGAGGCGCCGTCCGCACTGGCCGCGCTGGACGTTGGCTGGCGCGCCGGCGGGGCAGGCCGGCGCTCACGCGCAGGCAGCAGCGGCTCGTCGTCGCCTTCCTCTTCGGGAGGTGACCACGCGGCGTACTCCCGCGCTGGGCGCGGCCCACCAGCGCGAGCATCCGGGCTGCCCGCCTCGCGGGGGCGGTCGTTCTGCGGGCGTTCGGGCCGAGAGCGTTCCTCGCGCCGCGGTCCACCTCGGCCCCGCTCGTCTCGTGTGCGCGTGCGCGCGCGCTGCTCGAGCGGTGGGGCGGCAGGCTCGGAGCTGACGACGGCCAGACTGGGCTCAGCCTCGGCGGCCGCGCGCGGCTCGACGGCCACGGGCGGCGTTGGGGCCGCCGGTGCCGCGCTGCTCGCAGCCGGTTGCGAGCGGAGCGGTTCGGGCTCGGGCCGCCGCTCGGCGCGCTTGACGGTGGCGCGCTTCTGCCGGCGTGCCTGGCTGGCGTCGTCTTGGGCGGCGGGTCGCGCGCCCAGATACTCGCGCAGCAGCCCTGCCAAGATGCCTTCGATCTGGTCGTGGGTCAGCAGACGTCGCGCGAGGGCGCGATCGTCCTCGGCCGTTCCTTTGGGCAGCAGGCCTTCGGCCAACATCGCCACCAGATCCGCTTCGGCGCGCGTTTTGAGCTCGGTCTTGCTGGGCAGCACCCGCTCGACCGGGCGAATCTTGTACACCAGGCGCAGGAGGTAGAGGCTGCCGATGTCTTGCGGCAGCACCAACGAAATGGCGGTGCCGGTCCGCCCCGCGCGGCCGGTGCGGCCGGTGCGGTGGACGTACGTCTCGGCGTCCATGGGAAAGTCGAAGTTGATGACGTGGGTCAGGTGCGAGATGTCGATGCCGCGCGCGGCCACGTCGGTCGCGACCAAGAAGCGCAGCTTGCCAGCGCGCGTCGCGGTCATCACCTTCTCGCGATCGCTCTGCGCCAGATCGCCATTGAGCCACGCAGCCTCGTAGCCGCGCTGGGTCAGAGCACCCGCGACGGCCTCGGTCTGGTCGCGAGTGTTGCAGAACACGATCGCGCTCTCGGGATCTTCCGTTTCGATCAGGTTGACCAGCGCCCCGATCTTGTCGCTCGCGACCAGGTAGGTGAAGTGATTGATCTCGAGCGCGCCGATGTGGTCGCCGCTCAAGGTCACGAACTCCGGGTCTTTGAGGCGCGATCGGGAGATGCGCTCGATGTCGGGCGGCACCGTGGCCGAGAACAGCAGCGTCTGGCGGGTCGGTGGCAAGGCGTCCACGATCGCCGTGAGCTCGCGCTCGAAGCCCATCGACAACATCTCGTCGGCCTCGTCGAGCACGAGCAGGCGGATGCTGCTGGTCGAGAGCGTCCGGCGCCGAATGTGGTCGAGCACGCGGCCCGGCGTGCCCACCACCACCGCGACGCCGCTCTCGAGCGCGGAGACCTGGCGCTCCATCGGCGCGCCACCATAAATCGCGAGGATCTTCAGGCCTTTGTGCGCAGCCAGCTTCTCGAGCTCGGCGGACACTTGCAGCGCCAGCTCGCGCGTGGGGCAGAGCACCAGCGCCTGCACGCCCGGGGCGGTGCGCTTGGCGATGTGATCGATGATGGGCAGCCCGAAGCTCGCGGTCTTGCCGGTTCCCGTGCGCGCTTGCACCACCGCGTCGCGACCGCGCGTGGCGGGATCCCACACGGCGAGCTGCACTGGGGTGGGGTGCACGTAGCCCATGTCTGCCAGCGCGCGCCGCATCTCGTCGGACAAGGGCAGCGCGTCGAAGGTGACCGGCGCTGGCGCCGCGGCGGGGAGTTCGGAGGTCTCTTCGGCTCGGGGTTCGTTCACGGGGCTGATTTCCAGTTTCGTTAGCGCGCTTCGCGAGACCGCTTGGCCATGTCTGCGGCGACCGCACGGCGGAGCGCCGCCAGGCTGGCGGCCTCACGCCGCACCGCGTTCTCCTCCGCATAGCGGAGCCGCTCCAAGGCGTCGAGACTCGGTCGGTCCGGCTCTTGTTCGCAGCTCTTTCGCACGCCTTCGAGCTGGGACCACTCGGGCAGGAGGCCGGCACGGAAGCGCGTGAGCGCCACGTCGGAGTCCAGGTCGCCTTCCGCTGCGGCGCGTGCCCGGTCGAGCGCGGCATGCAGCGCCAAAAGACCCTGGCCGCACGTCTCGTGGGGTGATTCGACCATCTTCGGGAACAGCGTCTGCTGCGCGATCTGCAGCGCTTGCGCACCCACCCAGATGACCACCACGGACAAGAACACCACGGTGGTCACCCGCCGAGCGCGCCGGATCGCCGCCGGCGGAGGCCCCTCGGGCACGCTGGGGAGCGGATCTCGCGCCTCTTCCGCGGCGCCGGAGCGCGTTTGGTCGGGCAGGGGATCCATCCCGCCCCGTTTACCACAGGCGGCGCGCCGCTGCCCGGCGTAGAACGGCTCCGTGGAGCTGGGCGCCCCCAACCCGGTGCGGAGCTGGACGTCACTGGGCAGGTGCGTGCTCGCTCTCGTCCTCGCGTGTCGTCCTGGCGCCGCCTCGGCGCAGACCGCGGCCTACGACGTGGACTTGTTCCAGGGCCCGCTGCTCGCGCCGATCCGGGCGATGGCTCTGGGCGGAGCTTACGGCGGCTACGGCGAGGACATCGCCGGTTTGCCTTCCAACGCCGCCACCCCGGCGGTGCGCGAGCTCTCTGCGTTTCGGCACATCGAGGTCGACGCACGTGCGTCGTTCTCCATCCCGATCGACTTGTTCGAGAACAACGACTTCGACAACAGCGGAGACCTGGACGACGACATCTCGGATTTCGTGTACCTCACCGCGGGCGGCATCTTGCAAGTCGGGCCATTCGGCGCGGGCGTGTTGGGCGAGCTGTCGCGTTACGATCTGGCGCGTGGCGACTCGGGCGAGACCACGCCCGTCACGCTCGCGCGCTACCGAGCCAACGTGGCGGCGTCGTTCGTGCGGGGGGCGCTGGCGGTGGGGGCCGGTGCTCGCGCCGTGACAGCCGCGCTCGGCACCTCCGGCTCGGATCTGGTGTACGCCGGCGTAGCCCCCGAGTTGGGCTTGCTCGCGCGCCCGGCGCCGGTGCCCGTGCGGTTTGGGCTCACATACAGGCTGCCTGTCTCGGCGCGCCCGCTGTTCGATCGCTCCCGGGCCAAGGACCATGTGCGGCTGCCCAGGGCGCTGGTCCAGCCTTGGGAGCTGGAGGTGGGCTTGGCCTTTCAGATCGGCCCACGCCCGCTGAACCTTCCGTTCGACGACCCCGAGGACGAGGACGATCCTCTCGAGCACGTGGTCGAACGAGCGCGCCGAGAGCGCGCCTTGCTGCGCGAGCGCCTCGCCCACGAGCGGCGCATGGGGGGTGAACACGCTGGCCAAGACCGGGAGCTCCAGCTCGACGCGCTGGACGAGATCGAAGACCGCTGGCTGGCCGAGCGCGCGGCGTGGGCGCTCGAGCGCCGCGACGACCGCTTCGCCGAGCTGCCGCGCGAGCGGGTGCTGGTGCTGCTCTCGCTGCTCGTCAGCGGCCAGGTGGAGCAAGGAGTCAGCCTGGCGAGCTTCCTCGCGCACGAGGCGGAGGTCGGCGAGCCTCTGAAGGTCGGCAGCTCCGGCGCGAGCACGAACTTCTCGCCACGCTTCGGGCTCGAGGCCGAGCCGGTCGCCGACTGGGTGGTGCTGCGCGCGGGCACCTACTACGAGCCCAACCGATTCGCCGAGGTGGGGCGCCAACATTTCACCTTCGGCGCCGCGGTCCGCATGTTCTCCACCAGCTGGTTCGGGCTGTTTCCCGAGCAGCCCTACGCGCTCGAGCTGGGCATGGACGCAGCGCCTCGCTACGAAAGCGTGAGCGCCAGCATCGCGTTCTTCAGGTAGTCACGGGCTTCCTGATCTCGGTGCGCGCGCGGGTGGTGGCGCGCGCGACCTCGGCTATGCCCGCCGTCAGGAACGCGAATAGATCGCTCGGTGCGCCTGCGTGGTGGGTGACGTCGATGCTGTCGAACGAGCCGCGGAAGGCTTCCGCGACGCGCGGCAACGTGTTCGTCAACAAAAGCTCCTCGAGCTTGGGCTCGCTCAAGTCGGGCGATTCCCGCTCGGCGCGAGAGAGCGCCGCGTCGAGCTCCCCCGCGCGGCGCTTCAGCTCGAGCTCCAGCTCGGCGCGCTCGCGCTCCACCGAGAGCTCGCTGCGCTTCTGCCGCAGCTGCTCGGCCAGCGCCTGCCCGGCGAGCGCTTGCTCCGCCTCGGCGCGTTGCGCGGCTCGCGCGAGCTCGGCGTCCAGCGCGGCTCGCGCGAGCTCCTCGCGGTGCGCGAGCGTCTCCTTGTCGCGCGCGCGCTCGCGCTCGAGGCGCGCCTCCTCGAGCGCCAACATCTCGCGGCGGGCGTCCTCCTCCGCCCGCTTGCGTTGCGTGGAAATGCGCGCCTGTTCCTCCTCCACTCGCTCTCTCGCGCGCAGCGCGTCCAACGCCAACCGCTCGCGATAGGGCGCCTGCAACCGGGCGAACACCTCCTCGGAGAGCACGCGCACGTTCTGGATCTCGATCGTGTCGAGCACCACGCCCCAGCCTTGGGCCGTCGCGTCGCTCGGACTGCCTTCGCCCGCCAACACGGGCGCGATCTCCGCGAGCAAGGCCTGGGCCACGCGCTCTTTACGGTGGGTCAGGCATTCCTCGAGCTCCAAGTTCGCCACGATCCGCCGCGTGGCGCCCACGAACATCTCGCACAGGATCTCCCCCAGCGCCGAGCTCTGCCCGTCGATCATGCGGTACGCCAACAGCGGTTCCACCACGCGGTACACCGCCAGGCCCGTGACCTCGACGCCCACTTTTTCGCGCGTGACCTGATCGGCCGAGAACGTGAGCTTGGCGATCGAGGTCGGCACCAGGCACACGCTGTCGGCGGGCCACTTGAAGCAGCTCGCCCCATGCCCGGTCGTCACCACTCGACCCCGACGCAGGTGAATCAAGAACTCGTGCGGCTCAGCCACCACCCGCCCCCAGCGTGGGAGCGTGCGCCTCGCGCCCATGGGCGCCGAGCCAGGAACCGTCGTCGATCTGCTGCTCCAGCCACCGTCTGCCATCGAACCTCCTGGGCGGCAGAGTGCAAGGAGGACGCCATCCTCGCGTCCGCTGAAAACGCAGCGTCCAGCGCTGTGTGCGCGACCGATCGCACCACGCTGGTGCGCCCCGTGCACCGGCCAGGTATAGGAGCGGGATGCCCATCATCATCACCGCCGTAGGCGCCGACCGCCCGGGCATCGTCGCCGACGTGACCCAGCTCGTGCACGGCGCCGGAGCCAGCCTCGCCGACAGCCGCATGGTCAACCTGCGCGGCCATTTCGCGCTGCTCGCGCTGGTCGAGGGGCCCGCCGCCTCGCTCACCCAGCTGCGCACCTCGCTCACCGCCGGTGCCTCGGAGATTGGTCTGCGCGTCGAGATCTCCGACGCGCCGGAGGCGAGCAAGCCCCAAGCTGGCGGCGTGCCCTACCGCATCAAGAGCTACTCCATGGACCAGCCGGGCATCGTGGCCCAGCTGAGCGAGCTGTTGCGCCGGCACGAGACCAACGTCGAGGAGCTCGAGACGCGCGTGGAGTCGGCGCCTTTCGCGGGAACGCCGCTGTTTCTGCTCGAAGCGGTGGTCACCTTGCCCAAGGGCAAGAGCCTGCGCGCGCTGCGCGACGATCTGCATGCGCTGGGGGACCGTCTCGGCTGCGACGTCGACCTCGATCCGGCCTGAGAACGCCGCGAGCGTCGGTCAGAAAGAAAGATCGCCGAGATCGAAATAAATCGCCCCTCGTCTCAGAAGGGAGGAGCACACCCCAGAATCGGTACTAAGCTTCCGGGCACGGAGGGACAGCATGAGCGCACGAGCGAAAATCGAGAACCTGACCAACGCCTGGTACGGCTTCGACCTGTTCTCGGGGGGCATCGCCATCGTCGGCAGCCTGCTCGGCTTCAGCTTCTTCAGCGCCTTCTGGTCCGCCCTGTGGATGGGCCTGATGCTCGGGCTCACCTTCTTCCTCGGGCGCAAGCTGATGAACCGCTCGGCCCTGTGGCGCCTCGTGCTGATGGGCGTGTCCGCGCTGCTCACGTTCGTGGGAACGATCACCGTGCTCTACCACGCGGTCTCGCTGCTCAGCAGCTTCTCCTTCGCGACGCTGTTCTACGGCGCGATGGCCGCCGTCGGCGTCAGCATGCAGGTGCGCTCGTTCCGCACCCTCGCCGACTCGCAGGTCAAGGCCTACATCGGCTGAGCCATCGTTCGGCTGAGCCATCGTTCGGCTGAGCCATCGTGCCAACCCCGCATCAGTTCATCTCTTTGACGCTGAGCTCTTTCTGGCCTGGCTCGAGGAAGGTGGCGGTGATCTCGCGCTCCAGCGCGGACACGATCTCGGCCTCGATCTGGCCAATCTGGCCTGCCTGTCGGGCGACGTTCAGCGCGTAGATGAACACGCGGCTTGCGCGCGCTGGGGATCCTTCGTCGGTGACCTCGAAGCCGTCGAGGATGGCGAGCGCGCGCGGGTCCACTCCCTCTGCCACCAGCTCGACGCCTGGCACGTCGGAGATGAACACGTCGGCGCCTGCGACGTACTTGTGCAGCAGCGGGTTCAGCGCCTCGAACGAGGCTGACGCGGCGCGCTCCCACTCCTCGCGCGGGGGCGACCAGGGCGGCACGCCCGACGTGAGATCGAGCTCTCGCGCGCGCAAGAAGGAGACGGTGGCGCCGCGCGGGTCGCCGTGCTCGTCGCGGATCAGGCCCAGGTAGTAGTGGGCCTCGGGGTGCCGAGGATCTTTGTCTGCGGCGCTCTCGACCAAGCCACGCGCGCGTTCGACGTTGCCCATCTCGTACAACGCGCGTCCGACCAGGAACAGGTGGCTGGGGTTGTCGTACGGACCCTCTGGGACCTGATCGAGGACCTTGCGCGCCTGCTCGCGATCACCCTTGCCCATGAGCGCGTCGAACTTGAGCAGCAGGGCGTCGATCACCTCCTCGTCGACCTCGGCGAGCTCGAGCGCCTGGTCGCACATGCGCAGCGCTTGCTCGAAGTCCTCGAGCGGGCTGATGAACACCTCGGCCGCGTTGAGCATGGCCTCGAGGTAGGTCTCGTCGAGCGCGATCGCCTGTTGGTACGCCTCGATCGCCTCTTCGCCCTCGCCCTCCATGGCGGCCACGAAGCCGAGCAGGTTGTGGGCCTCGGGCGAGCTCGGGTCGAGCTCGAGCGCGCGCCGGGCCGACGCTGCGGCTCCGCGCGTGTCGCCCTTCTGGACGAGCTCCCAGCCGCGGTCGAGGTGCGCAGAGAACTGATCCATGGGGACCTTTCCTTAGTCGACACGGCCAACGCGTCAAGCACCGCGCGACGCCTGCGGCAGGGCAGTCACTCGTGCAGCACGACGAGGCTGCCCGGCCGATCGCTGCTGGCGAACACGCCGTGCCAGCCACGCGGGATGATCGGGTCCACGAACTCGAACACCACCTTGGCGTCGTGGGGTGCGAGGTTCACGCAGCCGTGGCTCATCTCGCGGCCGAAGTTGTTGTGCCAGAACGCGGCGTGCAGCGCGTAGGAGCCCTTGAAGTAGGCGACGTAGGGCACGTCCTCGATCGAGTAGGGCAAGTCGCCGGAGGCGCCGTCGCCGTCCATCGTGACCGCGACATGCTTTTCTCGCACACGAAACGCGCCCGTCGGGGTGGCGTGGTTCTTCTTCTTGTTGCGGGACTTCTTGCCTGGCGAGATCAGCGCGGCGTACACGGGCTTGTCACCCACGAACAAGACGAGCGTCTTCTTCTCCAGGTTCACGTCGACCCACTTCTCGTTCTCGCCAACCTCGGAGGGACGGCGGCCTGGCGCGGTCGTGGTGCCCTGCGCGCCTTTCACCCAGCTGCCGTCCACCGCTTGCCGGTAGATGGTGCCGCTGATCTCGCGCGTGGTGCCGTTCAGGGGGACGGCGGCGAAGCGGGCGAGCTTGCCTTTCTCCTTCATCCCCTTGTCGTCCTTGGTGGGCTCGAACTTGGAGGCCTTGTCGCTCAGCACGAAGAAGATCTCCTTCGCGTCGGCTGGCCAATCGATACCGCGCGTCTCGGGCGGCTTGTTCACCACCATGCGATCGGCAGGCGCGATCAAGCCGCCGGTGGTGCGGTAGAAGCTCCGCTCGTTCCAGCCCAAGGTCTTGTCGATGGCGATGAAGAAGCCTTTCACCATGCGCTTGGAGAGCGCGCCAGACGCGTCCTTCTCCAGATCCGAGAGCGACACCTCGGGCTTCTTCTCGTCGCTCTGCCACCAAGGCTTGGACGGCTCGGGCAGGGGAGCCTCGGCCACGTCCCCTTCACTCGACGGCAGCTTTTCGACCGCCGCGACAGCGGCTTTCGCTGCGTCGTCCCCGCTCGGGACGTTGCCGTCAGTCTCGCTCTTGGGCACGTGTTTCGCGCCTTTGCGCTCGGCTTCCGGGACCGACGCGCTCGCGGACGCGCTCGCGGACGCGCTCGCGCTCGCTTCAGAGGGCTCCTTGGGCTTGTCGAGCTCGAGCAGGTGTGGCTCCACGCGCTGCATCTCTTCGCGTGAGGGCAGGGCCTTGTACAGCGGCGTGCCGTGGAAGCGGTTGTACGCGTACTGGTAGGGCACCGTGGCCTTGCGATCGGGTTGGCGGACGCCCAGCTTCACCCGCTCGTGCTCCAGGTTGGTGGTGGCGTACTTGCCACACACGTAGCCGCCGTCGACCAGCTTGAACCAGCCCTGCTTGCAGTTGGCGCGCTTGATGGGCGTGGGGTCGACGGGCACCTTCCCCCCCTGGCGGATGTAGCCCATGCGCTCGTCGCCGAAGCGAGGCTCGGGGTAGACGGGCGTGGAGAGCGCCATCGCGCCCAGGTACGGCCCGTCGTAGGGAGCGTCCGCCGGCGGCTTGGAGGGCGGGGTCGGCGCCGTTGCGACGCTGGCGGAGGGCCGCGCGGAGGGGGGGGGCGGGGCCGCAGGGTCTGCGCCGCTGTCGGTGGCGGTTGCGCCCACCGCGCTGACACGCGAGGGGGAGCTCGTCTCTCCTTCGGCTTCCCCGTTGCCCGAGCACCCCGCGCCATACGCGAAGGCCCCCGCCAGCCCCGCTGCGAGCACGAAGCCAACGAGCGAGGGGAGCGCGCCCGAGCGTACGCTCTTGGGGCCAGATGGCGCGGGTTTCTGAGCGGATCGGCGAGACGGCATGGGGCGTGTCTGACTCAGAAGCTAGTACTCGGAGCAGCGGAGTCGATCCAGTTTTGCGGCTGGTACGTCTGACAGGACAACAGGCCCGAGGGCGAGGACGACGACTTGGCTCCGTGGGCTGACAACTTGCATGCCAAAGACCAAGCAACCGACCTACCGACGAACGACGTCACCCGCCCCGGCTCGCCGTGGCAGAATCGACGCACAGGTGTCCTCGTGCAGCCACAGCTGAGCCCTGCGTTGCCCTCCGCGGCGGAGCCTCTCCTGCCCTGGTGGCGGCGTGGCCTTCTGGGGAGCGAACGCCGCCTGCTGGTCTGTCTTCTGGTCGCCACGCTCCTGCATCTCCCGGCGATGCCGTACATGCGCTTCCTGTCGGGGTTCTTCGAGAGCGACGACGAGACCGAGGAGGAAGGGGAGGCCATCGTCGCGATCGAAATCGACATGGAGCACACCGGCGCGGACGAGCCGCCCAAGGTGCCCACCGCGCCCCCGCCTCCCCCGCCACCAGCCCCGCCGAGCGAGCCGGAGCCTGCACCGACTGCCTCTGCGCCACCTCCCCCGCCACCGGGGCCCAAGGCGCCCCCGGAGCCCGCGCCAGAGGTGCCGCCACCCGCCCCGAAGAAGGTGGACACGCCGATCGACAAAGTTCGCATCGCACGCACGCTGACCAAGAACCCGAACAACGTGCAGATCGTGTTGGTGGGCGCGCAGCTCAGAGCGCACCCAATCGGCGCGAAGATGGGGCCCCTCTTGGCCGACAACCCCCAGTGGCAGGAGTTCTTTCAAGGCTCTGGCATCGATCCTGTGCGCGACATCGACGTGATGATGCTCACCGGTCCGATGATGCGACTGAGCGGGCAGGTGGTGGCGGTGATGAAGTTCTCCACCGACATGAACAAGGTCGATCAGGCGGTCGGATCCGTGATCGAGAAGAGCAAGCCCCACGGCCGTTGGTTCAAGGACCAGGCGGTGCGCTCAGGTTTGGGCATGGGCGATGGCGCAGAGCGGATCTTCGCGCTCGTGCCCGAGAAGAAGCTGCTCGTGGTGTTCCCCTCGCCCTACCCGAACGCCAAACAAGAAAAGACGCTGAAGCGGACGAAGAAGCTGGAAGAGGCGTTGGAGAAGGCAGACGCCAGGACCAAGGCTCAGCTCGACAACGTCAAGGCGGGCGACGACCGGGACCTGCTCAAGTACGCCAAGGAGGGCTACGCCATCGACGCGTACATGGTTCAGCCGTGGAAGCTGTTCGGCAAGAACGGCACGGTGACCGTGCCCGTGATGGGCGAGGTCGAGGTCATTCCCAAGACGCTGAAGACCGGTCGCGTGCGCGTGTTCCCGGAAGGGGGAGGGGCCGAGGTAGAGATCACCTTCACGGCCGAGTCGGCCGACCAAGCCACCAAGGACGCCGAGGCGCTGAACTCGATCTGGCCCTTCGCGAAGATGGCCGCATCGGCCAAGTTCAACATCGAGCTGCCCGATCTGAAGTTCGAGGCCAAGGGCACCGAAGTGAAGGGGAAGAGCAAAGTGAGCGAGAGCTTCTTGGCGGCGGCGTTCAAGCTGGGCGAGGAGCGGACAGAGGAGGTGCGCAAGAAGCGCGAGGCGGAACGGAAGAAGTAGCCAGCCTCCGGGCGTAGCGATATGAGCGCGCAGAGAGGGCATGACGCTCGAGACGGACCGCTCCCCCAAAGCCATTCTGGCGGAAGTCGACGCCCACCCTCGTGGTGCTGAGCTGGCCAAGCTGCTGCATGCCTTGGCGGTCAGCGCGTACGACGAGCGACGCACGACGCTCGAGCAGGGCTGCGACGAGGCCGCAGATCAGCTCGGGGTGGACGAGGCGGCGGCCGACACCTCGTTCGGGAACGTGCTGTCCGCGTTGCGCAAGAAGGGCCGCGCCTCCGGCCCCGAGCGAACGCTGCTCGGCGTGCTGATCGCTCGCGGGATCTCCTTGTCTCCGCCCAAGACGCCCGAGGCAGAGGCCTCCGTTGCGGAGCTGTGCGCGTGGCTGAGCGCGCACACCGTGGTGGACCCGCTGTCGATGTTGGAGCTTGCGCTCGGCGAGCGTGCGCTCGCCATCTTCGTCGCGCTCGCGGAGCTCGTGCGCGCCCACGACGCTGGACGCGAGGATGCCTTGGATCGCGGCGCCGCCCTGCTGGCCACCCGGACCCTCGCACTGAGCGCGATCGAGGGCGCCGCGGACGCGCGCAAGTCGCTGCTCACGTCGCTCAAGGATCCGCTGCTGCGGAGCCTCCTCGAGCAGCCCGAGCCGGCGGAGAAGACGGCTCCGAGCGTGCCTGCGTTCGCCGCCGAGGAGACGCTGCCGCCGCGCAGCTTGGCCTGGACGTTGGTGCTCACGGTGACGCTGCTGTTGCCCGTCGTGGCGCTGGCCAAGCTCTTCGCGCGCTTTGCGCTGCGCTTGCGCCAACCGGCCGAGGTCGCGTTCGGCAAGGACGGTATCTGGGTGAGGTCCCGGCTCGAGCTGTTGGGCAAGACGTTGCGGCAGCGCGAGGTGTTCATCGCGCAGGCGGGGCTCAGCCGTGCGGCGCGCGAAGTGCGCTTTCCGCAGCTCAGCACCTACGTGGGGATCGGCGCGCTCCTGTGCGGCAGCTACCTGGGGCTGTCGCTGGTGCTCGACGGCTACCGAGGGCGCTCGCCCGAGTTCCTGGGCCTAGGGCTGCTGATCCTGCTGCTCGCGTTGGCCATCGACTACGCGCTCAGCCTGATCCCCAGCCGCGACCCGTCGCGCTGCCGCATCATGCTCGAGCCTCGCCGGGGCCGCGTGGTGGTGCTGCGCGACGTGGATCGCAAGATCGCGGACGAGGCGCTGCGCACGTTGTCTCGCTGAGAAACTTGGCCACTCGCCGCGCGCCTGGATATGGGCTTGCACATGGCGAAGCCCGAGCTTGTGAGAGAGCTGGTCAAGGCGCTGGACGAGCTGCTCGTCCTGATGAACCGCGGGGCGTCGTTCCCGCAGCTGTCGCGCGCCCAAGGTTTCGTCGATGGCTACATGGCCGCGCTGCTCAGCTCCAAACAGGCGACGCAGAAGGAGCTGCTCGCCCTGGTGGCCGAGGCCCGTGCACGGGTGAATGGCCCCGCGACCGCCGTGCGCCAGGACGAGGACTCGTTCGCGTTCAGTCGGCCGACCGGCACCGTGGCAGCCTGACTGGGCTCGGCCAGAGCCCGAGCGCAATGCCGAACGGCCGACGACCCTCCTGAGAGGGCGCCGGCCGCTCGAGTGTCGGCTGAGCCGTGACGGTCAGGGCGCGACGACGGTCACGTCGCCGACGCCTTTCTTCACGCCATCCCCGGTGGTGATGATCTGGCGCCCCCAGTTCACGATGCGCAGGGCGCCGTCGATCTCGACCAGGCGCGAGAAGAAGCCCTGGAAGCCGTCGGCTTCGAGCACCTTCACCTCCCAGTCGTGTCCCGCGCCGAGCGGGGTGCCGGTGGCGAAGCGCAGCTGGCCGGAAGTGGCGTCCTGATAGCTGATCTGCACCTCGCCTTGAGGAGAGACGCTGATGTTGGCGTCGTCGCCGATCACGTGTTGCCCGTCGGCGTTCTGCACGCCATTCACGGCGAGGCCGTCGTCGACCACCTCGGTGCCGTCGACCGCGCCGCCGGTGACGGAGGCGTACTTGAGCGCCTCTGCGTAGCCGTCGACGTACGCCAGGTGCCAGGTGCCGTCGTCGCTGATGAACAGCGAGCTGCCGACGCCCACGTCGCTGATGGTGCCGTCGGGCAACGTGCCGCCATCCACCACGACGCTGACCCACCCGTCCGCCTCCTTGGCGGCCACGTTGAGGGTGCCGGCCACGCGGTCGTAGTAGGCCACTCCGACGCCGCCCGAGGGGAGCGTGGCGAGCGAGATGTAGAGGCCGGTCGAGAGCGGGTAGGGCTCCACCTTGGCGACGGTCAGCAGCGCCGCGCACGCGTCGCCGGTGCTGAGCGCGACGCAGGACTCGCCTTCGCCGCAAGTGCCGCAGCCCGATCCGGTGCCGGCGCACTCGCCGACGTCCGCCACGCACTGCGAGCCGCCTTCGCACAAGCCCGCGCGACAGGGCGTGGACTCGTTGACCGCCACGTCCTCGAAGTTCCAACCCTCGCCCGCCTCGCGCGCCAGCTTCACCCGGCTCGTCAGGAAGCCGCTGCTCGAAGGCTCCAGGGCCATGTAGGCGATGACCGGGGTGCCGCCGTCGAAGGCGAGCTTGGCGTACTTGCCCACGTCCGCCACGGGCTCGTCCTGCACCACCGAGATCTCCCAGGCGGTGCCGTTGAACCGTGCGAACTTGAGCGCCTTGTTGGTGCGATCGTAGTAGGCCACCGCGGGCAGGTTGGAGGAGGGGTCGAGGGCCAGGCTGGTCCACAGGCCGACGTCGTCGCCGGGCTCGGTCTGACCTCCGCGGAAGCCCTTGAGGTTGGCCACCGCGCCGTCGGGAGCTGGCTCGAACGGCACGCCGTCCACGATCTCCCAGGCGACCTTGTCTCCTTCGAGCCGACCCACGACCAGGTCGCCGTAGCTCGGGAAGGCTTGCTCGTAGTTGGCCTCGAGGTAGCCGCTGACCCACAACGTGCCGTCGCTGGCAACCGCTGCGCCGGTGTACGAGCCGATGAGGCCGGGCTCGAGATCGATGCACGGGTCCTCGCACTTGTAGTTGTCGATCGGGGTGGTCTCCTCGTCGCAGGAGCAGCCGCTGAACGAGCCGCCGATGCCCATGACCAGGACTGCGCCGGTCGCCTGCATCGTGCGGCTCTGGCTCAGCAGCCCGCCCAGTGATCGCGCGCGCTTCTTCTCGGGCGAAGGCTTGCCGCTGCGGCGGCGCTTCAAGAGGCCCAACGCGAGCAGCGCGAGCGGCCACTTGGGGGTGCCGTCGTCCGGCGCGCCCGCCAGGACGCAGCCACAGCCGCCGTCTCCGGCGTCGCGCGGCAGGCCGCGAATGAGCTGTTGCCTGGCCGTGCCGACATTGCCACCTTCATCCTTCACCTCGACCTCGATCTCCTCTGCGTCCTCGGGCACGAGCAGGGAGTTCAACGCC
The DNA here is from genome assembly GCA_964641275.1 of uncultured Polyangiaceae bacterium. Lineage (GTDB taxonomy): Bacteria > Myxococcota_A > Polyangia > Polyangiales > Polyangiaceae > Xiheicaenibacterium. The sequence goes on from CAZXMG010000015.1 coordinate 115,280, forward strand.
CCGGACGGCGTCCACTCGCTGAACGTATCGTCGTCGAAGCGATAGCGGACCAGGGTGTTCTCACCCGAGACGAACTCGTAGATGTCGATCGTGGTGCGCCCGCTCTCGTCGACCGGCGAGACCTTCACCGCGGGGGCCACGCGATCGACGATGATCTCGTGCACGTCGGGGGTTTGGTCCAGCGTGTAGGCTTGACCGACGGCGCGGCTGCGCACCTCGATCTGGTGCTTGCCCTGGAGGCGCAGAGCGTTGTCGCTGATGTGCAGGTAGCGGTCCTTGGTCCACGGCTTCCAGATGCCGCCGTCGACCCGCACCTGATGCTCGACCTCGAGCCCGTGATCGTCCTCGACGCCCGCGAGGATGACGACCTCGGGGGCGTTGCGCGGGGTGATGGTCTTGTCTGCGTGCTCGTGGGCGCGTGCCAGGCCGCCGTCGTCGATGTCGACCTCTTCGACGCTGGAGCTGGTCTCCATGGCGTTCTGCATCATCGCCGGTGTCACCTCCAGCGCGGCGAAGATGCCGAGGAAGCGCTCGCCGTCTTTGGTGACCGTGCGCAGGCCCGGGGAGCCGCTGCCCTCGACGCTCTCGGGGATGACGAGCCGCATGCCCAAGCTGGCGGTGAGGTCATTCAGGTCGACCGCGGGCAAGCCGCCGCCGATCAGCCCGCCGATCTGACTCGACAACAGGCCTTGCAGCGACGCCGCGATCGAGGCCGGGTCCTCCTTCAACAGCTGCGCGTTGTCCACCACGCCGTTGGTGATGGCGAGCTCGTCGAGGACCGGCACCAGCCCGTCGGGGGTGACGGTGAGGTTCATCGGCGCGTCGATGTCGAAGGTCGCCGTCATGAAGCGGATGTAGCGGTCCGACGAGAACATGTAGAAGTCGAAGCCCGCTTGCTGCAGCTGCAGTCGGATCAGCGGGTCGGTGGTCAGGTTGGTGCCGTTGCCAAAGGTGACCTTGGGCGGCTGCGTGGGCTTGAGCACGATCGCGATCGGCTGCACCTCGCGCTGAAGACCCAGGTCCTTGAGAGACTGAGCCAACAGACCGAGCGTGCCGCTGTTCAAGAGGTCGATTGTCTCGGTGGAGAAGCCGATGCAGAGCAGGCCCGAGTTGTACATGCCCGAGAGCGCGTAGTTGAAGAACGACTCCGACAAGCCGATGCCGAGGTGGGGTCCAGGTGTGGCGGCCGGCCAGTTGGTGATCAAGGAGTCGTCGATCAGCTCGGTGGGGATGGTGAGCCCGGCTGGACGCTGCAACGTGGAGAGCGGCACGCAGCTGGAGATCGGGTCCGGCTCGACGCCACCAAACATGCCCAGCGTCGCGCCGTTGTTGGCGGGGTTGAGATCGCCCCAGGTGAAGCCGCTGCCGTCGTCACGCACGCTGCCGCCGCCGGCGGCGAGCAAGAAATTCATCCCGCCCTTGGTGCCCGGAGAAATGCCGGACAAGAGGCCACCCAGGTTGGCGTGGCCGTCCATCCCGAGCACGATCGACACGCACTCGGAGCTCTCGTCCGTGCCGTAGCGACAGTAGTCGCCGACCGGGTTCGTGCCGGTCGGGCACATCGGCATCACGTCCGGGTTGATCGGCTGGCAAAGCTGCTCTTCGACGGCGCCCACGAGCGTGTCTTGCAGGCCGCCGAACAGCTGGCCGACCAACACACCCTTCAGCAAGTCGGCGATCGTGCCCAAAAAGCCGCTGCAGTTCAGCTTGATGGCGTTCTCGATGTCCGACTGGCTGATGGTGACCTCCTCGATGCGCACGCGCGAGTAGCCTTGGCGTGCGTGAGTCGGGTCGTCGTCGGTCTCGATCGAGACGCGGATCGTGGCGCCGATCGGTGCGAACTCCTGGTTCTCGCCTGGGCAGGCGTCGTTGTTGTTGAGCACGATCTCCATGCCGCCGATGTCGGAGTCGAAGGGCAGGTACTGGAGGCGGAGGGGCACGTCACCGGTGATGGTGATGTTGTGGGGACCCTCGGGCTGCAGCGACAAATTGGCGTTGGCGATGTCGATCTCCGCCACGCACTTGGGCGGGTTGGCCGCGGCGTCGGGGCCGCCAGGACAGATCGTGTAGTCGATGTCCGTGATCAGCACGCTGAAGCTGCCTTGGGACTCGGGCACCTCGAACTCGACCGCACCGCCGTCCCCGCCGATGAGGTTGCCGGCGATGAGGCCCAGGTTGGCCTCCAGGAAGTCGAAGCCCGACTCGGTGATGCGCACCGCCGCGGCGTTCTCGATCCGCTCCTCGTTGATGAAGCCCCCTGGCAGAGGCGTCACGCCCCCGCAGCTGGAGCAACCTCCGCTGTTGGAGCACGCGGGCGCGAGCCCGAGCAGAAGGACGTAAGGGAGCCTCGACCTCTTGGCCATGGAGAACCTCCGTCGCGGGACCCACGCCCGCGAAAAGACAACTGCACAAGCGTAGCGGGGCCGCCCGCCGGAACGCAACCGCTGCCCGCGTCAGGGCGACGATTCTCTAGCGCGCCACCGGGCGCATCAGGGGCAGTCGCCCGACACCGCCGCACCGCTCGCGGCGAACGAGGCCGTCAGCTTGACTGCGTCGGCGCAGGTGCCCGAGGCGGCTTGGCCGGGGTCACCCTCCATGGCGCCGGCGCACCAGTCGCCTTGGAACTCGATCGCCATCGCTCCGTCTCGGCGGCACTTGTTGGTGGCTTGGTCGACGAAGTCGGCACCTGCGATCAGCGCGCACAGCGAGGCGTTGCCGAGCTCCGGAACGTCCACGTCGTCGGCCTCTTCGAGCGTCACGTAGCCCTCGAGCTTGCCGCCGTCGACGAACTGCGGGTTGTCGTTGTCGGGCAGGCACAGGTTGTTGGGGTCGAGGCCGCTGCCGTTGAAGGTGCCGATGCAGTTGTGGTCGTCGCTGAAGGTGGTGTCGAAGATGCGCACGCCGCGCAGGGGCAGCAGGATCACCTTCGAAGGGTCGTTCTTGTCGGTGAACACCGGCACCGCCACGTCGCGCACCTCGTCGATCTCGAAGCTGTTGCCCGTCACCGAGATGGGCGCCTCGAGCGGCGCGACGTCGAAGCCGGCGATGTCTCCGTTCAAGAAGCAGTACGGCGCGGAGGGATCCGTCTGCAGCGCCGCGCCGCCCGTCTTGAGCGTGCCGGCCGCCAGATCGAGCTGCAGGATCCAGTTGAACGTGCCGTCCCCCGTGAACAGCGCGAGAGCGTCCGCGCTCTGGCAAGCCGTGTCATCCAGGGTCACGCCCTTGGACAGCAGGTTCTTCACGGTCGGGTCGGTGAGAGCGACCGGCGCCTCGACGGTGAGGTGAGAGATGCGCAGGTTGAAGGTCTGCGCGCCCGCGTTGTCCGCGTAGGCCACACACGCCGACTCCACCGTCGGGCAGCCGATGGAGGGCTCACAGCCCTCGCCCGGCGAACCGGCGCCGCTCCCGCCGCTGCCGGTGTCGTCACCGCAGCCGATCAACGCGAGAGGGAACAAACAGCAAGCGGCAGACACGCGGTGGTTCATGACAGGACCTCGAAGGCAGGGAAGGAGCAGAGCTTAGCGGGGGATCTCGAACAGCGCGCGAATCTCGCTGACCCGCGCCTCGACGTCGGGGAGTGCGAGCGTCTCGACCTTGCTGGTGCCCACCCCCTCGACACAACGTGACGCTGTGGCCGTGCCATACAGCATCGCGGCGCGCAAGCGGCGCGCGCGCGCAGCGCTGGGAGTGCGGAAGCCGTCGTCCAGGTGGGCGGCCAGGTAGCCGACGAAGCCGCCTGCGAACGAATCGCCGGCGCCCGTGGGATCGACCACGTCCTCGAGCGGGTAGCCCGGCACGGCGAAGATGCCGGTCTCGTCGAACAAGAGCGCGCCGTGCTCGCCGCGCTTGATGATCAGCGTGTGCGGGCCGCGTCGCCGGATCTCGGCGGCTGCCTTGCGGATGTTGTGGATGCCGGACAGCTCGCGTGCCTCCTCGTCGTTGATGATCAGAACGTCCACGCGGCCGAGCAGCTCGCCCAGCTTCTTGGGCTCGCCTTGGATCCAGAAGTTCATGGTGTCGGCGATGCACAGCTCGGGCCGCTCGACGGCGTCGAGCACGTCGGCCTGCAGCGCGGGGTGGATGTTGCCGAGCAGCACGATCGGCGTGTCGCGATGTTCGGCGGGGATCTTCGGCTTGAAGTCAGCGAACACGTTGAGCTGCGTGTCGAGCGTGGTGCGACCCACCAGGTCGGCATCGTAGCGGCCAGCCCAGCGGAAGGTCTTGCCGCTCGCGCGCTCGATGCCGCTGGTCGCCACACCTCGGGCCGAGAGCGACGTGATGGTGTCGTTCGAGAAGTCGTCGCCGACGATCGCGACGACACGCACCTCGGTGAAGGTCGACGCTGCGAAGGAGGCGTAGGTGGCCGAGCCCCCGACGGTGTTCGGGAACGAGCCCGAGGGCAGGTGGAGATCGTCGAACGCCATCGAACCGACGATCAAGACCGGGGCGCGCCCGGAGTGTTTGCGGGTGGTCACTGAGACTCCTTGGTGGTGCGGGGGTTCTCGACCGGCGAGCCGGTCGAGCGGGCTTCATGCAACAGGCTCTCGCAGCGGAGGGCCCAGCGCTCGCGGCGGCAGCGCTCGGCCAGCACGACACCGCGCAAGCAGCCATAGGCGCGCTCGATGTCGTCGTTCACCACGACGTAGTCGAAGAAGCCGTAGTGCGCGATCTCGCGCTTGGCTGCCTCGAGACGGCGGCGGGTGGTGGGCTCGTCTTCGGTGCCGCGGCCGCGCAACCTCCGCTCGAGCTCCTCGAGCGAAGGGGGCAACACGAAGACGCCCACGGCTTCGGGGAAATGGGCCTTGATCTGGCGGGCACCTTGGTAGTCGATGTCGAACAGCACCCCGTCCGAGCTCTGGCGCGCAAGCTCGATCTCCTTGATCGTCGTGCCGTACAGGTTGCCGTGCACCTCGGCGTGCTCCGCGAACGCTCCCTCGCGGATCAGCCGCTCGAAGTCCGCGCGGGTGACGAAGTGGTACTCGCGGCCGTCCACCTCGGTGGGGCGGGGTTTGCGCGTGGTGTGCGAGACGCTGAAGCGCAACTGGGGGAACTCGCCGCGCAGCCTGTTGCTCAGCGTGGTCTTCCCCGCGCCCGAGGGGGACGACAAGATCAGCAGCAAGAACTGAGGGTGTTCACTCGACATTTTGCACCTGTTCGCGCATGCGCTCGAGCTCGACCTTGAGGTTGACCACGCACACCGAGATGCTCACGTCCTGAGCCTTGGCGGAGAGCGTGGTGGCCTCGCGCGAAAGCTCCTGCAGCATGAACTCCAGCTTGCGGCCGCCGGCCTCCTCGTCGGAGAGCAGGTCCTCGAAATGTGCGACGTGGGTCGAGAGCCGGCTCAGCTCCTCCGCCACGTCGCTCTTGTCGGCGACCAGCGCCACTTCTTGCACCAGGCGTGCTGGCTCGACCTCGACCCCGAGCCGAGCGAGCCGCGCAGTCAGTCGCTCCCGCGCCAGCTCGGGCAAGGAAGCGGCTCGCTGCTTGATGTCGCGCACCAGAGCAGCCACCTCCGCGAGCCGTCCGGCGAGATCTGCCGCGAGCGCGCGGCCCTCGCGCTCGCGGTCCTGATCCAAAGCCAGAAGCGCGTCGGACAGCGCCCGTTCGCAAGCCGCGCGCAGGCGGCCCGAGCTCTCTGCCTCTGGCTCGAACAGGCCAGGCACGCAGGCGAGCAGCGACAGCGGCGCCGGCTCGTCGTGGCCCAGCTCGCGCGCCAGCTCTTGAAAAGCGCGCAACGCCGCTTTGGCGCGGCCTCGGTCGAGCACGCCCTCGGCTGCGCGCGCGTCGTCGGCCCGCAGCGTGACCTCGACGCGACCGCGGCGCAGCTGCTTGCGCACGAGTTGCTCGGCCCAGAGCAGGGAGTCGCCGAGCGCGAGCGGCGCGCGCACGCGCACGTCGAGGGTGCGCGAGTTGACGCTGCGCGCCTCGGCCCACGCGGTCACGCCGTCTTGGGTCGTGTGGGCTCGGCCGAAGCCGGTCATGCTGCGCACGGCCACTCTCCCCGCCTCATGTCCCGGCGCCCCAGCCATCGGCCAACACCTGCGACGCCGCGCTGCGCCCATGGTCACGCAGCGAGCGCATGTACTCGATCGTCGGGGCGATGCCGTCCTCCCACTTGACCCGCGGCTCGTACCCGAGCAGCTGCTGGGCGACCGAGATGTCGCCCAGCGAGTGGCGGATGTCACCGGGGCGCGGCGGCAGGTGCTCGATCGTGACTGGGCGCCCGAGCACGCGACCGATCTCGTGCACCAGATCGACCAGCGCGATGCTGCGGCCGCCGGCGATGTTCGCCACCTGCCCACGCAGGCGTGTGGGCGTGGCGGCGGCGAGCAGGTTGGCGCGGACCGTGTTGCGAACGAAACAAAAGTCGCGGGTCTGCTGGCCGTCTCCGAAGATCTGAATCGGCGCGCCGGAGATGGCGCGATCGACGAAACGCGGGATGGCGGCGGCGTACGCGCCATCGGGGCTCTGACCCGGGCCGAACACGTTGAAGTAGCGCAGCGCCAGCGTCTCGAGACCGTACAGCTCGGCGAACACCTTCAGGTAGAGCTCGCAGGTCAGCTTGGAGACCGCGTAGGGAGACAGCGGCTGCGGCGACATCGACTCGCGCTTGGGCAGCTCCTCGGTCTCGCCGTAGGCCGAGCTCGAGGCCGCGAAGATCACGCGCTTCACGCCCGCGCGGCGCGCCACGTCGAGCACGGTCACCGTGCCGTGCACGTTGGCGGAGTCTGTCTCGCGCGGGTGCTCGACGCTCTTGGGGACGCTGCCGAGCGCGGCTTGGTGGAACACCACCTCGATGCCGGTACAGGCCTTGGCTACCGCCTCTGCGTCGCGGATGTCTGCCGCGACGCGCTCCACGCGGCTCTGCTCTCGAATGCCGTCCAGGTTCTCCCAGAAGCCGGTGATTGCGCTGTCGAGCACACGAACGCGCTCGCCTTGGGCGACCAGCGCGGCCACCAGGTTCGACCCGATGAAGCCCGCGCCGCCGGTGACCAGGAACTTGGTGGAGGAGGGCATGTGCTGCTCCCTGACTTCGCTCGCAGTGCCGAGCGCTCTCGGTGGCTAGACCAAGCCCTTGCGTCGCTGGATGTCCGCCATCACGCGCTGGTACTCGATCTCCCAGGTCTGCGAGCCCTCCGTGACGTGCTTCAGCTTGCCACGCACCTCGGCTTCGACGGCTTGGTCGATCTCCAGGTACTTGCGCAGCGCGGGGCGCATGTGACGCCTGAGCTCGTGGTCCTCGGCGAAGACCTCGGCGACGTTGCTCGAGTGCATCAGCATCTCGATGCACTGGTCGAGCAAGTAGTCGAACATCTCGTCTCCGACCTTGATGCCGGCCTGGTCCGCCGCGAGCTTGCGCAGGCGGCCGAACTCGGTCTGCGGCAAGTGGCGGATCTCCATCAGCTCCTTCGCGCGGTCGGTAGCGGCCTTGTCGGCCGCGAGGTAGCTGTTGAAGACGGCCTCGAGATCCCGCACGACCTCGGTCTTGTTCTCGACCTCGATCGACTTGTTGGAGACGAGGACGCTGGTGAGCTCCTCTGCGAGGGGCTTGATCTTGCCGCTGAACAGGCGCATGTGGCGCCCAGCATTCGCACGTTTGTGCCGGAGGCTGAACTAAGAATCGCTCGCGTCAGCGACGTTTTGGCGGGGTGGAGCCCTTGCCGGTAGGGCTTGGGCTCTTCAGGTCGCGCACGCCGATTTTCAGGCGACGTTTGACGGCGTGTCGCTGGCGTTCCTTGTAGCGCTCGTGGCTGGCTTCGCCCTGCTCGTTGCCCTGCTCGGTGGCCTGGTCCACCACTTGGAACTCGCACAGCACGAACACCACCGACCCCAGCGACCAGGCCGACGGGGGAGCGAGCTCCATCGTCTTCGCGGGCAGTCGGATGGGCAGATCGACGACGAAGTGGATCACCCGGTAGCTCTGGTCGCTGAACTCGTTGTCGGAGGGGGTCAGCGCGTCGTCCACTCCCGTCTGGAAGTGTTTGATCATCGAGCGTAGGTGAGGGTTCTCCAGGGCGTATTTGCGGAAGGGAAAGATGGTGTTGATGCTCTGGCGCGCGAGCACCAGCGAGAAGGGAAACAGGTGCTCGGTCAGGTACAAGAGCACCGGCAAAATGTCCTCGCGGGAACGCACCACCACGCGGAAGCGCACTTTGTCGTAGATGGCCGACGCGGAGGCGTCGGGTTTGGACAAGAGCTTGGTGTAAAGCGAGTCCTTGTTCTTGCGCCCGCCGACGAACTCCACGATCGGAAAGCCCGCCGACAGCATGCCGCCGATGACCCGATAGACCTTCTCCTCGACCAGGTGGAACACCTCCTGATCGCTCATCGGCAGGCAGAACAGGAGCTCGCGCCCATCCAAGTGGTGGATGATGTGCATGGCCTTGAGGATGGCGCATGCGCACGTCTGCCGGTGGCCCTTGCCGGAGGCCATGAGCAGCAGCTCCTCGACGGAAGCGCTCTCGACCGGCTTGGGGATGGGAAAGTCGAACTGGCGGCGCAGGTAGCTGACGGCGTCGCCCCGGATCGAGTCCAACCGCGCCCGGTCTGCGGCTTCGTCGGGGCGGAACTCCTGCGCCACGAGCAGGGTGGTGGCCTCTGCCTCGGAGGCCAGGTTCAGACGGTGCCAGTCGATGACCGAGTCGCCCCGCAGGATGAGGCGCACGGACTCGAGCTCATGCAGGGTGAACTCGTCCAGCCGCTTCAGCCGATCGCCGTGGGGGTCGGTCATGTGCTCGGCATGGGACGGGCCCGGAGCCTTGCGCGTCAAGGGCTTCGCCGACGCGCAGCTGCGAATCGGCAACCTCAGGCGTCTTTGGCGGGCGCGGGGGCTGGGTTGCGGCCGAGCGAAAGGGTGCCCAGGAAAATGCCCACGGTGAGAACGACCACCACCGCGTGGCCAAGGTAGCCGCTGTAGGCGATGGCTCCGAAGGGGGCGAGCGCTGCGGCGAACCAGGGAGTGAACTTCATTCCTCGAGATCTCCTCGTGGCCCCAACCCAGATTGCTGCTTGGGGCTTCGCGTTTCGTGCAGCGAACCGCGGGGCTCGCTGACAGGGGACGATGTAGGATAAGCTGCCACAACCCGGTGAGACGGGCCAAGTGTTAGCGGTCCAGGGTCTCCCCATGCAATCGAAAAGCGTCATCAAGCGCTGGGCCAGCCTGACCACAAGCTCAGTGAATGCATGAACAAGTCAATGCTTTCAGAGTCCTAACGCCCATCATTGAGGTAAAAAATGAGTGGGACAATGCGTCACATTTGACACGAGAATGTGGTCGCAGGTCCGCATGGCCTCACGCCCTTTCAGCGTCGGGCTTCCACGAGGGATGCGCTTCACGAGCGCGTCATGCCCTCACGCCCTTTCAGCGTCGGGCTTTCGTGAGGCGTCAGCGACCCTTGTTGCGGATGCGCTTCACGAGCGCGTTCAGCGTGGCTTCCGGCAGGTCCGGGTGGGCCGGCATTTTCCCCCGACCCTCGCGGATGACCTTGGCGATCTCCGCGTCGCTCACTCCGCCCAGCCAGTCCTCACGTGTGAGGTCAGCCACCTGCAGGCTGGGACCGAGCGGGCCATCCCCCCGACCGAAGGGCCCGTGGCAGCTCTGGCAGCTCTTCGTCCACACGGTCTGTGCGAGCCCCTGGGAGGCGTCCTTGTTGGCGATGTCTTGGGGCGTCTGGCCGGCAGCTTTTGCGTCCGCGCCGCGCCCGTGGTCCGCGGCCTGCCACGTCCTGACCTCCCCGCGGGGGGGGTCGCAGGAAGCCATCGAAGCGAGCAACAACACCCAGGGCAGACGCGCAGTCACCCGCGCAGTGTTCCTTCGGAAGCCCGAGAGCACAAGCGAAGAGACGGTGGCGCCCCCACAAACGCCACACGGGCGAGCCGGCTTGGTACCGGTCGCCCGTGCGCGCTCCCGAGGGAGTCGACCGTCAGCGCTTCACGGCCGGATTGCAGGGGTCGATGGCGATCTGGCCACCGTTGTCGACCGGGATGGGCTGACCCTTGTCGTCCTGGACCGGCTTGCCCTTGACCGTGGCGTCGAAGAACGACACGCGGCGGTTCTTGGCCTTGTTCTCGGGCGTGTCGTTGGCCACCAGCGGCCGGGTCTCACCGAAGCCGACCGGCAACAGGCGCTTGCAGTTCACGTCGTGGTTGACCAGCCAGAGGGTGACCGCAGCGGCGCGGGCCTTGGACAGCTCCATGTTGGAGGCATCGTCGCCGTCCGAGTCGGTGTGGCCCTCGACGCGGAGCAGCGTCACGTCCGGGTTCTCCTTCATGTACTGCTGGACGAGCTCGAGCACCTCGTCGGAGCCGGCTTCCTCGTCGAGCTCGGAGCTGCCGGTCTTGAACGGAACCGGGGAGGGCAGCTCGATCTCGTTCTTCACCTTCCTCAGCTTGGAGAGGTTGAGCTTGCGCGGCTTCTTCTTCTTGGGCTTCTCCACCTTCTTGGCGGGTTCGGCCTTGGGCTCCTCGGTTCCGGCTTGCACCTTCACGGAGCAGCCACCCAAGAAGAAGCTGGCCATCAGGGCCGCGGAGCAAAGAGCGACGAGTTTACGCATAAAAGTTTCTCCTCCAGGGAAGCTCTCGAAAGGGGCGGAGCGTTGACCGCATGGCCCCTCGAACGGTGCCTTAGACGCGGGCAGGGGGCCTTGCTTCACCCCCGGCTGAAATCTTTTCAGCTGGCCTCCCAGCTGAACCAGACAGCAAAGCTCGCCCGCTTCGCAGTGAGTTGACCGGCGCCTTGTAGCGAACTCTCGGGCGCGGGCGCAAGGGGCGCCGTGGACCGGTCCCCTCAGCGCTGGACGCCTGAGCCCCGAAGCTCGGCTCAGCCCGCCACAAAAAGCTGCGGGGCGCTCCCGGATCCCCGGAGGCGCCCCGCCGCCAGTGCAAGGTCAGCTCAGTTGCCGCCGGCGCCGCCTGCGCCGCCGCCGCCGCCGGCACCACCGCCGCCGCCGGTCCCCATGCAGGGCGGGTCGACCGGGTCTGCCGGGGTGCCCTCGCCGCTGATGGTCGCCTCGACCGCGTCGAAGCCGAGGCCGATGGAGATGCCGTTGCACTCCGCAGCCGAGTCTTGCGAGCCGTCCTTCATGATGTCGGAGGCCTGACGGATCTGGTTGAGGATGCCCTCCACCGCGGTGCCCTCGCAGAAGGACTCGTCGACCGCGCCGAGCACGTCGCGCAGCTGATTGATGAGCCCCTCGGTGTCGAGCACGCCGGAGATGACGCCGCCCGAAGCGGAGCCGTGCCCGGAGTCCAGGTCCATCGAGATGAGGGCGCTGTTGATGTCCAGCGACAGGTTGAACCCTGCGATGGCGAGGTTCAGGCTGACGTTGCCCTTGTCGCCGCTGACCCAGGTGTTCTCGGTGAGGTAAGAGTTGGTGAAGGGGACCTCGGGGAACTCGGGCACGGTCTTCCAGTCGGTGCCCACGCCCTCCTTGCCGGCGAGCAGCGCGCCGTTGATCGGGTTGTAGCTGGCGCCGTCGCCCAGGTCCTTCAGGTTCACGATGATGGTGAAGCTGCCCTCGGTGATGGCTTCGTTGAGCGACGCCTCGAGATCCGACACGCTGGTCGCAGCGGCGGTCTTGATGATCGGGAGCAGCACTTTGCCGAAGGCGTTGTCGCGCCCCTCGTTGCCGTCGGGGAAGACGTTGTTCGGTGCGGCGCCGCCGGCCGGCTTGCAGTGGTTGGAGAAGTCGCTGCCGGTGATCTGGGAGTCCAGATCGTAGCCGTAGTCTTTCCACGCGTCGGCAGACTCCATGCCTGCGCGCGTCTTGGTGCCGATGTAGATCTTGGAGACGGCGAAGATCTTGCCCGGGCCGTCGCCCGCGCCAACGCCGTCGGGACGAGCGGGCGGCGTCACGCCGCCGGGGGTCGTGGAGCCACCACCAGCGCCGCCGGGGCCCCCGCTATCTCCGCATGCGCCGAGCCCCATGGTCAGAGTGCTGGCAGCGCCGATGGTCGCGACGAGGAGAAGGTGAGAACGAAGCATAACGACAAACCTCCGAAGTGGAGACGGCGCCGGAACGGGGCTCGCCGTCGAGCATGGGCGGACCGAGGAAGTCCCCGCGCGAGGACTCTCTTGGCCACCCCTGGTGTGGAGCGGACGCCTTTAGCGCAGGCGCCGGCTAAGGGGAAGAACCTCGCAAGTCTAGCGCTCGACAGGCGGGCCCAGCAAGCGTACTCGCGAGATTGTGAGCGTCGAGTTCGTGCATCTTCACGTCCACAGCCAGTACTCGCTGCTCGACGGCGCCGTTCGAGTCAAGGATCTGAGCTCGCGCGCCAAGTCGCTCGGGATGAACGCGATCGCGTTGACCGACCACGGCAACATGTTCGGCATCTTGCAGCACATCCTGAGCTGCAAGGAGCAGGCGGTCAGCCCGATCCTGGGTTGTGAGGTCAACGTGGCCCGGCCCGCGGGCTCGGGCCCGCCGTCGCGCCGCGGCGCGTCGGACCTCGGCGAAGACCTGCCGATCGACCACCTGGTGCTGCTCGCGGCGAGCGAGCGCGGCTACAAGAATTTGGTCCGCGTGGTGTCCGCTGGGCACCTCGCGCCCAAGAGCGCGCGCGGACCGAGCGTCACCTTGGAGACCATCGCCGAGCATCGCGAGGACCTGTTGGTGCTGAGCGGTTGCCTCGGCGGCGTGGTGGCCCAAGAGGTGCTTGAGCAAGGCGAGGACGCGGGCCTGCGCGCGCTCGGCAGGCTCAAGGACATGCTCGATCCGGGCAGCCTGTACGTGGAGCTGCAAGACCACGGGCTGCCGGAGCAGCAGGTGGTCAACGGCATCTTGGCGCAGGCGGCTCGCAAGCTCGATCTGCGCACCGTCGCCACCAACGACGTGCACTTCCCCACGCGCGAAGATGGCGAGAGCCAGCTGGTGCTCTCCTGCATCGCGCAGAACCGGTCCTTCGCCGACGCGCACGCCGCCCATCACGGCAGCTACGAGATGTTCCTCAAGTCGCCCCGCGAGATGGCCGAGACCTTCTCGGACCACCCGCAGGCGGTGCGAGAGACCTTGGCCATCGCCGAGCGCTGCACGTCGTTCAAGCTGAAGCTCGGCGAGCCGATGCTGCCGACCTTCCAAGTGCCGTCCGGGTTCGACACCGACGGCTATTTTCGACACGTCGCGCGCGAGGGCCTCGAGCGTCGCTTCGTCGAGGCGGAGCGTGTGGGCCGAACGGTCGATCGCGAAGGCTACGTGCGCCGGCTCGACACCGAGCTCGACGTCATCTGCAAGATGCGCTTCCCGGGCTACTTCCTGATCGTGTGGGACTTCATCCGCTACGCCAAGGAGCACGGCATCCCGGTCGGCCCGGGTCGTGGCTCGGGCGCAGGCTCGATCGTGGCCTGGGCCATGCGCATCACCGATCTCGACCCGATCCCGTACAACCTGCTGTTCGAGCGCTTCCTGAACCCGGAGCGCGTCAGCATGCCGGACTTCGACGTCGACTTCTGCATGGACCGGCGCGACGAGGTGATCCAGTACGTGGCCGAGAAGTACGGCAAGCGCAGCGTGGGGCAGATCGCCACGTTCCACGAGCTCAAGTCGCGCAGCGTGATCAAGGACGTCGCGCGCACGATGGGCATCCCGCCCAACGACGCGCAGCGCATCGCCAGCTTGGTGCCGCAGAAGAGCCCGGGCGTGATGTACACCATCCCCGAGGCGCTCACGGTCGAGCCCAAGCTCAAGGCGTTGACCGAGACCGATCCCACGGTGCGCGAGCTGATCAAACAAGCGATCAAGCTCGAGGGCCTCACGCGCCACGCGGGCATGCACGCCGCCGGCGTCGTGATCAGCGAGGGACCGCTGGACGATCACGTGCCCTGCTTCCAGAACGGCGATCAGATCGTCACGCAGTACCACAAGGACGACGTCGAGAAGGCGGGGCTGGTCAAATTCGACTTCCTCGGCCTGAAGACGCTGACCGTGATCGACATCGCCGAGCGGCTGGTGAACGCACGGCCGGACCGCCGCGGCCCGGACGCCCAGCGCTTCGAGGTCGGCACGCTGCCGCTCACCGACCACAAGACCTACGCGCTGCTCCAGTCGGGCGACACGACTGGCGTGTTCCAGCTCGAGTCGAACGGCATGCAGCAGCTGTTCAAGGATCTCCGCCCCGACGCGTTCGAGGACATCGTGGCCGCCGTGGCGCTGTACCGCCCGGGGCCGCTCGGCACGGGCATGGTCAAAGACTTCGTCGACTGCAAACACGGACGCAAGCCCGTGCAGAAGATGCACCCCCTGGTCGACGGCCTGCTCGTGCCCACCTACGGCGTCATCGTGTACCAGGAGCAAGTGATGCAGATCGCGCAGGAGCTCGCGGGCTACACGCTCGGCGGCGCCGACCTCTTGCGCCGCGCGATGGGCAAGAAGAAGGCCGAGGAAATGGCCAAGCAGAAGGCCACCTTCGTGGCCGGTGCGCTGGGCAAGGGTGTGTCCGAGGAGGACGCTGATCGCATCTTCGGGCTGCTCGAGTATTTCGCTGGCTACGGCTTCAACAAGAGCCACTCCGCGGCGTATGCGCTGCTCACCTACCAGACCGCGTACTTGAAGGCGCACTACCCGGTCGAGTTCTTGTGCGCGCTGATGACCGCGGATCGCGACAAGATCGAGAAGGTCGTTCGCATCATCGCCGAAGGGCGCGCGTGGGGCGTCCCCACGCTGCCGCCCGAGATCAACGAGAGCCGCACCGACTTCACCGTCGTGTACGACGAGAGTCGCACGCCTCCCGCCAAGGGTCGGCGCAAGGAACGCCGAGTGGATGACCCCTACCAGCCCAAGATCCGCTTCGGGCTGGGCGCGATCCGTGGCGTGGGCGAGAGCGCGCTCGAGGCGGTGCTCGAGGCGCGTGATGGTGGAGGACCGTTCCGCGATCTGTTCGACTTCGCCGAACGCGTGGACGCCAAACGCGTGAACCGCGGTGTGCTCGAAGCGCTGGTGGCGTCGGGGGCGTTCGACGCCACGCTGGCCGAGCGAGGTGTCCATCGATCGCAGGCTTTCGAGGCGATCGAGCGCGCGCTGGAGCGGTCCCGCAGCGCCAGCAAGGACCGCGAGCGGGGGCAGACCAGCCTGTTCGGCCTGATGAGCGCGCCCGTCGCGAGCGCGGGGGCCCCCTCGGGCGACGAGTACCCCAAGGCAGAGCCGTGGGATCTGCGCGAGACCTTGATGCGCGAGAAGGAGGCGCTCGGCTTCTACGTGTCGGGGCACCCGCTCGACCGCTACGGCATCGACCTGGGGCGCTTCGACGTGGCGCGCACCTCGTCGCTCGCGGGCCAGCAAGCGTGGGCCAAGGTGCGGCTGGCCGGCATGGTGGAGGGCTACCGCTGCAAGATCTTCAAGGGCGGCGGCGGCAAGGTCGCGTTCTTCGTGCTCGAGGACCAAAGCGGGCGCATCGAGGTGAAGGTGCGCGAGCGCCAGATCGACATGTACGAGGCGGTGCTCACGAGCAACGAGGCGGTCTTGATCAGCGGCAAAGTCGCCTTCCCTCAGGTCGAGGAGGGCGAGGAGGAGCAGCAGGGGCCGCGCGAGCCGACCATCTTGCTCGACGAGGCGCTGCTGCTCGCGGACGTGATTCGCGCGGAGACACGCGGCGTGACGTTGCGGCTGTCTGCCAGTCGCCACCAGCCGCAGCAGCTCCGCGAGCTCGCGCTGGCCATGGAGGCGTTGCCGGGCAGCTGCCCCGTCTCGATCGTGATCGACCTCGAAGCCGGCGCGGAGGCCACGTTGGCGCTGCCCAAACACAAGGTCGAGCCAGGCGACGCGCTGTTCGCGCGAGTGGAGAAGCTCCTGGGCGACAAGGTGATCGAGCTGAGATGACGCGGGCGACGTCGCCGCGCCATCACTTCAGCGGGAACGCGCGGAGCTCCGCGCAGAGGTCGGCGATGTCGTCGGCGCGCGGGTGGCCGCTGCGGAACAAGAGCCGGAAGTGATCGCTGGCCAGCTTGGCCTTGGGCATGGGCTCGACCAGCGTTCCGCGCTCCAGGTCTGGAAGGACGAAGTAGCGCGGCAGCACGGCGACCCCGGCGCCCTCGCGGGCGCCGTGCGCCACCGCCGCGATGGTCCCGAGCCGTTGCACCGAGTCGAATCGCCACACCTCCTTGGCGGGGCGCCCGTCCAAGAAGTACCGGAACAGCGGCAGGTCAGGGTGGAGGTCGAGCAGCGTGTGCGCGTCAGCGTCGCGGAAGCTGGCCAGCGGCTTGCGGGCGAGCAAGTCCGGGGCGGCCACGAGACCATAGTGCTCCTCGAACAGCGCCAAGGTCTCGACGCGTGCGCGCGAGACGCGCGCGCTGGTCACGATCGCGTCGGCCTCGCCACGCTCGAGCGCGGCGAGCAGCGCGTCCGTGTCGCCGAAGTAGAGGTGCATGCGCCGCTCCGGTCGCGCCTTGGCGAGCGCGGCCAGGTTGGGGCTCAAGAACGACAGGCCGAGCTCGAAGCGCGTGCCGAGCACCAAGTCGAACGGCACCGGGTGGTGGCCGCTGTCGAGCGTCTTTTTGGCGGCTGCGATGGCGGCGAGGGCGTGAGGCAGCGCGCGCTCGCCCGCTTTGCTCAGCCGAATGCTGCGCGTGGTGCGCAGGAACAGGCGCTCACCGACCTGCTCCTCGAGCCGCCGCATGCGATCGCTGAACGCTGCCGGCGAGAGCGCGACCTCCTTCGCGGCGCGGCGGAAGCTCAAGTGGTGTGCTGCTGCCACGAAGCAGCGCAGCGACTCGAGATCGGGGAGCGTCATCCCGGACCGAGCAGCTCCGGCAGCCGCTCGGCGGCGAGCGCTCTGTCTTCCTGGTGCTTGAGCAAGAGGCCCAACGTGTCTTCGCACAGCCGTGGGTCCAGCGAGCTCTTGCCCAGGCGCAGCAGCGCTTGGGTCCAGTCGATGGTCTCGCCGATGCTGGGCGCCTTCTTCAGGTCGAGCTGGCGGACCCGGGCGACGAGTCGCACCACCGATTCGGCCAGCTGCTGATCGAGCCCGGGCAGGCGCCGTCGCAGGATGGCGAGCTCCCGCTGGGGGGACGGGTAGTCCATGAACAGGTGCAGGCAGCGCCTGCGCAGCGCGTCGGTCATTTCGCGCGTGCCGTTGGTGGTGAGCACGCACAAGGGCGTGTGTTTGGCCCGAATCAGGCCAAGCTCGGGGATGGTCACGGCCATGTCCGCGAGCAGCTCGAGCAGGAACGCCTCGAACTCGGGATCGGCGCGATCGACCTCGTCGATCAAGAGCACCGCGGGCTGCTCGCTCTCGAGCGCCCGGAGCAGCGGCCGAGGCACCAGGAACCGCCGATCGAAGAACGCGGCGCCGCTTGCGGCTGCCAACTCGAGCGCCTGCTTGACGTCGGCCGCCGCGCTCGTCTCCCGCGCGATCACCTCGCGCACGAGCTGCGTGTAGAGCATCTGTTTGGCGTAGTCCCACTCGTACAGGGCCTTGGCCTCATCCAGCCCTTCGTAGCAGGAGAGCCTCACCAGCTCGCGGTCCAAGCAGCTGGCCGCGGCGCGGGCGATCTCCGTCTTTCCGACGCCGGCGGGCCCCTCGATCAACAGCGGTCGACCGAGCTCGAGCGCCAGCCACAGGCTGAGGCCGGCCTCCTCGTCCGCGATGTACCCGGTCGAGGACAGACCCTCGGTCAACGTGGCCGCGGTGAACGCTGGGGAGCCCGGTTTCATGTGCTGGGTGTTCATCGAGCGATCGGGGTTTGACTCGAAGCGCGCCACGGAGCGTCGGATTCGACAGGCTTCACGGTCGAATTGTACGCCAAGGACTTCTAAGGCGGGGGAAGGAGAGGGTAAAGATAGGGATCCATGGCCGAGGAGCGGAGCGACCTGGTGCGGATCGACCCCACGGGGACGGTGCACCCCGTGGGCCGCGTCGCGAGCCAGATGATGCGCGGCCGCCAAGGCACGTTCCGCGTCATGCCGGGGCCGCCGCACCTGGTTTTCATGCGCAACGTGGGCGACGACGGCAAACGCGACGACCACGACGGCGCAGTGTGCCGCTTGGCCGGCGAGATCACGCTGCCCGGAGCGATCTGTGACATCGTGTCGCTGATCGGGCAGGCGTCCTGGAAGGGCGAGCTGATCGTCACCAGCCCCGGCGCCTCCCGCTCGGTGTTCTTCGACAGTGGGCAGGTGATCTGCGCCAACTCCAACGCCGACGGCGAGCGGTTAGGGGAGGTGCTCTACCGCTACGGCGTGCTCACGCGCGAGCAGGTCGAGCAGGCTGCCGGGGCGGTGACCAGCGACATTCGCTTTGGCGAGGCCGCCGTGAAGCTGGGCTTCGTCACGCGGGAGCGTCTGTTCCAGCTGATGGGCAAGCAGACGGAGGAAGTGGTCTACGCCGTGCTGCTGGTCAGCGACGGCATGTTCTACTTCTTGGACACCTTCGACGAGTCTCGGCTCGCGGCGCACCTGAACCTCTCGGTCTCCAGCCTGCTGATGGAGGGTGTGCGGCGCATGGACGAGAAGCGCTACTTCGCCGAGCGCATTCCCAGCCAGCTGCACGTGCCGGTCAAGGTGGCGGGTCGCACCATGCCCAGCGACGAGGGCTCGGAGGCGTTGGCTCCGGTGTACGACGCGATCGACGGCGCGCGCAGCATCTCGGACATTTGCCGCGTCGTCGGGCAGGGCGAGTTCGAGGTCACGCACGCGTTGTTTCAGTTGCTCCAGTCGGGGTCGATCTCGGTGCACGCGCCGCGGGTCACCGGCCCTGCCGCGATCGTGGCGCGCTTCAACGAGGCGGCCAGCCTGCTGCTCGCCACGGTCGACCAGCACGGGCGCGGGCAGGAGGTGCGCGAGCAGCTGGCTGGCTTCGCCACCGGCGCTGGCATCTACGACGCGCTGTTCATGGGCGCCGGACCGAACCCCGACGGCACGCTGGTGGCCGACCGCATCCTGGACAACATCCAGATGTTGGCCGGCCCGGGCGAGGCGGGAGAGGCCATGCTCTCGCAGTGGCTGTACGAGTACGCGTCGTTCGGCTTGTTCGTGAGCGAACCGATCCTGCGCACGCTCGAGAAGCAGCACACCACCGCGCGCAAGGTCGGCGAGCTGATCGCCCCTCTGGCTCCGAAGTAGCCGAGCTCGCCCGACGGCGCCTGGCGCGCGCGAGTCCCACCGCGGATGGGCGCCGGGAGCGGCTGCGGTTCGTCGTGGCCGTGTGACCGGCGTCGCCATCGGCGAGCGTAGCGCCCGCGAGGGCGCAAGCGAGCCCCCAAGCCTCGACCTGAAGCCGCTTCCCAGGGCGCGCCGCGTGGACTAGAAGCCAGCCATGCGTTCTGTGCGAGGCCTCGCGATGGTGGCGGTCTTGGGCGTGGCACTGCCCACCGCCGGATGCGCGACCACCTCCACGGGCGGCCAGAAGCAGCTCTCGTACACCGAGGACGCACGCCGCGCGTACGAGGAGGCGATGGCCAGCTTTCGCGCCAAAGATTGGGAGAGCGCCAGGCCGCTGTTCCAAGAGGTGAAAAAGCGCTTCCCTCAGAGCCGCTACGCCCGACTGAGCGAGCTGCGCCTGGCGGACATCGACTTCGCACAGGAGAAGTACACCGACGCGATCAGCGCGTTCCGCTCGTTCGTCACCACCTACCGCAGCGATCGCGAGGTGGAGTACGCCCGCTACAAGCTGGCCAAGGCGCTCTACTTCGACATCAGCGACACGATCCTGCAGCCCCCGGCAGAGGAGCGAGATCAGGCCACGACGTTGGATGCGCATCGCGAGCTGCGCGCGTTCGTGCGCGCCTTCCCGCGCAGTCGATACCGCAAGGACGTGGACTACATGCTCGAGGTGGTGACCGGCCGCTTGGTGCGTCACGAGCTGTACGTCGCTCGCTACTATCGGCGGCGCGACAATTTCGACGCCGCCGTCGCACGTATCGATTTCGCGCTCAAGTCGTACCCCAACTCGGGCTTGGACGCCGAAGCGCTGGTGCTCAAGGGCGAGACCTTGATGATGATGAACCGCCGCCAAGAGGCCAAGCTCGTGTTCGAGCTGGTGGTGCGCGACTGGGGTGGGCCGTTCGGGGTCGACGCCAAGGCCTTCCTCGAAGAGCTCAAGGCGCCCTCACAGGAGCCCACCAAGATCAAGCGACCCGCAGATCCTGGTCCCCCTGCGCCCGTCCCCGCGAAGCAGCCGGCAGGGCCCGCGGCGCCGCCCAAGGCGCCCGCTGGCGCGCAGTGAGTGGGCCGCCCCCGTCCCACGGCGTGCGTTTCGAGCTCGCGCTGACGGTGCGCGGCGAAGGACACGCCACGTTCGAGGGCGGCGCGTTGCACCAGGGCGTGCGCGTGCCCCTCGTGGTCCACACCGAGGCCTCCGGGGCAACCGCCACGACGGACGAAAGTCAGGCCGAAGTAGCCGCTCTCGGCGCGGAGACGCTGCGGGCGATCGAGCGCTTGGCGTGCGCGCTGGTGAGGGCTGCCACGCGGGTCGAGCTCGCGAGTGGCCAGCCGATTCCGCGCAAGATCGTGCGCTGGAGAGAGCTCTCGCAGTGAGCCAGCAGCGGGCCGGCTACTTCTTGGTGGCCGCGCCCGGCTTGAGCCCGCCGCTGCTGGTCCAGCCTTGCTCGAGGCCGCGCGCCTTGAACGCCAGGCTGACCTTCGCCTTCCCGATGGTGGCGGCGGTGTCGTCGCCCCACTTGGAGGGCGCGGGCAACGCCAACGTCTTCTGACCTTTGCCCGCCGCGATCACCGACGGGTCCGCCGCGAAGCAGGCGATGCCTTCGCTCGCCAGCGCGGTCACCGCTTGACTTGGCGTCAGCGCGGCCACGATCGCGCGCACCCCGGCCTGTCCGAGGGGATCGTCCGAGAACTGACGGACCTCCTCGAGATGGTGGAGCAGCAACGCGAAGCCATCGCCTTGCGCCTTTCGCTCGGGGACATGGGGGCCGTCCACGAGCTCGAGCGTGAGCGCGTCCTTGAGCGCCTCTCGAGCGGGAGCTCCCATGGGCTTCTTGGTGCTCTGCGCCTCCGTGCCCTTGCGATCACGCAGCACCAGCACGTCGTCCGTGGGCAGGGCGCGCGGCACGGTCACGCGCACGGGGCGCTTGAAGCTGCGTGGGTCGCCGACGGTGCCCGTGGCCACGGCGTACGCGAGCGTCTCGGCGGAGACGACCGTGAATCGAGGTGAACCGTCGGTGCGCGGCTCCGGGTCCGACGTGCGGAGCGAGAGCGTGCCCTTCACGGGGGGGTAGATCTTGGAGTTGATCACGCGCGAGTCGGGCTCGATCACGCGCGCTCCCGTGGCCACGAGATCGACCAACGCGCCCGATTGCGCGAGCACCTCGAGCACCTGTCGCGAGGGTGGCGAGACCAACAGGTCGAGCCGCGACGGGACGCGCTTGGACTTGAGCAGCATGGCTGCGGCGAGCATGTCTCGCAGCGTGGTGCCGCTGTCTCCCCCGAGCACCACCTGGCTCACGGGCTTGCCGGCGAGATCGCGCACTGGCCGCACCACGCCGTCGTCGTCCATGAGCAGCGGATCGACCGCGCCGAGGTCGATGCTGACCACCTCCTCACACGGCGCGCCGGGATCCGGCACGATCGCGCGATGCGCCTTGCTCCGGCGTTGATCGCGCAGGAACACTTCGGTCTTTTCGTCGCTCACGAAGATGGCCGCGGCGGCCCCCACCTGAGGTGCGATGCCGGCGAGCACGCTGCGCTCCGGCACCGACAGGAGGCGCGCGCTGGGGCCGGCGAACTCGAGCACTACCGGGGCGGCGTGCTCCTTCTCGATGCGGGCCACCACCTGATCGAGGCCGCGACGCAAGAGCTCGAGCGCCACGTCCCGCGCACACACGAACGGGCGGGCGCGTCCCGACAGGTGCACCTGCACGCTCCGCGGTGGGCGCAACCACACGCTGCCCGTAGCCAGCGCTTGCCCGAGCATGGCGGGTGACGCCACCAGGCTGAGCATCCCCACGCCGCCGACCGTGCACAGGCGCGGGTCGTCCGTGAGCGCGAGGCGGGCGGGGGCGGCGAAGCGCTCGAGGTGCACGGGCGCCGGAAAGCCGATGCCCGGGCGCGCGATCTGGATGTTGTGCGCTGGCAGCTCCGGCGGTGTGCTGGCCGGGGCGCGATCGTCGGTGGAGCGGAGCGATCCCGCGTCGGTCACACAGGTGCCGTCGTAAGCGACCGCCACTTCGACTGGCGTCTTCTTCAAGCCGAAGCCGAGCGCTTCGGCCAAGGCCCGCGCCGGCGCGCGAGACAAGATCACCTGGTCGACTTTGACCTGGACCAGATCCCCGCGCAGTTGCGGGTCAGGAGCTCGCCCCGCGAGGATCTTTTGGGGCATCGTGCGGGGCGGATCCCCAGCTCGTGCGCGCATGTGCGTTCAGTTCCTTCTTGGACCGCTTCGAACAGCTGCATCACGCCCCCAGGATCGCTTGGCCCCTTGCGAAGCCCAGCCAGGACGCGGCTCGAATGACCGAGCGGACCGCACGTTAGCCGCTCGAAACCGGGGGGGTCAAGGCGAGAAGCTCGCGGGGCACCCCATGGGGGGGCATCCTCCGAATCCTGCCGGGAAGCAAGATGTAACGATTCTTTACGAGCCTGCCTGCCGGTCGGTAGAGTGTCGGGGAGCAGTGCCCACGGAGCGGCGCGGCCCATTGGAGAGCCATGTTCCAGAGTCTCTTGAAGGAAGTGATCGATGGCGTCGACGGCAGCCTCGCCACGCTGGTGATGGACTTCGAGGGCATCGAGGTCGACCGCTACGTGCGGCCGAACCCGTCTGTCGAGTTCGACATCTCGACCATCGGGGCGGAGTTCAGCGTGGTGCTCAAGTCGATCCAGCGCGCCTCGCAAATGCTGGAGTCAGGGGAGCCCTCCGAGGTGACGATCCAGGCCGAGAAGGTCACCACGCTGATCCGCGCCATCAACGACGTGTACTTCGTGGCGGTGACGCTCACGCCCGACGCGAACATCGGCAAGGCGCGCTTCATGTTGCGCACGCGCGTGCCGACGCTGCTCAAAGAGCTTTCCTGAGCGCGAGGCCGCGATTGGCAGCCCGCCCAGGCCCATCGAAGAACCGGCGGGGGGCGGAGCGCACGCCGCGCGTGCTGGTGCTCTCGGGGCCCAACTTGGATCGCCTCGGCACGCGCGAGCCCGAGATCTATGGCAGCACCACCTTGCCTCGGATCCACACGAGGCTCGAGCAGCTCGCCAGCGAGCTTGGGGCGGGCGTCGAGTGTCGGCAGTCCGCGCACGAGGGCGCGCTGGTCGAGTGGATCGGCGCGGCAGGAGCCGAAGGCTTCGACGCCGTGGTGATCAACCCTGGAGCCTACAGCCACACGTCCATCGCGCTGCTCGACGCGATCCAGGGCGCCGGCGTTCCCGTGATCGAGGTGCATTTGTCGAACCCCGACGCGCGCGAGCCGTTCCGGCGTCGGGCGTTGACGGCGCGCGCGTGTGTGGGCCGCGTCTCTGGCTTCGGCGCGCTCTCCTACGAGCTCGGGCTGCGCGCCGCGCTCGAACGAGGTGCGCAACGGACTACGCGCTCCCGCTCATCACGCGCCGCGTCGAAGACACGGCGAGATTGAGGTTCGCGCGCCGATAAGGTAGCTCGGAACCGGCAAGAGGCGTTCACCCACCAAAGGACTCTCGTGGATATCGATATCCCGCAGCTCAAGGCTTTGCTCGGCGCGCTCGTCGACGGTGGCGTCAGCGAGTTCGAGTTCGAAGACGAGCACGTTCGGCTCCGCATCCAACGCGGGAGCGGCAAGGAGGTGGTCGTCACCTCAGCCGGTTCACCGCTGCTCTCGTCGATTCTGCCGGTCTCCGGATCCACGGTGCCGGCCGAGGCGTTGCCGCACAGCGCGCCACCGCACAGCGTGAGTCAGCCGCCCGAGGCAGACGACAAGGCGGTGTTCGTGACCTCGCCCTTCGTGGGCACCTTCTACCGCCAGCCGTCCCCGGACGCCCCCCCGTTCGTCGAGATCGGCTCGAAGGTTCGCGAGGGCCAGACGCTCTGCATCGTGGAGGCCATGAAGCTCATGAACGAGCTCGAGGCCGACGCGTCCGGCACGATCGTCGACATCTTGGTGGAGAACGGCAAGCCGGTGGAGTTCGGGCAGAAGCTGTTCAAGATCAGCCCGGCCTCCTGAAGCGAGACGAGCGGTCCGTGTTCAAGAAAATCCTGATCGCGAATCGTGGCGAGATCGCCATGCGCATCCTGCGCGCTTGCCGCATGCTCGGCGTGCGCACCGTGGCCATCCACTCGACGGCTGACGCCGACGCGCTGCACGTGCGCTTCGCCGACGAGGCGGTGTGCGTCGGCCCGCCCGAGCCCGGCAAGAGCTACCTCAACACGCCAGCGATCATCGCGGCGGCAGAGGTCACCAACGCCGACGCGCTGCACCCCGGCTACGGCTTCCTTAGTGAGAACGCCGCTTTCGCAGAGCTGTGCAAGAAATGCCGGCTGACCTGGATCGGCCCCACGCCCGACGCCATGCGTGCCTGGGGCGACAAGGTCACCTCGCGCACGAACGCGCAGCGCTTCGGGTTGCCGCTGCTGCCAGGCACCGGCGTGCTCGAGAGCGCCGAGGACGCGATCGCGAAGGCAGAGGAGATTGGCTTCCCCGTGATCCTCAAGGCCTCCGGCGGCGGTGGTGGGCGTGGCATGCGCATCGTGCGCAACGCCGACGAGGTGGGCCGCGGCTTCGAGACCGCACGTCACGAGGCAGCCACGGGCTTCAAGAACCCGGACGTTTACCTCGAGCGCTTCGTCGAGGAGCCGCGCCACATCGAGTTCCAGGTCTTGGCCGATCAGCACGGCGGCATCTGGACGTTGGGGGAGCGCGAGTGCTCGCTGCAGCGCAGACACCAGAAGGTGATCGAGGAGGCGCCCAGCCCGGTGCTGTCCAACGAGCAACGGGCGCTGCTCGGTGATCGCATCCGCACCGCGATCGGCGAGACCGGCTACACCTCGCTCGGCACGCTCGAGTTTCTCATGGATGAGAAGGGCAACCTCTACTTCATGGAGATGAACACCCGCGTGCAGGTAGAGCACCCCGTGACCGAGATGACGACGGGCGTCGATCTGGTCGAGCTCCAGATCCGCGCAGCTGCGGGCGAGAAGCTCAACCTACCCGACACGCGCCCGTGGAGCTTCCGCGGTCATGCCATCGAGTGCCGCATCAACGCCGAGGATCCGCGCTCCTTCGCGCCCTGGCCTGGGCTGATCACCAGCTACCACCCTCCCGGCGGCGGCGGCGTGCGCGTCGACTCCGGCGTGTACGGCGGCTACCGGGTGCCTCCCAACTACGACGCGCTGCTGGCCAAGGTGATCGTACACGCGCCGACTCGCGCAGAGGCCATCGCCAAGATGCGCGTCGCGCTCGACGAGTTCATCATCGAGGGCATCCGCACCAACATCCCTCTGCACCAAGCGCTCTTGAACGATCCCGACGTCGTGGCGGGCAACATGAGCACCCGCACCATCGAGCGGCTGGTCGCGCGCGGGTTCTGAGCGCCGTGCACGCTCAGAGGCTGCAGCTGCACACGCCGTAGCCGGATCCGTCCTCCAGGCAGGTGTGGGTGCCGGTGCCCGAGGTGCAGCCGTCGGTGCAGTCGCTCTGCACGCCAGGCACACACACAGCTGCCTCGTACGCCTCGCAGGTACCCTCGTTGCAGCGCGCCGCGAAGACCGTCGGGCAGTCGGATGCGCAGACCGGGCAGTCGATCGCGGCCTCGTAGGCGGCCAGGTCTGCCCTGTTGATGGCCGCCTCCGAGCAGGTGCAACACTGCCCGAGGTCGGTGACCGCGACACAGTCATCATTCACGTCGCACGATTGGTCGAAGTCGTCGACCTTGAGCAAGCCATCGTCGCAAGCCAGGAGAGCGAGCAGCCCGGACGCGGCGAGCGCAACCCAGCGCAAGCCCGTGTGCATGGTCGAAACGTCTAGCGGCGGAGCGGGCACATGTCGAGAACGCGAGGCGCCCTCCCGACTCGACGTGCTGACCATGTGGCCCGAGATTTGCTCGGTTTGCGCCATGAGTCGTGCCGTCTGTTCGTGACCTGCCCGGGCGTGGTCATCTTTCCGATCTGACAACCCGGAGTGGCCGCCTTGCGAGCCGGTCGTGCCCTGATCTCGAGCGCTCACTTGGCGGGGGGAGCCGACGGGCGTGGTCGGACGACCGGTCGCGAGGCAGCTTCGCTCAGTAGCGCTTGAGCTCGGGCTGCACGCGGAAGATGTGATCGAGCAGGCCGTTGGCCGTCTTCTCCTGCACCGACTGCTGGCGCAGCCGGGCGCGCAGGTTCTCGAAGTCGACGTGGTCGAGCTCCTGATCCTGGTTGTAGCAGGTGAACACGAACACCTCTTTGCCAGTGGCTGGGTCGACGTGGCGCTGGAGGCACTGGGCGCACACCTCTTTCATCATGCACTGCATGGGTGAGTTGATGCTGGCGATGGCGATGTGGCGCGGGTCGAGGTGGTGGGCGAGCACGCCGTGGCGGGCATCGCGTACGGCGTTCATCATGCGGTCGGAGCCGATGGCGATGATGCGCGACACCTCTTTGAGCTTGGCGACGGGCCCGCCGCTCGAGCCTTGGAACAAGCTGCCATCGGCGTAGGCGACCATCGCTTGCACGATGTTGCCGCGGAAGTGCCGATCCTGCGGGCGGCGCGGCTCGATCACCCGGCCGCTGTCGGTGCACCAGATCACTTGGTCGGTGGCGACCTCGATCTCGTCCTGTTTGAACAGATCTTCGCCCAGCTTGTAGCCCGCGAAGTAGATGACCTTGTCGCCGCGGGCCTTCATGGCGCGCGCGATCGAGAACAGCACGGCGTTGCCGAGGCCGCCGCCGGCGAGCAGCACCGTCTCGCCCGTCGGGATCTCGGTGGGCGTGCCCGTCGGGCCCATGACCACGACCTCTTGGCCGACCTCGAGCGTGGAGAGCAGCCGGGTCGAGGCGCCCATCTCAAGTGCGATCAAAGACAAGAGCCCTTGATCCTTGTCCACCCACGCGCCGGTGAGCGCGATGCCCTCCATGGTGAGGCGGGTGGGGGAGCCGCGGCCATCCTCGACCAGCGGTGCGGTGGCCTCGAAGTTCTGCAGCCGGTAGAACTGGCCGGGGTGGAACTTCTTGGCGGCGAGCGGCGCCTTGACCACCACCTCGATGATGGTGGGCGTGAGCCGGTTCACTTGGTGAACGAAGGCGCGCAGATCGTGGTCGAGACGTGAGAGCAGTGCACGGCGCCGATGGGCGAGCTCAGCGGCCGGCGTGGACTTGGCGCGTTCGATGTCCGCCTTGAACAGATCGCGCACCGACGGGTAGGCGTCCTTGGCGCTGGCCATGGCCTTGACCACGCTGCCTGCGTAGTGCGGGTGGTTGTCGCCGTAGAAGCTGACGGTGTGCACGCCGTCGTCGTAGCTGGTGAAGAAGCCGTCTTCGGCGCGCGCTGCAGGCGCGACCACCAGCTTGCCGTGCTCGTCCACCGTGGCGGTGTGCGGCTGGTAGTACTGGTTCCATTTGTCGAACTTGAACGTGCCGGGGTACTCGCGGTCATACGTGACGTTGGGCTGGGTGCCTGCCGCCACACACACGGTGCGCGCGGGGATCTCCACTTGCTCGGCGCTGTCGGTGAACTTGCCGTCGGCGCCGCGCACCTGGCGCGCAAAGCGCATCGCCTTCACCAGGCCGCGGTCGTCGAGCACGGCCTCGGTGGGGGAGAGGTTCTCCAGGTAGCGCACGCCCTCTTCCAGGCTCTTCTCCACCTCTTCGTGGTTCAGCCTGTACGCGGGCGAGTCGGCGAGCTCCTTGCGGTAGGCGATGGAGACGCCGCCCCAGAGCTCGATCAGCGGTTGGAAGTTGGGGGTGCGACCCTCGGCGGCGGCGCGACCACGCTCTTCGCGCACGAGCGCCGCGTGTCCGAGCTGCTCGGCGATGAAGCTGCGCTCCTCCGCGTCGAACAGTTCGATCACCGCCTTCTCGCCGCGCTCCTGGATCAAGAGCTCGACCCGCTCGGCGGTCTTCTCGACCTGAATCGGGTAGTAGGCGATGAGCTCGGTGGCCGTGTCGATCGCGGTGAGGCCGCCGCCGATCACCACCGCCGGCAGCCGCACCTCCAAGTTGGCGAGCGCGCTCTTCTTGGCCGCGCCGGTCAGCTGCAGCGCCATCAAGAAGTCGGACGCCTTGCGGATGCCGCGCGCCAGGTTGTTCTTCATCTTGATCAGCGTGGGCCGGCCGGCACCTGCGGCGATGGCCACGTGATCGAAGCCATAGGCCCAGGCGTCCTCGAGCGTGATGGCGCCGCCGAAGCGCACGCCGCCGTGGATCTTCAAGAGCCGCTGGCGCGACAGCGTGAGGTAGAGCGCGCTCAGGAAGTTCTTGTCCCAGCGCACGGTGATGCCGTACTCGCTGACCCCGCCAAAGCCGAGCAAGATGCGCTCGTCGAGCTCTTCGTACAGACCGCTGTAGTCCCGGATCGGGCGCGGCGGGCGCGACTCGTCGCCGGTGAGCTCCACCGGCAGCGGCTCGATCTTGAGGCCATCCACCGCCACCACCGCGAAGCCCTCGGCGCTCAGGTGGTGGGCGAGTGTGTAGCCGGCGGGTCCAGTGCCGACCACCAGCACGTTCTTGCCGAAGTAGGGGCGATTGTGCGGCCGCGCGATGGCGAGCGGGTTCCAGCGGGTGAGGAAGCCGTAGATCTCGAAGCCCCACGGCAGCTTGAGCACGTCGGTGAGCACGCCCGTCTCGACCTCGGGGATGTTCACCGGGGCCTGCTTCTGGAACACGCAGGCCTTCATGCAGTCGTTGCAGATGCGGTGGCCCGTGCCGGGCAACATCGGGTTGTCCACGCACACCAGCGCCAAGGCCGCGATCGCGTCGCCCTCGGCGCGCATCGAGTGCATCTCGGAGATCTTCTCGCCCAGCGGGCAGCCGTTGAGCGGCACGCCGATGGCGTTCTTCTTGATCGCGCCGGTCTTGGCCTCGCGTAGGCCTTTGCTGCAGGAGTCTTTGTCGCGATCGTGGCAGAGCAGGCAGTAGTCGATCTCTTGTTCGATCTGGCGCGGGCCCATGCGCCGATCCGTGAGCAAAAAGCCATCGCGAGCGCGGCGCTCCTCGTCCGGTCCCACGAACAGCTCGGGCAGCTTCTCGTCCGGCCGGCGCAGCTTCACCAGGTGTTGCGGGTCGACGTTGGCGGGCGCCTTGAGCGAAGGCCAGCGGTGCGCGGGGTCGTGGTGGTCCGCCCTGCGCGCAGCCAGGTAGGCCTCGATCGCCTCGAGCGCCAGGGTCGCCACCGCCAGGTCTTGTGCGTCGCCGCGCTCGGAGAGCTCGGGCAGCGCCGCTAGGCTCGCGGGCAGCCCTGGCGCCGCGATCGCGCGCGCCAGCTTGGCCGCCCGCTGATGGAGCTCGTCCGTCCACTGCGCGCCGCCGGCCTTGGCCGCCTTGCGGCCCGTGTCCTCGATCTCGAGCACGCGCAGCGCCGCGTCGGCGATCGCGCTCTCCTCTTCGGGGGAGCCGCTGCCGAGCAGCGACTCGGCGGCGCCACATGCCGCGAGCGCTCGGCGCGCCACCAGCGACGCCGCCGTCGCGTCCGCGCCGCGCGCCGCAAACGCCTGCCCAGCGCTCGACTTGTGCACGCGCTTCTTGACCAGCTCGCGCTTGAACTGCCACAGCGGGCGACGCCCGCCCACCTCGTCGCGGTAGGCCGCCGCCTCGCGCTCCACGCCGAACAGCTTGCTGACGAAGCGCGACACGTGGGGCGCCAGCGCGAGCAGCGCCTCGCTCACCGCCTCGGCGCTCATGCCCTCGCCCCCGCACGCGCGGTAGGCCTCGAACTTGGCGAAGCCATCGGGATCCAGCTCGCGCGTCTCGGCCTGGAACAGCTGATGGAGCTCGGCGAGCCTCTCGGGCACGTACAGGTCGGCGTAGCCAAAGCCCGGCACGCCCAGCGCGAGCTCCTGTGGATCGTGCGTGGCCGCGACCCAGCGAGAGAAGTCCCGCTGGACGCTCGAGGGCGGCTCGGTGACAGAAGAAGTGGGTTGGCTCGGGCTCTCGGAAATCGCAGAAGAAGGCGTCATGACCAGGCTCGGGGCAGCGTGTAGCACGCATGCCGGGCGGGGTCAGGCGCCGTGCGTGGGGCCTCGCTGGCGCCCTCCGGGCGCTACGCTCGGCGGAGAGCGGGCGGGGCGGCCCGGCTCGACGCCTGGGCGGCTCGTGCGACCGGCTGGGTTGCGCGCTGGTCCTGCCGCATGCGACCGTCAGGCATCATGCATCTTGCGAGGCCGTTTCGCGCCCACCGGGTGATGGCGGCGTTGGCGATCTTGAGCGCTGCGACCTGCGACGCTCGCGGCGATCGGCAACCCACCACACCTGGGGTCGACGGGGTGAACGGTTGGGCTGGCGGCGAGGGAGGTGGGTGGGAAGGGGAAGAAGAAGGGGATCCACAGGACCCCTGCGAAGACACGCCGCTCGTGCTGTCGTTCGACGGCAGCTCGGTCGAGTACGTGCAGACGCTCGACGATGCCCACTTCGACTTCGGTCAGGCGTCGAGCTACACCACCTACTGGCCCACCTCGGCGACGCCGTGGCTGGCACGCGACCTCGATGGAAGCGGCACCATCGACGACGCCGGCGAGCTGTTCGGCTCCGACACGATCCTCCAGAGCGGCGAGAAGGCCAGCGACGGCTTCCAGGCCATCGCCGAGCTGGATCTCGACGGCGACCAGCGCGTGGACGCCGCCGAGCTCGGCGCGGGCAACGTGCTGATCTGGCGCGACACCGACTACGATCGCATCTCCGCTGCGGCCGAGCTCACCAGCGCGGCCGCGAAGGTGTCCTGGATCGATCTGCCTTCGTCGGGCAGCGGGCCCACGGTGGCACCCCCCACCGAGCCCGTCTGCGACGTTCACGGCAACTGCGAGACCGGGTGGGCCGAGCTCGCGTACGTGGACGACGACGGCGAGGAGCTGAGCGGTCTCGTGATCGACATCACGCTGCCGTTCATCAAGCGAGCCTCCGACCCAGGCGCGGGCGGCGGGGGCGCAGGCGGTGGCTGGGCCGAAGAGGAGGACGACTGCCCCTGCCTCGCGGTGTGCCCCTGACGGAGAGCCGCAGGAGTCACCCCTGGCGCTCGTGGCACACGGCCTCGAGGCGGTGCCCGTCGGGGTCGAGCACGAACGCGGCGTAGTAGCTGGGGTCGTAGTGCTCGCGGATCCCGGGAGCGCCGTCGTCCACGCCGCCGTGGCGGAGAGCCTCGCTGTGGAAGCGATCGACGGCCTTGCGGCTCTCTGCCGCGAACGCGAAATGAGTGCCACGTCCGGGCGCGTGCGCGTCGTCGCCCACGGAGACGACGGCGAACGGCGCCTCCCTCGTGTAGCCGGCGGGCCCGTAGCCGGCGGCGCGAGGGGCGCGCCAGAGCCGCACCAGCCCCAGCGGGGCGAGGCAAGCGTCGTAGAACGCCACGGACCGATCGAGATCGCGGACGCCGAGCGAGACGTGATCGAACGGGAAGACGCGGACGTCGCTCATGGCCGTTCGCCGGGAAGCGCGCTAACGAGGCTTGCGGCCCACCCGCTCGGCCTTGAACGCGCTCGGGCATTGCCCCGCCACGCCGCAGGCCGAGCACGCTGGCTTCTGCGCGAAGCAGATGCGCCGGCCGTGGAAAATGAGCGTGTGCGAGAGCGGATCCCAGTCACTCTCTGGGAACAGCGCGCACAACGCTTGCTCGATCTCCTCGGGCTCCTTCTTCTTGGTCAGGCCGAGGCGCTGCGAAAGCCGCGACACGTGCGTGTCCACCACGACGCCGGCCGGGGTCCCCCAGGTGACGCCGAGCACGACGTTGGCCGTCTTGCGACCGACGCCGGGCAGCTTGACCAGGGCGTGGATGTCGCGCGGAACCTCGCCAGCGTGCGCGGCCGTCAGGCTGCGTGCCAGGCCGACGATGTTCTTGCCCTTGACGTTGTACATGCCGAGGCCGCCCGCGCGGAGCAGCTCCCCCACGTCTGTGGGCTCTGCGGCGGCGAGCGCGGCGGCGTCGGGGTACTTGGCGAACAGCGCGGGCGTGACCTTGTTCACGGCCTTGTCGGTCGTCTGCGCGCTGAGCACCGTGGCGACCAAGAGCTGGAACGGCCCCTGGTGGTCGAGCTCGCAGTGCGCGTCCGGGTGGAGCTCGCGCAGCTTGGCGAACACGGCGCGGGCGTGCTCGATCTTGAGCCGCATTCGCGCGCCGCCCTTGGGCGCCACCGCCCGGCCCGCGCCAGGCCGTGAACCGACCTTATTCGCGCGTTTGGCCTGCGGCTCAGAGCGAGTGCGAGCGCTTGCGCGCGTCTTGCTCGTCGAGGAGCTTCTCGATGCTGCCAAGTCCGTCCTCCACCGAGTCTTGCACGATGCGGAAGATCTTGTTGGGCTCGCCCTTGAGCGCCTCGTAGTACGTCTGCCGCTCCTTGGCGTGAATGATCGCCGCCGGGTACCCCGAGCGATAGAGCAACAAGTTCATGAATAGGCGGGCGACCTTGCCGCTGTCTGTCTGGAACGGGAACACCCGCAACAGATCGTAGTGCGCGCGCGCAGCGATGCGCAGCGCGTGACGCGTCTTCTTGGTCTCTGGCAGGTTGAGCCAGTCGATGACTTGCCGGACCTTGTAGATGATCTTGTCGGGCGCGGCGTACTCGTGGAAGTACAGGCGGTGCTGAGGGATGTCTTTGCGGTAGCGCACCGTCTTGAGGTCGCCCTCGCTGGGGTGGAGGATCAGGAAGATCTTCTTCAGCGTGTCGACCGTGACCGGCAGCTTCTTTTTTAGCCCGGCGTCGCGCACGAACTCGATCGCCTCGCGGTGTCGGCGGATCTCGTCTGCGGCGGGCTGCAAGCTCGAGTCGGTCAGGATCGGGTCGGCGCTGAAGCCGGCCTCGAGCTCCTCGCGCGTGTACACCGTGCCCTCGAGCGCGCTGTCGTGGCTGACCCACGCTTGGTCGAACAAGAAGTAGAACTCCTTGCGCGTCTTGTCATCCATCGCCTCCAAGCGCTTCTCGATGCGGGCGAAGCGCTCTTCGGTGGAGAGCGGCGCCTCGACCTTGCGCACGGGGATGGGGATCACCGCTGCCGGGGTCTGGCTGGGGCGCTCGCTGCTGCGGCGCACCAAGGTGACGTCGCGGGGCGGGGTGCTGCCCGTGTTTCGCGTCGGAAGCTCGCGCGGGCGGATGCCCGTGCTGCTGGACCTCGCCGGCACGAGAGTCAGCGTCTCGCCCTTGGGCTTTTGCGACGGACGCGCCGGCGGCACGGCTACCGGGACAGGGGTGCTCGGTCGCGGAGGCAACATCGCTCCGCGGCCCGAAGCCTGGGCGGGGGTCGGACCCTTCGGTTGCGCCTTTCCGGCGCCCTTGGCCACCGGGGCCGGCGCTTTGGCGGGCGCGGCAGGCTTGGGGCTCGAGGGCTTGCCCGCAGCGACCGGCGACGGCTTCTTCTTGGCGGGAGCCACCGGCGCTTTGGCCGCGGGCGCGGCCTGCTTGGCCGGAGCCGCCTTCGGCTTGGGTTTGGGCGACTTCGACCCGCTTTTCGGGGCGGACGTGGGCTTCGCCGACTTCTTGGGCGGAGCTTTCTTGGCGGCGGGTCGCGCTTTGGGCGCTGCCTTCTTGGTGCCCATTTTTTTGCTGTTCGCCGCCTTCGAGGTGCGCTTGCCAGCCATGGATTCTCGCCAGTGGAATCAGGTTCGACCGACTCAACCAGCGCGGCCAGTTGAGTCAGAGAGGAATTCGCCTGGCTTGCCAGGTGAATCAAACAAACGAGGCAACTGCTTTGCCAGTTGAATCGGAGAGCGATGCGCCCAGTCCTCTGGGCGAATCAGGGCAAAAAGCCCCCGGCCGCACACACCTCAGAGCACAACGAAGTGGTTTTGGCGCAGTAGCGCCGGAGCCTAGTCTTTTGGCTCCAAATCCGTCAACTTGAATTCCCCCGTGCAAGGCGGCTCGGCGCGGGAGCCTTCGGCGCTGCTGGTTCAGAGTGCACGGGGGAATTCTCCCGTGGCAGTCGGCACATGGCGGGGCCTTCGGCGCTGCTTGCTCAGAGGGCACGGGAGAAT
>CAZXMG010000016.1:0-148644 GCA_964641275.1 uncultured Polyangiaceae bacterium
GCTGGTGCCGCCGCCGCCGCCGTTACCGCCGGTGCTGCCAGCACCGCTGCCGCCGCCACCCGACGTGTCGTCGCCGCAGCCCACCGTGAATGCCAGCGGGAGACAGCTGACGAGGCCCACAAGAACAAGCAGATTTCGGTTCATCGCGATGGTTCCTTCGTGAAGTAGGCCCGCGGCAAAGCGACGGAGCCCGAATCGTTCAAGTCGTTACGCGGGACGACCGCTGCGGTTGCGTCCCTGGGCTCCGCCCCGCGTCATTTCGCCGCAGCATACATGAGGCGGGGGCGGATCGCGCAGAAGAGGGGCCCATTTTGCCACGTTTCGTAACACGACGTGTTGTGCTCGTGCCACGACTCCGTCGACGCGGCGCCGGCCCTTGTGCCTCGATGGTCAGCGCTGATATCACCCCCACTGCGCTCCTAGGGGGCGGATTTCTTTGTGCCGAGAAGCACTCTCGCACGAACGGGGCAGGCGGAGCCGTCAGGGCACCGCACGCTTCACTGCCTTGCCCTGTTGGCACGGCGATTCTCAAGGAGGACGAATGAAAAGGTCTCTTCCCTTGGCCAAGGTGTCCAAAGCGCTCGGCGCTGCGGGTGCGTTGGCCGCTCTGGGGGCAATCAGCACTGCGGCCTTCGCCGCAGACCACCGCGATGGATCGATGGCGGGCGTCCAAGCCCCCACCAACATCGCTTCCGATATCAACGACGTGTACGCGTTCATGAACGCCGGCCAGGTCGTGCTCGGCATGACCGTGTTCCCGGCGGCGATGGCGTCGTCCACGTTCGACGATGCCACCGTGTACCGCTTCGTGGTGGACAAGCGCCCCGCGTTCGGTGAGGCCTCCGCCGGCACCGTCAACGTGTACGCCACGTTCAACACCGCGGGCGACATCCAAATGTGGATCGCCGACTCCACCGGCACGCTCGACTACGCGTCGGGGGACCCCAGCGCAGAGGCGGGGCTCCAGAGCGAGAACGGTACCTTCAAGGTCTTCGCGGGCCTGCGTACCGACCCGTTCTTCTTCTTCCTCGACGGCTTCAACGCCGCGCGCACGACGGTGTTCAACGCCTTCGGCACGCTGAGCTTGAACGGCAACGGCTGCCCCATCCTCACCGACGTGACCGCCGCGGCGCTGCGCAGTGCGCTGGTGGCAACCGCGCCGACCGACGACTTCTTCGACACGCTCAACACGCTGGCGATTGTGGTGGAGGCCGATCCCGAGGTCTTCGTCGACGCAACCAACGCCACCTTCACGGTGTACGCAAGTACACACGTGGCGAACTGAGGAGCAGGACCATGAACCAGACAGTCAAGCTCCTTGGAACGACCTTGCTCGGCGCGGCGATGTTGATCGCGTGCGGCGATGACACCACCGGCGGCGGCGGCAGCGGCGCGGGCGACACGGGCGGCGGCGGCGGCGATGGTGGCAACCCCACCACCGGCGGCGGCGGCACGGGCGGTGACGGCGGTACCGGCGGCACCGGCGGCATGCCGGGCTTCCCTGCCATCCCCGAGTTCAGCACCCAGATCGACCGCATGGGCCGACCGGCCATCAACACCGCGCTGAGCGGCGCCTTCGTGCAGTTCAATGCCGGAGGCATGCCCGTGGCGGCCAACGCTGCCGACCGCGCCCTGATTCAAGATGGGTACAACTCGGACGATCAACAGAACACCTGGCTGGCAGACTACGTCGGCTTGTTCGGGGCCAACCTGGCGGTGCTCGACTCGCTCGACACCGGCGTCGATCCGGACGGCGCAGGTCCGGCGGGCGTGCTGACCAACGCGCAAGCCTGCACCAACCAGCCCGCGTCTTGCGGCGTGGTGGGCATGCCCGCCTGCTACAACCCGCTCGGCGCCATCCTGACCCAGGACTTCATCTGGGTGCGCACGGACGGCGTCGACGGAGCTGGTGCCTGCAGCGCAGTCGCGCCCGCAGCGCTGAACGAGGGCTACCTCGCCGTCGAGCTGAACGGCTCGACGCTGTCGCCCAACTCTGGGTGCGGCGGCAGGCGTCCGGTGGATGACACCATCGCGTTCACCTACTCGGTGGTCTCGGGCACCTTCGGCTACGGCTTCATCTTCGACGACAACATCGCGGCGCGTAACGGGCAGCACCCCGAGACGTTCCCGTACATGGCGCCTCCGCAGTGATGGCAGCCAGCGCCGCTCGCGCGAGCTGAGCGGCGCGATCCTGGTGAGCGCGCGCTCCATGAGGAGTGCGCGCTCGCTTTCTTTTGTGTCTGCGCTTGCCGCGGCGCGCGCCGTGGTAAACCGTGCGCCGGCGTACCGCGTAGGGACGAAGCGATGAAGCGAGCTTGCTGGGTGCTGGGATTGTTGCTTGCGGGGTGCTCGTGCGGCTCGGAGACAGTAGCGCCGGCGCTCGGGTCGTCGTCGGGACCGGCCGGTCCCGTGAGCGCGCCGCTGCCGCCATCCGCCGTCGTCAGCCACACGGGCCGAACCAGCAGTCCCGAGGTGGCCCTGCGCAACCTGAGCGCGCAGCTCGAGGGCCAGCGCAAGATGATGGCCGAGCGCCCGGTGGATCTCATCACGCGCAGCATGGTGTTCACGCTGCTGGTGCAGCGCTCGCGCATCCTGGGATCCACGGGGGACCTGATCGAGGCCGTCGAGATCGCCGAGAAGGCCACCGAGATCGAGCCCAACAGCTTCCACGGCTACGTGTTGAGAGGGCGTGGTCGCGCGGCCGCGCATCGCTTCCAGGACGCGCTCGCTGACTACGACGCCGCTGACAAGGTGGCCAAAGACGACGAGAAGGCCGTCACGGTCGGGCTGCGCGCGAGCGTGTGGATCGCGCTCGGCCGCTACGACGAGGCCCTGCCCATCGTCGAGAAGGCAGCGCGCTTGCGCCCCACCAGCGAGACGTTGGCGGACCACGCGGTGCTGCTCGGCCACATGGGCATGACCAAGGAGGCGCAGTCGCTGTTCGTGCAGGCCGAGCAGAAGTACCGCGGCCCGTCTCCGTTCGGTCTGGCAGACCTGTATTTTGATCGCGCCAGCATGTGGGAAAAGCAGGGCAACCTGGCCGAGGCGACCACGCTCTACCGCGCGGCCCACGATCGTCTGCCGTCGCATGCGCACGTCGCCACCCACCTTGCGGCGCTCGTGCCTCCCAGCGAAGGGGTGAAGCTGCTCGAGCCGGTGGTCGCCGCCGGAGACGACCCCGAGGTCCTAGCCCAGCTCGGAATCTTGCAGAACCTGGTCGCGGACAAGAGCGGTGACGCGTCGATCGAACGCGCTCGCAAGAAGTACGACGAGCTCGAGCCCAAGCTGCCATTTGCCTGGGCGGACCACGCCGGCTGGTTCTGGCTGAGCGCCGGGAAGGACTCGAAGAAGGCGCTGGCCGCGGCCAAGCGCAACCTGGAGTCGCGCAAGACCGCCGACGCCTACGAGCTGCTGCTGGCGGCGGGGGACGCGGCGGGCGACGACACGTCCGTGTGCCAAGGGCTCAAGGAAGGCCTCGCGCTCAAGTACCAGACCCCGCGCCTGAAGGAGCGCGCGCGCCAACTGCAAGCCAAGGTGAAGTGTGCCCCCTGAACGGAGGGCCAAGCGCGACGGATTCCTGCCCACTTTGGCTGCTTCTCCTGCGGGACACGTCCCACCTCGTAGGCTACCTTTGCACACCATGACCTCACGCTCGGTCCTCCTGCTCGCCACGCTCCTCGCCCTCGTGGGCTGTGAGCCGGCCGTCCAGCTCAAGAGCGCGACGCTGCGCGGCGCCGGGCCGACCGGCCTGGCGTTCGACGCGATGTTGTCGATCGACAACCCGAACGTGTTCGACGTGCAGGTGCGAGCGGTGCGCGCGAACGTGAAGGTCGAAGACGTGCGCGGCTACGTGCCCGTGTACGCCACGCCCAACACCTGGATCCCGGCGGGCCGGAAGATGATCGTCGCCGTGCCGGTCGTGATCCCTTGGGGGATGGTGCCGCAGATCGTGGCGGCCACGGTGTCGCAGGCCAAGGTCGAGTACACCGTCACCGGCAACGCAGACATCACGGCCACGCGCGCGTTCGCCATCGATCGGGACATGTACGAGTTCGACCAAGATGGTGAGATCCCCCGCGGCTTCTTCCTGAACGTGGGCATGGGCGGCATCAACCTCGGCCTCGGCGGTCGCTGAGCACACTGGCCGTTCGGCGAGCGTAAGCGCCCGCTTCGGGCGCGCAGCGAGCCCCAAGACAAAAGACGAGCGCCCCGACCGGCAAGGTCGAGGCGCCACGTTCGCGGCTTTGCGAGCCACCGCCGCCCTTGGGGCGGACTGGGGTCGCGGCCTACTCTTCGGCCGCGACGGCCATGTCTGCGTCTGCGCGGTCCTGGGCGACGATGTGCCGAACCTCGGCGTTGTTCTCGAAGTAGGCCTTGCCGGCGAGCTTGGCCAAGAGCGGTCCGAAGCGCTCCTCGGCCTTGCCCTTGACCAGATCGCGCACGAGCTCGGCGTCCTGGCGCAGGCGATCCTGCGTCTCCGGATCGCGCAGCCAGGCGATCGCGCTCTTCACCTTGCCAGGCGCGCCTTCGGCGAACGACTTGGCCGAACCGGCGACGCTCTTCAGCTTCAGCTGCGTGCGCTCGGCGCGGCTCAGCTTGATGAGCGGGGCGACCTCTCGCACGAGGTTCACGGCGCTGCCCGTGCCGTGGTGTGGCGCGTGGTAGAGCGGTGAGGCGTACTTGGGGTGCTTGGCCAAGAACTCGCGCACCTGCTCCTCGCTCACGCCGCACTCTTCGTACGTGCGCTTGAGCTCCTCTTGCGCCGCGAGTCGCGCCTTGAACATGTACATCTGCACGCGGGAGTAGAAGTTGGTGGCGCCGTCGCCGCTGGTCTCCACGGCGCAGAAGATGGTGCCGGGGTAGCGGTTGGTGATCAGCGACTGCACGCCGTCGGAGACGCCTGAGCTCGGCATGCAGCCGAACGGCTTCACGCTGAGCGTCATGTGCGCTTTGGCCATCACCGCATTGACGATCAGCTTGCCGACCTCCATGTGGCCCTCGCCGCCGCGGAGATCGTTGTTGTAGTAGTCCTTGGCCACGTCGGCGACGAGGTCCATGTCGGGCAGGTGGTAGCCGAACAGGCCGAGCGGCTGAGCGAACGCCTGGAAGCCGAGGCGCAGGCCCCACTCGGCGAGGCGCATGGTGGCCAGGCGCTTGGTGACGCCGAGCTCGCTCTCGCCCACGCCGGCGAGCCCGTAGTGACCGTCGTCGAGGCCGCGCAGGAACATGCGCTCGCGCGTGTCGCGGGCGACCTCCCAGATGTTGTAGAGCAGCCAGGCGGTGGTGAGCTGGATGTCGTTCTCCGAGCCCTCGCTCTCGAGGAACTTCTGCAGAGCGTAGTTGCCGTCGCCCTCGGTGGTCATGGCCCAGAACTCGCCGATGATGGAGACCTTGGCTTTGGGGCGCAGCTTGTCGACCTCCACCTTCTCGAACTCTCGGCGCGCCTTGAGCAAGGCCCAGAAGATGTTGGTCTGCTCGTACAGCGCCTTGTAGAGGATGCGCTTGGCTTCCTCGAGCGCTCGGTTGGTGGCGCCGGGCACCACCTCGTAGGGGCGGATGCGGTAGCTCAGCGCGTTCAGCACGTCGCCGCAGACCACGGCCTTGATGATCGAGATGAAGAACGCCGGGTTCATTTCCAAGCCCGACTCTTCGCCGGTGGCCTGGCTGAGGCCGCCCTTCTGCTGGAACAACATCACGCGGAAGCCGTCGAAGCCGGCGTCACGCAGCGCCTTGCGGTACTCGGTCACGTACATGCCGAAGCGACAGGGGCCGCAGGCGCCGGCGGTGACGAACACGTAATTCTTCACCACCTCCTCGGAGGTCATTCCCTTCTGATCGCGCAGGTCGATCAGGTGCTTTACCAGGCCGCCCACCGTGAAGTAGGTCGGGTTGCACTGGCCGCGGTTGCCGAACTCCTTGCCGATCTGGAGGCCGGCGTTGTCGCTCATGCCGATGTACTCGACGTTGTAGCCGAGGCCACGCAGCGCACCCTCGCACAGGAAGTCTTGCGCCGCCGTGAGCCCGCTGATGAGCAGCGTGGTGGTCTCGCGCTCGCTCTTCTTCATGGTGGGGTCGAGCATGTTGTCGACCCACTGCTTACGGCCGCTCTTCAGCCCCAGCCGCTCCTCTTCTGCGGCCTGGTGGAAGCGTAGCTCCGCCTCGATCTCGGCCTCGGGCCGATCCGGCGTGGTCGGCAGTTTGCCGAGGATGGGGAGGCTCTTCTTGTCATTCTGGAGCGTCGATTGATCCATGTCTTCCTCGTCTCCTCAGGCGCCGATCGGAACCATGCTGCCGTCTTTGGTCTTCTTCTTGAGCTGCACGATGTCGCGCGGGGGCTCGGGGCGAGCCGGCGGCGCCTCGTAGCGGCGCACCTTCTCGGCCAGGGCCTCGATGTGCGCTTCGAGCGCGGGATCGCTCTGCCGGCGGTCTCTGAGCTGCGCTTGCCGGAGCTTCAACAGCTCGAGCCGCTTCTTGTCCAAGCTCAGCTCGAGCTCGCTCTTCTTCTTGGCCACGTCCTCGAGCGTCTCTTGGTAGAGCTTCAAGCTGTGGGCGAAGGTCTTCACGCGGATCTTGATCGAGCCGCCCGGCTTGTTCGCGTCGATGTCGTGGAGGGCCTGGTACGGCGTGGCGCTCTCCGACACGATGCTCTCCACGATGCCGTAGGTGGGTGAGTCGTGGCCGCACTTGAAGCTCGACAGATCGAGCAGCACCACATTGGGGTGGCGGGCGGCGAACTTCACGGCCCACACCTTCTGCGCGCTGTTGGCCGAGTAGTTCTCCGGCCACACGTCGTTGATGTCGAGCGGGTGCTGGCCGCGCGCGACCTCTTCTTGGAAGAAGCGAGTCAAGAACTCGAAGTCGCGCGGAAGCGAGCGCACGCTCAACACGGGGTAGCCCAGCACCTGGAACTCCTCGGGGATGCCGTGGTTGAGGCCTGGATCCGAGTGATACGGGCGGGCCACGGTCAGGATCGCCACGCGGTTCTCGTGCTCGACCGTCTCCAAGATGGCGCGACCCTTCTCCTGCAGGTCGGCGTCGAAGGCGGCCAAGGCGCGCATGGCCTCGCGGTGCGCGTGATCGCTCTCGTCCTCGGTCACACCCAGGCGCGGGCCCCAGGTCTGGAACATGCGCTTCGCCGTGAAGTGCATCTCCGCGAAGCTGAGCGCAGTGTCGACGTACTCGATGCCTCGCTGGGCGAAGAAGTCGACCTCCTTGGTGAAGGCTGCCTTCATCACGTCGGGCACGCCGGCCACGATCGGGCAGCTGGTCTTGTCCATCACGTTCTCGCCGAAGCTCGGCACGTGCGTGAGGATCGGGAAGAAGATGTACTTGAGCGGCTTCTTCTCACTGTGCTGGTGGAACAGCAGGTTGTGGATGTGCGCCTGGCACACCTTGGACGGGTAGCAGGGGTCGATCGAGCCGTACTTGCCGCCCTCGACCCACATCTCCTCGGTGGTCTCGTCGCTGAAGACGACGTTCTGCTTGGGGATGCCCAGCGCCTCGAAGTAGGTGCGGAAGTAGGGCGCGGTGGAGTACATGTTCATCGCGCGCGGCATGCCGATGCGGGTGCGGCGCCGCTGCTCTTGCGACTCGGGTGAGCTGCGCTTGAACGGCCGTGTGATCTCCACACGCTTGATGCCCAAGAAGCCGCGCTTCACCTCGACGTCCTTGATCGGGGCGCCGGCAGCAGGCTGCGGGGCGGGCTTGTAGAAGTGACGGAACGCGAGCTTGGCCTCGTAGTCCACCAAGTTGGGGAACTGTTTGGCGATCTTCTTCCGGTCGGCCACCAGATCGAGCATGGCTTGCTCGCTCTCCACGGTGCCCTTCTCGCAGCTGAAGCCAGCGATGTAGCGGCTCTTGTCGCCGGTTGGGGTGACCGTGTCGATGAAGGTGCGCTTGCACTCGTTGGGGCAGAAGTGACACACCGTCTCGTCGTCGTTCTTGGTGGTGTACTCGAGGTTGATCGCCGCCTCGATGCCGATGAACGTGGACTTGCCGCGCCTCTTGACCACGCGCAGGGTCTCGAACGCCGCCCCGATCGCGCCAGCCTCGCCGGTGTGCGGGTGCACGAACACCTCCGAGTCGGGCACGCGCTCCTTGATGTAGTCGACCTGCGCTTTGACGGCGGCCAGGTTGTACTGCGTGCCGCCCTGCAACACGAAGCGGCGCCCGAGCGAGGCGAGCCGGGGGATCTGCACCACGTACTGCCACACGTTCTTCGGCAGCACCTGCGCCAAGCCCGCGAGCAGCTCCTCCTTCGAGAAGCCCTCCTTTTGGAAGTTCACGCGGTCGGTGTCCAGGAACACGGCGCAGCCGTAGCTGAACTTGGGCGCCAGCTCGGCCTGGAACGCGGTGTCCGCGTACTCGGTCACGGGCAGGCCGAACTGATCGGCCATGGCCTGAAGCAGCATGCCGTTGCCGGCGGAGCACGAGTTGGAGAGCTTGAAGTTCGAGATGTCTCCGTTGCGCATGAACAGGACCTTGATGTCCTGCCCGCCGATGTCGCAGATCACGTCGACGTCACCGAAGAAGCGAACGGCGCTCATCATGTGCGCCACGGTCTCGACGATGTTCACGTCGCTCTTCACGCACTGCTCGAGCACGTCGGCGGCGTAACCAGTCGCGCCGAAGCCGATCACCTCGAGGGTGGCGCCCTGATCAGCGATGTAGTCGCGCAGCTTGGCCAAGAGCTCCTTGGCGTCCTGGATCGGGTTGCCCTTGGACAGCTGGTAGGCCTTGCAGATGATCTCGCCGTCTTCGCCGACCAACACTGCCTTGGACGAGGTGGAGCCGCCGTCGAGGCCGATCACCGCGCGCACGGTGCTGCCCGCCTCGAGCTTCTTGGGCTCGAAACGGGGGATCTTGAACAGCTCGGCGAACGTGGTTTGCTCGTCGCGGCCCTTGACCAGCGGCGGGCCCGCGCTCGCGCCGAGGCGCGCCTTGCGCCCGTTCTTCATGTACTCGACCAGGCCTTCGAGGCCTTGGTAGGCGCCGACGTGGGCGGCCTCTTCCATGCCGTACACACACGCGCCGTAGGCGGCGTAGTACTGCGCGTTCTCGGGCACGAAGATCAGCTCTTCGATCGGCACGTCCTTGGGGTACTCGTAGCCGCGCTCGGCCCAGATCTCCGGGATGCGCTGGCGCCAGCACTCCTGCAAAAAGGGCAGGTACGTGTTGGGCCCGCCCAGCAAGATCACCTTGTGTTTGAGGGTTGACCCGCGAGTCAGCACGCTCAGGTTCTGCAACACGATGGCGTCCGCGAGCGAGCACAGGATCTCCGTCGACGGGATGCCGCTCTTCACCAGGTTGACGATGTCCGTCTCGGCGAAGACGCCACATTTGGCGGCCACGTGGTGCAGCTTCGAGTCGTCGAAATGAACCTTGACCGCCTGCTCTGGCGGGAGGCCCACCTTGATCATGCACTTGTCGATGGTGGCGCCGGTCCCGGACGCGCACTTGTCGTTCATGGACGGCGAGGCGGTGCGCTCGCCGGTCTTGGGGTCGACGTTGAACATGATGATCTTGGCGTCTTGGCCGCCGAGCTCGATCACCGCGCGCACGTCGGGGTGCAGCTTCTCCACAGCCAGCGTGACCGCGTTCACCTCTTGTACGAACTTGGCGCCCACGGGCGGGCACAGCGGCATCGCGCCGGATCCCGTCATGAACATGCGCCAGCGCTTGGGGTCCGACTCGGGGAACGAGGCCGCTATGTCCTCGAGCAGCTCGAGCACCTTTTCGGGCTGCTTGGTCTGGTGGCGCTGGTAGTCGCTCCACAAGATTTCGAAGGTGTCGGGGTCGAGCGCGACGGCTTTGACCGTCGTGCTGCCGACGTCGACGCCGACGACCAGCGGCTGCACACGTGAAGAAGGCCCGGTTCGCATCCTGTCGACAGCTCCCCTCGTACTGACTGGTGGGTCAGTCACTGCTACCACCGGGGGCAGGGCCGTTCAATGTTCCTTGCTGATGTGACGTAACGGAATGGGGGCCGTGTCGCACCCTCGGACAGGAACAGACCTTGACCTACTCCGGCGGGCGCGTGCACGGTCGCCGATCGTGAGCGTCGAACGGATGGACAAGCGCGAGCGCCGCCAGGCGTTGCTGCTCGCGGCCCGCGACGTGTTTGCCAGCCGCGGCTACCACGACGCCAAAGTCGAGGACGTGTGCGCCGCTGCCAACGTGGCCAAGGGCACCTATTACCTCTACTTCAAGGACAAGCGCGCGGTGCTCGAAGAGCTGGTCGACGGCTTGTTCGCGCGGCTCGGGGGGGCCATCTTGCGCGTGGACGTCGAGCGGGACGTGCGGGCGCAGGTCGAGCACAACATCCGTGCGATCGTGGCCGTGTTCCTGGACGACCTCGCCCTCACACGCATCCTGCTCAGCTATGCGGCCGGGCTCGACCCGGCCTTCGTGCGCAAGATCGCCAGCTTCTACGAGGTGACGCGGACCTTGCTCAAGAATGCCTTGGAGGAGGGGCAACGCCTCGGCATCGTGGCCGCGGGGGACCCGGAGTTCTACGCCACGCTCAGCCTGGGCGGGCTGAAGGAGCTGCTGCTCGAGGCAGCCTCTTCGCCCGCGCCGCGGTCACGCGAGGACATCGTGAAGAAGCTGGTGACGTTCTTGGAGCACGGCTTCCTCCGCGTCGCGCCGTTGCCGGGCCCGGCCCTCCAACGCAAAAAGCAACGCTCGCGTCGCGCGCAATCTGCTAGGTAGCCGCGCATGCGTGTCGTGCGCCCCGTGTGGCGTCGATTTGTCCCCCGTTTCTACGAGCGCGCGGTGAGCTGGGTCCGGGCAGGTGGTCATGCCCTGATCGTCCACGGTCCGCGGCGCCAGGAGTTGCTGCTCACCAGCGACGAGGATGGCGAGATCAGCGAGCAGGGCACCTGGGCGGTGCTCGCGCTCGAGCAGCAGCGCACCAAGCG
Organism: uncultured Polyangiaceae bacterium; assembly: GCA_964641275.1. GTDB lineage: Bacteria > Myxococcota_A > Polyangia > Polyangiales > Polyangiaceae > Xiheicaenibacterium. The sequence goes on from CAZXMG010000016.1 coordinate 10,920, forward strand.
CATCGAAGCAGGGCCGGCGCGCGGGTTGTTCTCCGCGATGGTGAGGCCTCACGCGCGCGACGCGGTGGCGGATTGGTGCGAGCGGGACTCGGTGATCGAAGCTCCTGTCCGTGTCCTCGAGCTCGACTGCCTCGAGTGTGGCGCATGCTGTCACGAGGCCAACGTGATCCTGTACGAGGATGACCTCGATCGTTTCCGCGAAGCGGGCCGCCCCGATCTCGCCTCGCGCGCTTACGTGCGACGCGCCCGCGACGGGAAGGTGACGCTGCGCTTCGCCAAAGGTGGGCGTTGCCAGCACCTGCTCGCCGACAACAAATGCAACGTCTACGCGCTGCGGCCCTTCAACTGCCGGGTGTTTCCGGTGGGTAGCGAGGCCTGTTTGGTCGCGCGCGAGGGGACGCTCGGGGTGCGCGACGGCGCGCCGCAGTTACGGTAAGGAAATTTCGATGCCGCCCACCGTGTACCTGCTGATTCGGTTGCTCCACTTCGCTGGGATGGCGGTCTGGTTCGGGGGCGCGCTGACCCTGAGCAGCGACGTGCGCAAGACGCTCGCGCGGGGCAAGCCCCACACCGACGTGCTCGCCGCGCGCGTCGATCGCTCGCTTTCGATCGGCGCCGTCGCCGCCATCGTCACCATGGGTACCGGGCTGGGCATGATCTTCGCCCAGGGTGGCTTCGGGGCGATCTCGCCTCGCATCCACGCCGGCTTCGCGCTGGCGCTCGTCGCGTTCGCGGTGGAGCTGTTGGCGCTGCGTCCGGCCGTGGGCAAGCTCGGCCAAGCGCTCGCCTCCGGCGAGGAGAAGGACCTGAAGGCGCTGCAAGGGCGCATCGGCATGCTCACCGGCGTGCTCCATTCGCTGAAGCTGGTGATCATGGTGCTGATGGTGTGGAAGAGCTGATTTGCGCCAGCGTCAATCTGCCGCGGTCGCGCAGCGAAAGCCGATGGTGGGGTGCGCGAAGCCGGTCTTCTGCGTTTGGCGGTAGGTGGTGAGGAGCGCGCTCGGCCCTGCGTAGAAGTTGCCGCCGCGGGTGATGCGCTCGGCGGACGCGGTGGTGACCCACTCGGACACGTTGCCGGCGAGATCGTGCACCAGCTGATCGGTGCGGTCCTCCGTGAACACGCCGACCGCACACGAGGTGATGCCGGCGCCAGCGTCCAAACAGCCAGCGTTGCGGTCGAAGCAGGCCATGGCGCAGGTCGGCTCGGTGCTCCCCCACGGGTACTTGTGGGCTTGGGGGCCGCGCGCGGCGAGCTCCCACTCCGCCTCGCTGGGCAGCCGCTTGCCGTCCCATTTGCAGAAGGACTCAGCCTGCGCGAACGTCACGCAGTTGATGGGGTGATCGTTCTCTTGGCGTTTCGCGTTGCAGCGGGGCGCCCAGAGCTTCTCTTCGTCTGGGTCCACCTCGACCACCCCGTTCGCCACCGTGCACGACTTGGCGTTGATGCACGCTCGGTAGCGGCGCAGCGTGACCTCGAGCTTGTCGAGGTAGAAGCTCTCGACGGTGGTCTCTTTGCCGGGGTCTCCGAGCGTGATGGTGGCGCCGTCGATCTTGACCATGTCGTCCCGGTCGGGGGGCCCGGGCACACTGGGCCCCGCGCTGGCCGAGGCGCTGACGCTGGCCGAGGCGCTGACGCTCATCGACGCGCTGGCGCTGGCGCTGCTTTCGGCGCTGGCCGTGGTGCTCACGACAGGCTTGGGCACGGAGCGCACCGCAGAGGCGGTGGCGCTGCTGGAGCTCGACGGCAGGGGCGTGGGGTCTGGGCCCCCCATCAAAGTGGTGTAGGCGAACGCGCCGCCGCCCAGGAACGTCGCCAGCGCGATGCCCGTCCAGACGTAGGTCGACCTCGACGAAGGCTCCTGCGCAGCCTCGGGCTTCGTCCCGCGCGCGCCCTCTGGCGTCTCCTCCATGGAATCGGACGCGGAGGGTGCTCGAGGGCGCTTCGCCTTGAGCGACTCGACCGGCAGCGTGGGGTGGAGCGCGCTCTTGGCGGACGCCTCTCCGCCGTCCACTTTGAGCTGGCGCTTCGCGGCGAACTCACCCGTCTCCTCGAGCTGCTCGCTGTCGGTGAGATCGAGCTTGCTGTTGCTGCGGGGCGCGCTCTTGGGATCTTTGGCCAGGTTGGGCAACGTCTCCGGACCGCTCAGGCCGCTCGCTGACTCGAGCGCGGACCAGAAGGCGCCGGCGTCGGCGAAGCGGTGTTTGGGCTCGACCTCCAGCGCTTTGCGCAACGTCTCTTCGACTGCCTCGGGCACGATGACCCCCCGCGCGCGCAGCGTAGGCCGCAGCGCGGGATCAGCCGAGGCGATGTAGAGCTGGGTGGGGTCGTCGCCCTCGAGCGCCTTGCGGCCGCTCACGCACTCGACGAGCACCAACGCCAACGCGAACACGTCGGTCCAAGGACCCGTCGCTCCGCGCTGCTTGTTGAACTGCTCGGGCGCGCCGTAACGCGGCGTGAAGGCGGTCGGCGCCTGTGCCGTGGCTTCGAGCGCGGTGGTGTAGCCGCGATGGTCCGACAGCACCTTGGCGATACCGAAGTCGAGCACCTTGGCGGTGCGCTTGCCGCCCACCTCGGAGAGGAAAATGTTGGCCGGCTTGACGTCGCGGTGTGCGATCTTCTGCGCGTGCGCGACGGCCAGCGCGCGGGCCGCGGGGGTCAACAGCCTCATCGCCTCGGCGAGATCCATGCCGCCCTCGCCCGCGTTTGCTCGGCGCTTGAGCGCCTCGGCGAGGGTCTCGCCCTCGAGCCACTCCATCACCAGGTACGGCACCCACACGCCGCTCGGTGAGGTGCACGCGCCCACGTCCAGCGCTTGCACGATCCCGCTCGTGGCTTTGGACAGGCGGTGAAGGAGCCTGCCCTCTTCTTGGAGCTTCTCGAGCAGCTCGGCGCGCGCATCCTCTTCGAGCGAGGTCGGCAACTTCAAGCACTTGATGGCGATCAGCTCGCCGAAACCCTTGTGCACGCCGCGATACACAACGCCGAACCCGCCGTCGCCCACCACCGACGCCACGCGGTACTTGCCGTCGATCGTGACGCCACACAGGTCGAACGGGTCGCGCGGCTCCACCACCCACCCTCATAGCCGATGGGCTCGCGGGGTCCAATGTTCGAAGCCTCGGCCCGCTGCTTGCTGGCGGGGGCTCTCGCTGGTACGCGCACGGTGTGAGCACCGGGTTTCCGCGCGACTTCGACGCCGAGTTCCTCGCCGACTTGCCCTACTCGCCCGAGGTGCTCTTCTTCGACCAAATCCTGGCGATCGACGCCGAGGCCAACATGGTCAAGTGCCGCATGCCGACGGACGTCGCGCTGCCGCTCACGGGCTCGCAGCGCGCGCACCCGGTGCGTCACCCACGGCACGTGGCCGGCGCGGTCATGGTGCACGCCACTGGCATGCTCGGGTTCGTACACGCCTACCACCTGCTGGGGCTGCGGCATCACCTGGGTTGGGTCGGCTACGGCACACACATTCACCGCGTCGTGTTCCGCAAGCTGGTGACGCCCGGCGCGCCGATCGAGGCGACCTGCGTCGCCACCCGCGTGCGCCGCGGCAAGACTCGCTGCATCTTGCGCTATTCGTTCGAGTTCCGGCACGAGGGCGCCATTTGCTACGAGGGTGACCAGTCCGCGGTGTGGATCGACACCAGCGCCGCACAACCCGAGCTGTCGCGGCTCGCGAGCGAGTGAGGAGCGCACAAGTGGACGACGTGGAAGCCGAGGTCGATGGAGTGCAGACTGGCGCCTTGCTCGTCGCGCTCGAGTTGGTGACGCTGACGGTCACGGGCAAGGATCGGCTGACTTGGCTCAACGGGCTGGTCACCTGCGAGCTCGCGAACCGGCGCATCGGGGACGCCTGCTTCGGCTTGGCCGTGCAGAAGACGGGCAAGATCAGCGCGGAGCTTTGGTTCGCGATCGAGCAGGATCAAGTCCACCTGGGCGTGCGCGCCGACCGCGCCGCCGCCGTGCGCGAGTCGTTCGATCGCCACCTGGTGATGGAGGACGCGGAGATCTCGGAGCCGCAGCAGGGCCGAGAGTGGTTGTGGGCCCTCGGGCCCAGCGCCCCCGAGGTGGTGCAGACGGCGAGCGCGCAGGGGGCCTTCGCCGCGCCGCTCGTGCGTCGCGGGGTGCCGGGCGCGCTCTTGTGTGTGGAGTCGGCCCAGCGAGACGCGCTCCTGGCGGCGTTGCGCACGAGCGCCTCGCCGTGTTTGGTGGCGAGCAGCGCAGGCTGGGAGCGTGTACGCGTCGAGCACGGTTTCCCCCGCTGGGGCGTCGACTTCGACCAAGAGAACTACCCGCAAGAGGCCAGCCTCGAGGCGGATGGCGTGTCGTTCCAGAAAGGCTGCTACTTGGGTCAAGAGGCCGTGTTCATGCTCGAGAAGCGCGGACACGTGAAGAAGCGGTTGGTGCAGCTGCTCGTGGCAGGCCCCGTCGCGGTGGGCGACGTGATCAGCGCGGCCGGCGCGGAGGTGGGGCGCGTGACCAGCGTCGCGCGACGTGCCGGTGGCAACCTCGCGCTCGGCTACGTGAAGTACAAGCATTCGAAAGCCGAAGCCGAGCTCGTGGCGGGCCAGAGCTCGGCTCGGGTGACGAAGCTGCTCGCGCTCGACGTCGAGGCGTGAGCAGCGATCGACGTCAGGGGAAGATCTCGCGCTCGACGTACACCTGCGCGATGCGCTGAAGGGCGCAGGCGTAAGCGGCGATGCGCAGACTCACCTTCTTCTGGCGAGCCATCTCGTTCACCTGACGGTAGGCCTGACGCATGGCGCGCTCGAGCTTCTCGTCGACCTCCTCGAGCGACCAGCTCTCGCTGCGCTTGTTCTGCGTCCACTCGAAGTAGCTGACGGTCACGCCGCCAGCGTTGGCGAGCACGTCCGGCAAGATGTGGATGCCGCGGTCGAGCAAGATCTTCTCGCCTTCGGGCGAGAGGGGCCCGTTGGCGCCTTCGCCGACCAAGCGCACGTTCAAGTGCGTGGCCTCTTCGACGCCGACCTGATTCTCGAGCGCGCACGGCGCGAAGATGTCGGCCTTGATCTTGAAGAACTCGTCGCGCGTGATGACCTTGCCCGCCGGGTAGCCGCCGATCGAGCCGTGCTTCTTCACGTACTCCTGCAGCTTGTGCGGGTTGAACCCCTCGGGGTTGTAGAGGTAGCCGGAGTGATCTCCCACCGCGATGGTGGAGACGCCCATCTTCGACAGGATCACCGAGGTGTGCGAGCCGACGTTGCCGAAGCCCTGCACCGTCATGGTGGAGCCCTCGAGGTTGAAGTCGTTCTCTTGTGCCCAGTACACGATGCAGTGCACGAGGCCCTGGCCCGTGGCCTTCTCGCGGCCGAGCGTGCCGCCCGACGCCACCGGCTTGCCGGTGACCACACCCTTGACGGCCTGCCGCCCGCCTTGCCCCGTCATGTTCATGTAGGTGTCCATGGCCCACGCCATGGTCTGCGCGTTGGTGCCCATGTCCGGCGCGGGGATGTCGGTGTCGGGGCCGATGTTGTCGCCCAGCGCGTGGAAGAAGCGGCGCGTGATGCGCTGCAGCTCCGTCCGCGACACGGCGCGCGGATCGAACTTCACGCCGCCCTTGCCCCCGCCGTACGGCAGGTTCATCAGCGCGCACTTCCAGGTCATCATCGCGGCGAGCGCCTTCACGTCGTCGAGCGAGACGTGCTCGTGGTAGCGGATGCCGCCCTTGAACGGCCCGAGCACGTTGTTGTGCTGGATGCGGTAGCCCTTGAACAGCCGGAAGTCGCCGTTGTCCATCTTCACCGGGAAGTGGACGATCAGCTCGTTCTTCGGCTGGCTGAGGATCACGCGGATGTAGTCGGGAAGGTTGATCGCCTCCGCCGCCTGATCCAGGTAGTGCTGGATCACACCGAAGAAGTCGTACTTCGGGGGTCCGGGGACTTTCATCGAAGGAGTGCTGGCCTGGGTCTCGCTCATGAGGGCGCCGTTCTAGCCCGGGCCGCGTGACCATTCAACGTGAAGCCGCATCGCGCGACGCGTCAAAAGAGCCTTTTTCCGTGCGGTCTCGCGTCAGCGAACGAACAGCACGTAAACGTAGAGCAGCGACGCCGCGACGAGCAGCGCATCGACGCGATCCAAGATGCCGCCGTGTCCGGGCACGATGCCGCCGGAGTCCTTCTTGCCGACGGAGCGCTTGAGCAGGGACTCTCCCAGATCGCCCAGCTGTCCGAGCGCGCCTCCCACGAGCCCGAGCAGCACCGCGTGTGCGGCAGGCAGCGAGGGCAGGTAGAAGAACGAGCCCAAGAGCGCGCCGCCGACGCTGCCGCCTAGCCCTCCGATCGCTCCTTCGACCGTCTTCTTGGGGCTGACTGCGGGGTAGAGCTTGTGCCTCCCGAGGAACCGTCCCGCAAAGTATGCGCCGGTATCGCTCATCCACGAGAGCATCAGTGCGAGCACGACGAAGCCGGGGCCGTCGCTTCCGGCGTCGCGCTTCAAGAGGGCGATCGCCCCCATCCCGGCGCCGAGGTAGATGGGCCCGAACGCCATGGCGGCCAAGCGCATCGCTGCGGTCTCGATTGGCCCGAGTCGCGCGAGCGCCACCAGGATCGACACGATGGGTATGCCGAGCAGGAGCGCCACGAGCGCGCGTGCGTCGGTGCCGAAGAACCACAGCACCAACAGCACGGTCAGCATCGACAGCGTGCCCATCGCGACCGAGGGACGATCGTCGTCGTGGGTCATGCCGAAGAACTCGACGGCGCCCACCACTGCCGCGGCAGCGATGAAGAGCAGCCAGGCCCAGGCCGGACCGAGGTAGAGCAACAGCAGGATCAGCGGCGCAGCGACCGCCGCCGTCAGCAGACGTGTGCGCAGGTTCGACGGCTGGGCCTTCGGCTTCTCCGCCGGCGTGTCTGAGCTGGTCACGAGCGGGTGCGCTCCTGGTAAGTGCGGATCGCCTCGAACAGGTCGTCCTCGGTGAAATCGGGCCAGAGCTTCTCGCTGAACACGAGCTCGGCGTTGGCGGCACCGTACAGCAAGAAGTTCGAGAGCCGCTGCTCCCCGCCGGTGCGCAGGATCACGTCAGGCTCTCCCACGCTCAAGCTCGGGATGCGCGAGGCGATCAGCCGCGCGTCGATCACGCTCGGATCGAGCTTCCCTGCCATCGCCTCGGTTGCCAACGCCTTCGCCACCAGCGCAATCTCCTCTCTGGCTCCATAGCTCAGCGCCAGCGCCAGCGTCATCTTCTCGTTCTCGTAGGAGTCGCGCGCCAGAGGGTCCAACACCTGCTGGACGAAACGCGGGAGCCTGCCGGTGTCGCCGATGGCGACCAACCGGATCCCCCTGCCCACGATCTCGTCTCGTTCCGACTTGAGAAACTCCTCGAGCAGGCCCATCAGCGCGTCCACTTCGGTCTGCGGTCGGCCCCAGTTCTGCTCGCTGAAGGCGTAGAGGGTGAGCGCAGAAAGGCCTAGGCGGCGAGAGGCTCGGACCACGCGGCGCACGGCCTCACTGCCCGCCTTGTGGCCCGCCTCGCGCTCGCGGCCGCGCAGCTTCGCCCAGCGGCCGTTGCCGTCCATGATGATTCCGATGTGGCGCGGCAGGTTGTGCGCCTCGACCATGACCATGAGAAGCCTGACTTTCCTTCCCCGCGTCGCCGTGTCAACTCTCTCGACATGACGATGGGTGTTGGCCTCACGGTGACGCTCCGCGTTCGAATGGGCTCGCACGATGCCCACTACGCGGGCGAGCTGGTGGACGGCGCGCGGATGCTCGGGCTGTTCGGGGATGTCGCGACGGAGCTCTTGATCCGACTCGACGGCGACGAAGGGCTGTTTCGCGCGTACGAGCTGATCGAGTTTCTCGCGCCAGTGCGGGCGGGAGACTTCATCGAGGCGACAGGCATCATCACGCGCATCGGCGCGACCAGTCGCACGATCGCGTTCGAGGCTCGCTGCGTCGCCCAGAACTCCCGCGACCCCCAGCTGGCCGTGTCGGCCGCCGACGCGCTGGCGGAGCCCGTGGTGGTGTGTCGGGCGGTTGGAACGTGCGTGGTGCCTCGTGAGCTGCAACGCAAGCCGGCGCTGGTGCTCCCGGCGCTCAGCGCGGCGGCGCCAGATCACGCCAAGTTGCCCGAGCCTCGTCCGCTCATCACACCGCCGCCGCGCGTGGTGGTGACACCGCCCCCGCGCCCGGTGATCCTCACCGCGGCCATCGTCGGCGCAGAGGTGACGCGCGAACACACCCCGCACGTCCCCATCTCCGCCGAGGAGATCGCGATCGAGGCGGAGCGCTGCGCTCGCGCGGGCGCAGCGGTGATCCACCTGCACGTGCGCAACGCGGACGGCTCGCCTTCCCAGTCCAGCGAGCTGTTCGCGGCGGCGATCGAGGCGATTCGCAAACGAAGCGACGTGATCGTGCAGACCTCGACCGGCGGCGCCGTGGGGATGAGCGTCGACGAGCGCGCCGGTCCGCTCGCCTGCAGGCCGGAGATGGCCACGCTCAACTGCGGCACGATCAACTTCGGCGACGACGTGTTCCAGAACTCGCGGCCGGAGATTCGCGACCTTGCCAAGCGCATCCGCGCTGCGGGGAGCGTGCCAGAGCTCGAGTGTTACGAGGTCGGCCACATCGACGAGGCACTCGCGCTGCGTGCCGAGGGGCTGCTCGGAGATCCGCTGCACTTTCAGTTCGTGCTGGGGGTGCCAGGGGGCATCGGTGCTCGGCGCGATGTGCTCGAGTTCCTGATCTCGCAGGTACCGAGCGGCGCCACCTGGGGTGTGGCCGCCGTTGGTCGACACCAACGACCGATGACGGAGCTCGCCATCTCGCTCGGCGGACACGCGCGTGTGGGCCTGGAGGACAACATCTACCTGGAGAAGGGGGTGCTGTCCGAGGGCAGCGCGCCGCTGGTTGCGCGCGCAGCGAGCTTCGCGGCTCAGGTCGGTCGCGAAGTCGCGACGCCAGAGCGCGCTCGCGCGCTGCTCGGTCTGCGCGCAGCGCCAAGCGACTCGCGATGACGAGACCCGACCCGTTCGCGGCGTTCCGCGGGCAGGCCGCGAAGCACTTGGCGTCGCGCGGGCGGGTGCTGCTCGGAGGCGCGCTGGCGGCGCTGTTGGGCGCCGCGTACTCGGTGCTGCTCCCCGAACGCACGGAGGCCGCCGTAGCGGAGCGGTTGGCTGCGTGTCACGGCGGCGTGGTGGAGCCCACGGACTTCGTGTGGGAGCCGTCTCGCGGGTGGTTCGATGATCTGTTCCGCGGACGCAGGGTTCTGTTCCTCGCGCGTGCCGCGGCGGACGAGCCGCGCGACGTGTTCCGCGCCACGGTTCACGTCACGCCGTTCGGACACTCGCTGCGCGCGCGCGCGCTGGTGCGCATCACCGACACGGCCGACGCCGACGAGCGAGCTCTCCTGGCCAGCGGCACCTTCGCCGCGTTCGCGGCGCACTGGAACGGCGCCTACCGCAGCATCTCCTTGCTCTCGTTGCGCGACGATCCCGAGCTCACCAGCGCCAATCTGCGTTCGCCGGCCGCGCGCTTGGCGCTCGAAATCGGCGGCGGTGAGCTGGTCGCTGCGTGGGACACCGGTGCAACTGCGCTGGACCTCGGCGCGGCCAGCACCGTGGGGGGCGAGCCTCTCGCGTGGGTCGCTCGGCCGGTGCCCGCGCCCGAACGGCGAGTGTTCGAGCCCGCGGTGGTGGAGCGGGGCGCCAGCCAAGACGCGGGATTCTCGACGGCCGGCTACGAACCAGCTGTCGTGCTCGCGCCGGGACGCGAGCCGGCTGTGGCGTTGCGGCGCCATGGGGAGAGCGAGGCGCTCCTGCTCGACGGCAGGCAGCTCGCGTTCTCGCTGGTGGTGGGCCGCAGCGAGCCCACGAGCAACACGGGCTTCGTCGCCAGCGGACGCAGCGAGCTATCGGGTACGCGTCACGTGGCCGTGATCACGCTGCCCGCAGCAGGAGGTGCGCTCGAGGGCGAAGCCTTCGTTTCGCCGTTCGCGCCCGCAGCCCCCACGCTCATGGCCACTCGTCGCGGTGCGCTGCGCGTCGGCTCTTGGAGCTGGCCGGTCGGCGAGGCTCCGGCCGAGTTCCCGCGCGCCGTGGCGTTGGGCAGCTCTACGTCGCAGGCGGGAGGGCACGCGCTGTGTGTGACGGCGGGAGGGCATCTTGCGCTGATCTCGTCGGGCAGCGCGCGGCCCGACGCGTTGCTGTCGCTGCTGCCGTCCGGCTGCGTGCTCAGCGTGCATGGCCACGGGGCGATCGCGGCGATGCGTGTCGGCGATCAGCTCGACCTGCCCGAGCCGAGCGAGCAATCGCTGTTGATCGCTTCGGAGAGCACGGTCGATGGCCTGGCGTTGCCGCTCACGCCGGCGGGCTTCGCGCCGGCAACGGTCGGCCAACCGACCCCGACCTTCTTGCCCGCGCTCCACGAACGCGCGATCTCCATGCTCGGTGCGGAGGTCTCGGTGCTTCGGCTCGACCCCACGCGCTACGACTTCGGGCTGCTGGCTGGGCAAGAGGAGCGATCGCACCGCAAGGGGGGCCAGTTCCCAGAGCGGCTCACGGAGGGGGAGGCGGGGCGGGCGCGTTTGGCCTTCGGTCTGGGGGTGGGCAAGCGCAAGAAGCCGCGCGGGCTGCGCATCGCGGGCTCGTTCGGCCACGAGCCGTCACGTCGCGAAGCCGCGATCGTGGCAGGGCCGGGCGCGGTTCGCGTCATTCATGGTGCCGAAATCGACAAGCTGCCCCCACAGCTCGATGTCACCGAGGTCCCGCTGACCGCGGCTGCTGGGGAGCTGGTCGCCAAGGCTCGTGAACGAGGGCCTTTGCAGCAGCGCGCGGACCTGTGCGTGACGCCGGCCGGCGAGCTGCTGATCGCGCAGGCAGAGTTCGACAGCCACGAGGCAACCGCGAGCAGCCTGTTGCGGTTGGGGTGCCAGGTGGTGGTCGCTCTCGATCGGGGTGCCGAACGTCCGGCGTGGAAGGCCGCGGGCGACAAGGCCCAGGGGCCTTTCGCCACGACCGCCTTGGTCGCGTTCGACCGCCCGCTTCAGGGAAGCGTCGGCGGCGAGTAGATGATCGCCGGTTTGGCGCCAAAGCATACGTGTGTCCGGGGAGGGTCATGTGTGACACATCCCGACATCATTCCTCTTGCGCCGTTGAACGAAGTTGTGGATTCGTTCGTATTTGCAATGGGTTGAGGACTCGCATGGGGTCTTGGATGACCCTCCCTTGCGGTCAGCATCAGCTCGAGAACAACACCCCTCGAACGACTCGACGGCCCCGGCTCCCGGCGACCTTGGCTGACGCGCACCGGTCCGCCCGTCCCGTCCGGGCGTCCGCCCGCCTGTCCGAACCTCAGCGCTTGGTCGGCGGCCCGCCGAACGTCCGTGCCGGTCGCGCGACGACTCGGGGGCGGCCGACCGACCCCACCGCCGTTGCGCTTCCGAAGCTCGCGCGCCCACGCGCGCGCGAGCGCACGCCGATTCCTCGGCTACGCTGAACAACTCGCTAAGTAAAGCGGAATCTTGGCCGGCGCTGGGTGCTGGTGCGTACGATGGTGAAGCTTGAGTGTGTCGCCGTGGCGCTCGGTGCTGCTGCGCACACCAACACGTTGAGAAGTCAGCGCGAAACCGCCGCAAGAACCGGCGTTAGCGAGGGAGAGATGTCGGAAGGTAAGAACCTTGTCGGGGTCGATATCGGGACGAGCTCGATCAAGATCTGCCAACTCAAGGAGACGCGAAAGGGTCCGCGGTTGGTGAAGCTCGGGTTCACTCCGCTGCCTCGGCAGACCATCGTGGATGGCCACGTGCTCAACTCGCAAGCGGTCGTGGACGCGCTCGGTCGTACGTTCCAGGACGCCAAGATCAAGGACCGTGACATCGCGCTGAGCATCAGCGGTCAAGCCGTGATCATCCGCAAGATCACGGTGCCGATGATGACGGCAGCAGAGCTCGACGAACAGATCCAATGGGAGGCCGAGCAGCACATCCCGTTCGACATCAAGGACGTCCACGTCGACTACGAGGTGCTGCGGCGCCGCCCGGAAGCCGGCCAGATGGACCTGCTCTTGGTGGCCGCGAAGCGTGAGGAGGTGAACGACTACACCGAGATCGCGAAGCAAGCCCGGCTTCGACCGGTCGTCGTCGACATCGACGCGTTCACCGTGCAGAACCTGTTCGAGTTCAACCGCGGACTGTCGCCCGAGCAGACCTTCGCCATCATCAACGTGGGCGCGAGCCTAGCCTCGATCAACATCATCTCGAAGGGGGTCAGCGCCTTCACGCGCGACATCGCCAACGGCGGCAACTACATCACCGAGCAGATCCAGAAGCAGCTTGGGGTGCCCTTCGAGCAGGCAGAGGAGTTCAAGTGCCAAGCGTCGCTCGGGGGGCCGCAAGCTGCCCCTCAAGTGACCTCCATCATCGACACGGTGTGCGACAGCATCGCGGGTGAGATCCAGCGCAGCTTGGACTTCTTTCACGCCACCAGCGGTGAGCCCGAGATGCACCGCATCTTCCTCACCGGTGGCTCGTCCAATCTGCCGCAGCTGATGAACGCGGTGGGCCGGCGCGCGCGGGTGGGCGTGGAGCTGGTGCCCCCGCTCGAGAAGATCGCTGTCGAAGGCAAGGATGTGAACCCGCAGTTGCTCCAGATGCGAGCGGCGCAGCTGTGCGTGGCGTTGGGGCTCGCGATGCGCAAAGACAGGGAGCGACGCACGTGATTCGAGTCAACCTCCTTCCCCAGAAGAAACGCGCCGAGCGCGTCGCGACGGCCGAGCCCTCCGCCAGTCAACGCTGGATCTTGGTGGTGTTGGCCTTCGCCGTCCTCCTGGCCGGCGGCTTCATTTGGTTCCATCAGACCAAGGTCAAGGAGCTGCAGAAGCAAACCAACTCCAACTCGCAGCTCGAAGGCGACATCACCAACATTCGCCAGCTGGTGCAGCAGCACGAGCAGGTGAAGAAAGATCTCGCGCTGCTCAAGGCGCGTGACGAGGCGATTCAACGGCTGGAGAAGGCTCGATCCGGCCCCACCGCCGCGCTCCTGGAGCTCTCCCGACTGCTCACCCCCGGCAAGGGACCGACCGTGGATCCAGATCGCTATGCGGCCACCCTGAAGGCCAATCCCCTGCAGGCCTTCAACCCCGGCTGGGACTCGCGCCGAGTGTGGGTGTCTTCGTTCAAGGAGGACGGCCGCGTCGTGGAGCTCACCGGGCTCGCGCGTGACTCGACCGACGTCTCCGAGCTCGCGCTGCGGCTGAAGGCTTCATCCTACTTCTACGACGTGAAGATCTTGTCCGGCGGCAAGGGCACCAAGACGGCGAACGACGTCGCCATGGTGGGCTGGGGCATGCAAGTAAAGGTCAGGTACTGAGATGGCACCCCGCACACCCGGCAGCGTCCTCGCTCGTCTTTCACTGCCTGCCAAGCTCGCCTTCGGAGCCGTGCTGATGGTGATCGAGGCGGCGCTCTACTTCATCGTGTTCTACGCCGACATCGACGGTCAAATCACCGTGGCGCAGGGCAAGGAGCAAGAGCTCCGCGGCGAGCTGCAAAAGGCAGAGCAAGCCAAGGCCGAGTACCAGAAGGACCTCGAAGACAAGACCAAGCGCCAACAGCAGGAGCGAGAGCAGAAGAAGGTGCTCCCGGACGAAGCCGAGACACCTGCGTTCTTGGCCGCAGTCCAAGGGCTCGCCACGATCTCTGGCGTGACGCTGGCGTCGTACTCTCCCCAAGACGAGGTGCTCGATGAGCATTTCGTGAGGGTTCCCATGGCGCTCACCTTGAGCGGGCGCTTCCACCAGATTGGGCGCTTCTTCTACGGCGTCGGGCAGCTGGACCGCGTGATCAACATCGAGGACATCCAGATCACGATGGCTCCGAAAGCGACCGGTGCCGACGGAGAGATCATCCTCGACGTGAAGTGCATGGCGACGGCCTTCCGCGCCAAACGAGCCGCGGACGCGGCGAAAGGAAAGAAGTGATGAAGGCGGTGATCCCGACCAGCCTGCTCATGGTGCTGATCGTGGGCTGTGGCGAGGACGCTCCCCCGCCGCCGCCACCACCGACTGGAGCCGAGGCTCAGGCTGGACCGCAAGGGCAACCTGGGCAGGCGCCGGGCGCGGCCGGCGGCAAGCGGGGCACCGCTGAGCCCACCGATCTTCCGCCGTTGCCGGCGCCAGACATTCACGAGCGGGACTTCCTCGAGTCGCCTACCAACCGCGACCCGTTTCGGAATTTTGCGGACGCGTTCGCCCCCAAGCCGGCAACTGCGGAGGTCGCCAAGGTGCAGCGCGACGTGCTGGTCTCCAGGTTCGCGCTCGAAGAGCTGAAGATCAGCGGAATCGTCCTTGGCACCGCTTCTCGCGTGCTGGTCACCGATCCCACGGGGCTGGGGTGGGTGCTTCGGGTGGGTGACTTCGTGGGCCGCTCGGAGGTGATTCGTTCTGGCGGTGCCGGCGCCGGCGAGGTGGCCGTGAACTGGCGCCTCGACCGAATTCGCGAGAACGACGTGGTGTTCGTGCGCGAGACGCCCGATCCCGCGGCGCCCCCGACGACCCGCGTGCTCTCCTTGCGCACCCAGGAAGAGCTGAACGAGGACATTCGCACGGGCATCCGCGGCACGCGTCCGGACGAATCGACCGACGACGACGGCGACAGCCCCAAGAAGACCGACCGAGAGAAGCCGGCCCCGAAGAAGACCAAGAGCTGAGCACGCGCCAGGCCTGGCTCACGACGAGCGGCCCCCACGCGAGCACCGCGTGTGGGGCCGAGATCGTTTGTGCGGCGGCCCTCTCGAGCGAGGTCGCAGTGCCGAAAATTGGGCCCGATGGCCCCCCCCCAACTAGGCTCGATGTGCAATGAAGAGCACCACCATGCGACGGCCCGTCGCAGCGAGCGCCGCGCTGAACCGCGCGAGACTCAAGTTCTTCCTCAGTGGGTTCATCGTGTGGATTCTCACTGCGATGTTCTCCGTCTCGGCCTGGGGGCAGAGCCGCTCGCTCAAGGTCACCGACGTCGCGCTGTCTCAGCCCTCGGAGGGGGCAGCGCGCATCGTGGTGACCACGAGCTCGCGTCCCACCTTCAGCGCACGCGTCGCTGACGGCGGCACGCGACTGCTGGTCGACATCTCAGAGGCCACCGTCGCCGGTGCTCCTGCGGCGATCGTCGAAGGCAACCGCGTGGTGGCTGGCGTGATGACGCAGACCTTCAAGAATCCCTCGCTGACGCGTGTGCTGGTGCAGCTGAAGAAGCAGGCACGCTACGCGATCGTCATCAACGACTCCGGGCTCACCATCGATCTGGTCGAAGGCGAGAAGACCGGACCGCTGGAGAAGGCTCCCCTGCCCAAAGCCGCTGCCGTCCTCACCGCGAAGGCAGACGGGGCCTCGGTCAAGGACGTTCGCTACGCTCACCAAGCCGACGGTGATCGGGTCGTGATCGACCTCGATCGCGACTCCAAGCACACCGCGACGGCAACCAAGACCAACGTCATCGTGGAGATCGCGGGCGCCCATCTGCCCAAGGCGCTCGAGCGCAAGCTCGATGTGGCCGCCTTCGGTGGCAAGGTGCGTGCGGTCAGCTCGTTCCAGCGCGCTGGAGCCAACCCTGCGGTCGTGGTGGAGGTCTTGCGCGAGTCGGACGCTCCTTGGACCGTCAAGCGTGAGGGTAACCAACTGATCGTCGTGGTCGGCAAGGCGCCTGCCGCCGTGGGCTACTCCGAGAGCGGCAAGGGCGCGGATGGTGGCGCGGCGCGCCGCACCAAGACGGTCGCCAAGGAGAGCGAGTACACCTTGCCCTCGATCGAGACGTCGATCGCATCGGTCGAGAGCACCGAGCCTGACCAAGCGGACGCGGTGCTGCCGTCGATGCTGCCCCAGGTGCAAAATAACCCCGACGCCGCGCGCGCGGCCACCGGGCGTCGCATCGACCTCGATCTGAAGGACGCCGACATCCACGACGTGCTGCGCCTGCTCTCCGACGTCGGTCGCGTCAACGTCATCACCGCCGACAACGTCAGCGGGAGCGTGACCATCCGCATGCGTGGCGTTCCGTGGGACCAGGCGCTCGAGACCGTGCTTCAAGCCAAGGGATTGGGCATGGTTCGCAAGGGCAACTTGATTCGCGTGGCGCCGCTGGCCGAGCTCAACAAGGAGCGAGAGCTGGCGGTGGCGCGGCGCAAGAGCGAGTTCGAGCTCGCGCCGCTCGAGACGCGACTCATCCCGGTGTCGTACGCGCAAGCAGGGGACATGCAGGCGAAGAGCAAGGACCTCTTGTCGCCGCGCGGCACCATGGCGGTCGACCAGCGCACGAACGTCATCATCGCGCGCGACGTATCGGGCAATCTGAACCAAATCGAGGAGCTCGTGCGCGCGCTCGACACCCAAACGCCGCAGGTGTTGATCGAGGCGAGGATCGTCGAGGCCTCGAGTCGGTTCAGCCGCGAGCTGGGCATCCAGTGGGGCGGTGGTTCCGAGCTGTCGCAGCGCACGGGTGTGGACACCGGCCTGGCCTTCCCCAACTCCGTCGGCATCTTCGGCGCCGCGGACGACGCCGCCGCGCCGAGCGACGGCCTGAGCCCCACCGAAAACAGCGTGACCAGCCCGAACTTCGCGGTCAACTTGCCGGCGGCGACGGGCGCCGGCACCGGTGGCGCGTTGGGCTTCACCTTCGGCTCGGTGAACAACCTGTTCAACCTGAACGTCCGCTTGTCGGCGGCGGAGACCAGCGGCATGGTGCGCATCATCTCCAGCCCTCGCGTGCTGACGCTGGACAACAAGCAGGCGCAAATTTCGCAAGGCACGCTGATTCCTTTCTCGCAGGTCAGCGCGCAAGGCGTTCAAACCACCTTCCAAGAGGCCAAGCTCCAGCTGCTGGTCAAGCCGCACGTCACGGCCGACGGCAGCGTGAACTTGGAGGTGAAGATCAACCGCGACGAGCCTGACTTCGGCAACCGCGGAGCTCGTGGTGACCCCACGATCCTCAAGCGCGAGGTGCAGACCGAGCTCTTGGTGCAGGACGGTCACACCGCCGTGATTGGCGGCATCTACACGCGCAACTCGAGCCGCTCGGTGGCCCAGGTGCCGGTGCTCGGCGACATCCCCATCCTCGGCGTCTTGTTCCAGAAGCGCGGATCGACCGATCAGCGCGGCGAGTTGGTGGTGTTCATCACCCCCCGCATCGTCAACCGCGCCGAGTCGTTGGGTCGCTGAAGCGTGGGATCGCCAACGGGCGGGCCTTGTACTAAGGTCCGCCCGCGATGGCGCCTCTAGGCAGCGAGATCGACGACGGCGACCTGGGATCTTCCAGGTCGCCGCTGGTGTTTGGGGGGGCGTCATGCTGAGCCCCGAGATTCGTCGTCACGCCCTGCGACGCAAGACGTTCGCGATCATCTCGCACCCCGACGCGGGCAAGACCACGCTCACCGAGAAGCTGCTCTTGTACGGCGGAGCGATTCAGCTCGCAGGTGCGGTCAAGGCCAAGAAGGCGCGGGCGCACGCGGTGAGTGACTGGATGGAGATGGAGCGCGAACGCGGGATCTCCATCGTGTCGAGCGTGCTTCAGTTCCCTTATGGGGGGCGCTTGCTGAACCTGGTGGACACGCCGGGCCACGTCGACTTCAGCGAGGACACTTATCGCGCGATCATGGCCACCGACGCGGCAGTCATGTTGCTCGACTGCGCCAAAGGCGTCGAAGCCCAGACCAAGAAGCTGTTCCGCGTGTGCAAGATGCGGAAGATGCCGATCTTCACTTTCGTGAACAAGCTCGATCGGCCAGGTCGCGAGCCGTTCGAGCTCGTGGGAGAGGTGGAAGACGTGCTCGGCATCGGCGTCTACCCCATCACCTGGCCGCTGTTCTCGTCGGGCGGTAAGTTCCTGGGCGTGTTCCATCGCGGTCTGCGCCGCGTGTTCTTGTTCGAGCAAGTCGCGCACGGCGCCGAGCGAGCGCCCGAGCGAGTGCTGGAGCTCGGCACACCCCAGATCGAGAGAGAGCTGGAGCCCGATGTGTTGCGCACGTTGAAAGACGAGATCGAGCTGCTCGACGCGGCTGGGGACGCGCTCGACGATCGCAAGCTGGCGCAGGGGGAGGTGACCCCCATGTTCTTCGGGAGCGCCTTGACCAATTTTGGTCTGCCGCAATTCTTGGACGCGTTCGTCGAGATGATGCCGCTGCCTGCACCACGTCACTCGGACAAGGGCGAGATCGCGGCCGACGACGAGCGCTTCACGGCCTTCGTTTTCAAGATCCAGGCGAACATGGATCGCGCGCACCGCGACCGCATGGCGTTCCTGCGCGTCTGCTCGGGCAAGTACGAGCGCGGCATGAAGATCCGTCATGTGCGCCTCGGGCGCGACATCCGGCTGACGAACCCGACCCAGTTCCTGGCGCAGGATCGGACGGTGGTCGACGACGGCTACGCGGGCGACATCATCGGTGTGTTCGACCCCGGCATCTTCCTGATCGGGGACACGCTGACCGACGGGGCGGAGCTCGCCTACGATCCGTTGCCGCAGTTTCCGCCCGAGCATTTTTCACGCGTCGTCATGCTCGATCCCATGAAGCGCAAGCAGCTCAAGAAGGGCCTGGAGCAGCTGGCGCAGGAGGGGTCCATTCAGCTGTTTCGCCCGCCCGAAGGCCGGGAAGGGGAGTCCATCGTGGGCGCGGTGGGCGAGCTCGCGTTCGACGTGGTGAAGAATCGACTCTCGACCGAGTACGGCGTGGAGTGCCGCTTGGAGCGCATGAGCTTTCAGCTCGCGCGCTGGGTCGAGGGCGAGGTGCCGCCGCTCGCCAAGCTCGAGTCGCTGCTGTTTGGGTACGGCGCGCTCGACGTCCACGGCGCACCCGTCGTGTTGTTCAAGGGCGAGTGGCAGCTGGAGACCTGCGCGAAGGCCTACCCCGGCGCACGCTTCGTGGAGCTCGGGACGCGGGGGCCGTCGCTGGAGGACGCTCGTTGACGCTGGAGGCCCCGCGACTCTTCGCGCCCGCCCGTGAGCTTCAGCCCAGGCTCGGGGATCGCGGCTTGTTCGGAGGCCTCGAGCCGCTGGTGTACATGAACCACGCCGGCATTTCGCCGCCGTCGATCGTGGTGCGCAAGGCCGTCAACACCTTGCTCGACGACTACAAGAAACGTGGTGCCGCCGCGTACCCGGCGTGGGCGCGGCAACGGGAACGACTCCGAGGCAAGCTTGCGGGGCTGATCGGAGCAGCGGCCGCGAGCGATGTCGCGCTCACCGGCAACACGACGCGCGGAATCATCGACGTGTCGCTGTGCTTCCCGTGGCAGTCGGCGGACCGCGTGGTGGTGTTCGACGGCGAGTTTCCGTCCAACTTCACGCCCTGGCAGCGCGCGGCCGAGCTGTTTCAACTGGAGCTGGTCGTGCTCGACGGTCGCCGCTTCGGCCGCGAGCCCGAGGCGCTCCTGTCAGAGCTCCAAACGGTGCTCCTGCGCGGGGGGGTGCGGCTCGTGGCGCTCAGCGCGGTCCAGTTTCAGACAGGGTTGAGGCTACCCGTCGCACGCGTCTCCGAGCTGTGTCGGGCTTCCGGCGCGTTGACGTTCGTAGACGCGGTGCAGGCGTGCGGCATGGTCCCGGTCGATGTCGTGCGCGAGGGCATCGACTACCTCGCTTGTGGCGCTCACAAGTGGCTGATGGGGGTCGAAGGGGGAGGCTTCTTGTACGCAAAGCCGGAGGCCGCGAAGCTCTTGGTGCCGCGCGTCGCGGGCTGGCTCAGCGCGGAGGACGCGACCGACTTCTTGTTCGAGGGTCCTGGTAGGCTTCGCTACGACAAGCCGATCAAGAGCGCGCTCTCGTTCTTGGAGGTCGGCAATGTGAGCGCGACCGCGTTTGCGGCGCTCGAGGCTGCGCTCGATCTGATCCTGGAGCTCGGCCCAACCGCGGTGTTCGAGCACGTGCAGCAAGTGCATGACGCGATCGAGGGCAGGGCAGTGGAGCTCGGCTACTCCTCGCTGCGCGCTGCGGAGCCCGCCGGCCGAAGCGGGACGCTCGCGCTGCTGCCCCCCGCGGGGCACGACGTCGTCACCCTCTACCGGGAGATCACTGCGCAAGGGGTGGCATGCGCGAGCCCCGATGGCGTGTTGCGCTTCTCGCCCCATTTTCCCAACGCGGTCGACGAGGCAGATCAGGTGGTGCTCACGCTGGAGCACGCCCTTCGCCGATCCCGCTGAGCTTGATCTGGGTCGCGGTGAAGGCAAAATCCTCGCGCAGCGACGCCAGCACTGGCGTCAGCGCCAACGAGAGGCCCGCCAGCCGTGCGTGGCTCTCGCCTGCGATATCGAGCACCTCGCGTGCCATGACCTCGGTGGGGTCGGGGGCACCAACGTAGCGAGGCATGGTTGCCAAGGCCCGCTCGTCCGGGAAGGCAGCTTGCGCGGCGGCCTCGAGCAACGCCACCCCTGTGCTCGAGGCGACCCCGGCCTGCGCCAGCGCGCGGTGCAGGAAGTTGCACACGATGGCGGCTGCCTCGTTGCGCAGCCGGGCGAGCTTGGTCGGTCCGAGATGATCTTCCCAACGCGCCAGCTCGGGCCGTCGTTCGTCGGCGAAGCGGCCAGGTGCGGCGCTGGAGACTGGCACGATCTCGCCGAAGTCGTCCGCCGACGCGCCGATGACGTCCACGTTGCGCACCAACACCAAGTCGTAAGCACGCAAGGTTCCCACCAACACACGCGTGAGCGCGTCGCGCATCAGCGGCACGATCGCGAGCGCGGCCGCCTCTGCGGAGGCCCCCTCGGGAATGAGGCGGCTGTCGCGCACGGCCAAGAGCTGAGACGAAGACGACGAGCTACGGCGTGGGGCTGCGGGCGTGAGGGATCGGTTGGGGGCGCTGAAGCCGCG
Source organism: uncultured Polyangiaceae bacterium (assembly GCA_964641275.1). GTDB lineage: Bacteria > Myxococcota_A > Polyangia > Polyangiales > Polyangiaceae > Xiheicaenibacterium. The sequence continues at coordinate 31,727 of CAZXMG010000016.1, forward strand.
CAGAGGAGGCTCCGACAGCGGCCGCCGGCTCGGCTGAGGGCCGTCGCTGGTGCTGCCACCGACGACGTGCAGCGCCACGATCTCGACCGCGCGCACACGTGTGTCGGTACGCAGGCGGTCGGCCAGCCGCTCGGCCAGCTGCTGCTCGGCGACGATCAGCGCGTCTGCGTCGTCGGCGGCGAACAGCTCGCGCAAGGAGGTCGCTGCCGCGTCGGCGATGGCATCGGCCTCTTCGCTCGAGCGCTCTTGGGCGAAAGAGACCGTGACCTTGGCGCGCACCTCACGTTGATCGCGGGCCTTGGCCGTGACCACCCTCGAGGCGTACTCGACCTTCGGTCCTTCCTCTTTGTCGCGACCGAACGGCCAAATGCGCATGAGACGACTCCCCGCGATGACGTCCGAGTGTACCGAATCGAGCCAATGCGGGCAAAATGCCTGTCTACTCGCGCGGCCGCACCGACACGTAGCGGTTGCCGCGCTCGAAGAAGCGCCAGCGTTTCAGGGCCCAGGGCCCGGCGTAGTCGATGTTGATGCGCGCGGAGGTGCCCAGCGGCGAGCGGGGCCCATCGCTGATGAAGAGCGAGTCGCTGCGCAGGCTCTGCCCGTAGTGACGGCCGGAGAGGTCGAGCGCCGCACACAGCTTGCCGGGGCCGTTCGTCAGCTCGCGTCGTCGTGGTGACAGGCCTCTGCGCGCCGCCATCAGCTCGACCCCAACCAAGGGCTCGAGCGCTCGAACCAACACGGCATGAGGATGATCCTCGGCGCCCGCGACGACGTTGAACGCCCAGCTCGTGCCGTAGAGCATGAACATGTAAGCGTGCCCAGGTGGTCCGAACATCGCCTCGGTCCGCTTCGTGCGGCGACCGCGTGCGCTGTGGGCCGCGAGGTCCTGTGGACCACGATAGGCCTCGGTCTCGACGATGCGCCCCGCACAGAACGAGCCCTGCTCCGAGCGGCTCCACAGCACGCATCCGATCAGCCGTCTCGCCAGCGCCACGACCGGAAGGGCGAACAGCTCCTGGGGACACGGCGCGGTGGGCTCAGGCGTCGATGCCAAGACGCTTCAGCCGGTAGTAGAGGGTGGTTCGCTGGATCCCCAGCGAGCGAGCGACCTCCGCCTTGTTGCCCGCGCAGCGATCCAGCGCTGCCAGGAGCTCCTGCCGTTCGATGTCGTCGAGCTTGCTCGACAGCGCCTGCGCCTTGCCGGGCTCCGGGGAGGGGGCCGCCGCGGGCGTTGGCGCCGGCAGCGCGTGCGACCGCGTCTGGAAAGCGACGTGCTCGGGCAGCACCTCGTCTCCCCGCGCCAAGATGGCGGCACGTTCGACGACGTTTTCGAGCTCACGGGTGTTGCCCGGGAAGTCGTACGCGAGGAGCAACTCCTTGGCCGCTCGGGACAACGACGTGGCTGCGCGCGCGTTCCGTCGCGCGTATTTGCGCAAGAAGTGCTCGGCGAGCGGCACCACGTCTTCCTTGCGTTGAGAGAGCGGCGGGACTCGGATCGAGTAGACGTCGAGCTTGGTCAAGAGCTCGGGCAAGACGTCGCGTGTGCTCCACGCGCGGTCGAACGGGCTCGGCAACGACATGATCAGGCGCACGTCCACTTGGTGGGCGTCGGTGCTGCCGACACGCTCGAGCGTGCCGTCGGAGAGGACGCGCAGCAAACGCGCCTGCAGGGAGCGCTCCGGGCTGCCAGGTGAATCGAGGTAGAGCGTGCCCCGATCGGCCAGCTCGAATCGACCGGCGCGATCGTCGAACGCGGCCGGGAACGCCCCACGTCGCCAGCCAAACAGCTCTCGCTCCAAGGCCTCGCCTTGGAATGCCGCACATGTCACACGCACGAAAGGTCGATCTTCGCGGGCCGACCCGACGTGGATCGCGCGGGCCACGATCTCCTGCTCGCAGCCGGGCTCAGCCTCGATCAGTACCGGGCTCGAGCTGCCGGACACCTCCTCGATCTGGCGCCTCACCTCTTGCATCGCGGGGCTCTCGCCGGAGAGCTCGCCGTAGTCGAGGGGGTCTCGCTGTTCGCGCTCCAGGTACCCCGCGTACCCAGCGAGCTGCTCGCGGAGCTTCTTGTTCTCGCGAATGGTGGCGAACGCGCGGATCCCCTGCCGCAGGATCGCGGACAGCTCCTTCGAGTCCCACGGCTTTTGAACGTAGCGGTCGACGCTGCCCGAGTTGATGGCTTCGACCAGCACGGGCAGCTCTGCGTACGCCGTCAGCAGCACCGAGAACGCGTCCGGGCGGCGCGTCTTGGCGCGTTCCAAGAACTCCAGGCCGCTCATCTTCGGCATGCGCTGGTCGCTCACGATCACCGCCGCGTCGATGCGATCGAGGAGGTCGAGCGCAGCGGCGCCGCCCAACGCGTAGTGGATGTCGAACGACTTGCGGAACGCGAAGCGAAACGCGTCGAGGTTGTCCTCCTCGTCGTCCACCACGAGCAGCGAGAAGTCCCGCCAGGGCAGCTCGTCCATTCCGCGGAGAATAGCCTGAAGCGGCCGGGCTTCCCGAGCCCAACGCTGTGTTAAGCTCCGCGTCCCCGAAGGGGAGCTTCGGGTAGGTGAGGCGAGACATGCTGGATGACGTGGTCAAAGAGCTGAAGGCTTCAGGGGACAAGGCGCTCGAGGCGCTGCGGCGGGACTTGGTGAAGGTCCGTACTGGTCGCGCGCACCCCTCGATGCTGGATGGCATCCGGGTGGACTACTACGGGACCACGACGCCCCTCGCGCAGATGGCCACGGTCAACGTCCCCGAGCCCCGCCTGATCACCGTGAAGCCGTGGGACAAAGGGCAGGTCAAGGCGATCGACAAGGCCATCCGCGAGGGCGACTTGGGGCTCAACCCCCAGGTGGACGGCGACTTGATTCGCATTCCGATCCCGGCACTGACCGAGGAGCGTCGCAAGGATCTGGTCAAAGTGCTGCGCAAGAACGGCGAGGAGTGCAAGGTCGCGATCCGCAAACACCGGCGGGACGCCATCGAGATGGCGGATCAGCTGGAGAAGGACGGAGACGTCAGCGGAGACGACGCGGATCGCGGTCGCAAGAAGATCGAGGACGTCATCGCGGAGCTCGTGAAGACGGTCGACACCGTGGTCGCGGCCAAAGAGAAGGACGTCATGGAGGTTTGACCGGCCAACTTGACACGAGGATGGCTTAGTGGGACCGTGACTTTCTGATGGGTCGGGCGACCACGATCAAGGCGATCGCGGCGGGTATCACCGACGTCGGGCGGCAGCGCGAGCACAACGAGGACAGCTACGCCATCGACGATGAGCATGGTTTGTTCGTCGTCGCCGACGGGATGGGCGGTCACTCGGCGGGGGACGTGGCAAGCCGGCTTGCCACATCGACCATCTCTGACTTCTTCCGCACGTTGGCCGGGGAAGATGTGACCTGGCCGACCCACTTCGACCGCACGCTGTCGGACGAAGAGAACCGGCTGCTCACCAGCATCGGCATCGCGAACCGCCGCATCTTCGAGCAAAGCCAGTCGACGCGCTCGCTCGCCGGCATGGGTACGACCGTGGTTGGGGCCCACTTCTCCACGAGAAAGCGGCGCATGTATGTCGGCCACGTCGGCGACAGTCGGGCCTATCGCATCCGCGAGAACGAGATCCGCCAGCTGACCAAGGACCACTCGCTGGCGAATGAGCCCTTCCCCGAGCTGAGCGAGGCGGAGCGCGCCGAGCTTCCGCGCAACGTGATCACGCGCGCGCTGGGCATGCAGGACAATGTGGTGGTGGACCTGACCAGCGACGACGCGCGGCCGGGAGATCTCTACCTGCTGTGCTCCGACGGCTTGTCGGGCATGCTGACGGACGAAGCCATCTTGGCCGCGGCCAACCAGGCGATGGCGGCGCGCCCCGCGGGCGCGCCCCCCACCGCGGCCGAGCTCGAGGAGCTGTGCTCCGCGCTGGTGCGCAAGGCCAACGAAGCCGGCGGCGAAGACAACATCACCGCGCTCGCCATCCGCATCGAAGAGGTCGAGGAGGCACCCTCCTCGAGACGCAGCACACAGCCAGGCCCGCCTCCCGCGACGCCTTCGTCGAGCGGCAAGTCGGCGAGCCCGTAAGCGGGCTTCCTACTCTTCGCTGTCCTCGTTGGAGGCGCCTTCGCAGTTCTTCACGGTGAAGAAGCCGTTGCGGATCTCGCAGGAGTCACCTTCGTTGTCCACCGCGTCGCACTCGAAGCTCAGCCAAGCTGACCCCGCCTCCAGGTACTGGCCGTCGTCGGGTGAGACCCAGAAGCGGCAGGGAGTGGTGCCCGGAGACGCGAACACGTCGCCGCCCGTGTCCGTGGAGACGTAGCTGACCGAGCCTTCGGCTGGCGCGTCCACCGTGCTCGAGGTGCTGATCGAGGCGATGTTCACTTGCAGGCTGGCCGTGTCCGCCAGCGCCACGTTCACCCGAAATGCGCTCCCGCTGGGCTCGACCGTGCACTCGACCTGCGCTCCGTTGGCCCCGTCCGAAATCAAGTCTGGCTCGCCCGTCTGGCCCACCACGCCCATCTCGGCGTTGTGGGTGGCGAGGTTGCAGGTGACGCCCGAGTCGCCAAGCTGGAGCGCAAACGCCCCGGCCGGCGTCGGCGCGGGCGGGTCTTCGCAACCCCAAAGCCCGCACACGGCGAGCGAGCCAACGGCGAACCACCCCTGAGCAAGATGCAAGCGACCCATGCCTCTTGTTTAGCGCACAGGTGGGGTGGGCGGCAATTGAGCGGCGGAAGGTGTCAGCGTGGGGTGGCGCGCAAGGCGGCCTCGAGATCGGCCCACAGGTCGTCGGCGCTCTCCACCCCGATCGACAGCCGAACCAGACCATCGTCGATGCCGAGGGCGGCTCTCTGCTCGGCTGGCACGCTGGCGTGCGTCATGATGGCCGGATGCTCGGCCAACGACTCGACTCCGCCCAAGCTCTCGGCGCACGAAAAGATCGACAGATGCGAGAGGAACGCTCGTGACGCTGGCAAGCCACCCTTGACGATGAAGCTGATCATCGCGCCAAAATCCTTCATTTGACGGGTGGCGAGCGCGTGCCCCGGGTGATCGGGGAGGCCCGGGTAGATCACCCGCTCCACGGCGGCATGTGCAGCCAGCTTGGCCGCGATCTGCCGCGCGGAGCTGGTGGCCTGCCGCACGCGCACCCCCAGTGTCTTGAGGCCGCGCAACACGAGGTAGCAGTCGAACGGGCTGGGCACGGCGCCCATGGCGTTCTGCAGGAACCGCAGGCGTTCAGCCAGCTCGGGGTGGCTGGTGACGATCGCCCCGCCGATCACGTCGGAGTGGCCGTTCAGGTACTTGGTGGCGGAGTGGAGCACGGCGGTGGCACCGAGCTCGAGCGGGCGCTGCAGCACGGGCGTGGCGAAGGTGTTGTCGACGATCACGTGCGCCCCGTGCCGGCGCGCGATCTCACAAATCGCGGCGATGTCGAAGATCTTGAGCATCGGGTTGGTGGGCGTCTCGAGCCACACCAGCTTGGTGCGGGGCCGCATCGCGCGCGCCACCGCGTCGAGGTCGACCATGTCGACACGTGACGAGTCGATGCCGAGCGGGCGCATCACCTTGTCCATCAGGCGGAAGGTGCCGCCGTAGACGTCGTCGCCGGAGAGCACGTGGTCGCCTGGCGCGAGCGACGAGAGCACGGTGGTCGATGCTCCCAGGCCGCTCGCGAAGGCGAAGCCGTGGTCCCCACCCTCGAGCGAGGCGATGCAAGCCTCCAGGGCGTTGCGCGTCGGGTTGCCGCTTCGGCCGTACTCGAAGCCTTGGTGTTGCCCGGGCGCGGATTGGGCGAAGGTGGTCGACAGCACGATCGGCACCATCACGGCACCGCTGACGGGATCGGGGGGCTGGCCGGCGTGGACCGCGAGCGTGTCGATCGAGAGCCCAGCCAAGCTGTTTCCTGCCTTCATGGTCCGCTGCTTACGCCGCCGCTCCCTTCTTGTCGAGCGGCCTCTAACGCCGCGAGCAACGGCGTCAACGAGGTGCTGCGGCGCGACGGGTCGAACGCCAAGAGGCGTTCCAGCTCGGCGCGAACGACCGTCGGAATCTCGTGCGCGCGGGCGAGCGCGGCGAGGTCGTGGCCGCGCTCGCCCAGCGAGACCAACAGCGCCGGCTCCGGCAGTGGCGGGCACAAGCGCTCCCCACACAGCACCTGCACGACGAGCAGCGCCACGGCGTAGCGATCCGTGGTGTGTGTCGGTGGACTCTCCCCGCGACACAGCTCCGGGGCTGCGAACGGCAGCGTGCCGCGTCCGATGGCTGGGCGCTCAGGCCCGAGGCCGGCGGCGCTGAAGTCGATCAGCGACACCTGGCCGCGCTCGTCCGCGAGGAAGGCCTGCGGGCCCAGGTCTCCGTGCACGATGCCGAGCTTGCCGCGTGCGTCCTCCGCTTCGTGGACGTGCGCCACCAGCTGCACGGCCCGCTGGACCAGCGCGGTGCGGGCACCGAGGTCGAGCTCGGCAGCCGCGAGATGGATGGGCCGACCCAGCATGCGCTGCTCGACGACGTAAGAGCCGAAGGAGTCCGTCCCCGCTGCGACGAGCTTGGGGATACCCGGATGGTCGAGTGCGGCGAGCGCCTCCCGCTCGCGCTGAATCGGCGGGAAAGGGTGGACCTCGGTGAGATGAACGGGGCGCTTGGCGATCAGGAGCTCGCCGCCGAGCTGCACGAGCGACACGGCAAAGCATGCTCCGCGGCCCAGCAGCTCCACCAGCGCGCTGCCCGGTGGCGCCACGAATCCTCCCGCGCCGGCGTGCCGTTGGTGCTGCTTCTCGCGAGGCACCAGAGAATCTTGCGCTCCGGTTCAGCGGGCAAGCCAGTTGAATCTTGCTCTTCGACTGGCTTCCCGTCGACGCGCTCACCAGGAACGTGTCGGAGTGAAGGGGGGTGAGTAACGGGGCTCGAACCCGCGACAACCGGAACCACAATCCAGTGCTCTACCTACTGAGCTATACCCACCAGACGTTGCGGCGAGGCAGCATACTCGGCCCGCTGCCAGCTGCAAGCTCCACGCTCTGGCTCGAGGTCGCGAGTGGCCTACAACTTCCAGTGGGCTGAAAGCGTGTGACGGGCGCGCTCGATCTCCAGCCCGTGTCGCGACGACACGGGTGCGCCGGGGGGCGCGTCGGGGGGGGCTGCGTCGCCACAGATCGCGCTGAGCGTGCTTGCGAGGCTGGACTCGAGGCCTTCCAGGTCGTACCCGCCTTCGAGGAACAGGCCGATTCGCCCAGCCGCGCTGGCGGTCGCGAGCTTGGCGAGGCCACGCGCCATGAGCTCGAAGCCATGGGCGGTGACAGCCATGCCCGCGAGCGGGTCGCGAGCGTGGGCGTCGAAACCAGCCGAGACCAACAAGAGCTCTGGGGCGAACTGCTCGACGACGGGCAGCACCACGCGCTCGAACGCGGCCTGGTACGTCGCGTCCGTAGCGTTCGAGGAGAGCGGCAGGTTGACGTTGAATCCCGTCCCCTCGCCCTGGCCGACCTCGGTCGCGGCGCCCGTGCCGGGGTAGAAGGGGTACTGATGCAGTGACACGAACAGCACGCTCGGGTCGGCGAAGAACGCCTCCTGCGTACCGTTGCCGTGGTGCACGTCCCAGTCCACGATGGCGACCTTGCCCACCCCGCGAGCTCTCGCGTGCGCCGCCGCCAGCGCCACGTTGTTGAGCAGGCAGAAGCCCATCCCTCGGCTCGGCCGTGCGTGGTGCCCAGGCGGTCTGACCAGCGCCAACCCCACCCTCGGGCCCTGCTCGGCCAGAAGGGCGTCGGTCAACGCCAAGGCTCCGCCAGCCGCGCGGTAGGCCGCGGCCACCGAGCGCGGGCCGAGGAACGTGTCGTCGTCCAGCGCACCAAAGAGCCCCTGCTGGGTGTCGAGCTCTTCGATGTAGGCGCTCGAGTGGACGCGCCCGAGCTCCTCCGGTGTGGCGTCCCGAGGAGCGAGTCGGACCAGCTCGACTCCCTGGCCCTCTGCCAGCTGGACGGCTCGGCGCGCCGCGCTCAGCCGCTCCGGGCGCTCGGGGTGGTAGCCGCGAGCCCGATGTTCGTCGAAAAGGGCGTCGTCCACCAAGAGCAGGCCCGCCGAGGAGCTTTCGCCGTCCGAGCGTTCGACCATCGCCGTGGCCCCTAGCAGGCCGACCCCGCAAGAACAAGCCCGCCGACATTGTTGTTTTCTATGGGCGGGTGATAACGTCGCCTCTTCAGCTGGGGGGACCCTGCGACATGCGCCTGAAACTCATCGCCCTTTTCTCCCTGATTGTGGTGGTCGTCGGCGGGCTCGCCTACGCGCTCTCCACGGTGGCCTTGCGGCCGCTGACACAGCAAGACTCCAACGAGCCCAACCGCGCCGTGGGCGCGGCGGTGGCCCAGCTGGAGGTGGAGGGGCTGGCCACCGAGCGGTGGCTCTCGACTCGCGCCGCCGATCCGGCGTTGCGCGAGCCGTTCGGCCGTCCCGACGCCGCCAAAGGCGAAGCTGCCACCGAGGCCGCCGACAAAGTCAGCGAGGCTGCCAAGACGGCCCCTGAGCTGCAGGGGGTCAAGGCGGCGCAGATCATGATCGTCAACGCTGCGGGGGTGGTGCTCGGGCGGAACGGCTCCAAGCTGGGTCGCGGTGACGATCTCGGGGCGGTCTATCCCTCGCTGCAGGCCTCGTTGAAGGCGGGAACACCCATGAGCGACGTGTGGGTGAGTCAAGCTCGCGACGAGCAGCTGCTCGCGTCGTACGCGCCCATTCGTGGGGCGGACGGGGCCGTGCTGGGCGGGTTGGTGTTCGCGAGCGCGATCACCAACGAGCGACTCACCGACGCCAGCAACAAAACCAGCGGCCATGCGCTGGCGCTGGCCGTCAAGCGCGATCAGGGCTTGGGGCTGGTGGCCAAGTCCTCGAACGTGGATGAGGCGCTCGAGAAGGCGTTGGTCTCGGGCGCCGCCGCGACGGCCGCGATGCAGACGCTCACGAGCGGCGAGACGCAGCGGCTCTCCGGTCTGCCGGACGGCTACAGCGGGCACGCGAAAGTGCTCGATGGCTACGGCGACGGACGGCGCGCCGTCGTGGTGGCGGTGGTCAAGCCCGCCGAGGTGAGCTTGGGCTCCGCGCTGCTGTGGCCGGCGCTGGTGGCCATGCTGGTGGGCATCCTGTTGGTGGTAGGCGGCGCAGTGTTGCTCGATGCGTACCTGTCGCGGCCCCTGAGCGAGATCGAAGACGGCCTGTTGGCGATCATGAACGGCCAGACCAACCGCAGGCTGGAGATCGAGCACGCCGAGCTCGGCGGCCTGGTGTTCCGCATCAACTCACTGCTCAATCAGCTGTTCGGAGTGACGGAGGACGACACCGACGAGGAGGGTCGGCCGTCTCGCGCGCCGACTGGGCGAGGCTTCACCGACGCGCTGGCGGTGGACGAGAGCGTGGCCATGTCCGGCGCTTCAGCGGCCGATGCCGCCGCGCTCTTTGCGGAGGCCGAGGATGCCTACTACGCCCGCGTGTTCGGCGAGTACATCCAGGCCAAGCGCGGAGTCGGCGATCCCACCGACCACATCACCCAGGGTGATTTCGTGGCGCGGCTTCAGGGCAGCGAGCAAGAGCTCGCCCAGAAACACGGCAAGCCGGTGCGCTTCAAAGTCGAGGCCAAGGGCAAAGAGGTCGTGTTGATCGCCGTGCCGCAGGGCTGACCCGCATTCAGCTCGCCAACCGCCAGAATCAGCGAGCCAGACTCTCCCGCGAGCTCCGAACGAGTGGAAGGCCGCTTCAAGCCCGAACGGCGCGGGAGCAGCTACTTCTTCTCGGGCACGCGAACGAACTCTTCGAGGTTGGGCACCAGCGTGATCTCGATGCGCCGGTTCTTCTGCTTGTTGTCTGGAGTGTCGTTTCCGGCGACGGGATCGAACTCGCCGTAACCCGCGGCCGACAGGTTCTCCGGCTTGACCTTGGCGTCGAGCAGAACGCGCAACACCTCCACGCCACGCGCCGTCGACAGCTCCCAGTTCGAGGGAAAACGCGCGGTAGAGATCTTCACGTTGTCGGTGTGGCCAGCCACCTGGAAGCGGCGGTCCGGCATGGTCGCCAGGATCTTGCCGACCTCGGACAGCGTCTCGCGGCCCTCCTTGCGCAGCTCGGACTTGCCAGAGTCGAACAGCACGTCCGTCGGCAGCTCGATCAACATGCGCCCTTGGCGCAACACGACCTTGAGCTTGCCCGCCTCGGCGAGCTTGCGAAATTTCTGGATGAGGTCCTGAAACTGCGCCAACCGAGCCTCCGCGGCGGCCTGCTGTTTGCGGAGATCATCGAGCTGCTTCCGGGTCTCCGCCAGCGCGCCCTGCAGGCTGCCCTTCTCGGTGGAGAGCTGATCCAGGCTCTGGCCGGCCTTCTTCAGCCGATCCTGCAAGGCCACGTTCAACACGGCGACCTCGTCCAGCTTGCGGACCAAGTCAGCTTGCGCCACCTCCATCTCTTGGAGCTTGCGGTCGCGGGCCACGAGCTCGCCGCCCAACCTGGCGATCTCGGCGTTGGCCTGGCCCAGACGCTGCGTCAGATCGACCGTGCGATTGCGCTCGAACGAGAGGTCCGACAGCGCCTGCGTGTAGAGCTCCTTCTTGACGCAGCCGACAGAGCTGCACGCGAGCAAGAATAGGAGCGCGCCGCGGATCGTTGTTCCTGGGCTCCGCCCGCGGACGCGGCTGCCGATTTGCTGGCAGGGTTCGGTTTTGCTACGGCTCATCGACGGCCTCACATTCATCGTTCGGGGGAGCATGCATCCCAGACAGTCCCGCGCCAAGCACACTCACTCAACGCGCCGATTGCACGGCGCTCTTCCGCTGACCGCGCTGTGCTCGCTGCTCGCCTGCAGCGACGTGCGCGGCGTGGGCGCGCCCCCGACCCTGTCGACCACGGTCACCACGAGCGAGGGCTCGGGCTCCCCGTCGGCGTCCGTGGTCGTGGCGACGCCTGCTCCGTCCGATCCACCCTGGCGCGCCGCGGTCCGGCTGGAGCGGTATCACGAAGCCAAGCGCCTGCTCGAAGAGCTGCCGGACGCCGAGAAGCAGAAGCCGGAGATGCGCTTTCTTCGCGCTCGTGTCGCGCAAGAGGTGGGTGACCACAAGTCGGTGCTTTCTCTGCTCGACGCGCTCAACTTGCCCATGTTTGCGGACGAGATCGCGTCGCTCAGAGCAGAAGCCGCGCTCGAGGTGGGCCCCTACGCCGACGCGATCGTCTTCTACGAGAAGTCGGGTCGTCCGCGTGACTTGGTGCGAGCCGCGAAGGCGGCGCACAAAGCCGGAGACTCGAAGCGCGCCCTGGCGATCGCCGACCGTGCGTTGAAGGAGGCGCAGCGACTGAAGCGTCCGGCCGACGAGCGAGGGGCTCACGGCGTGCGCATGACGGTGTTGCTCGACCAGAACAAAGTCGCCGAGGCCACGCCCGACTTGAAATGGCTCGCCACGCGCTTCCCCGCGAGCGGCGAGGGCAAGAGCGCACGGAAGGCGATCGATACGCACAAGATCAAGCTCGCCGACAAAGAGAAGCGCGAGGTGATCGACGCGCTGCTCGAGGCCGGCGCCGGGAAGGAGGCGGTCGACGTGGTCGAACGCTGGGGTGGCTCCTTCTCCAAGGGTGAGCTCTCGCACCGGCGCGCCGAGGCGCTGTTCAAGGCCCGGCACTACAAGAAGGCGGCCGAGGCATTCTTGGCTGCGACCAAGGTCGAGAGCGGGCGCACGGCAGAGCAGCTCTACTACGCGGCGCGCTCCCTCGCGCGCAGCAAGCAAGAGGGCGAGGCAGAGAAGCGCTACCGCGAGGTGATCAAGCGCTTTCGCAAGGGCCCGTGGGCGGAGCGGGCGAGCTTCCAGCTGTCGCTCTTGCTCTCGAACTCCGGCAAGTACGCAGAGGCCGCCGACTCGTTCAGCGAGTACCTGGCGCAGTACCCGGATGGGCAGAGCAAAGACGACGCGGAGTACGCGCTCGGAGTCGCCCTGCTCTCGAGCAAGCAACCGGCCAAGGCCAAGACCGTATTGGGCAAGCTCGCGGCGAGGGCGAAGCGCATCGAGTGGGGCTTCTTGCGCCAGCTCGAGGGCGTGGCCGCGCTGCGAGCGGGGCAGCCCGAAGAGGCCAAACAGCTGTTCCGGCAAGTGGCGACCGAGCAGCCGCTCACCTGGGCGGCCCAGATGTCGCGCGCGCGCCTCAGCAAGATGGGCGAGACGCTGCCTCCGCTGGTGCCGCCGGCGGTGGCGCGCACCGCGCCGCCGATCGAGCCGCTGCTTCCGCCCAAGGCGGCCCAACTGCTCTCGCTTGGGCTCGACGCCGACGCCGAGGTGCATCTCGCGGAGAACGAGGCCACCACCAGCGCGGCGTACACCGGCCGGGAGACCGAGGCGTTGTGTCAGCTGTACGGCAAGCTCTCGCGGGCCAAGCGCCGCTACCGCGTCGGTGTCGCGGCCGTCAGCTTCGAGTCGCTGATGAAGGCTCCGGCACAGGCCGACCGCTGGTCTTGGGAGTGTTTGTACCCCGCCCCGTACCAGGCGCGCGTGAGCGAGCTCGAGCAATCGCGCTCGATCACCAAAGGCCTGATCCACTCGCTGATGCGGCAAGAGAGCGCGTTCGACCCCGAGGCCCGCTCACCGGTCGGCGCCGAGGGTTTGATGCAGCTCATGCCCACCACCGCGGAAGAGGCGGCCAAAGAGGCAAAGCTCACCAGCTACAGGATCGAAGAGATCCGCGCGCCCGAGGTGAACCTGACCATCGGCAGCTTCTACATCGCAAAGATGCTGAAGACGTTCCAGGGCAGCCTGCCGCTGGCCGTGGCGAGCTACAACGCAGGCCCTGGTGCCGTCTCGCGCTGGGTGGAGATGGCCAAGGAGCACGAGGCGGACGTGTTCGTGGCGCGCATCCCGTTCGAAGAGACGCGCACCTATGTGCAGAAGGTGCTTGGCAACCTCGCCCGTTATCAATGGCTGTCAGGCGGCGATGCGGCGGTGCTCGAGCACACGCTCGAGCTCCCCGCGGGAGCGCGCGCGGGAGACGAGGACTACTAGCCTTTCTTCCAGCGCTTCGCGCGCAGCTCTGCCACGCAGAGCCTCCCGTTCTGCACTTGCCAACCTCCCCTGAGCGATTCTGCAACGGGGCTGATGCAGCCCCCTCACACGCTTCGCGTTCTCACCCCAACTCCGCTTCGCGCTGCGCGCGGGGCCCCAGACCCGCTTGCCCTTGCAACCTGACTCGCCTCAGATTCTTTCGCTTCTCGGCGAGGCCGAGGACGCGGCCGAAGCCGAGGCCGGGCACGATGCTCGTTGTCGGCGTCGACTTCGTTGTCGGTGTCGGCCTCGGTCGTCGATCTGGGGGTGTTCGACTTCGATCTCGGCAGCGACGGAGTTGCACGTTCGCGAGCCGAGCTCCGGCCGCGGGCAACGATCGCTCGTGATCAGCCATCGTCTCCACGCTTGCCCTTCTTCTCCTTCTCCTCGCGCTCCTTCTTGATCTTGCTGTCACTGCTGCTCCCCTTGCTCGGCCGAGGCTTGCCGGCGCTGGTGCTGCTCGTGCTCGTCGGTCGGACCTCCGGTTTGGGCGACGTCGACGAGAACAGCCCAGGGCGCGGTCGCCAGCCGGGGCCCGGCCCAGATGCTGTGCTTGGTTGACTGCTCGGTGTGGTCGCACTTGTCGTGGCCGTGGCTGTGGCCGTGGCGCTCGGCGAGGCCCGCTCCGTCTCATCGCTCTCGTCGCTCTCGTCGTCGCTGGCCGAAGAGCGCTTCTTCGAGCCGGCGTCGTCGCGGGACAGCAACACCCAAGTGGTGATTCCGCCGCCGAGCGCCAGCATCACGGCGCCCACTCCGACCAGCGTGGCCACCGGCGTCTTGCGCCTGTCTGCAGAGGCAACGGCCCCTCCGCCCCAAGCCGCGACGGTGCCGTGGTGGGTGCTCGCCGCGAAGCTCTCGTGCCCTGACACGGACGCACCATGCGGCGGTCCCGCGCTGGCGGGCGCGACGTGCGACGCGCTGCTCGGCGCGGCGTGGGATCGCGGCGCGGCATCGTCGAGTCCCGGTGCGGTGGGCCCCACGCCGGTTGGTTCGAGCGAAGAGGTGGGGGCCGACATGGTCATGCCAGGCGGGGCGCCAGCGGCCATCGCCGGAAGAACGACCGCTGCGCCCGCTGCCGCCGCGCCGCCGGCGCTGCCCGCATGCGTGGCCGCCTCCGCGCTGATCCCGGCCTGCGTCGCGAAGGGCGGGGCGCTGCCCGCGAGCACCGCAGCGACGTCGCGCTGCATGGTGAGCGCGTCCGGATAGCGGCGGTCGCGATCGAAGACGAGCGCTCGATCGACGATGCGAGCGACATCGATGCTGATCTCCGGCGCGACGCTGCGGATGGGCGGGGCTGGCGTCGAGCCCATCTTCATCAAGAGCTCGGCGTCCGTGTCTGCCTCGTGCACACGCCGTTTGGCCAGGATGCGGAACATGGTGGCGCCCACGCCGAACACGTCCGCGCGGCCATCGATCGCCTTGGCGTGGATCTGCTCGGGCGCCATGTAGCTGGTGGTGCCCAACATCGCCCCAGTCCGCGTTCGCACGCCGCCCGGGCCGCCCTCTTTCATGCGGGCGATGCCGAAGTCGAGCACCTTGAGCGTGCCGTCGTGGCAAATGAACAGATTGTCCGGCTTGATGTCGCGGTGCACGATGCCTTGGGCGTGCGCGGCGGCGAGCACCTCGAGCAGCGCCGACATGTAGCCCAGCAGCTCTCTCTCCGAGATGCCACCCAAGCGGTATGCCCGCTGGCCGAGCGACTCCCCGTCGAGCAGCTCCATCACCATGAACGGCGCGCCCTCGTCGGTCACGTCGATGTCCAACACCTGAACCGTGCCGGGGTGTCGCAGGCGGCTGATGGCGTGCGCTTCTTGCTCGAAGCGCGCGCGCAGCTCTTTCGAAACCGCGATTTGCGGGTGCAAGATCTTGATCGCGTCCCTGCGACCGAGCTTGTGCGTCGCGGCGTACACGGCGGCCATCCCCCCGACGCCGAGCAGCGCGTCGAGACGCCACTTGTTGCGCAGCGACGTCCCTACCCGGCCCTGCGCCTGCTCGACCTCTTCGTCTCCGGACCCGGACGCTGACATCCTGCGCAAGCCTAGCCCATTTTGAGTGAGCGGCTCGGCGCCGAGACTTGACAGCGCTGGGCGGCGAGGTGCGGATGCAGCTCCTCGTGTCTGCGCTCATGCTCCTCGGCTGGCTCACTTGCGCGATCGTGGCAGCGTTCCTGCTTGGTACCGTGGCGTACGTGCTCGCCTCGTACACGCTCATGCGAGCGCACACCTCGCGGCGTGGTTCGGGCCAAGCGCTCCGCGAGATGGTGCGCGAGGCGGGCTGGGCGCTCCTGACCCAGCCCCTGCTGCTCTGCTTTTATGGGCTTGGAGAGAGGCTCGCGAGAGGGCAGGGCACGCCGGTCGTCGTGGTGCATGGCTACATGCAGAACCGCGTGGACTTCCTCGCGGTCGCGCGCCGCCTTGGGCAACGCGGGCTCGGGCCGGTGTGGGGCTTCAACTACCCCTGGTACCGCAGCGTTCGCCACAACTCGAAGCGGCTGGCCGCGTTCGTCGAACGGGTGTGCGCGCGGACCGGGCAACCCAAGGTGATCTTGGTGTGCCACTCGATGGGCGGCCTGGTGGCGCTTCACTACCTGCTGTTTCGTGGAGGCGACGCGCGCGTGAGTCGCTGCGCTACGATCGCCTCGCCGCACGCAGGCATCCTGTACCGAGGTCCGGTGATCGGCGCGCCCAGCCGCGACCTGCGCAAGGGCAGCGAGCTCGTGGGCTCGCTGGCACGAACGCTCCCGGTGCCGGTGCTCAGCATCGCCTCGACGCACGACAACGTGGTCTACCCGCAGCAGATGTCTTCGCTGGCGGAGCGAGGAGGAACGGACTTCGTCGTCGAGGGGCCCGGCCACCTGGCGATCTTGTTCGATCGGCGCGTGCTCGAACGCCTCTCGGACTTCGTGGCTGGCACGGCGGCTTCGGCGAGCGCTCACCAAGCCCGAGAGATGATGTAGTCTGCCCGCCATGCCGCGCCTCACGATTCGCGTCGAAGCTTGCACCGAAATTCTGGCCATCCTGATCGTCATGGCGTGGGCCGACGACAAGCTCGAGGATCCCGAGAAGGCCAGCATCCGCAGCGCCGCGTCGGTGCTCAACCTCAACAAGGAGCTGCGCGACCGTCTCGACAAGATGCTCGAGTCGCCGATCCCGTTGAGCCAGGTTCTGGTCGCGAACCTGGGCCCGAAGGATCGCTCGTTCGCCTACGTGGCGGCCACTTGGCTGTCGGGCGTAGACAAGGATGTCGATCCCAAGGAGCAGGATTTGCTTCGTCAGATCCAAGAGCTTCTGGAGATCGACGACGCGCGGGCAGAGGAGCTCGCCAGCATGGCGCGAGAGCTCGGCAAGCCCAAGGACAACGCCCGCTGGGCCGACGATCTCACGGCGCTGTTCAAGGCCATCCCCGTCCGGCTCGAGGCCAGCGCAGAGGATGAGGTCGAGGTAGCTTTCGAGTAGCCGCGCTGGCGGAGCAGCGGATCAGGAGCTCTCGCTGGTCTTGCTGGCCTTGTTGCGGTTGGCCACGCCGTACTCGTGCAACCGGTACTGGATGGTGCGCACGCTGATGCCCAAGAGCTCGGCGGCCTTGGTGGTGGAGCCGTTGCAGGCTTCCAGTGACGTCAGGATCGCGTAGCGTTCAATCTCCGCCATGGTGCTGCCTGGGATGCGCACTGCGCCTTTGGCGACTGGCGCGATCTCGCTTGGGAGGTCCGTCTCCTCGATGGTCTTGCCTTCGGACAAGACCACCGCCCGCTCGAGGGCGTTCTCGAGCTCGCGCACGTTGCCAGGCCAGCGGTGCGAGAGCAGCTTGGCGCGCGCCGCCTCCGAGAACGCCGAGACCTCCTTGTTGTTCTCGCGGGCGAACTTGCGCAAAAAGTGGTTGGCCAGGAGCAGAATGTCACCGTCTCGCAAGCGCAGCGGCGGCATCTCCAAGTGCACGACCTTCAGGCGGTAGAACAGATCCTCGCGGAAGCGCCCCGCCTCGACCTCGGCCACGAGGTCTCTGTGCGTGGCGGCGATCAGACGCACGTCGACCCGCACCGTCTCGCTGCTGCCCACACGCTCGATCGTGCGCTCTTGCAGCACCCGCAGCAGCTTCACTTGGGTGGCCGCAGGGATCTCGCCGATCTCGTCCAAGAACAACGTACCGCCCTCGGCCGCCTCGATGCGTCCGATGCGCCGCCGATCGGCCCCCGTGAACGAGCCCTTCTCGTGACCGAACAGCTCGCTCTCGAGCAAGGACTCGGAGAGCGAGGAGCAGTGCAGCGCCACGAATGGCTTGGCGTGGCGAGGGCTCATGTCGTGGATCGCGCGCGCCAGCTCGCCCTTGCCCGTGCCGCTTTCACCGGTGATCAGCACCGTCGCGCGCGCCGGTGCGACCTGCTTGGCCGTGCGGTACACGCGCTGCATGGCGGGGCTCGCACCCACCAGGCCGCCCAGGCCGACGCCGCCCTCCTCGCGCACCTGACGCCGCAGCACCTCGGCCTCTGCGACCAGCTCGGAGCGCGAGAGCGCGCGATCGATCGCGAAGCGGAGCACATCGAAGTCGATCGGCTTGGTCAGGAAGTCTTGTGCGCCGGCGCGCATCGCCTTCACGGCCGCGCTGAGCTCGCCGTAGGCGGTGACCACGATCACCGGCAGGTCGGTGGTGCGCGCGACGATCTTCTCCACGAGCTCGACCCCGTCCATCCCGGGCATGCGGAGATCGGTGATCACCAAGCTCGGAGCCTCGTCCTCGAGCAGCCCGAGCGCGGTGGGACCGTCCGGCGCGGTGAGCACCGAGTAGCCCTCCTGTCGCAGGAGCTTCTCCAGCCCTGAGCGAGCGCTCGGCTCGTCGTCGACCACCAGGATCTTGTTCACGTCACACCTTCATCTCTGCGAAGCCGCGACCGTGGCGGTCCCGGCGGCCTTGGGTAGAGCAATGGTGAAAACCGTCTTGCCAGGCACGCTGCTGAAGCGCAGCGCGCCGTCGTGATCAGTCACGATGCGGTGGGCGATCGAGAGGCCGAGGCCACTGCCTTGGTCTTTGGTCGTGAAGAACGGATCGAAGACAGGGGTCGACGGATCCGGGATGCCGGGCCCATCGTCCTCCACCTCCACCAGGATCTTACCCTCTGCGCTCAGCGTGCGAACCGATACCTGGCCCTTCTTCCCGGGCTCGATCGCCTCGATCGCGTTGCGCAGCAGGTTCAGCAGCACCTGCGTGAACTTGTCCACGTCCAGGTCGGCCAGCAATGGTGAGCGCGATTTTTGGTACGACAGCTCCACGCCCGCCTGCTGCGCCTCGCCAGCCACCAGGTTGACGCCGCGCTCGCACACGTCACGGACGTCGGCGCAGCGAGCATCGAGCGGACGCGGGCGGGCGAAGTCCAGGAACTCGGTGACCAGATTGGACAACCGCTGGATCTCGCCCTTCACCACGCCGACGGCCTCCTTGAGCTCGTCCTTGTTCTGGGCGCCGTTCTGCAGCCCACGCTCCAGGAAGGTGAGGTGGAGCTGAGCCCCGTTCAGCGGGTTGCGGATCTCGTGCGCCAGCCCCGCGGCGAGGATGCCGACCGAGGTCAGTCGCTCTGCCCGCCGCAGCGCCTCGGCGCGCTCGGCCTCTTGGGCACGCCGGAGCAACGCCGAGAAGTAGCTCTCGAGCATCACCGCCAGCTCGAGGTCGAGCACGACGTGCACCGCCCTCGTCATCGGGGAGCGCTCGTCGACGCCCGCGTCCGTCAGCGCGTCGATCAGCGCGCCCCGGATCACGGTCATACCCGTCAGCATGTAGCGCTGGGGCAAGCCGACGGCGACGTGGACGTGGCCGATCTTGCTCGTCTCCGTGTAGAACTGCGCGTCGTAGGGGCCGGTGAACACGCGCGCCAACCAGCCCACCAGCGCGCGCTTCTGGCGCTCGATCTGCGCTTCGTCGCGGAACACAGCCAGCGCGTGCTCGTGCGCGCGGATGCGTTCGTAGAACAGGCCCGCGATCTCGCCGAAGCGGTGCTCGACCAGCACCCGCGCGCGAGCGAGCAACGACGCGTCCTCGGAGCTGAAGCCCACGTAGCGCTTCAGCTCCTCGTAGAATGGTTCCACCGCCATCGCTCAGGTCCCGGTGCTCGAGCTCCAGGCGTGAGGGGACTCGCCCGCACTGCTCGCCGACGAGTACACGTGGGCGCGGACGTGGTGCTCGGAGTGCCTGGCGCACCACAGCTTGGAGCCGGCCGAAGCCTTGCGGGCCTCTGCGCAATCCGGGCAGAGCGGCTCGATTTCCGGCACGCGCCACTCCGCTTTGTGGTTCTTGGGCCGCACGACGACCACCTCGCAGCCGGCGAGGCGCACGACCTTCTCTGCCACGGAGCCCAACAGGAAGCGGGTAATCCCCTTCTGGTTGTGCGTCCCCACGACGATGGCGTCCGCGTCCAGGTGGGCAGCGAGCCAGACGATTTCGTCGGCAGGTCGACCCACCGAGCCGTGCACCTCGATCGTGGGGAACACCGCGTCAGGCCGCTGCTGCTTGAGCGCGTCTGCGCGCTCACGCACGTAGCTCGCCATCGCCTTGGTATCTACGCGGAACAGCTCGGCGTAGGGGGCCGCCGACATGTCGACGCCCACCGCGACCGCGGGCTCCGCGACCGAGAGCACGTGCAGCTCCTTGGCGCCGCGTTCGAGCGCGATTCGCAGCGCTTCATCGATGACGACGAAGCTGCCCGGTCTCATGTCGATGGCGGTCAGGATCAGCGGGTGGGTCATGACGTTCTCCTATTTGATGAGGCGGCCGTGGAGGAGCTCGTAGAGCGCGTTGGCTAGATCGACGGTGGTGAAGATGCCGACGACTTTATCGTTCGAGAGGACCACCGCCGAGCCGTACTTTTTGGAGGCCATCTCTTTGGCTACGACGTCCAGGGGAGCGTCGGGAGAGACCGCGTAGACCTCGCGAGACATCGCGTCTTCCACCGTCACGACCTTGGGGTCCACGTCCTTGAGCGTTTCGATCAACGCGATGTCGCGTTCGGTCAACATGCCGACGAGCTTGCCGCCGACGAGCACCGGCAAATGCCTGACCGCGAGCTCGCGCATGGTCGCTTGAGCGAAGGCGATGGTCTGGTCCAGACCGACGGAGTGAGGGGACGTCGTCATGTACTTCTGGACCGCAGGAATGGGTTTGGACATGGCGACCCCTTGAGCAACCAGCGTTCCAACCTCGATCGCGGCAATGCCCGAAGCGTTTTGGCGCGTCCCCGAGCGTCCCGTCGTGCTGCGTCCCGCAGATTCAGCGTGCTGGGCGCTCTTGCCCGGCCCCGCGCCGGTGGTCGGCTCGAGCTCCGCCGGGTGCACAATATTCGTTCGGCGAATGTTTTGCGTTCACCCAACGCTTGAGCCCCGGGGGCCTTTGGCGCGACCATGCCTCATGGCGCAAGCTTCGCTTCCCCGCTGGTTGTGGCCAGTTCTGGCCGGTGTGACGGCGTGCACCGCCGACGTGGACGATCTGTTCGTGGATGGCGGCAGCGGCCTTGGGGGGGAAGGCGGCCTGGGCACGGGCGGTGCCCTCGACGGTGGCGGCCCGGTGGGTGGGAGCCCCTCCGGGGGCAACGGTCCCGGACCGGGTGGGGCTGGGCCGGGCGGGGCTGGTCCGGGCGGCCAAGGCCCAGGAGGCGCCGGGGGCGCAGGTGGCGCGCCCGCGACCTGCGGCAACGGCGCGATCGACGTCGGCGAGGACTGCGACGGAGTCGATCTGGGCGGGGTGAGCTGCACGGCGTTCGGCTACTCGAGCCCAGCTGGGTTGACCTGTGCAAGCTGCGCGTTCGACAGCAGCGGTTGCGCAGCTACCTGCGACGGAGCGCTGCTCGAGCCGGGAGAGACCTGCGACGGCGCGGACCTTGGCAGCAACGACTGCACCGACATCGGCTACGTCAACCCGGATGGCGCGCTGTGTGAAGCGGACTGCCTCTCCGTGTTCTTTGGCTTTTGCGAGCCGCAGTGTGGCAACAACGTGCTCGAGCCGGACGAGACCTGCGACGGCACCCAGGTGTTCGCCTCGTGTGTCGACTACGGGTTCAGCCAGCCCACGCCGGGCGAGCCCTCCTGCTCGAACGGTTGCGGTGCTGTCGACCCGTCGGGCTGTTTGGCCACGTGCGGCGACGGAAACCTCGAGCCTGGCGAGACGTGCGAGGACGGCAACACCATCAGCGGGGACGGCTGCTCCGCGGCGTGTCAGGCGGAGGGCACGAGCTGCGCGTCCCCGATCCCGGTCTCGCTCGGCTTCGGATCGCTGACGCGCACGGGCACGACCGTGGGGGGCGGCACCACCACCAACACCAGCCACGCGCTGTGCCCGGCCGGCGCCGCGGGTCCGAGCCGCACGTTGGCCGTCACCGTCACCAACACCGGGTTCCTGACGGCGTGGCTCGACCGCAACGGCACCAGCTTCAACAGCGTGCTCTACGCGCGGACCTCCTGTGCCGACGATGCCAGCACCATCCTGTGCGCCGACAGCACCTCGATCCTGTCGCCGACCGTGGCCGGAGGCGGCGAGGTGGTGAGCTTCCCCGTCACGGCCGGAGACGTGATCTTCCTGGTGATCGACAGCCCGGCCCTCGCCACCCAGGGTCAGTTCTCCCTGACGATCGACCTGTCGGCCGGCAACACCTGCGGCGACCCCATCCCGTTGCCGGTTTGGTCCGGCTCACCGATGACCGTGCTCGGCTTCACCAACGGCCAGACCCAATCGGGCGGCGGCACCTGCGGTGGCGGCGGCCCGGGCTCGGGCGCCGACGACGTCGTCTATCGCGTCGAGCGCGAGACGAACACCATCACCAACATGAGCTTCGATCTGCCTTCGGCGCAGACCGATTTCGACTCGATCCTCTACGCGCGCTTCGATTGTGGGAGCAACGAGATCACGTGCAACGACTCGCCCAGCCCCACCGGCGGCGAGTCGATCGACCTGACGTTCATGACCAATGACATCCGCTACGTCTGGATCGACGGCTTCAACGGCGACGAAGGCAACTACACGATGGTGGTCACCCCCACGCCCTAGTCCGCCGCACCCTAGCGTTGGAACGACTTCACCAGCGCGCGCACGTCGTCGAACACGGCCTTGCCCAGCGTGAGATCGATGCTCACCGAAGTGGCTGTGCCCGATGCGCGCATGTACGAAGGCGCGCGTCCCTTCCCGGGCAAGCCGTCGAACAGCTTGTCGGCCTCTGCCAGGCTGGCCAGCATGGCGTCCTCGGGCGCCTGAGCTTGCTCCGGCTTGCGCATCAATAGCAGCGAGAACGCCGAGGACCGGAAGGACCGCAGCGTCATGAAGCCCGCGCTCGAGACCGCCCCTTGGCGCAGCGGCGAGAGGTCCGCGCGATCCTTCAGTGACGCCTTGCCGTCCTTGGCGCGTGTGAGCCTCTCCACCAGCTCGTCGCGATCGAAGCCGATGCCGATCCATGTGCTCTCGCCGTCGGGGAGCAGCAACAGGTGGAGGGTGCCTTCGGTCTTGTCGAGCTTGCTCGAGAAGGCGAGCTCCACCGCGAATGAGCCCTTGCCCAGCTGCTTCGGTGCGGCGACCGACTTGAGCGCGAGCGTCTCGGTCCCGCCCAGCACGGCCTTCACGCTCTTCTGGATGCCTGGCTGGTTGAACGCCGCGACGCCGTCCTTGAGCCACTTGGCCCACGGCTCGGACTTTTGCCCCACGCCGAAGATGTACCAGCCGGTGAGCTGATCGAAGGCAGACTGCCACTTCTCCTTGCTGCTCTTGGGCTTGGGCGCGGGGGTGAGCCGCTGGGTTCCGCCGTAGGCCACCACGGTCGTGCCCTTCACGATCGGAAGGTCGAGCAGCGCCGCCAGC
The DNA here is from genome assembly GCA_964641275.1 of uncultured Polyangiaceae bacterium. GTDB lineage: Bacteria > Myxococcota_A > Polyangia > Polyangiales > Polyangiaceae > Xiheicaenibacterium. Next base: position 54,592 of record CAZXMG010000016.1, read on the forward strand.
TTCTTGCGCTCGGCGTCGGTCCCGACTTTGTCCTTTTCGAGAGCTCCGACGATGAGCGCCTTGGCGGCCTTGACCAGCTCGCCGTAGCCGCTTGGGTCACCGCTGCTGCCGAACCAGGCGCTGTCGGAGTCGCCCGGCCCGTCCCACAGGAGCTGAGGCACCGAGAGCGAAGGTGTGGCGAGCAAGCTCTTGGCCAGCCACGACTTCGTGGCGCTCGCGAAGTCGACGCGAAGCTTGAGATCGATGCCCGTGGTCTCACTCAGGCCGGCGTCGACGTGCACGCCCTTCACGTCCGCCAGCAACAGACCGAGCTCCTCCGAGAGGAAACGTGCGCCGCCCTCGAATCCCTTGTCATATGTCTCGTTGCCGATGCCGTACCGGCGCTTGGCGATGTTGGGGACGGCCGGGAGCACCTTCTTCAGCTCGTCGCCGAAGCGCGCGTTCACGGCCGCGACGTCGATGTCGAGCACCAGATCTTGGGCTGCGGGTGCTTCGGTGGGTGCGGTGCGCGCCAGGTACGGGCCCAACGCCGACAGATCTGCGTCGCGCCCGCCACACACGAGCCTTCCGGGCACTGCCCCGGCGGCTTGCATGATCGCGCACGAGGCGCGCGCCTTCTCGCCGCCGATGGCCCACACGCCGGGCCCTGCCTCGACCAGGCTGCTGCCCGCTGCCGTCCGTGCCGCGTCGAGCGACTTCAGGCCCAACGCGAAGGCAAAGTGCACCCCGGATCGCTCGGGATCGAGCGCCACCACCACATCGACCGGCGCGTCGAGCGCCACTTGGGCCGCGAGCTCGCCGCCGCTCACGTCGAGCCGCAGGCCGCGCTTGCCAGCGATCAGCTCCGAGAGGATGAGCGTCGCGGCGTTGTCGGCACCGCTCGGCGCGCCGATCATCGTGCCGCCCACGCGCAGCGTGGCGCCGAGATCCTTGGCGCGCAGCTTGGCCACCACGCCGCTCGGCACCGGGACCGGTGACAGATCCGGTCCTGTTGGCTCGACCGTGTCTGCTGGCGGGGCGGTGGGCTCCGTCGGCTTGGGTGGTGGCGGCGAGCAGCTCGCGGCGAGGATCGAGCCCAACAGCGTGGCCAACAGGGCAGAGTGAGCGGGACGCATGGGCCGGTGGTATCGCAGCGCCCGCCGACCGAAGCAATGCCGGTGAGCTGGCTTGAAGCCACCGGACGTCAGGTCTAGGAACACCCGCGCGGGGTCAACCGGCCCGGAGCCGGTCGCCTCGCCCCTCGACTGGAGCCCACGCCATGACCAAACGCTACCCTCTCGCCGCGATGTTCGTCGTCGCGGCCGCTGTTGCTGGCGCCTGCGCGTCATCCACTCCCACGCAGACCGAGCCGACGGCCGAGGCGACCGCCGTGCCCGAGCCCACCGCCACGGCAGAGCCCACGAGCGAGCCGGTCGCCAGCGCGACGGCGAGCGCCACGGTCGACGCGCCGCCCGCGTCCACGTTGCCGCCACCGAGCGGCAGGCCTCCGCTGATGTTCGAGAAGACCGACAAGATCACGGAGACGTTCGGCGCGACACCTGCGGCCAAGCTGGTGCTCAAGGCCGAGGGCGCGTGGATGCGCATCCCGGAGTACGCGTTGGGCGAAGGGCTGCTGATCACCTTCATGCTGGACAAGAAGGCGCCCAAGAAGGCCAAAGGGGGGGCGGGCTCGGTCTACCGCTTGAACGCTCAGGTCCCACCTGCGGAGGACTCGCGACCCGTCACCAGCAAAGGCCCCGCCTTCGAGCTGCGCTTGCCGACCGCCAAGGTGGCCACGCCGAACCTCGCGATCGGTGAGATGAAGAAAGATGACAAGGGCAAGGACACCCTCGTGTGGAAGGTGGTCGCCCCCAAGAAGACCGAGGAAGGCTTCGCCACGTTCGAGATCACCGAGTTCACCAACCCCATCCTTCAGATCACGAGCGAAGCTCCGAGCGGCGGTTGACCCAACCCTCCCCCGAACAGCTCGCGATCCGCCAGGCCGTAGGCCGCTTGCTCGAGCAACGCAGCGACGACAGCTTGGATGGGCGCCTCTCGCGACGGGCCGAGCTCGATCGCTTGAGGCGCACCTGGCGCGTATCTCCCTCGTGGTTCGACGCGGAGCTGTTGGCCTCGCTGAAGGAGCTCGCGCAGTCCGCCCCGGCGCCCACGCCGGACGAGGTGCTCGCTGCCGTCTTCGGCTACCGCGACTTTCGGCCTGGGCAGCGAGAGCTGATCGACGCCGTGCTCGCCGGCCGTGACGCGATCGGGGTGATGCCCACGGGCGCGGGCAAGTCGCTCACCTTCCAGATCCCAGCCCGCATCCTCGGCGGCACGACGCTGGTCGTGTCGCCGCTGATCGCGTTGATGAAGGACCAGGTCGACGCCCTGAGCGAGGTGGGTCTGCGGGCAACGTACTTGAACTCGAGCCTGTCCCACGAGGAGCGCAACCTGCGCATCGACGCGATCCGACGGGGCGAGATCGAGTTGGTGTACGCCGCGCCCGAGGGGCTGGAGGCGTCGGTGGGGCGCGTGCTGAGCGGCCTCGATCTGCGCTTGATCGCGGTCGACGAAGCGCACTGCATCAGCCACTGGGGCCACGACTTTCGGCCGTCGTACCGCACGCTCTCGGGCCTCAAGCGGCGGTTTCCGAACGTGCCGGTGCTGGCGCTCACCGCCACCGCCACCGGGGCGGTCGTGGGCGACATCGTCGAGCAGCTCGCCATGCGCTCGCCCGCGCTGTTCCGCGGCAGCTTCTTTCGGCCCAACCTCAAGCTCTACGCGCTCAAGAAGGGCGGCGAGCGCAACGGGCGTCGCAGCCCCTCGACGCGCGAGCACATCCTGCGTCTGTGCCGAGAGCGACCGGGTGAGAGCGGCATCGTGTACTGCCTGTCGCGCAAGACCACCGAGGAGACGGCCGCGTTCTTGAAGGACAATGGCGTGTCCGCTGCGGTCTACCACGCGGGCCTGAGCCCAGAGGAGCGCGCGCGGGCGCAGGACGCGTTCCGCGACGACAAGGTCGACGTGGTGGTGGCGACCATCGCGTTCGGCATGGGCATCGACAAGAGCAACGTGCGCTACGTGATCCACCGGGACATGCCGCGCTCGATCGAAGGCTACTACCAAGAGATCGGCCGCGCGGGGCGTGACGGCGTGGCCAGCGACTGCGTGCTCTTCTACTCCTGGTCGGAGGTGGTCGCCTACGACCGCTTCGGCGACGAGGCTGCCAGCGACGAGGCTGCGGCGCGCACCAGCGCACAGGCCCGCGAGATGTTCCGCTTCGCCGAGAGCAGCGGCTGCCGCCATCAGCGTCTTTGTCAGTACTTCGGGGAGCGTCGCGACGGCTCGTGCCAGGCGTGCGACGCTTGCCTGGGCACGCTGCCGGAGAAGCCACAGCGGCGGCCCGCGGTGCGCGGCGTGGTGGGCGCGGCCAAGGCAGCGCTGGGGCCGTCGGCCAACGGCGAGCTCTTGGATCTGCTGAAGGCCTTGCGCAAGTTCCACGCAGAGAAGAAGGGCGTGCCCGCCTACGTCGTGTTCAGCGACGCCACGCTGATCGACATGGCCACGCGCCACCCCACGACCGAGGCGGAGCTGCTCTCGGTCACTGGCGTCGGACCCAAGAAGCTCGAGAGCTACGGCGAGTCGTTCCTCAAGTTGCTGCGGGAGGAGGCGCCCCGATCCGCCGCCGCGCCATCCCCAAGAACAGCTCGATGAAGTCGCGCGCGACCGTGCGCGCCACGATCAGCGCCGCCCCCACGTAGACCAGGCCTCCCACCGCGACCTCGACCAACAGCAGCGCCCACGCGGGCAGCGACAGCGGAGCGAGCAAGGCACGTGCACCGAACACCGCCGCGGCCATGGGCAGACACGCCAGCAGCGGTCGCGCGAGCGACCCCACCACCGAGCGCACGCGGATGCCCTCGGGTCGCAGGTAGTAGAACACCTGCAGCATGTTGAGCCCGAACGCGACGCCCACCCCGATCGCCGCGGCGACCTGCCCGAGCGGCGCGAGCAACCACATCGAGAGCAGCACCAACACGACCAGCACGGCGTCCAGCAGCGCCATCTTTTGCGTGCGGTTCACCACTTGCAGGTAGCCCACGCCGAGCACGCTGATCGCGCGCGAAAGGCTCAGCGTCGACAGCACGAACAGGAACGGCGCGACGCCCTGGTAGGCGTGGTTGTACAGGGCTGCGACCAGCGTGTCGGCGATGGCTCCCAGGCCCACGGCCATCGGAAACACTACCAACGCCGTGAGCGAGGCTGCGCGCAAGAGGCCTCGTCGCCGAGCCTCGGCGTCGTCGAGCCGCGCGAACGTGGGCACGAGCACGTCGTTGAGCTGCTCGCCCACCGCGTTGGCGGGCAGGTCGGCGAGGCGATAGGCCTGGTTGTAGAGGCCGGCGGCGTCGGCGCCGAAGCGGCGCGCCATGAACAGGTTGTCCCAGTACGAGGCGCCGAAGTGCAGCAAGCCCGATACGCTGATGGGCGCTCCGAACGCCACGATCTTGCGCAGCTCCGCGAGCTTCAAGCGGCAGGGCGTGAGGTAGTCGCGCCAATCGGTCTTCGATACGAGGAACAGCAACGCGACGCTCGAGCGCGCGATGTTGCCCCAGATCAGCGCGGCGCCGCCGAAGTCCAGGTACGCGAGCAGCACGGAGGTGGAGGCGAAGGTCACCTCGCCGATCGCCACGCGTGCCCCCACCACGCGAAAGCGCATGTCGCGCACCAACACGTTTCGTGGCAGCCAACCGAGCCGCTCGATGAAGTGTGAGACCACGAAGCCAGGCACGTAGGCGGCCATGCCAGGAACGTTCAGCCACGAGGCCATGGCGTCGCCAGTGAGGTAGCACCCGAGCAAGCCCACCGCGCCGCACACGGTGACCAGCACGCTGCCGTGGAACACCACGTCGCGGCCAGCCTTCGGGTGCGCGGAGATGAACTGGCCTACGCCCAGGGAGGTGCCGAAGCCGATCGTCTGCACGAACACGAAGGCGGCGTTCACCTCGCCCTGCACCGCCGGCGCCAGGAAGCGGGTGAGGATGAAGGTGCTGACGATGGTGATGACGCGCGAGCCGATGTTGGCTGCGGCCACCCACAAGAACCCCGCGGCGGCCTTCTTCGCGAGCGACACTCGGGACGGACAGTAGTCCATCATCCGCGAAGTTTCACCTCGTCAGCCGCGACGCACGAGGGTTCCGCCGACCACTGGTCGCGCGTATGCTTCCGGGCGCATGACGCCGGTCTTCTTCGGAAATTCGGAGTGCCCTCTGCTGGGCATGTTCCACGAGCCGGCAACTTCGACGGACCGCAGCCACGGGGTCGTGATTTGTCCACCCATCGGGCAGGAGCACGTGCGCTCGCACTGGGCGCTCCGCCAGGTGGCCACGGCGCTGGCGAGGGCGGGCTTCTACGTCCTGCGCTTCGATCCGTCCGGCGTGGGGGACTCGGCGGGGGTGCTGCGAGAGGCTTCGCTGTCTCGCTGGGTGGGCGATGTGGAGCTGGCGAGTCAGGAGCTACGCGACGTGTCGGGGTGCCAGAAGCTGTCGCTGCTGGGCCTCCGCGTGGGGGCCGTCGCTGCCGCCTTGGCGAGCCGCAGGGTACGCGCCAGCAGCGTGACGCTGTGGGACCCCGTGCTCGACGGCGCGGCGTACGTGCGTGAGCTCCAAGCGCTCGAGCGCACGCTGCTCGCGGATCACAGGCGTTATCACGAGCTGCCACAGCCGCTCGAGGCGGCGCCGGGCGAGCTGGTCGGCTTCGATCTGGGGCCCGCATTGATCGAGGAGCTGCGCGCGCTCGACCGCGCCCCGCTGCGCGATCTGGGCAGCGTGCGCATCGGCTTGCTGGCCTCGGATCGGTACGAAGAGGTGCGCGGGTTCGAGGCGGAGCTGCGCACCGCAGGCGCGCAGGTGCGCACCACGGTGAAGCTCTCGGTGGACGCGCGCTGGGGCGATGCTTCCGAGGTCGAGGAGCTGCTCCTGCCCGGAGAGGCGGGGCGGGCCGTGGTCGAGCTCTTGGAGGCGCGACAGTGACCAGCGTGCGCGAGCGCTTGGTGCGTTTCGGAGAGGGCGAGAACCTGTTCGGGGTGGTGACGCCGCCGAGCGGGCCGGCGAACAACGCGGCGCCCTTCGTGATCGTGCTCAACGCTGGTGTGGTCCACCGGGTGGGTCCCTTCGGTATGTCCGTCGGCCTCGCCCGCCACCTCTCGTCTCGAGGCTTCTCGGTGCTGCGCCTCGATCAGGCGGGCTTGGGCGACAGCGCCCCCTGGCCGGGCACGCTCAGCAAAGAAGAGCGCATCGTGCGCGACGGTCAGGCCGCGCTCGACATGCTGCGGAGCCGCTTCGGCGCACGGCGCTTCGTGGTCGTGGGCCTGTGCTCGGGCGCCTTGGCGGCCCACCGCATCGCGCTCGAGACCGAGCTCGCGGGGGTGTGCCTGCTGGACGGCTACGCCTACCCGACGCGCTCCTTCTACCTCGACGCGGCGGCGCGACGCTTCAAGCACGAGGGTGGCATGGCCCTGGCCCACTCGCTGCTGCAGCGCACCAAGGTCGCGCTCGGACTCTCACCGCCCTCGAGCCGCGGGCGTGCCCGCGAGCAGGACGACCGCACCGCGCTGATGGAGTCGTTCTTCGACGATTGGCCGCCGCGCGAGCAGGCCCAGGCCGAGCTCGAGCAGATCCTGGCCAAAGGCACGCGCGCGCTCTTTCAGTACACGGGCGGTTGGTCCGACTTCGTCGATGCGCGGCAGTTCGACGAGATGTTCCCGAAGCTCGCGCACCGCGAGCGCGTGGAGATCCGCTACCTCCCCCACGTCGACCACACCTACCTCCTGCTCGCGCACCGCGCGCTGTTGTTCCGCTCGCTGGAGAAGTTCGTCGCCGGGCTCACGCGTGCCGATGCGTGATGGATCGGCGGATCAGCGTCCGCTGCTCCCCATGGCGGTTTGACTACATCGGCAACACGCGCCGAGGTCAAAATCCAGTCTGGCGGAATGTCGTCGTTGCCGTGCTCTTTCGCGCGGTTGACTGACCTGGGCCGAGCGCGATCCCACCGGCTCTGCGACCACCGTCGCCGACGCGCCCACAGTGGATCGCGCCGCGTGCAAGGCCTTGGCGCGACCAGTGCATTGGCGCCGGATCGTGAAGCACTCCCTCCGCACTGCATTGGGCTTGTCGCTGCTCGTTCCTGTTGGCTTGCTGGGGTGCGCCGATCCGGTCGTGCTGCCGCCAGGCGTCGATAGCGGCCACGAGTACGGCGAGGACGGCGACGACAACAGCGCCGGCGTTGGCGCGGGTGCGCCGGCGGGCCCGAGCAGCGGTCCAGGAGCGGGCCCGAGCTCTTGTGATGATCCTTCGACCTGCGAGTACGACCTCGAAGGATCGTGCAATGGTCAGCCGGTCGCGACCCCGTCGAGCTTCCCGGCGTGTCCGAGCAGCGTGTGTGCTGCGGGTGGACACTGCGTGCCCAACGCTTTGGTCCCCAGCGGCCAAGCCGCAGATCTGGCCAGCTGCGACAGCTCCTCGAAGTGTGTGCCGGACAGCTTCATCGAGACGGGGGGCAAGCTGACCGCGCCCAGCTGCAGCTCGATCGGCGGCGCAGAGGGACGTTGCCTCTCGACCTGCCTGCCGGACGTGGCGTTCCGCGCCGAGCTCCTGCCCAGCGACGGCTGCGATGCGAGCGAGGTGTGTGTGCCCTGTTTCGATCCGTTCGACGGTACTCCATCGGGCGCGTGCGAGCTGTCCTGCGACAGCGGGCCTGCCCAGCCCGCCAAGCCGTTGCCGGCGTGTTGCGTGGACAAGGGCGGAGGCACCTGTCTGCCCAGCGAGCTGCTGACACCGGACGAGGCAGATCGGCTCGACGGTGAAGAGTGTGCTGGCCTGGGGTTGGCGGCGTCTGTGTGCGTGCCCGATCAGATCCTGAACGCGTTCCTGGTCGATGTGCCCTTCGTCCCGGTGGAGTGTGAGACCAGCTTGCTCATCCAGGAGCTGGGCCTCGGCAGCGAGGGTGGCTGCTTGCCCGAGTGCATCCCGATCGTCGACGCGCTGCCCGTGGGGCAGGCCAACTGTGCAGCGGGCTTCAAGTGTGTGCCGTGTATCGACCTCACCGGCGACGGCACGGGCGCGTGCGATCCGTGACGGTTGTTCAACGTCGCCGACACGGGGGTTGTTCGACGCCCTGAGCAAGGTACTCTCAGGTCGAGGTCCTTATGATCACGCGTCGACTGCTTGCGCTCTCTGCTTGGTTGTTGCCCGTGTTGTCCATGGCCGCCTGCGACGGCTGCAGCGAGGGAGGCACCCCTTGCGACTCGCTCGGCGAGGCGTGTGGTCAAGCGTGTGTCGACAGCTTCGGCTGCGCCGACGGCACCTACTGCGGGCCGGACGGGACCTGCACAGCGGATTGCTTGCCGAACGATGATCGCTGCGGCGACGGGCTCGTCTGCTCGGCCCGCGGCAAGTGCGTGACGGGCGGCGAGGGCGGCAGCGGTGGCTCGACCGGCAACTTCACCTCGAACGGCGGCGGCGAGGTGGGCGGCAACGGCCAGGGTGGCGGCTGCGCCAGCGTGAGCGTGACCTTCGAGCCGCAGACCCCCACGGTGGTGCTGCTGATCGACCAGTCGGGCAGCATGACCGCCGCGTTCCCCGGCGGCAACCGCTGGGACGTCCTCTACGACACGCTGATGGACCCGACGACCGGCATCGTCAAGCAACTCGAGAACGATGTGCGCTTCGGGCTGTCGCTGTACACCGGCGACGGTGAGCAGAACTGCCCGCAGCTGAGCACGGTGTCGATCGCGCTCGGTAACCACGCGGCGATCGACGGCGTGTACGCGCCCGCTGGCCCGCTCGGCGAGACCCCGACGGGCGACAGCATCGACGCCATCTTGCCGGCGCTGCTCGCCATCAGCGAGCCCGGCCCCAAGGCGATCGTGCTCGCGACCGACGGCGAGCCCGATACGTGCGAGGTCCCCAACCCGCAGATGGGGCAAGCCGAGGCCATCGCAGCAGCGCAGGCTGCGTACGCTGCTGGCGTGAGCACGTACATCATCGCCGTGGGTGACCAGGTCAGCGCGCAGCACCAGCAAGACATGGCCAACGCGGGCACCGGCAAGCCCCTGGACGGCAGCATGGGCAACTCGCCCTTCTACCCCGCAAACGATCAGACGGCCCTGCAAATGGCCTTCGAGGACATCATCAATGGTGTGCGGTCCTGCATCCTCAGTCTGAACGGCAACATCGATCCCGCCAAAGCAGACCAAGGCCAGGTGGAGCTCGATGGTATGCCGCTCGGCTTCAACGATCCCAACGGTTGGCAGCTGAACAACCCCTCCGAGATCGAGCTGCTCGGCACCGCCTGCGAGGCGATCCAGACCGGAGAGCACACCGTGGTCGGCACGTTCCCCTGCGACGCGATCATCCCCGAGTGAGGTGAGGGCTCACCGCCCAGGTTGCGCGCCCGCGCGCAGCCTGGTGTCATGGGCCGATGTTGTCGCGCCTTTCTTTCTCTTGCTGGCTCGTCTCGCTCTGGCTCGTGTGCGCCTGCGAGGCGGGCAATCCTGGTGGCGCTGGGGGCGAGGGGGCGAACGGCCCGGGCTCCGGACCCTCCTCGGGCGGCGGCGGCTCGAGCGGCACGTTCGGCACGGGGGGCAGCGGCGCTGCGGGCGGCTCGTGCGGCGCCTGCTCGGCGGATCTGCACTCGATCTTGGACTGCGACGGCAACGTGATCGAGACCTGCCCGCCCGACCAGGGCTGCGGCGCAGATGGTTGCGTGCCCGCGTGCCAAGCGGCGGAGGAGAACCAGAGCACCACGGGCTGCGACTACTGGGCGATGGCGCCGGTGAGCTTCGGCTACACCTGCTTCGCTGCGTTCGTGGCCAACACCTGGGGCTCTCCGGTCACGATCGAGGTGGAGTACAACGGCGCACCGCTGCCGGTGTCGAGCTTCGCGTTCGTGCCTCAGGGCACAGGCTTGGGCCTGACCTACGCACCCCTCACGGGGGCTTTGCCGCCAGGCGAAGTGGCGATCCTGTTCCTGTCTCACACGGGCAGCGGCTGCCCGCAGCCGGTCGCCGTCGACGGTGCATCGTTCGATGGCACCGCCATTGGCGAGGCGTTCCACATCACCGCGTCGGCCCCGGTCGTGGCCTACGACATCTTCCCCTATGGCGGCGGCTCGAGCGCAGTGGCCAGCGCCAACCTGCTGATCCCCACCTCTGCGTGGGGCGACAACTACATGGCGACCACCGCCTTCCAGGCCACGTTCACCCCGCCGTGGATCGCCATGGTGGCGCGCGAGGACGACACCCAGGTGACCATTGCGCCGAGCGTGGCCATCGTCGGCGGCGCGGGGGTCGCGGGGACGCCGCAGGGGGTCCCGATCACGTACACGCTGCAGGCGGGCGACGTGCTCAAGCTCGAGCAGAACGAAGACCTTTCCGGCTCGCCGATTCAGGCAGACAAGCCGATTGGCGTGTGGGGCGGCAACCCCTGCACCAACGTGCCCGCCGACATTGCCGCGTGCGACGGCATGCATCAGCAGATCCCGCCCATCAAGGCGCTGGGCAACGCGTACACCGCCGTCCGTCATCGCGACCGCTACCCCGGCACGGAGGAGGTGGCGATCTGGCGCTTCGTGGGCGCGGTCGACGGCACCACGCTGACCTACGATCCGCCGCAGCCGGGCGCTCCCACCACGCTGCAGAGCGGGCAGGTGATCTTGTACGAGGCGCCGCAGCCGTTCGTGGTGTCCAGCCAGGGCGACACGCACCCGTTCTACCTCGCCCAATACATGACCGGCTGCACGCGTTATTGGCCCGGCAGCGACTGCCGCGGCGATCCCGAGTTCGTGAACGTGATCCCGCCGGCGCAGTTCCGCTCCGGCTACGTGTTCTTCACCGACCCGACCTACCCCACCACCCACCTGGTGTTCACGCGCCGGCGCGCGAGCGACGGTAACTTCCACGACGTGACGTTGGCCTGCGCAGGCGTCTTGACCGGGTGGCAGCCGGTGGGAGCTTCGGGAGACTACGAGTACACCCGGGTGGACCTGGTCAATGGCAACTTCGTGCCGGTAGGTGCCTGCAACAATGGCCGGCACGAGGCGAGCAGCAACGGCCCCTTCGGGATCACCGTCTGGGGCTGGGGCGAAGCGGGCACGTCGCTGTACTCCGAGGCGTGCAGCTACGCCTACCCGGCTGGCGCCAGCGTGCAGTCGATCAACACGGTGGTGGTGCCGCCCGTGCCTCGCTGAGAGGGGCGCGCAGCACGAACAGGGTGATCTCCGGCGCGACGCCGAACCGCGCCGGCAGACCCGTCGCGCCGATGCCGGGGTGGACGTGTAGCCAGGACGACGACGTGTCGTCCACGCGGCTGAGCCCGCCCGGTGCGCGATGGAAGCGACGCGCGAGGTTGAGCCGGGCGGACAACCACGGGATGCCGAGCTGCCCCCAATGCGTGTGCCCCGCGAGGATCAGGTGCGCGCCGTGCTGCGCGATGGCGGGGGCGAGGCTCGGGTCGTGCACCAGCGCGACGACGGTGGCGTCACGGTCCACCCGCTCGAACGAGGCCGGCACGTCGGCTCGTTGGGTGTAGAGATCGTCGACGCCGACCAGCTCCAGCACCGCGCCGTCGTGGGCGATGCGGAGGCTCTGGTTGCGCAGCAGCGTCACCCCGCGCGCCACCACGGCGCTGGCGAACGGCTCACCTCCGCCGAAGTCGTCGTGGTTGCCGAGCACCAGGGCTACGCAGCGCGAAGCGCGAAGCTCGCCCAGCTCGTGGGCGACCGCCGTGTGGAACGCGGTGCCGCTGGTGAAGTAGTCGCCGGTCAGCGCGACCACGTCGGGCGCGAGCGCATTGACCTTGCGCACCAAGGATCGCAGGTCCTCCACCGGGTGAAGCGCGCCGATGTGCAGGTCCGAGAGCTGCACCAGACGCAAGCCATCGAGCTCTTGGCTCAGCCCGGGCAAGCTCAGCTCGTAGGTGCGCACGCGGATTGCGCGGGGGCGCACCATCACCCCCCAGAAGGCGAGCAGGAGCCCGACGCCGTACGCGCTGCCACAGGCGAAGGTCACGTCGTCGACGCGGCCCACTTCACTCGCGAGCAGCGTCACCGGCAGCACAGCCAGGGACGCGACACCCGCACAGAAGTGCACGAAGTAGAGCCGCTCGAGCCAGCGGCGCGAGACGGAGATCGGCCGATCGGCGATCGCGAGGCGGATGCGACCGTGCAGTGGCAGCACGCTCGCGAACAAAGGGAGCGATGCCGCGAACGTGGCCCACGGCTCGACTCGCACCAGCGCGTGCACCGCCAGCGCGAGCGGCAGCTGCCCGAGCAAGGCGAGCAGGTACAGCGCCGCGACGACTCGGCGCACTCAGCAGCCGCACAGCGGATTGTTCTGAGCTTCGGTCACGCAGTCGGAGCCCCAGCTCAGCAAGCAACACGTCGGGTCCTGGGTGCAGACGAAGAACGCGCACGGATCGCAGTCGAGGGGCAGCGCGCCGCCGGTGCTGCACGGGCTGTGTGGGCAGTTGCCCGTCGCACAGTCATCGGGGCAGGTCTGCGCGTTCTCGGACGCCTCGCAGGTGCCGTTGGGACAGGTGCTGGGACAATCCGCGGGGCAGGTTGCGTTGCTCTCGCCGTTGTCGCAAGAGCCGTTGGGGCAACACGAGCCGCAGTCGGCTGGACAGGTGGAGCAAGTCTCGCCGCCGTTGCAGGTGTCGTCACCGCACATGGCGCCCCCGGTCGACGTGGAGGTCGAGGTGCTGGTCGACGTGCTCGTCGACGTCGTGGGCCCACCCGCGCCTGTGCCCTGACCCCCCGCGGGGTCGTTGCCGCCTTGGATCACGCCGGCGCCGTTGCCGCCCGTCCCGGGTGGCGAGCCGCCGCTGCTGTTGCCACCCGCCGGCGCGAACGTCTCGCTCCCCTCGGCGCAGGCGAAGAGGCCGATCCCCATGAGCGCGAAGAAGCTGCGGGCGGTCAGCATGGCGGGGCCCAAGTATAGGGCACGGCCCCTCGAACGGGCGAAACTAGTCGAGAGGAGCCCACGCCCGTGCTACCCGAGCCAGGCAGATGGCCGCTGATCCTCGCTTCGTTCCGACCCACGTGAAGGCCCCACATGGCGCTCAGGTCATGGAAATCACCTGGGCCGACGGGCACAAGAGCGAGCTGCCGCACGACGTTCTGCGGGGCTACTGCCCCTGCGCCACCTGTCAGGGTCACGGTGGCACGATTCGCTTCGTCCCGGGTGGCAACACGGAGGTCCGCGAGATCGAGCAGGTGGGCAACTACGCGCTGTCCTTCAGCTGGGGGGATAGCCACTCCACCGGCATCTACACGTTCAAGCACCTGCGTGCGCTGTGCCAATGCGCGGAGTGTGCCCCCAAGACTGCGTTCCCGAGGCCGGGTGGCCCGTCATGAAGACCTCTCCGTTCGATGTGCTCGAGGCAGAGTTCGTGGGCGCCATCGCCAAGGGCTCCGACGCGGCCACCCTGCCGGCAGCGGCGCTGGAGATCGCGTTCGCCGGCCGCTCGAACGTCGGCAAGTCGAGCCTGATCAATGCGCTGGTGCAGCGCAAGGGCCTCGTGCGCACCAGCAACACGCCGGGCTGCACACGCCAGATCAACTTCTTCAGCGCCAAGGCGCGAGACCAGGTGAGCCTGGTGCTCGTGGACTTGCCCGGCTACGGCTTCGCCAAGCGCGCCAAGAGCGAGCGGTCGGAGTGGGCGCTGTTGATCGAGAGCTACTTGGAGAAGCGCAGCTCGCTGCGGGCGTTGGCGCTGTTGGTCGATGCGCGGCGCGGGCTCGAGGAAGAAGAGGCGGAGCTTTTGGCGTTCATGGCGCGCCGCAAGGACGTGACCGTGATCCTGGTCGCGACCAAGCTGGACAAGCTGCCCAAGTCCCAGGCCGCCAGCTTGCTGGCCAAGCTGAAGAAACAAGCCACTCTGCCCGTGATCGGCTTCTCTGCGGTCGACGGCACGGGTTGGGACGCGGTTTGGGGTGCGTTGCGAAAGGCCGCCGGTATCGCTAGCGTTTCCCCCCAAGCGTCGGCGTGAGCCGCGCGGGCGACCCATGGCAGAGGACGACGGGCGGATCGAGCGCGAGCGGGCCGACGCACAGGCCATTGCGAGCATCGTCGCAGGCAACGGCGCCGCCATCGCCGTGCTGTACGAGCACTACGGGCGCACGGCGTTCGGCCTCGCCTTGAAGATCGTGCGCGAAGAGACCGAGGCCGAAGACGTGGTCCACGACGCGTTCGTGGCGATCGTGCAGCGCGCCGATCAGTACCACGCTGCGCGTGGGACCGTGGCCGCATGGCTCATCACCACGGTGCGCAACCTGGCCCTCGATCGTGCGCGGCGCCGGTCGCGGCGCGCGCAAATCGTGGAGAGCGACCTGAAACACTTGCCGCTCGAGCCCGCTGCCTCCCCCGAGGACGATCTGGGGCGAGCGCGCGTCCACGAACGGGTGCGTGAGGCGATGGCCAAGTTGCCCGAGGCTCAGCGCGCCACCCTCGAGATCGCGTTCTTCGAGGGACTGTCCTACCCCGAGATCGCCGATCGGGAGAGCGTGCCGCTCGGGACCATCAAGTCTCGTGCGGCGAGGGCGCTCCACGCGCTGCGCGAGGCGCTCGAGTCGAGCGAGCCGTCGTGAAGATTTGGGGAACGTCGAGTTCACAGAGTGCTGCCGTTGTACTAGTGCTCGCCTAGCTCTTGGAACCGACCGTCGTTCTGGCGAAAGCTCCGCTGTTCCTCGCGCCGCTCGCGCTCATCGCGGGGGCGCTCTTCTTGCTCGCGTGGCCGACGCGCCGTGCGGGCGTGGTCTCCGGCTCCCTGCTCCGGGGGCTGTCGTTGGCGGCGTGCCTGGTCGCCCTCTTGCCGATCGCGGCCGCCGCTCCCGCCGCGCTGCGCGGCTGGCTGGTGCTCGACCGCGCTGCGCGGGTGTTTCGGCTCGGATCGCTCGATGTGCTGCTGGGACTGTCGCTCGACAAGGTTGGCTTCGCGCTCGCGCTGTGCGCGCTCTCGGTGTTGGCGCTGTCGCTGCTCCGAGCCAGCAGCAAGCGAGGCGCTGCCACGCTCCTGTTCGTGGGCGCAGGCGCGCTGACGGCGCTGCTCGCCGAGGGAGTGCCCACCTCGCTGCTGGCGATCGCCCTGTCGTTCTGGGCGGCGGAGCTCTCGAGCGACGACGCCAAGCACGGCGGCCTGCGCGTGGCCGCGTTCACCACCTTCCTCGTGGCCGTGTCGCTTACGACGGCGCTCACATTTTGGGCGCTCGGTGGCCAGTGGCTCGACGACACCCGCTACTTCGCCGACTACAAGCCGCGCTTCGTCGTGGACGCCCCGGCCACTGCGCCGAAGAAGATCCGCACACCCAACGCGAGCGGGAAGCTCACCGTGCTCTCACACCCAGGCGCGCGCGTGTACTTGGGCGTGGCCGACGACGTGCAGCTCGAGCGCAGCGTCCCGCTGGGGGAGACGCCGCTGGTCGACGCGCCGGTGCCCGCGGGGCTGCAGAAGGTCGCCATCGAACCGGGGGGCGCTGCGGTGGTCGGAGGCGAAGGCGTCGAGGTGGCGCTGCTCGATGTGGTCGACATCGAGGAGGGCAAGGCGTCTCGCGTGAAGTTGGTCGGGCCCACGGTGACGTACGCAGAGCGGGCGCTCGCCGTCGCGGATCCGGCGTTCGCTGCACGGCGCCTCGGTCGCTTCACGGTGGGTCCGTGGATTGCTGGGCTGGCAGGCGTCGCGCTGTTCGCGTTGCTGCTCGCGCAAGCGCGCCGCGCCAGCGAGGCTTGTTCGCCGCTGTGGTTGCTCGCCTGCGCGGGGCTCGCGGCTTCGCTCGGGCCGCTGGTGACGTTGAGCTCGACCGCCACGCTGAGCGCGGGGCTTTCGATCTCGCTGGTCGTGGTCTATTTCGTCCGTCGCGACGCCGACTTGATGCTGGCGATGGCGGGCTTGCCCGTGCTGCTGGCCTTGACCGGCAGCGAGCAAACCGCGCCGATCGCCGCGGCTGGGCTCGCCTTCGGGCTGGTCGCCCTGACACCCGCACGAGGCGCTGTGCCCGCGGCTGCGTCGAGCAAGGTCGCCAACGAAGCGCGCGGCTCGGAGCGCAAGGGCAAACGCAAGGGCAAGAGCAGGACCGACCCACAGGATGAGGACGCCTCTTCGTCGCCCGCGCCGACGGACGACCGTGCGCGGCTTCGCCTGGCGCTCGGAGGCGGGCGCGTCCCGCTGCTGGGGGCGTTCGCCGCCGTGGGCGCCGGGGTGGCCACCGCGGTGTCTCGTTCGACGAGCGTCGGTGCTCTGATGGCGGCGGTGTTGGCGGTCGGTTGGGCCGCCCTCGCGTGGGCCGCCACCAAGCAGCTCGCCAGGGGCCCGATCGCGACGGACGTCTGGACGCGTGTGGCCGTCGTCCTGGCCGTGCTGGTCGCTCCGGTGCTCGTGATCGCGCTCGGAGCCTTCCAGGTGTCGCGGGCGCTCGGTGTCGTGTTGGCGTGCCTGATCGCTCTCGTGTGCGCGCTGCCCGCGGCCGCTGCGGTCGAGCTCGCGCGCCGCGACAAGCGCGTCGAGTCGCTGCCGTCGTCTCTTCCGTTGGAGCTCCACGCCAAGGTCCTGCGCGTCGCAGCGCTGGCTGCTGCTGCCCTGAGCTTGCCGCTCACGTTGGTGGGCCTTGCGTCCGAGCGAGCGCGCTCCTCCCAGCGAGGCGACAAGTGAGCCGAGGATGGTGGCTCTGGTTGTGCGCGCTCGCGTGCGTGCTCGGCCTCTCGAGCGTCGCGCTGGCGCACATCGGGCAAGAGCGTCCTCGCCTCGAGGGACGCAAGCGCCCCGACGTCGTCAAGGAGGGCCCGCGCGGGGTTGCCGTCGTGGTGCTGCCCGACGGGGCCAGCGAGCTCACGCTGACCCGCAGTCAGGCGGGCTTCACCGGCACGTTCCAGGTGGAGAACCGCGGGGCCGGGCCGCTCGAGATCTTCCGCGTCGGGGCCCTCGCCGAAGAAGGCCCGCCCCGTGCTGCCGGCGCCGTGGGGATCTCGTCGACCGCGCGCGAGTCACAGCCACTTCCACCCGGCGAAACACGCAGCTTCACGGTCGTGTGGCGCGGCGACCAGAGCCTCTCGCGGCAGTTCGAGATGTTGCTGGTGGTGGAGAGCGACTCGGCTCAGCCCGGGAGCGACGCGTACGACCCGTCGCCCACGTTCCGTGTGCGGGCGGACCGAAGGCCATGGTGGCAGCGCGGCCTGCTCTTTTGGGCGCTCGGCATCCCCGCGGCATGGGCGCTGCTTTCGCTTGTGGCACGCGCTCATCCAGCCTTCTCCAGCGCACACCACCGCATCCTGACGATCCTGGGCGCCTCGCTGCACGTGCTCGCAGGCTTGGTCGGCCTCACCACGTTCGTCCGCGGGCAAGGCCGCGAACATGGCGGGTGGGGACTGCAACACGTGGATCAGCTCTCGATCGGCGGCCTGGACGTCTTGGTCGCCGCCGACGGGCTGGTGATCGGTATGTTGCCCGTCCTCGGCGCAATCTGGCTGGCGCTCTCGCTGAGCCGCGACGAAGCGGAGCACGCACATCGGCGCGCCGCGCTGTCGGCCGGCTTGGTGGCCGGCGCAACATTGTTCTTGGTCAGCCAGAGCTTGGTGCTCTCCGGTGTGGGGCTGGCCGTGGCAGCGCTGTGCACCGTGGGTGCCGCGTTTGCGCGCGTCGACGGTGAGGGCCCTTCGGCGGCGAGCGGAGCGCGGGCAGCGGTGGTGTCGACCCTTTCGCTCTCGCTGCTGGGCTTCGCGGCGATGAGCCATGCGCTGGTGCGCCACGCCGAGCCGTCGGTGACAGGGCTCGCTGACCGCTTCGCCATCCCGGAGCTGGCTCGCCATGCGCTTCACGGGCACCTGCTCGACCAAGCCAGCCCCGAGGTGTTGGGCATGGCGCCCGAGCGGTGGGCGGCGCTGATGTCGCTCGTGGCGTTCCTGCCGCTGTTGGGCGCGGTCCCGTTTCAAAGCTGGCTCGCCAGCGCCGGCTCGCGACTCTGCAACCTGCCGATGCTCGGCGCCCTCTCGCTGTTGCCCTTGCTGGGCACAGTGGGCTTGCTCCGCTTCGGCTTCGCGCTCTTTCCGGCCGAGATGAGCTGGGTTTCGAGCGCGCTCCGCATCGTGGGGCTCTTGACCGTGGCAGCGTCTGCGCTCGCGGCGCTGGGTGCCAAGGACCCGCGCGCCCTGGTCGGTGATCTCGCGACCGCGAGCAGCGGAATCGCGCTGCTGGCTCTCGGTAGCGTGACGCCGCAGGGGTTCGCCGCGTCATTGTCCTTGGGCTTCACACGCGCGGGGGCATGTGCGCTCGCGCTTCTGGTGGGGCGTGCGCTCTGGCAGCGCACGGGCGATGCCGCGCTCGATCGTGTGAGCGGGCTGATGCGTGCAGCCCCGGGCATCTCCATCGCGTGGCTGCTCGGCGTGCTCGGCTTTGGGCTGGCTGGTGGGAACGTGTTCGCCGCCTTGGTGGCGCTCATCGGCTCGGCCGGCGTCGCGCCGCTCGCCACCACCCTCACGCTCGTGGTCGCGGTGGTGCTCGGCCTCGCCCTCGCGAGGAGCGTCGCGGTGCTGCGCGGCGAACCTCACCCGTCGTGGCTCGAGAATCCCAGGCTGGAGCCGCACGGCGGGGCCCTGCCTGACCTGCGCGGCCGCGAGGTCTGGTGGGCGGTGCTCTTGTGCGCGCTCTTGCTGAGCGCGACCGTGGCTCCACGCTTCTGGTTCGGCGTGGCCGATGCCGGGATCTTGGATCTGTTCCGAGCGCTGGTCCCGGCTGGGCCGACGCAGGTTTCGTGAGACCGCGGGCCTCTTTCGGGCGCGGGCCGTTCTTGCGAGACTGACCGGGTGACCCTGCTCAAGATCGCCCATGTGGGCCACCCCATCTTGCGTGAGCGCGCGCGGGAGCTCGACAAGGACGAGCTCGCGCTCGAGTCCACCCAGACCTTCATCGATGACCTGATCGAGACGATGCGCGACGCGAATGGTGCGGGCATCGCGGCGCCCCAGGTGCACCGCTCGATTCGGGTGTGCGTGGTGGAGGTGAAGGACAACCCACGCTACCCCTACAAGCCGAACGTGCCGCTCACGGTGATGGTCAACCCTGTGATCACGCCGACGACGAGCGAGCTGTTCGAGAACTACGAGGGCTGCCTGAGCGTGCCGAACCTGCGCGGCGTGGTGCGGCGCTTCGCCACCATCGAGATCAGCTACCTCGATCGCTTCGGCAACGAGATCACCCGGCCCGTCCGCGGCCTCACCGCTGGGACGTTCCAGCACGAATGCGATCACCTGGACGGCAAGCTGTTCCTGGACCGCGTGGAGGACCCCACCACGCTCGCGACGTGGGCGGAGTTCGACCGCTTCCACAAGCAGGCGTTCGTGGAGCGCATCGTGCCGTTCATCAAGAAGATGGGCGGGTAGGGACGCCGGTCCGAAGGACTTTCGTCTCGCTCACAGCGTCCGCGCGTTGGGTCCCTTATACTCCGCGCCGCGGCCCCAAGCCGCGGCTTCGGACTTCAGCTCGGGAGAGACGTCCTTGGGGAACGTGACGAGCAGGACGGCGTGCCAGAGGGTGCCGTCCGTCTCCTTCATCTCGATGTCAGCGAAGTGGACCTCCGTCGGGCCCTTGGGGCCGGTCCCCTCGCAAGCGCCGACGTTCGCGACGAAGCCGTTCTTGCCGGCCTTGATGAGAGTTGGCGCGGTGAGCTCCTTCAGGTCCTTGACCTTCGAGGGCGCCATCGAGGCAGGGGACGCAAGAGACTTGCAGTCGACGGCGGCCGTCTGCTCGTGGACACGAAACACCACGTCACCCTTGGCCGCCATGTACTTGCCGCCGGGGAGGCTGCCGCCCTGCCAGCCGTCGACCGGCTTGAGAAACACTCGCGAGCCGCCCTGAGGGCCACTCAGCGCATCTGCCGTGAGCGGCTTCAGCTTGATGGTCGTGTCGACATCGCCGCTGAAGAAAGACATGCCCGGTGCCACCGCGGCGGCAGAGCTGGAGCTGGCCGCTGTCGCCGCGCTCGATGCGCTCGCGCTGGGTGCGCTCGCCGAACTTGGCTTGGCAGCGCCTGAGCTGGTTGGAGCAGCTGAACCCTTGCTGCCGCTCGCCGACGAGGCAGCGTCTGTTCCTTCGCCCGAGCAGGCGAGCATCGTGATGTAGAGCAGCAGGGAGATGGGAAGTGCGCTCGTGACGGTCGTAGGAAACATGCAGAAGTCGCTACTGCCGCCAAACCCTGAAGGCAACTGACGCGCCTGCGGCGCTTGCGGGCTCGCCCAATGGGTCGCTCCACGGCCCGAAGTTGCGAGCTATGCTCACGAGCGAGCCGGCTCGGCCCGCGCTCAGGAGGCGGCCATGAATCGCTTCGTGGTGTTGGCAGCGATCGTGTCGACGGGCTGTGCGGCGTGCGCGGCGGACGAGGGAGGAGCTCTGTCGCGCCTTTCGATGCGCGTGGACGCCTTGGAAGCAAGGATCGCTGCGCTCTCGCCGCCGCCGCCGGCACCAATTCCTGCCGCCCCCGGCCCCGAGCCCGCATTCGTCCCGGATGAGCCAGGGTGGAGCTTGAGCGGGGGCGGCCGAGAGGCCTATCGCGTGCACCTGGATCCGCTGACGAAGCGCGACGGCAAGGCGACCGCCAAGCTCTCGCCCGCGACCGATGCAGGCGGCAAGTATGGCACGTGGGCGCGCGGCGTGGACGCGACGCCCTACGTGGGCAAACGCGTGCGGTTCTCAGTCTTCACCAAAACGACGGGCACCACGGAGCGGGCCGACTTCTGGGCACGGGTGCAAGCGGCAGACTCGCCGAGCGACGGGTCCGGACTGGCTGGCCGCTGGATCCGCCTGCCCGCCGACTCGGACTGGACTCGGCGCGAGGTGGTGCTCGACGTGGACTCCGGCGCCGCACAGCTCCAGTACGGAGTTGGCATCGCGGGGCCGGGGGGGCTGTGGTTCGACGCGCCGAAATTGGAAGTGGTCGACGCCAGCGTGCCGGTCACTCCCAAGTACGAGGGCGAGCAGACGGTGGGCGACTGGCACAAGACCGGTGTGGGTGCCCCCGATTACAAGCTCGAAGCAGACGGAAAGGACGTTCGCGTCGAGCCGAGCGTGGCGAGCTCCAACCGCTTCGTGACTGTGCTGCGCCGAGCGCCAGCGGGTGCTTTGGCAGGCAAGAAGGTCAAGGCTGCTTTCGACGTGCGAACCGAGGGCCTCGCCCAGGAGGGAAACTGCATCGTCAAGGTGCAGATGGACAGCGACCTGGCTTATGGCGGGTTCCTGGCGTTCGACATGAAGCCCGTCGCCAGCTCGACCAAAGGCTTCGTCCCCTGCAACCTGGAGGTAATGGTCCCCGCGCACGCGAAGTGGATCCTGTATGGGTTCACCTATCGAGGCGCCGGAAAGGCCTGGCTGCGAGGCGGCTCGCTCAAGTAGGGGCCGTCGAATTGGCTCCTTCATCGACGGCTCTTGCGATGTCGAGGGGGATGTCTTTCTCCACAGACCTCGTGTGGCCACCCTGCGGGGCGCGTGGGTCTATTCGGTGGGGTCGTCCAGCATGGGAAAGATCCCCCGCCCGTCCGGGCGCGCGCGGAAGGATGGGCACGTGACCTCCTCGTCAATCTCCGCGAAGTATTCGCTCACAGGTTCGCCCGCCTCGCAGTCGTCGGGGCCGCCGGGGTCGAAGTTCGCACACCGGGGACACCGGGTGTCGATGCCCAGCACCGCAAACTGCACGTGGGCGACGTAGTGTCCTTGCCGAGCGCGCAACCTACGCTCGGGGTCCTTGGGCTCTGTCATTGGCGCTCCTCATCGGCAAAATCGATCCACCGCTCCCACGCGTACGGGCCGCTCGGCCTCTCGAACCGGACTGGGATCACGTTGTCGCGCGCGCGTCTCTCTGGGACAGGCGCGCCGGCGCCCTGGGCGCGCCATTCCTCCACGAAGGCCGGCACCGGCGCGCTATCGAACACGGCGTCCGCGGGGCGCGCGGCGAGCACGCGCCCATTGGCGTCGACACATTCGAGCCGCGCGGCCCCAGGGGGGTGTGCGCTCCGCTCGATGGCGTGAACGACGTACGGCGCGTCGATGCGCCTCCCGAGCTCGGTGACCAGCTCCTCCAGGGCGGAGAGGTAGAGGCCCCAGCGCTGCTGCCCGCCCGCTGCGAGCGCCGCGAGCGCCCACTCCGTCGCCCGCCCCTCATGCAGCACCGCGAACGCTCGATCGTGCAGCACGTCGAGCTCGTGCGCGTCGCGCGCGGGGACGAGCAGACCGCGCTCGTCGAGGCGAGGACCGACAGGCGGAAGCGGGCACGCCCGCGTGCGGCCCCGCACGATGAAGCGCAGCCCCTGCTCGGGGGGCACCGTGTGGGGCTGGTACGGGACCGGCCGACCGTTCAGGCTCGACCAGCGCGCGCGTCCGCGCACGCCACCGATGGCCGTGCGAAAGCAGAAGACCCAGTCGAGCTCGTCGGGAAGAAGGTCGCGTTGCACCTTGGCCTCATCGATTCCCGAGGGCCGATGGCCACTGCGGGCTGGCGTTGGCACCTTGCGCGGCTGCAGGTTGCCGAGGCGGTCGAAGGGCCAGGTCCCTCACGCCTCTCTGGATGCCTTGAAGGTTGGGCCTGAACCGCTGCTGTCAAGCCGCCGGAGAGCGCCGCTCTTGAAAAACCAACCTTGCCAGGGCGCAGAAGCGTGGGAATAATTCCCATGCTCATGGCTGTAGCTCCCTCGCTCCTCGTCGAGCAGCTGGTCTCGCGCGGCGACACCCTCGCGAGCCTCGAGCGGTTGCTTCAGCTCTCGCCCGGCTACCTCTCCAAGGTGCGGCGCGGGCGCGTCACCGCGAGCCCGCAGCTCGTCGCCCTGCTTCGCGTGCTGTCGCGTCACCCCGAGGTGCGTGAAACCTTGGGCGCCTCGGCTGGAACGAAGGTGCGCGCTCTTCGAAGCGCTGCTCCGCCGATCGTGCCGGCCGCCTTCGTTCGCCGCCTCACGCGCGGCTGGGCGGCGGCGGGTGTGCGCTTCCACGCCGTCGACGACCTGCTCCTCTCGGCGCTGAAGGTTGCGCTGCCAGGCGCGCTCGAGCCCTCCACGCGGTTCCTGGTCCACCCGGACGACCGGCACGCGCTGACGGCGGCACGCGACCTCGCGGCCACGGTCGCGATGGCGAGCTCGCGCGCTGCGATCGTCACGCCACCGAGCAGCTCGGCGAGCCTGCTCGTGGTGTTTCCGCTCGCGACGTACCACCACCTCTTCGACAAATCGAAGCTCAGCGCGATGGACGCCGCGCTCTACTTCGCGCTCCAAACTGGGGAGGAGGCCGAGAGCCGGCTGCGCGCTCTGGCGAAGGCCTGCAAGCTGCGCCCCGCCGCGCTCGAGCGCCAGCTGGAGCGCGAGTACGGCGCTGCGGCCCCTCTGCCCGCGAGGGAGTGGCTGCTGCGCGCCTCGTTCGACCCCGAGGGAGCCCGGCGACGCCTCGCCGCTCTGCCATAGTGGTGCGCGAGTGACGTCGACGCGGCTCCAGATGGATCCAGCCGTCAAGCGGGCGCTGCGCGTCTGCGCGGAGGAGCTCGACGCGCTGGGCGCAGACTGGGCCGTCGCCGGCGCGACCGCCATGCAGGTGCACGGCTACGCCAGAGCGACGCGCGATGTAGATCTGTTCGTCGGCGACGACGTGAGGCTGGAGCTGCTCGGTCGGCTGCGTGCTCGCAAGCTGTCACCCACGGCGATCTTCAGTCCCCACCACTACCGTGTGGCTCCGGCCGGCCGGAGGGATCCCGAGGCGTCCATCGACTTGTTGTTCCCGGCGCTCGGCGTCGAGAGCCTCGGTCTCCTGGCGGCGACGCGGGAGAGGGTCGACGGCGCCGACCTGCCCATCCTGCCCATGCAACACATCGTCGCCTTGAAGCTGACCACCGACCCGGCCATCGACCCGTCGCGGTACCTGCGCGATCAAGCCGATCTCGTCGCGCTGCGGGATCGAGGTTTGGTCGACTCGTCGCGCGTCGCACAGATCTTGGACGACGTGGGTGATCGCGAGGCACGCGCCCGCCTCGTCGACCTGGTCGCGAACAGCACGGGGCGCGCCATCGCGTCGCCCAAGCGGCGGCCAGACGCTCGACGAGGGAAGTCGAAGAAGCGCTGAGCGATATGGGTCGCTGCGGTTCGAGGGGGGCAGCGTCGGCCTCGCTCGCGCGACGCGCACATGGTACGCGAACACATGATCGACGTCGGACAACCGCTCCCCGCCTTCTCTCTCCCGAACCAAGACGGCAAGATCCGCACGAACGCCGACTACAGCGGCAAGTGGCTGGTGCTCTACGTCTACCCGAAGGACGACACACCGGGCTGCACCGTCCAGGGCAAGTCCTTCACCGCGACGAAGGCCGAGTACGACGCGGCGGGTGCGGTCGTCGTGGGCTTGAGCGAGGACGACGTCGCTTCGCACAGGGCGTTCTGCGACAAGTTCTCGTTTTCGATCGAGCTCCTCGCCGACACGAGCAAGGAGCTCCTCGCCGCTTTGGGCGTCGCGCAGTCGGAGTGGAAGGGCACGATGTATTGGGAGCGCTCCACGTTCCTGGTCGACCCCAGCGGCGTGGTGCGGAAGGTCTATGCGAAGGTCGTCCCCGCCGGCCACGAGCAGGCCGTGCTCGAGGACCTCGCGAAGCTCCGGGGCTGAGCGCTGGCGCGCGTCGGGAAGGCGAGCATGCTCTCCTCGTTCCTCGCTCGGCTGAGGTCCGGCACCACGGCCCCGATCACCGATGATCGCGGCCAGCCTCTCGCGGGCAGCATCGCGGCGCTGGAGCGACTCGTCCTCGGCGGTGTCGAGCAGAGCGTCTTGATCCGTGGCCGAAGCGTGAACAACCCGGTGCTGTTGTTCTCGCACGGCGGCCCGGGAACCTCGGAGCTCGGCTTGATGCGCGTGCAATTCGCGGGCACGGGCTCGTGACAGGGCTGAGAGGGCACGTCCGCAGCGGTCACGAACGGCCCAGGGGAGCTCGGCTGCGACACGCGCGGACGAGCTCGGCGCGGCTGGAGATTCCCAGCTTGGCGTAGACAGAGCGGAGCTGATTGGTGACGGTGTGGACCGAGGTCCCGCGGGCGCGGGCGATGTCATGGATCGTCTGGCCCTCCGTGGCCCGAGCGGCCACATCGCGCTCCGCGGCCGTGAGCGATTCGGGCAGAACCGCGGCGGGCCACGGGAAGGAGAGCAGCACGTATTCGTCCGGGCCCACGGCGAAGCGCCGCGCCACGAGCCCGCGTGGCGCGAGGAACGGTTGCGGCTCTGGAACACGTCTTCGCGGCTTGCTCACCCGCCACCACCGAGAACTTCTGGTTGAAGCAAGCCGGCGAGCTCCGCGCGGTTGCCACAGCCGAGCTTGCGAGCCGCCGACTTCAGCTCTTCGGACACGGTGGAGGGGGCAAGCCCGAGCTCGTACGCGACCAGCTTGACGCTTCCGAGCATGGAGAACATCGCCGCCGTGCGACGCTCACTGGCGTTGAGCGCGGTCAAGCCAACGACGCCCGGCTCGTTGCGCCGCGCCAGCAGAAACCGCTTGCCATCACTGTCTCGGTGGTCGACCAGCGACCAGCGGCCCAGGATCAGCGCGCGCCAGAGCTCCACGGCTCGCTCTGGATGGGTACGACGGGCGTGCTTGCTATCGAGCAGCCGACGCGCGGCGTGTACGAAGCTCCCACGTTCGCGACGGCCGCCAAGACGTGGCTCGACGTGCAACAGTCGACCGCGGCGATCGAGCACCGCGTGGGCAGATGCCAGCGCGTCCCCGGCGGGTGTCGCCCCGTGACGAGCTTGGCGCAACCGCATGCCCGCCGCGATGTGGCGCGCGACTTGGTCGAGCACCCGGCCTACACCGGCAGATGCCGGAGTGTCTCCTGTGCGCGGTGCAGCAAGGGCACAGCCGCGGCGCGTCAGGTTCGCCGCTGAGACCAGCAAGAAACCCTGCGAATCATTCCGCTGTCGATAGGCCGCGTAGGCCTTGGGGTAGACTCCTGCAGAGGCCGGGCCAATGAGCTTGCAAGGCCTGTCCCGAACGTACAGGGCATGGGCTTGAGCATTGGTCAGCTTCGCGGCGGCAGTTGCGGATGCATCGTGGAGCGCAAGGTCGCAGCCCACGTAGGTCGGGTGGCTGACCAGGAATTTCTCAGCAACCGAGACGTCCCAGAAAAAGCCGCAGACACCCAAGCCGCGATCCAGGATGGGCCACACCGCGCGAGTCAGCGCGAGCATCCAAGCACGGTCGTCCCTAGACAGATCGTAGGCGGCCTCGATCACCGCAATGTAGTCACGCTCCCTGCTGCGCCGGGCACGCGCAAACGTCGGCTCGGAGAGGAGCTCGAAGTGGAGCTCGGGCACCTGCTTCATCCCCGCTCTCCATCCGCTCGCAGCGGGAGCAGCAGTCCAGCAAGCTCGGCGCGGTTGCGACACCCGAGCTTGACGCAGGCCGACCTGAGCTCGCCCGAGATGGTCGAGGGTGTCAGGCCGAGCTCGTACGCGACGAGCTTCACGCTCCCGATCAAGCTGAACAGCAACGCTGCGCGACGCTCACCTTCGCTCAGTGCAGCGGGCTCGTGCACGCCGATGGGGTTGCGCCGGGCGACCAAGAAGCGCTTCCCGTCGCTATCGAGATGGTCGACCAGCGACCACCGTCCCAGCACGAGGGCGCGCCACAGCTCGACCGCTTCTGTCGGACGAGAGCGCCGTGCCTTCCGGCTGTCGTGCAAGCGTCGCGCAGCCCCAACGAGGCTTCCCCGCTCCCGTCGTCCGCTGGCCGGCGGAGCGACATGGACGAGATGGCCGTCGCCGTCCAGGATTGCGTCGGCCGAGTCCAGAGGCTCGGCAAGCGCGCGGCGCAAACGCAGCCCCGAGGCGACGTGCCTCGCGACGTGGTCGATCGCGCGCCCAAGCTGCGGCGCTGCGCCGCTCGTCGCGCCGTTGGGCACGAGCAGCACGCAGCCCGTCCGCGCCAACTCTGCGCACGACACGGCGGTGAAGCCTGCTGCGTCGAAGCGCGCCTCGTACGCGGCCTGCGCCCGCGAGTAGCGAACCCTGGCTTCTCGGCTCACCAACTTGTAGGGCCTGCCGCGCAGGTACAGTGCTTGCGCCTGCTGCTCCGTAAGTCGCGCGCCGGAGTCCGTGAGCCCGGCATGCAACGCCGGCGAGCAGCCTGCGTAGACCGGGTGGGCGATGCGCAGCTCACCTACGTGCGAAAGGTCCCAGAAAAATGCCGCGACTCCGGACCCCTGATTCAACAATGGGAAAGCGGTCCGCACCAAGCGCCTGAGCCACTCTGGCTCGTCGCACGAGAGGTCGTAGCTGGCCTCGATCATGGCCACGTAGTCCCGCTCGAGCCGAGCTGGTGGGCTCTCGAAGACGGGCTCGGACACGAGCCGAAGCAGGAGATTGCGATCAGGGCCCACCATCTACGCTCGAGACTCTATCAGCAGCCCACCCGGCGCGACGCTCGAGCCGAATTTTCTGTCATGGAGCGCCCAAGAGGGCGGCGATACAACCTCCGCACAGGGACCGGCGGGGTCGAGTGGTGGAGGAGAGGCGGGCGGGGGTGGGCGAGCCCACCGCGCGAGGTGATTATGCGTCTTCGACGGCTGCAGCTTGGATTGTGCGCGATGGCGTTTGCGGGAGCGCCCAGCACTCACGTCCGGGCGGATCTGGACGTCGACATCGACCTGTCCACGTTCTCGGGCACGGTGCCGCTCTACTCGCAGCGGGACTTCCGTTGGGGGGGCTTCGGCGTCGGCCCGCTCGCGTTGCAGAACCAGAAGGACAGCGAAGGGAAACGTGTCACCGTCGCGCGTTGCGGGTGTCACCTCACCTCGCTCTCGATGGCCTTCACGAGCATGAAGAAGGCCGGGCACCCGTGGTATGCGCATCAGCAGGTCAAGTTCAGCCAAGGCGTCTACTCGCTTGGTTGGGCGTACGACTTCTCCCCGAAGTACCTCGACGACTTCCTGAACACCGGGCCCAACCCAAGCGACCCCTGGATCTTCCATGGGTACCTCGAAGGGAGCGGCGGGACCAAATGCGCCACCCAGGCGAAGCCCTGGGTCCTGCAGGGGCAAGCGGACCCAGGCGCGAGCCTCTTCGGGCCGTTCTTTCGGTTCTCCCCCACCGGACTCACGTACACCAAGACGTCCTGGGCATCGGGCCAATCGGAGGTGGAGAGCAACCTGCTCAAGGGCTACCCGACCATGGTCCATCGCCGGACGGCGAGCGGCGGCACCCACGCCAACCTGATCGTCGGTTGGGACAACGGCAAGAAGATGTTCCGCATCTACGACCCGATGTGGCTCGCGAACGCGACCCAGTCCCAGCCGCAGTCCGAAATCGCCGGGAAGGACTTTCCGCACCAGACGGAGCTCGAGAACTACTACGAGTACCTGCAATCCATCGAGGCCGTGTTCCTGCTCGAGCCCACCAACACGACCTGCACAGAAGACGGCCCAAAGTGCGTCAAGTGGATGTACGTCTTCGACGACCCGGAGCCGATCAAGCTCCGCCTCACGGACCCGCGTGGACGCCGGACGGGCTACGATCCAGTCACTGAGGAGACGCTGCAGGAGGACCGCGATTCCTTCTTCAGCGAGTCCGTCGAATTCGCCGATCCGCTAGGGGTCCTGCCTGCTGGCGACGTGTACCGCTACCTCGCGGTGCGAGACCCGGGGCCCGGAGAGTATGCGCTCGAGGTCTTCGGCATCGGGGACGGACCGTTCGTGCTCACGTTGGGCAACGCCAACGCGCGTCGCGAGGAGGACGCCGCCACGGTGAGCGGCGACATTACCCTGGGCCAGGTCGTCCGCTATGAGATCCTGCGCGCCTTCGACGGCGGGTTGAGCATTCAAGAAGTCTCCGCGTTTGCCCCGCGAGCCCGCGCCGGCCAAGACCTCTCCGGGTTTCTCGGGGACGACGTGGGCTTCGACGGCAGAGGCTCCTATGCGGTAGACAGCGCCCTCAGCGATCTCAGCTGGGACTTCGGCGACGGGCAGACGGCCACCGGAGCGGAACAGACGCACACCTACGGCGCTGCGGGCGTCTACACCGCTACACTCACCGTGACCACCGAGGACGGTATGGTGG
Organism: uncultured Polyangiaceae bacterium; assembly: GCA_964641275.1. Taxonomy (GTDB): domain Bacteria; phylum Myxococcota_A; class Polyangia; order Polyangiales; family Polyangiaceae; genus Xiheicaenibacterium. The sequence continues at coordinate 83,670 of CAZXMG010000016.1, forward strand.
CCTCGGATGAGCGCACCATCACGGTGATAGACCCAGCCTCGCTGCCGGTCTGGGAGACCCTCCGCGTCAGCCTGTCGAGCAGCGATCAGCAGGCGACGAATGGAGCCTCACTCACTCCTCAAGTGACTCCGGACGGGCGCTTCGTCGTGTTCAGCTCGGACGCCAGCGACCTGGTGCCAGGCGATACCAATGGCAGGCAGGACGTATTCATCAAAGACCTGACGAACGGTGACCTGGAGCGGGTCAGCGTCGCGAGTGGTGGAGCCCAACTCACCACGAATTCGAGCCTCCCTGCTGTCAGCGCTGACGGGAGGTTCGTGTCGTTCTACTCAGCCGGAGCGGTGAACGTGCGCGACAGGGTAGCGGACTCGACCGATGTCATCGCCGTGGGTTGGCACTCCTCCATCAGTGATGATGGGCGCTTCGTGGCGTTCGATGCCTTCGGTCCGTTGCTGCCGCTGGACACCAATGGCGTCTGGGACATCTACGTCTACGATCGTCAGACCTCCATGCTCGAGTGCGCGAGCGTCGACGGCGCGGGCGCGATTGCCGCGGGCGGCCTCGAAGGCAGCCGCAATTCGCGCATCAGCGGTGATGGGACGGTCGTTGCTTTTCAATCCGATGCAACCAACCTTCCGGGCGACGGCACTGCATTCGAGGACGTGTTCGTGCGCGATCTCGCAGCGGGCGTGACGGAGATCGTCAGCCTCACCTCCTCGGATGGGCAGTTGCCCTTTCCCAGCGCCTTCCCGACCTTGTCGGCAGACGGGAACCTGGTCACCTTCGAGACCGCGTTCAACTCGGTCGTGGTAGGCGTCCTGGACACCAACCTCGAGAACGATGTGTTCGTCCGAGATCGGTCGCTCGGCACCACGGAGTCGATCAGCGTGAGCTCCACGCTGGGCAACTCGGGCAGCGGCTCTTTCGGCTCGGCCATCAGCCCGGACGGTCGCTACGTGGCCTTCTATTCGACCTCCAACAACCTGGTCCCCATGGGCACCAACACCGCCCAATACTACCGAAGGGATCGCCAGGATGGCTCCGTCGCGAAGATCAGTGTGGACAACAACGACGTGTTCTCAGCGCCAACGTTTCCGTTGGGATCTTCGCTGGAGAAGCCCTCGCTCACAATCGCAGGGGACGTGGTGTTCTACTCGGCCGCAACCAACCTGGTGAGCGACGACACCAACGACCAGTTCGACATCTTCATGCGTCGTGTGGTGCTGCCCAGCTCCGCGATCACGCCTGTCGCCAATGTGGCGGGTCCGTACCTCGGCTGGGCGTCGAGCGAAGCCGTCCCTGCTGGGGTTCGGCTGGACGGCTCACTGTCTGCCGACCCTCAGGGGCGGGCGCTCACCGCACATTGGGACTTTGGCGATGGCTCGCCCGTATTGGAGGCTGGTCTCGTGGTCACCCATAGCTATGCGGTCGCTGGCACCTACACCGTGACGCTCTCGGTGAGCGCTGGCGCTGACGACTCAGCGCCGGTCACGACCGAGGTCGAGGTCATGGCTGGGCTCGCGCCTGACGCGCTCTCCGGTAGCGGCTGCGTGGCTCCGGGCGCGAAGCTGACCCTGCAGGGGGCTGCCGTCAGCGAAAACGCCACCGTGATCGCGGAGGGGTGGGACGAGAGCACCGGCCCCATCGTGCTCGTCGATGCGGTCGTGAGCACGCCCTGGGGCGAGGTCACGGCGAAGACGCTGCTGCCGAGCTTGACCTTCCGGAAGGAGGTGGATGCTCCAGCCGATGCTGCGAGTGGTCGCTATTCGGCGACGGCGTTTGGCAGGCAAGCCAGCTTCAATGTTCCGTGCACTCCTCGGGCAGACAAGCTGCCGGAGGCCGACGCCGGCGGTCCCTTCTACGACGCGGAGGTGGGCGTGCCCGTCGTGCTCGATGGCTCCGCCTCTGCCGACGCCGAGGGAGCCTCACTCTCGTACGAGTGGGACTTTGGGGATGGCACGAAAGGGAAGGGCGAGACCGTCGAGCACGTGTACGCGCTCGCGGGCAGCTACATGGTCAGCCTCAGCGTGAACGATGGCACGCAGAGCTCATCGAGGGAGATCGGCACGCGCACCTACGCCATGGTCGAAGTCGTCGCGGCCGGAGCTACTCCCGCCCCCGCCCCCCCTCCTAGAGGAGCAGTCGATGACGATGGTTGTGGCTGCAGAGTGCACCCACGCGACCGGGAGCGGCCGTGGCTCGCCGCGGGTCTGTTCGTGGCCGCCGTGGCTCTGCGCGGGCGGCGCGGGCGCTTCGACGGGGCGTCATGTCGCGCTGCTGCGGGACAATGCTCTTGGTGGACATCCATCCAAACAGCGATTCAAAGGTAGGGTCGTGATGAGCTTCCACCCGATTTCTCATGGAACCGTCGTAGGGATCGTCCTTGGCGCCCTGGTCGCGCTCGGATGTAGCGACGACTCTCCCTTGGGTCAGGGTGGCACTGGCGGGGGCGGCCAGATCCCGGAGGTGCCGGTCGACGTGGCCGAGATTGCCGTGACGGAGCCCGGTGAGCCAATGGGAGGCGTGGTCGAAGTGGAGCTCCCTGTGACCGGCGGCGTGGTGGAGAGCCTCGACGGCCGGCTCACCATCGAGGTTCCCGCGGGTGCGCTGGGGGAGCCGACCCCGATTACGATTCAGCCGGTCACGAACGGCTGCCCTGGGGCGCTCGGCGTCGCCTATCGACTCGGCCCCGAGGGCCAGACGTTCGATGCTCCGGTGAAAGTCGTGTACCACTACGCTGACAGCGACGTTCAAGGCAGCGAGGCGCCGGCGTTGCGGATCGCTTACCACGGCGGAGATGGCCATTGGAACTCGATCAAGGACATCGCCCTCGACGAGTCTGCGAAGACGGTCACCGCGGAGACCACTCATTTCTCCGACTGGGCGCCCTACACGGGGTGGAAGCTGAGTCCGACGAGCGCGATGACGGCCCCTGGAAAGTTCGTCGCGCTACAGGTCAAGGTGTGTAGTGCGGACGATCAGGGCTCCGACGACTTGGCTGCCTGGGTGTCCACATGCGCGCCAGATCCGTCCTTCCTCGCCGGCGCTTGGGCGGTCAACGGTGTAGAGGGCGGTAGCCCGGCGACGGGGACTGTTTCGGGGAGCCAAATGAACGGGACGGCCCAGTTCCTGGCGCCAGACCAGGCGCCACCTGCGAACCCGGTGGCCGTGAGCGTCGCCGTGACCGAGCCGAGCGGCAGAACGACAGTTCTGGCCTCCAACGTCTGGATCGACGACCACCCGCCGCTTCGTGGGTCCATCGCGAGTCTGCAGATCAACCCCCAGGACTCCAATGACTTCTTCACCACCACCGCGCAGGTGGGGTTCAAGTGGAACTACGACAACGAGCAATACGAGGTGGAGTCTGGTACCTTCATTGCGCGCCATGATCAGAAGAACCCGGGCGGCGCTCTGTGTGAGATCCACACCACTTTCGAAGGCTCCGTGGGGGTGCAGGACGGGGCCATCTACTTCCAGGATGGGGTTTACTTCCCCAATGGCCGCACGCTGGGGAGCTTCGTGGGGACGACGAGTTGCACGAGCAGTGGAGCGACGCAGGCTCTCACCGTTTACGGCTCTGCCATTTGGTGGCCAGCACCTCTCTCGTCGAATCTCACGCCCAAAGAGGGCGGCGCGCTCGAGGAGAGCTTGGTGGGGCTCATGGCGCATGGGTCCAAGGTCAACGTGGTGTGGAACGTCCGGCCGCAATGAGTCCTGCGCCGCACTTGGCGCGGGCCGCTCGGCTCAGGGGGCGCTGGCGCATGCGGCGATCGCCAGCAGGGAGTACCCTGTCGCCGCGTCGGTGGCCAAGGTGTGATTGAATGGCTTGTCGCGGTTCGGTGAACGCGACGGGCGCCACCACTTGGGCACAGAGCGTGCGCGACAGGGCTGACTCGAAGGCAAGACGGCGAGACCGACGCCGATGACCTACAGAGCGCCGCCGAGATCGAAGCCGAACACCGCATTCCCGAGGATCGACGACCGAGGCCGACACCGACAACCAAGCCGACGCCGACAGCGAGCACGACCTCGTCCTCGTCCTCGTCCTCGGCCTCGCCAAGCGGGAACTCGCCCTCGGAGATCGGCATGGGCGAACAGAAAACTAGGGACACCCCCTAGCTCGCCGTCTGCTTCAGCAGGTGGGTGTGAACGAACAGGTTCACCTTTCGAACGCTGGTCAGGTCTTCGGTCCCCCCGAGGGCCAACGCGGGCACGAAGGCGAGCTGCTCGTCGGCGGAGAGCGGCCCGTAGATCGCTGCGGCCGCTTCGACGAGACCACCCCGGAACACCCCGTCCACGTTGTCCTCGTACCCGAGGACCTCGTCGCACAGATCTTCGACAGAGGTGGCGCACACCACGATCTCGTGCTCGTGCACCTGCACGACGCTGACGTCACCGAGCTCTCCCGGGTTGGCCCCGGTCAGGCCCTTGGCCCGCGCCTCCTCACGAAGATCGCGAACGTAGAAGAGGTCTCCGAACGCAGATCGCGCAAACGGGATGCGCGCGGGCGACGGAGGGATCCACACGTCGAGCGCGGGCTGGAGGAACTCTGGTCGGGCGAGCCAGAAGACGCCGCCACCGAACGAGCCGACCCCGACCGCGCCGTACAGCTCGAGCAGTGCCTCGGGCATGAGCTCGGTGCGTAGCGCATCCAGCTCCTGTTGCGACAAACGGGTGACGTTGGGGTCGGGCGGAAGGACCTCGAGGAAACGAGTGAAGAATGCCACCGAGCGATGTTAGCAGCGCGTCGCCAGGCGGCAGGGCATAGGGACGCCAGACTGTGGCTGAGGGCCGCGCGGCCTACTTGATCAGCCCCTTCTGCTTCCCAATCTTCGTGAACGCGGCAATGGCGCGGTCGACGTGCTCGGGCTCGTGCGCGGCGGAGAGCTGGACGCGGATGCGCGCCTCGCCCTTGGGCACGACGGGGAACGAGAAGCCGATCACGTAGATGCCCTCGTTCAAGAGCTCGGCGGCGGTCTCCTGCGCGAGGCGCGCGTCGCCCAGCATGATCGGCACGATCGGGTGGATGCCGGGCTTGATGGTGAAGCCGGCTTGGCTCATGCCCTCGCGGAACACGCGCGCGTTGCGCATGACGCGCTGGCGCAAGCTGGGCTCCTGATCGATGAGCTCGAACGCGGCCAGGCTGGCGCCGACGATCGCCGGCGCGACCGAGTTGGAGAACAGATAGGGCCGCGAGCGCTGCCGGAGCAGCTCCACGATCTCCTTGCGGCCGGTGGTGAAGCCGCCGCTGGCGCCGCCGAGCGCCTTGCCCAGCGTGGAGGTGATGACGTCCACCTCGGCGAGCACCCCCAGCTCCTCTGGCGTCCCGCGCCCGGTGGGGCCGAGGAACCCGGTGGCGTGGGACTCGTCCACCATCAGCAGCGCGTCGTACTTGCGTGCGAGGGCGGCGATCTCCGGCAGCTTGGCCAGGTAGCCGTCCATCGAGAACACGCCGTCGGTCGCGATCATGCGCATGCGCTTGCCCTGCGTCTCCTTGAGCGCCTCCTCGAGCGCGGCCATGTCGCCGTTGGGGTAGCGGTGCCGCTCGGCTTTGCACAGCCGGATGCCGTCGATGATCGACGCGTGGTTCAGCGCGTCGGAGATGATCGCGTCCTCTTCGCCCAAGAGCGTCTCGAACAAGCCGGCGTTGGCGTCGAAGCAGGACGAGTACAAGATCGTGTCTTCGGTGCCGAAGAACTTGCTGACGGTCGCCTCGAGCTCCTTGTGCAGGTCTTGTGTGCCGCAGATGAAGCGCACGCTGCTCATGCCGAAGCCGTGGGTCTCGATCGCGCGCTGCGCGGCGGCCACGAGCTTGGGGTGTGACGACAGGCCCAGGTAGTTGTTGGCGCAGAAGTTCAGGACCTCTCCCTGCGGGATGCGAATGTTCGCCCCTTGCGGTCCTTGGATCACTCGCTCCCGTTTGGTCAGGCCTGCGCTCTCGATCTCGGCGAGCAGCTTCTGGAGGTGGGGGCGTGCGGTCTCGTACATGGTTTACTCGTGGGGCTCGGAGCTCTTGGGGGCAACAGCAGGAGGGGGCGGCACATACAGTCGAGGCGCGTCGATCGTGCCGGCGATGGCGGCCACCTCGGGGAAGTCGGCGGCCACACGTGCCAAGAACGCCTTGCGCGCCGCCTCGTCCGGCGTGCGCGGGGCGCCCCCATCGCGCAACGCGCGGGACAGCTCGTAGTACCAGGCGGCCATCGACACGTGCGCCTCGAGCAACGCGGCGACGGTCTCGGCAGAGAGGATGACGGTGCGAGCCATCGCGCTGCAGCATACACACGATCTCCCGCGCGAAAAGCGGGAGTAGGATGCGGCGCGATGCTGCTTCGTGGTGTGGCTTCGGGCGCGCTCGTCTCGCTGTCGTTCTTCGCATGTTCTGCAGGGCCGAGCGCCAGCACACAAGGCTCCGCCGCCGCACCCTCGAACAGCGGCTCGTGCGGGCAGGTCGGTGCGGCGATCGCTCGCGCCGGCGTGCGCAGAGACCAGGGGCAGCTCGAGCGAGCGTTGCGCGAGCTCGGAGGCGCTCCGGCGAGCTGCCCGGCTCGCGCCGCGGAGGCCGAGGGGGTGCGTCACTCACTGTTGGCTGCGCTCGGCCGCTGCGCCGAGCTGCCGAAGGCTGCACCCGACGAGCAGGCTGCGCTTTGCGCGGCACGCGCGAGAGAGTCGTCGGACACCTTGCTCGCTCGCGCCAGGGCTGCGCCGCCGGGCAGCGCGACGCGGGCCGAGAGCTTCGACCGTGCGCTCCACGCGCTCGAGCGTGAGGGCCGCGTCACCGCCGAGCTGCTCGATCTCCCCGTGCCCGAGCTCGAGCTCTCGCTCTCGAGCGATGGCAAGCTCGCGTTCGGCGCCTCGGCCGAGCACGAGGTCGTGGCGCACTCCGGCGCCCCAGACCGTTGGACGGTGCGCAAGGTGTCTTTCGAGGAGCTGCTCGCGGTCAGCCCCAAGGGCGATCGCGCGCTGGTTCGTCGCAATGGTGCCGCCTTGGTGTTGCGACTGCCCAACATGGAGAAGATCGCGACGATTGCGCTCGATCTCCGGGGTGGGCTGGGCAGCGACATCGAGATCTCCCCCGACGGGCGTCGCGCGGTCGCGGTGCAGGGCTTGAAGGTGCACCTGCTCGACCTCGACAGCGGCAAGCTGGTGACGAGCGTGGAGGAACAGTTCGAGTCGTCCGGCTCGGGGGTGCGCAGCGTCAGCTTCGAGGGCCAGGGTCGCTTCGTGCTGGTCGACATGTTGAACGAGGGTACGGTCGTCCTGGCCGCGGAGAGTGGCACGCGCGTAGCGTCGTTGCGCGAGCGCTCCCCCATGCCGCTCGTGATCACCGACGATCAGCGTCACCTCATCCATTGCACGAGCGGCGACGATGGCTCGTTCTATTCGGTGCTCGACCTCGAGGCGGGCGGAAAGGTGGTCAAGCCGCACGGCGTTCGCTGCGACGCGCCAGCGGATCCGCGCGGCTTGTTGGTCAGCATCGAGCAGGGCGAGGAGGTGTTCACCGACGTGCGCAGCGGCAAGAGGGTCAGCGCGCCGAGCCCCCCGTCGGAGCCGGTCCGGCCCGCGTCGCCGCTGGCGCTCGTGCCCGCGTTCGAGGCGCTCGCCAAGAGCGGGCCGAACAGCGTGGCCATTTCGCTCGATGGGCGCCTCGCCGAGATCGACGGCAGCGGCGCGATCGAGCTCGCGAGCGGGAAGCTCGACCGAGGACCCTTGCCCAAAGGCGAGTGTGATGTGCGGTTCGGCCCCTGCCGGCGCCTGGTTCAGGTCCCAGGCGGAGCCAACGTCTGCCCCACCACCAGCGACGAGTGCCAGCTGCTCTCGTTGCCCCACCCACCCAGCGAGTGGCTGCTGTCGCGCGACGGAGCGGTGGCCTTGGTATGGTCAGGCAAGAGCTTCTCGATCGCGGATCTCGCCGCTCGTCGCGTGATCGTGACCCGCACCTTCCCGAGCAAGGTCGTGGACGCCGACTTCGTCGGCGTGGGTGCTGTGGAGTCGCAGGTGGAGGTGCTCGCCGGCGGGACGATCGAGCGTCTCGAGCTCCCGAGCGGGAAGTTGCTGAACGCGAGGCTGCTCCCACGGAGCTACGAGAGCGGCGCGATCCTGCGGGGCGGGATGGGAGCCCTGCTCAGCAGTCGCGGGCATCAGCGCCTGGAGCTCGTGGGGGCGCAGCTCGAGACGCGCTGGCTGTTCGAGGACGCCGCCAGCAAGGGCTGGAGCTATTGGCCCGAAGGCCAGGTGCTGATGATCAAACAGGACCAGCGTGCGCGGTTCTTCGAGCTGCCCGCGGGTCGGATGGCTGCGGACCTGCCCTACTCCACCGAGCACAAGCTGGTGGCGGGCTGGTTGCGAGTGGCCAGGCGCCATGCTGGTGCCGAGCTCACGCACGTACGCGAGCCGGCGCAACGCGTCCTCGTCCGAAGGTTCGGCCCTGGCGACCACTACGTGTTGCGTCAGGGAGGCGACTTCACGCAAGTGGGCAAGGGCGTGGATGCCAGCGTGGTGGTTCGCGGCGACCGCGCGACGCGAGCGCTGTCCTGTCGCCTGGGGGAGTGGATGTTCCCGTTCGAGCTCTGCGCCGGACGGTTCCAGGTCGACGCCTTCGCGGTGTCAGAAGCTGCCGCGCAGGCTCAGCCCTAGCGGGCCCGCTTGCAGGCTGACGTTCGGCTCGCTCGGGCCGTCGCTCGTCGCGCTCACCACCAAAAGCGTGATGCCGGTCGCGGCCAGTGCGCCTCCGAGCACCAAGCCAATGGTGGAGCCAGTCTGCAACTCCTTGGCGCGCTCGATCTCGGCCTCGTCCTCGACGGGGCACACGTCGTTCAGGCAGCGTGCTTTCACGTCGTCGACGATGCCGAAGGCCATCACCCGGGTGGCGATGCCGGCCCCCAGACCGCCCGCGCCGAGCACCAGCGCGATCGAGCCCAGCACGTCCAAGGTGGGGTCTTTGCCCGCCGGCTTCGGCTTTGGTGGAGGAGCGATGACGTCGGGCGGCTTCGGTGCCGGCTTGGCCTCCAGCGTGAGGTCGGCGCGCGCGCCTTCGACGGCGTTGTGCTCGGCCCGGCCGATCTCGGCTCCTTGGTGCAGGATTCGAAGCTGGTAGGTGCCCGGGTCGAGGGCCAGCGGGCTCGCGAGCTCCGCGGCGCCGAGCACGCGTTGATCGACCAGGACCGTCGCGTCCGGAGGGGCGTTCTTCAGGTTGATCAACACGGTGGGGATGCGCGGCTCGAGCGCGGCGAGATCCTTGGCGGCGTCCTCCTTGGCCGCCTTGAAGGGCTCGGGGGCGTCGGCCGCGATGGTCTCGCCGGCGAGCACCTTGTAGGTGCTTCGTGCGGCCACGAGCTGGCCCAGGTTGCGCTGGCACCTGGCGATGTAGAGAAGCAGCACGGGGGAGTGCGCGCGCCCCTCCGCGGCGTTGAACAGATCGAGCGCCGTCTTCCAGTCGCCGCGGTCGTAGGCCTCTTTGGCCTCGCGCCCGAGTGTAATGGCGCTCTGCGTGTCTTTGGGTGGTGGTGCGGGCTGGCTCGCTGCCGCATGCGGGAGCGCGGTCAGCAGTAACGCCAGCGCCACAGAAGCAACCCTGCGCCTCATGGAATCGGGAGCCCCGTGAATGGGTCGATCTTCTTGGGTCGGGGCGCGGGCGGAGCCTCGGCCGTCGCGGTGGTCGTGGGCCGCGGGGCGGGCCGCGGTCGCGCCTCTGGTGCTGCCGTCGCTGGCGACACCGTCGGAGCGGGCGCGCTCGACGCGCTGGCCTCGCTGCGCTGGGTAGCGCTGGTCGCAGGCGTCACGATCGCGGTGAGGCCGGTGCTGGGCGCGGGCGCCGCGGGCGCCTCGCTCGTCTTGCTCGCTTCGGACGCTGTGGTCGGCTCCGTGCCCACCTTGCCCAAGTAGAAGCCGAGCCCCCCGATGGCCAAAATCACGGCGAGCAGCGGTGCCCAGCGCAGCGCGCCCGATCGCTTGCTCGGCGAGCTGCCCAACCCGGTGGTGACGGCGCTGAACTCGCGCGAGCCGGTGGCATCCGGCGCTTGCTTGTCGGCGCTGCTGGCCGCCGGTGCGCGCGGCAGCGACCCCGGCGTGATGCCCGCCACGGCGTCGAGCGTGACTTCGTCCGGGCCGCGGCCGAGCAGGGTCGGCTCGCCGGAGCGTCCGCGCAGCCACGGGTCGGGCGACTCCCCTTTGGAGATGGCAGTCAGCGCTGCGGCCATGTCCATCGCGCTGTCGAAGCGTTGACCGAGGTCACGGCTGAGCGCACGAGCGAAGAAGCGATCGAGATCGGCGGGCAGATCCGGGCATACCTCGGTCGCCCGCGGAATGGGGCGGGACACCACCGCCAACATCACCACGGTCATGGCTTCGCCCTCGAACGGTCGACGCCCCGTCAGCGCGCGGAACAGCACCACCCCCAACGACCAGAGATCGCTGCGGTGGTCGACCTTCTCGCCGTGGGCTTGCTCCGGGCTCATGTGGTGGGGCGAGCCCAGCACCACGCCGCTGCCCGTCCGCTCCTCGACCAGCTCGCGCGGCGCTCGGCCCGGGTCTTTCACGAGCTGCGTGCGCGTCTCTCGGGCGATGCCGAAGTCGAGCAGCTTCACGATCTCGTCGCCGCCCTCGCGCGCCATGAAGATGTTGCTCGGCTTGAGATCGCGGTGGACGATCCCGGCCTCGTGCGCGACCCGCAGCGCCTTCGCGATCTGCGTCGTCAACACCGCGACGTCGGCGATCGGCATGCGCCCGACGCGGTTCAGCCGCTCGCCCAGGTCTTCACCGTCGAGCGCCTCCATCACCATGAACGGAGTCTCGTCTTCGATGCCGTAGTCCTGCACCTTGACGATGTGCGGGCTCTTGAGCTGGGCGCTGGCCTTGGCCTCGCGCTCGAAGCGCGACATGGCCGTGGGCGTGTCGGTCAGCTGCGGCGACATGAGCTTGACCGCCACTTCTGCGTCCAGCGTCTCGTGTTTCGCGAGCCACACCGCGCCCATCCCCCCGCCCGCGAGGCGCCGCAGCAGGCGGTACTTGCCACCGATGACAGCGTCGGGCGTGGGGCGGAACACCATTTAGGAGCTGGGCCTTGGGGTCATGGCGTGGACACACACTCGCCGTCGAAGCCGCAGTCGTAGTGGTCCTCGACCTCGTCGCGCGTGAGCGCCCGATGGTAGAAGGCGACCTCGTCGAAGGTCACGTCGCCGGTGGGCCCCACGGCGGCGACGCGCACAGGATCGATCATGGCGGGCAGGTCGAGGTTGAGCGGCTGCGGCGTGGTGAACGTGTAGAGGCCGTCCACGTAGATCTGCCCGCCGCTGCCATCGAACGTCACCACCACGTGGTGGAAGTTGCTCCCGAGCGGCCGCTCGGCGTCGATCTGCTCGTACGCGCCGAAGGGGTCATGCCGCTTGTGTGTGACGCCCGTCGCGCCGAAGAAGGTGTTGAAGTCGGCGACGTATTGGCCGCCGGTCGCAGAAAAGACCAGGAGCAAGGAGGTGTCGGTGGCGTCGTCGACGCGCACCCACGCCTCGATGGAGTACTCGCCGTCGGCGGGAAAACCAAAGGTGTTGGGCACGACCAGCACCGAGGCGCCGTTGGTGAGCCGCGTGGCGGGGTCGAGGTCGAACGTGAGCGCGCCGCTGACGTCTCTCTCGATCTCGTTCTGGAACCCTGCCTCGAGCAGCGCGTGCCGCTGGTGCGGGCTCTCATCGAAGAACTCGTAACCCTCCACCTCGTTCATTCGGTAGTAGGCCTCCGGGCCGTCCTCGAGGATCAACTCCCGGTAGCCGAACGTCGCTGTCTCCCCGCCGCCCCCACCCCCGCCGGCCCCACCTGCGTCGCCCGCGCCGCCGCCGCCGACGTCCGATGCGCCGCTGCCTTGCGGCCCGAAGGTGAGCCCCTCGACGTCGATGCAGCCAGCGACCATCAACGCCATCAGCGCGCCCGAGACCGCAAGAGGTGAAGCCATGTCGACTCCAGTCTACTCGCAGTCGAGGCCACTCGACAGGGATCGACCGTGCCGGCGAGCGGACCAGCCGCATCCCCACCGAGCGCTCGAGGCACGCCCCTTGCGATGACGGGTGCATGCTCCGCGTTGGCCTCCTCGCTCTCGCTGCAAGTGGTCTCCTGTCGGCCTGTGTAGGTGACATCGGAGACGACCAATCCACAGGCCCGGGAGGCCCCTCTCACCCGGAGTCGTTCGAGTGTGTGCCCGGCGATCCCAGCCCCACGGTGCTGCCACGCTTGTCACGTGCGCAGTATCTGGGCGCCCTGCGGGACCTGGCCCAGCGCGCGGTGGGTGGGGAGCAAGCCGAGCTGGTCATGACTGCGCTCGACACGCCGCTCACGCTCGTGCCGAACGACTCGGACCCGGACCACGCACGCCTCGACCAGGCCGTCAGCCAGGCGCATGTCGACGGCCAGTACCAAGTGGCCATCGCCTTCGCCACCCAGCTCACCTCGGACGCCACCCGTGTCGAGCAGCTGGTCGGGGCATGCGCCACCGACGCCGACGCGAGCAACGACGCGAGCTGCCTCGAGTCGTTCATTCGTTCTTTCGGAGCGCGCGCGCATCGTCGACCCGTCACCGACGCCGAGCTCGCGTTCTACCGAGACGAGGTGTTCGCCCCAGCGACGGGGATGGACCCGCTCGCGCTGCGCGACGTGGTCACCGTGATGGTGCTTTCGCCCTGGTTCCTGTACCGCGTGGAGAACGAGGGTGTGGAGCTGCCCAACCGTGAGGGCGTGCTGGTGCTTGCGCCGCACGAGCTCGCCGCGCGCTTGGCCTTCCACTTCTGGGACGCCCCGCCGGACGACGCGCTGCTCGCGGCCGCCGAGAGCGGTGCGCTCGAGACCGAGGAGGGGTACGCCGCCGAGATCGACCGCATGCTCGACGACCCGCGCACCCGCGCGACCTTCGACCGCTTCTTCTCGGAGTGGTTCTTGCTCGACGATTTGGCGCCGCTCGACCAGAGCTTGGCCGACCCCGACTACGCTGCCTTCGTGGGCGCCGATGTCCCGGGCCCGGAGCTGCGCGCGCGCGTGCTGGAGGACTCGTTGGACCTGCTCCGCTACGCCACGTGGGAAAGCGACGGCGACCTCGGTGAGCTGTTCTTGTCCAACCTCTCGTTCGCCAAGACCGACGACGTCGCCGCGCTGTACGGCGGCGTCCCGCTGTGGACCGAGGGCAGCGCGCCTCAGCCGCTCAGCGACTCTCGCCGCGCGGGCATCCTCACGCGGCCTGCCATGCTCGCGACCGGGTCGACCAGCGCGCACCCCGTGCTGCGCGGGCGCGAAATCCGCCGCCGGGTGCTGTGCGACGACCTCGCCCCGCCGCCGCCGACGGCGATGAACAACCTGCCTGACCTCGACCCGCTGATGGGGGAGCGCGCGCGAATGGAAGCGCTCACCAACGACGGCTCGTGCGCAGGCTGCCACGCGATGCTCAATCCCGTGGGCTTCAATCTGCTCGGCTTCGACGGCCTCGGTCGCAGCCGCGACGTGGAGACGATCTTCGGCGCAGACGGCAGCGTGCTCGCGACGGTGCCAATCGACACGAGCGCCGCGTCCAACATCGACGGCGACGGCAACACCGAGGTGTCGGGCGCCGTGGAGCTGAGCGAGCGCATCGTCGAGAGCGGCAAACCTCAGGCGTGCATGTCTCGCCACTACTTCCGCTTCGCCTTCGCGCGCGGCGAAGACTCCGAGCTCGATGGCTGCTTGCTGGAGAGCATGCGCCAGAGGCTCGAAGAGGGAGCGCCGCTGCGCGAGGTGCTGCGCGACATCGCCATGAGCGAGACGTTCCGGACCAAGAAGCTGGCTGACTGAGACGCGGAGAGAACGAGCCATGAGCGCAATCAACAAGCGACAGTTCCTGCGTGGCGCGGCCGGCTTCACCCTGGCGTTGCCCTTCCTCGAATCGCTGCTCCCCAAACGCGCGCGCGCCGGTCAAGCGCCGTACGCGGCGCACCCACGCTTCGTGTGTATGACCACGCAGCACGGCGGGGTGTGGGGCGCGAACATGTTCCCGGCCGACAGCGTCGCCTCCGCCTCGCAGAACCTCTACAGCGGGCACGCCATGCACTACGGCGCCCTCTCGGCCGTGAGCCAAGGGGCGAACGCCAGCCTCTCTCCGGTGCTCACGGCGTCGGCCGCGAACCTCAGCGCCAACATCGTCGGCAAGATGAGCGTGGTCCGGGGCATCGACGTGCCGTTCTATCTGGGGCACCACACCGGCGGCGATCTCGGCAACTACGGGCGAAACGACGGTGAGGACGGCAGCCGCTCGAACTACCGCCCGACCATCGACCAGGTGCTGGCTTACTCCCCCAGCTACTACTCGGATCTGCCCTCTCTGCGCGAGCGCAGCCTCCACATCGGCACGCACGACAACCACTGCTGGGGTTACTCGAACCCCACGCAACAGACCGGCAGCATCGACGCGATCCCGCTGAGCCAGAGCGCGGGGGCGCTGTTCTCTTCCGTGTTCGTGCCCGAGGACGAGCCCGGCGAGGAGCCCAGGCCGCTGGTCGTGGACCGCGTGCTCGAGAGCTACAACCGCCTCCGGTCCGGTGCGTTCGGCGACGCGCAGAAGCTCGGCGCCGGAGATCGACAGCGCTTGGACGAGCACATGGACCGCTTGCGCGATCTCGAGACTCGCCTCAACGCCGTGGCGTCGTGCGGCGACGTGCCGCCACTCTCGGGGGACACGAACGGGCTCGACGTCGGAGGTTACTCCACCGACGTGGCCGCCATGCGCGCCTACTACCAGCTCTACAACGACGTGATCGTGGCGGCGTTCATGTGTGGCACCAGCCGCATCGCGGTGATCAACAGCGGCGAGACCTGGTGGGACACTTACTCCGGCCTTTGCTGCGGCTGGCACGACAACATCGCCCACATGTCTGCCCAGCCAGACGGCGTGGCGCAGGCGATCCTAGTGGCCGCCAAGCGCGACTTCTTCGAGTCGGTGTTCCTCGACCTGGTCAACAAGCTCGACGTCGAGGAGTCGAACGGCGTCACCTACCTGGACAACTCCTTCGTGTACTGGACGCAAGAAGCTGGCAGCACCACGCATGATCAAATCTCGGTGCCGATCATCGCCGCGGGCAGCGCCGCAGGAGTGTTCGAGACGGGCCAGTACATCGACTACCGCAATCGCAACAGCATGGCGCTCGCGCACGACTACATGCCCGAGTACATGAACCTGCGGCCGGGTATCACGCACAGCCGTTTCTTGGGCACCGTGCTGCAGGCCATGGGGCTCCCCACCAGCGAGTTCGAGCGCCCTGGGGAGCACGGTTACGGGCTCCCGCAAGTCGACGACGCAGAGGCATGGCCCCAGGCCGTGCTCGACGACGCGAGCGAGATGTTGCCCGTCCTCACCAAAGTCTGATCGCGCGGGCGCGGCGGCGGTGTAAGCATCGCTTCATGAGTCGACGCCCGGACGACGACCAGACCGCGCTCTCCACGCGCCCCGCGTTGCCGCGCCCAGTGCCGGTCCGGATCCGCGTGGCCTCCGGCGCGGCGACGCCCCAGAGCTTTCGCCTCACCCGCGGGAGCTGCGTGCTCGGCGCCGCTCAAGGGGCCGACATCGTGCTCTCGGACTCGACGGTGTCCCGGCGCCACGTCGAGCTCACCCTCGCGCCCGAGGGCGTGTCGATCGCGGACTTGGGCAGTCGCAACGGCACCTTCTACCTGGGGCAACGCGTCGAGCGCATGACCTTGGCGCTGGGCAGCCGCTTCCGCGTGGGCTCCGCCGAGATCTGGATCGAAGCGGACGAGGAGTCGCTCTCCGAGACGAGCTCGGAGGACGGCCAGGTGACCGAGTACCACGCGATCGTCGGAGCCTCGCCCGCGATGCGCCAGCTGTTCGCGCGCTTGAAGCGGCTCGAAGGCTCGCTGGTCAACGTGCTGGTGCAGGGCGAATCGGGCGTCGGCAAGGAGCTGATCGCCAACGCCATCCACAAGGGCTCGCTCCTGGCCGAGGCGCCGTTTTTGGCCATCAACTGCGGCGCGTTGGCCAAGGAGCTCGTCGCCAGTGAGCTGTTCGGCCACAAGCGGGGCGCGTTCACCGGCGCGCACGAGGCGCGTCGTGGCGCTTTCGAGCGCGCGGACGGCGGCACGCTGTTCTTGGACGAGATCGGGGAGCTGCCGCTCGACGTGCAGCCGATGCTGCTGCGCGTGCTCGAGTCCGGAGAAGTGCAGGCAGTCGGTGACGATCAACAGCGGCGCGTGAAGGTGCGGGTGGTGGCCGCCACCAACCGCTCCCTGGCCGACGAGGTGCGCGCGGGGCGCTTCCGCGAGGACCTGTTCTTTCGCCTGGCGGTGGTGACGTTGACGGTGCCACCGCTGCGCGAACGCGTGGAGGACATCTCACTCCTCGCCCAGCGCCTCGCCAAGGCAGAGGGTGTACACGAGCTCCCCGCAGAGCTGCTCTCGGAGCTGTCGAGCCGGCCATTTCCCGGCAACGTGCGCGAGCTCAAGAACGCTGTGCTCGCGTTCCTGGCGCTCGGCGATCTGCCCGATCACGGCCCCAGCCTCGCGGGGGACGATCTCGAGCGCGCGTTGCGCAAGCTGATCGATCTCGCTCGGCCCTACGCCGATCAGAAGGACGAGCTCGCGGGGCGCTTCACGCGCGTGTACCTCGAGGCGCTCTTGCGCAAGGTGGGCGGCAACCAGACCGAGGCGGCCAAGCTCGCCGGGATGGATCGCGGCTATCTCGGGCGGCTCGTGGCCAAACACGGCCTCGGCAAGGGCTAGCACATCGTCCGCGAAGTTTCTTCGCGTAGGACGATGTACCGAAGACGGAAGTGCACGCGAACGCAGCACCAGGTGGCTTGACGTCGCTTGCGAGCGTGGCACCTTGGGGGACGTGAGCGCGCTGCGTGTCATGAGCTACAACGTGCGCTACTTCGGGCACCCGGTGCGCGGAGCGTTCTCCACGAGGCGTGGCGTGCGGAACATCGCGGAGCGCGTAGCGGGGCTGTTCCACTTGCCCGACGTGCTCTGCCTGCAAGAGGTGGAGACGAGCTCGCTCCGCGCGGCGCGCACCCGCAGCGAGGAGACGCCCACGCAGCTCGACGCGTTGCTCTCGGAGCTCGACGGTGCGCTGGCGAAGCGCGGCATCGCCGATCGCTTCGAGGCCTACTACTTCCCCGCGCACGAGTATCGGCTCACGTCCCGCACCAACGTCTACACCACGGGGCTGGCGGTGTTGGCCAAGCGCGGTCTCTGTGTGGTGGGAGACAACCGCAAGGAGCCCCGAGACATCACGCACCGTTCGCGGCTGGTGCGCCTCAAACAGACCCGCATCTGCGCACACGTGGCGTTCGAGGACGCGCATGGCACCCGCGTCGACGTGTTCAACACACACCTCAGCTTGCCGTCGTTCTGGGACAAGCGCTTCTGGACCGAAGCACTGCGCATGGGCTTCGGGGACAACCAGCTCGGCGAGGCAGAGGAGCTGATGCGCTTCGTGCGCGACGAGAAGCAGAGCGAACACTTCGTGATCGCGGGCGACTTCAACTCGTTGCCCGGCTCTCCCGTCGACCAGTACATGCGCAGCCAAGGGTTGATCGACGCCTATCAGTCGGTGCACGGCGCGGGACCAGAGGCGGCGCGCGCGTTCCCCACTGCGGGCTTCATGAATCTACGCATGCACATCGATCACCTGTACGCCTCTCCGTCGCTCCGCTGGCTAGATCTGGAGGGCACGCATGCGTTCGGCAAGGGAGGGCACTTCAGCGGCCTCTCCGACCACGTGCCCCTGATCGGCCGCTTCGCTTTGCACCGCTGAGCTCGCGCGTGCCAGGGCGACGGCGATCACGTCCCGTGCCCCCGCCGCTCGCAGCACCTCCGCGCAGGCGTCGAACGTCGCGCCAGTGGTGACCACGTCGTCGATCAGCGCGATCGATCGGCCCGCCACTCGTGGCCCGGCAACACAGCGGAACGCGCCGCGGACGTTCTCGCGCCGTTCCCCTTTGCCCAGGCTGGCTTGCGCGACCTTGAACGAGGTGCGGACCAGCACGGAGGTGGACAGCGGCGCCCGAAGCGCGCGCGCAACGGGAGTC
Source organism: uncultured Polyangiaceae bacterium (assembly GCA_964641275.1). Taxonomy (GTDB): domain Bacteria; phylum Myxococcota_A; class Polyangia; order Polyangiales; family Polyangiaceae; genus Xiheicaenibacterium. The sequence goes on from CAZXMG010000016.1 coordinate 101,714, forward strand.
GCGAGCAACGCGGCTTGGTTGAACCCTCGCTCGACCAGTCGCTTCGGGTGGAGCGGCACCGGCACGACCAGGTCCACGTCCGGCAGCCGTTCCTCGAGCGAAAGCGCGAGCAGCCCGCCGAGCGTCGCGCCCAGGTCGGCGCGACGCTGGTACTTCAGGCGCAACACCGCAGAGCGCACGGCGCCCTCGAAGGCGAACGCCGCGACGTGGCAGCCCTCGGCGGCGGCCGGCCAGGCCCTCGCACACGGCGCACAAAGCGCGAGGTGCTCGTCGATCGCCTCGTCGCATCCGGGGCAAGTCCGTGGCGCGACCAACGAAAGCAGCCAACGGCCCCAGCCTGCACATCGGAGCACCCTGGGGAAGGATCGCGACTTCATCGAAGATACAAATCGACAATCCCCGCCTCCAGTTGCGTACGGATTGGCCGGGGCGCCAATTTCCTGTGTACACTTTGGGACGCCCGTGGAGATGACCCGTTGAGCGCAGTCTCGTGGCGTTACACAGGCGCCGACGGAGCCGAACGATCCGCGCCCACGGAGGAGCTTCGCGCCGCGCTGTCAGGCGGCAAAATCCCCGCATCTACGCCGGTCTGGCGCGAGGGCATGGGCGAATGGCAGCCGGCCTTCACCGTGCCGGAGCTGTCGAGCGCTGCGATCGCGGCGGCCCGCCGCTCCGTGCCGCCCGCCAAGGAGGGCAGCGGGCCGACCCGGTCCGCGCCCCCGGCTCCCGTGTTGCGCAAACCTCCCCGCGGTGTCGCTCGCACCTTGACGGGCATCGAGCCCCCCGAGGTGCTCGCCGCGCTGGGTCTGCTCAGCGGCACCTCGGCCGACGAGCCCACCGCCGGGATGGCGGACCAAGCCACTACCGACGGCTCGCCGGAGAGCGAGTCTGTCCCCGAGACGCGGCAGCTCGGATCGCTCGAAGACAGCGACGACTGGGACAAAGCGACCGACCTGATTCCCCGCGCGCCCGGCCTGCCCCAAGATCTGAAGCCGATCGGCCTGCGTCCGGCCCCGACCCCACTGTCGACTCCGTCCGATCCCGCGCTCCGAGAGCCGCCCAAGCGCACCACGCTGCTCGGGTTCGGTCAAAAGCCGGCCATCGGCAAGGTCCCTGGTTCATCGGGTGGGACTCCGGTGCGGTCGTTCGCCGTCACTGCGCCTGGGCCCGGCATCGCGCCGCGACCCGGGCCTGCGGCAGTGAAGAAGCGCAGTGAGCCGCCGCCCCCACCCAAACGCTTGAACCGCACCCTGGAAATGGATGTGCCGGAGGCGGCGCTCAAAGCTGGTGGCCCCCCCAAACGTCCGCCCAGCAGGGTAGGGCGGCCAGAGCCGACGCCGAGCCCGCCCGCGGCAGCGCCTCGCGGTCCACGCTCGAAGCACCCGCCGCCGCCGCTCAAGCCCAAGAGCCTGCCGCCGCCCCCCGTCGAGCCCGTGGCCGCACCCGCCTCCAAGCAGGCCGACGCGTTCGAGCAGGTGTCGAAGCCGAGCGCGGACTCGCCCACGGTGCTCTCGGCGGCGGTGGTCGCGGGCGGTGAGTCCAAGGTCGAGGCCGCGCTGAAGAAGCCGCTCGCGCTCGAGACCACGGAGATCATGATCCGCGAGGCCGAGCCGCCCTCGGAGGAGGCGCCTCGCAAGCCTCAGCGCACCTTGGAGATGGCCGCGCCCGACCACTCGGACGCCGCGTCCAAAGATCCAGCGCCGCCGGAGTCGAAAAAGGCGCGCACCACGACCGCCAGGATCCCCCGAGACAAGGTCGAGAAAGCGGACGACAGCGAGAAGCCCAAGCGGCGCAGTGAGACCACCGACGCCACCTCCTCGCGCGATGCGCGTGACTCCGAGACCGAGCTCTTCAAGCGCAAGAAGAAGGCTGGCGCGCTCGAGGTGCCCATGAGCGCGGTGCTCGCCGTGAGCTCGGTGTGGGTGATCGGCCTCGTGGCGTTCTTCTTCGTGGGTCGGGTCTCCGGCTTCAAGAGCGCTGGGAAGATCCCCGTCGCGAACCACGGCATCTCCGAGGCCTTCCTGCTCAACACGCGCATCGCCGAGGTGGTGCCCGTCGCGGTGCCCGGACCGAGCGAGCCCAAACCATGCTGGGTCACGCGGCAGCCCTCCCGCTGGGCAGCCAGTGCGTCCAAGAGCGTGCCCTTCGATCTGCGGCCGCGCGACGCGACCATGCTGCTCGGCTTCGCCATCGACGACAAGAAGGCCGCCGGCATGCGTATCGACCCCAAAACCGGCAAGGCCGAGGAGATCTTCAAGAAGGAGACCAGCGAAGAGGTCATGCGCGTGTCTCCCCGCGGCGGAGAGGAGTTTCACGTCGGCGAGAAAGCCGACCGAAGCTTCTTGCCGGTCGACGCGCCTGCGCCATTCTTCATCGTGCTCGAGAAGAACGCGATCAGCGCGGCGACTGCGGTCGACGCCACCTTCGAGCCCCTTTGGTCGCTCGAAGGCGAGGAACCGATCGGCTCCGAGCAAGTGCTGCCAGTTGCCGACGGCTACGCCATGGTCTTCCGCAGAGGCAACGACGTGTCGTTCGGCTTGTTCGGCGCGGACCGCAAAGCCAAGGGCGCGATCGCCAAGCTCGAGTCCAAAGGAAAAAACGGCAAGCCGCGCGCGGGCTTCAACGGCACCGAGCTCGCGATCACCTTCGCCAACAAGGCGGACGACAACGACGAGACGCCCTGGAAGCTCTCCATCGCGCGCGCGCCGCTCGGCACCGTCCCCAGCGTGGCCGAGCTGGAGCTGCCGGCAGGGGGGCCGGGTGGTGATGCGATCGCTCCGGACTTGATCGGCCTCAAGGACGGCCGTTGGCTCGCGATGTGGACCGAAGGCAAGTCGGGCGAGCGCGCCATCCGAGCCCAGACCTACGACTCGGCGCTGGAGCCGATCGGCGATCCGATCGCGCTCTCGCCTCCGGCTGGCAGCTTCGGGCAAGCGGTGCTCGGCGTGGTCGGCACGTACACCACGGTGGCCTTCTTGCAGGCCGCAGACGAAGGCTTCGAGATGTGGGGGGCGGTGTTGCAATGCGGCTCCTGAGGGCGACTCTCGCGCTGACGTTCGCGCTCGCTGCCTCGGGCTGCGCGGCTGGTGCTCCGCCGTCCAAGCTGCTGCTCGGCCAGCCGGTGCAGTCGGGCGAGGAGCGCTACGACTCGTTCTTCCAGTCGGTGAGCGACATCAAGTTCCGCTCCGACGACGCCAAGGGCGAAGAGCCGCTGCGCAAGAAGGTCGCCTCTGCCGTCGGCCTGAAGGAGTCCGCCAAGCTCGACGACACGCTCGAAGCTGCGAAGACGAAGTCGGCCGAGCTCAAGAAGGACGGCGGCAAGTTCTTCGTGGTGGTCGCGCCCAAGCCCAAATTGATTGTGAAGAAGGGCGCCGAAGAGAACAAGGACGCCGCGAGCTTCGTGCAAGCCATCGAAGAGGCCATTCGACTCGGCATCGATCGCTCCGAGGAGCTGCAGGGCATCAGCGACAACGCGGCAGGTTTGGAAGAGGCGCTGCCCGGCTTGGAGGAGGACCTCGACAAGACCTTCCCCGACGCCAGCAAGCGCGAAGAGATGCGGGTCGAGATGGCTGCCGCGAAAGACATGCTGGAGCGGGCTCGCCTGCGCGCGGGGTACGAGTCGGGCCGGTCGCTGCGCTTCGTGGTGCTCCTGGCGAGCGCCGTCGATGCAGGCGCCGCCGCCGAGCTGCTCGCCATGGAGGCGAGCGGCGTCGCCAAGCAGCCCAAGCCGTTCAAGGGCAAGTGGACCGGCAAGGGCGGGGGCAAGGCTGGCGGGAAGCCGGGCAAGCCGAAGAACGATTTCGATCCGTGAGCCGCGTCCGCATCGAAAGAGACGGCTCGGTCACGACGGTGATCTTGTGCCGCCCCGACGCGCGGAACGCCATCGATCGCCAGGCTGCCGAGGAGCTCGCGCAGGCCTTCCGTGATTTCGACGCCGACGACGACGCGCGTGTGGGTGTGTTGTTCGGAGAGGGCGGCGCTTTCTGCGCCGGCGCAGATCTCAAGGCCATCGCGCGCGGGGACGCGAACCGCGTCGAGCCGGAGGGCGATGGCCCGCTCGGCCCTACGCGCTCGTTGCTGAGCAAGCCCGTGATCGCCGCCATCGCAGGCCACGCGGTCGCCGGCGGGCTCGAGCTCGCGCTGTGGTGCGACCTGCGCGTGGCCGAGCGGAGCGCCAGCTTCGGGGTGCTCTGTCGCCGCTTCGGCGTGCCGCTGATCGACGGCGGCACCGTGCGGCTGCCGCGCCTGATCGGCCTGAGCCACGCGTTGGATCTGATCCTCACCGGGCGCCTCGTGGCCGCCGATGAAGCCTTGCGCATCGGCCTCGTGAATCGCGTGGTCGAGCCCGGCGCTGCGCGCGACGCCGCCGAGAAGCTGGCGCACGAGCTGGCTGCCTTCCCGCAGACCTGTCTGCGCCACGACCGGCTGAGCGCCTACGAGCAGCACGACCTGCCGCTCGGCGCCGCGATCGAGAACGAGCTCCGCCACGGCCTCGCGTCGCTTTCAGAGGTGCCCGAGGGAGCGAGCCTGTTCGCCGAGGGCAGGGGTCGCTCCGGTGGCCCCGTTCAGCGGTAGCGCCACTCAGGGCAGGTCGGCGCCTATGTCCACGCCGAGGAACTCGGCGAAGTCGGGCACCTTGGCCGCGTCGAGGCCTGGGCGCGCCTGTTGGAAGATGTTCTTGGCGCCGTCGCCCAGCAGCATCACGCCGTACGAACCGCGGATGAACAGCTGCTCCCAGGGGCGGCCCTCGAGCTCGGCGCTGATCACGTGTCCGAGCATCTGCGAGTCGTTGCTCGCGCTCTGACCCACGGGGAAGAGCGCGCCGGTGTGCCAGGGGCCGCGGGCGTTCGCGAGGCCGGCGAAGCGGTAGCCTACCCGTGCGCTGAACTCGTCCACCGGCCTGATCGCCACGTCGGCGCCGCCCTCGATCAGGTTCGACAGCGCATAAAAATCCCCTTGTCCGAAGTGTTTGGTGGTGTCCGGGAACAACGGATCGAACACGCCGATGCTGTCGGGGCTGTCTCCCTCGGCGGGGTCGCCGCTGGCGTACGCGCCCTGCGCGCCGAACGTGAGGCGCAGCGGGAGATTGGTCTCCCACTCGACGCGGCCAGCCACGGCGCCGGCGATCAGCGTGGCGTTGTCGACCTCGCCCACGGGCGCCACGCGGCCTCCTTCGAACGCGCCCACCACCGAGTAGCGCACCCCGCGGTAGTCGCCGAAGGCGCGCAGCGCGGCGACGAAGGTGTCGCTCGGGGTGAGCCAGCTGACGAGCGGCTGCCGCACGATGCGCGCGAGGCCGGTCAGCTCCGCGCCGAAGTACGGCGCAACGCGCCAGGTCGCGTCGAGGGCGTAGAGCTGAGCGCCGGGCGCGAGCGTGGGCCCCTCGCCCGAGGGATCCGGCACGGTGGGCTCGCCCGGGAACACCAACATGGCGGCGAACGCGCCCAGATCGAAGTCGCCCACGCGGCCACCGATGCGGAGCGCGTCGAACGCGCGGCCGGGCGCGCGGTCCGGGCTCTTTCCCACGAGGCGGCCGTCGCCCAGCTCGATCGCCTGGCGACCGATGCGGAACCAGATGTCGCGTTCGTCGTCGGAGAGATCGATGTAGCCCTCGTACGGCTCGGTGATGGGCAGCTCCGGTTGCCCCGCCAGCGCGCCCAGGCGCGCGTTGGTGCCGAAGGAACGCACGTCCTGGAAGCTGAAGTGCACGAGCACGGGCCCGCGCTCGACCTCGAGCCGCAGCCGCAGCCGCTCCCACACCAGCGCTTGGTCCTGATACGGCTCGCGCAAGCTCTCGGGCATGCCGATCAAGAGCAGCGGGTGCTCCCCGTAGATGCCGTCATTCAAAGGATTGCGCCGGTACTCCCCGCGCACCCGCGCCTCGACGCCCGGGCGCACGGTGAAGCCCAGCACGTCGAAGCCGGGCACTTCACGCGGGGGCTCGTCTGCGTGCGCGATGGCAGGCGCGAGGCTTTGGGCAGCGAGGAAACTCGCCGCGACGAGAGCGCGGGTCATGGCGTCAGCGAGGGGGGACCTTGGGGAGGTTCCACGTGGAGGGTGGCGTGACGCCGCTCTTGGGCGGCTTCTGGCCAGGCTTGAGCGCGTTCGGGTCCACGCCCTGGCCCAATGCGGGGCGCACGCCCACCTGCAGGGGATCGAGCAGCAGCGGTCGCACCAGCTGGCGGGTGGTCTCGTCGTACCCCTGCAGCAACGCCTCGGCGTCCTTGCGAGCCTGGTCCATGCGATCGTTCATTTGTCGCAGGTCCAGGTTCGGGTCCTTGTTCTTCTCGGCGAAGATGTCTTCCTTCAGCTTCTTGACGATCTCCGCGTATTTGAACACGCGAGAGTCGCCCGTCACCACCTGATCGGTGCCCGGCTTCTTCTTGGTCTGCAGGCCGAACTGCGTGGTGTTCAAGAACTTGGCCGGCACCTTGTCCATCTTCTTGACCATCTCCTTGAGATCCACGTTCACCACGATGCCGTAGGTGTACATGTTGAGCTTCTGGTTGAAGCGTCGGTTGATCTCCTTGGTCACCGCGTCGTTCGCCTCGAGCGGATTGGCGTTCTTCCACTGGGTGTGATCCTCGAGCGTCTGCAGGAGGCGCCGCATGGGGTACTCCGTGGTGCTGATCACGCGGTACTCCTCGATCGCCTCGTCGGCCGAGGTGGGCGTCTTGGCCTTGATGTCCAAGAAGAACTCGACCCACTGGTTGATGTACGTCTCCTCGTAGCGCGTCTTCACCGCAGCCACGTACTTGGGGATCTTCTCCGGGGTCTCGTCCTTGGTGAGCGGCACGACCCACGACTCTGCCTTGAGCAGGCCGTCGGCGGCTTCGATCTGCTTGACCACGGCGTAGTGGCCCTTTTCGGTGTAGGGGCCCTCGACCTGCTTGTAGCCCTGTTTGGCCAGGTAGCTGCGACTCTCGAAGTACTTCAGCACCTCTGGTTTGTCGGGGAAGATGCGCGGGAGCTGCACCGGCGGGAACACCATGTTGTCGATCGAAGGCTCGCCCGCCTCGTCGATGCGCTCGTCGTTCAGTGAGTTGACGATCATCTCGTAGTAGCGCTTGTCCACCGGCACGGCCTGCAAGGCCGCGCGGACGCGCTCGACGAGATCGTTGTCGAGCTCGATGGGCGTGATCTTCTCGCGCTTCATCAGCTCGAAGTAGTACTGCACGTGCGGACGCATCGCGTTCTTGAGCTCGAGGTCCGAGACGTCGCTCTGCGGCTTGAGCAGGTAGGCCCACAGCTGCGTGTAGCGGCCGGTCGCCCACTCCGTGTCCAGATGCTCGATGTCGTTGAGCATCAGGTACTGCTTGAGCAGCGTGCGATCGTGCAGGTACTTGTCGCCGTTGGCGCGCCGCAGCCGCTCTTCGAGCTCCTTCTTCACCGGCGTGACCATGCCCGTCTGCATCTGGGCCGCGTACACCACCAGCTTGGGCCGGTAGGTGCGGTCCGCGACGAACATCCACCAGCCCATGCCCCACGGGATGCCCTCCGCCTCGAACTTGTCGTGTTCGCGCAGGTGCTCGAGCGTGGGGTTCAGCAACGGGAACTTCTGGCTGGGAGGCCCGCCGTCGTTCCACTTCAGCTCGGCGGTGATGTTGGCGCGGCGCTCCGACTCCTTGAGGAAGTCTTTGTTGGCGGAGTAGGAGCTCACCGCGGGGAAGGCCAGGATCCCCGCCAAGGTCATGGTGGCGGCGGCGATCACGAACTTCATGAACGCCTGGCGGCGCTCCTCGGTCACGCTGCGTGTGGCGATGTCACCATCCGGGAAGATGATGTTCATGAACACGTCGTGCAGGAAGTAGCTCTTCGACTCGACGTTGGCCTGCTGCTGCTGCTGCTGGTCTGCGCCGTGGCGAATGCCCATGGCCGCGCTCATGCGGCCGAGCACGCGGTCCATCGGCTTGCCCTCTTGGGTGCCGCTCGTGAAGTAGAAGCCGCGCAAGATCGGCGTGCCCTGGAAGGCGTTCGGCTGGAAGGTGACGGCGATCAGCTCCGACAGGTTCTTCTTCAGCCCCGCGAACTCGAGCGGGAACTGGTAGAGCTTCTCCCGCGCCTCGCGGCTGCGCTCCATGACCATGCGCTTGAGCCCGCGGCCGTGCAGCTGCTTCACGAGAATGTCGAACTCGGTGTCGAACACCTTGCCCGGCTCGTTTTTGGGCAGGTCGAGCTTGAGCGTGGCGCCCCAGCACTGGGAGCGGTCGCTCTTCTTGAGATCGCCGAAGAACTCGATGAAGCCCGAGACCAGATCGATCTTGGTGAACAGCAGGTAGACGGGCACCACCATGTGCAGCTGCGTCATCACCTCGTCGATGCGGGCGCGCAGCTTCTTGCCGGTGCTCTCGATCTGGCCCTCGCTGGCGTCGAGCAGCTCGGAGATGCTGATGGCCACGATCACGCCGTTGATCGGCCTCCGCACGCGGTACTTCTTCAGGAACTGCAGAAAGCTCAGCCACTCGTCGCGGTCGTCTTGCTCGGTGGTGTAGCGGCCGGCGGTGTCGAGCAGGATCGCCTCGTTCGTGAACCACCAGTCGCAGTTGCGCGTGCCGCCCACGCCGCGCACGCCGCCGCCGCCCGAGCCGCCGTAGGGGAACACCATGCCCGAGTGTTTGAGCGCCGTGGTCTTACCGGCGCCGGGCGGCCCGATGATCATGTACCAAGGCATGGAGTACAGCGCCGCCGCGCCGCGCTTGCCGCCGCGGCCGAGCTTGGAGCTCTTGATCGCGGAGATGCCCTGGGCCAGCTGCTTCTGCAGCTCCTGGATCTCGGCGCGGCGCTCGGGCCGCGCGTTCATGGCTTGGTCGGAGCCCTGCTTCATCAGGGCGTTCTCGAGCTTGCCGGCCGCTCGCCGCGCCATCAGCCACTTGAACAGCCAGATGCCGAGCACGGTCAGGACGACGCCGATCGTCACCAGGACGGGGATCGACGTGCCCCAACCCAGGACGAACTTCAGCGCCCACGCGATCAGGATGAGCAGCCCACCGAGAACGAACCAAAGCCACACGGTGGGTCAACGTTACCAGAGGTGCCAGCCAGGGCTAGTGAACGTAGCTTTGTGCGGTCAGAGCGAGCGCGGGCTCACCCTTGCTGGCCCTGAGCGCGCGTGCCGCGTCGACCACGATGTCCACGACCTCGACGCGGGTCGACGGGGCCACATACTCCTCTTCGCTGACCTCGGGCAGCTCGGCGAGCCGCGCCCCAGCCGCGCGCCGATCACGGTCGTCGAGCTCCATGCCGCCGAGGGCCGGAGCGCCATGGTCCGGGTGCAGCGCCAACGCCTCGTGGATCAGCGTCACGGGGGCGACCGAGAGGTAGACCCGGCGAAACTCGAGCCTTGGCTCCAGGCCTTCGCCCGCCAGGCGCCACCAGCAGGGGTGCCGGCGACGAACCACCTCGCCCACGTAGGCGCCAGCGGCCTGCGCCAAGAGCTCGGCCGAAGGCGCGCCCACCTCGGCCTTTTCGTGCCCCAAGAGCACGTTGCGCGCACCTGCGAGGTAGTGATCCAAGAGCGGCAGCGTCTCCAAGGTGAAGTCCAGACGCACGCCGATGGCCCGCTCGACGAAGCCGACGCAGGCCTTGGCCAGGTCGAGGATCTCCTGGGGAGGCTCGGCCGCGAGCAGCGCCAGGTCAGTTTCGTCCTCCACCAGGTCCGGGCTGGGCGCGCCGTCGTCGCTCTCGTCATCCTCCAGCTCGTCGGTCATGGCCCGCGCTTTGGCTCGGCTTCAGGCGCGCGGGGAGAGCCTTTCGGCGCGAAGCGCTCGATTCGTCGTCGGGTACGTGGCCGTCCTTCCGTAGGGGAAGCTCATCGTGGTAGGCTCGCCGCGTGCGTCTAGGCATTTTCAGCGATACCCACGCCAACTACGAAGCGTTGAGCGCTGTTCTGGAGGCCTACAAGTCCGAGAGGATCGACGTCTTCTACTGCCTGGGCGACACGGTTGGGTACGGCGGCTCCCCGAACGAGTGCGCAGATCTGGTGCGCCAGACCGCCAGAAAGACCATCCTCGGCAACCACGACGCCGCCGTCGCTGGCCGCATGGACTACTCGTACTACTACGAGGCCGCGCGCCAGGCGCTCGACACCCACGCTTCCTTGCTCTCCCCCGAGAACATGGCGTGGCTGCGGTCGCTCCCCTACAAAGAGGTGCTCGAGGACATCAAGGTCGACCTCTGCCACGGCTCGCCCGTCCGGCTCGAAGAGTTCGAGTACATCTTCGCCCCCGAGCAGGCGCGCGAGTGCCTCCCCATGTACGAGGAGCTCGGCCACCTCACGCTCATCGGCCACTCGCATCTGTGCAAGGTGTTCGCCCTCACCGCCAACTCGGTCGAGGAGCTGCCTGCCGTCGACTTCAAGCTCGAGAAGGGCCGCAAGTACATCGTCAGCGTCGGCTCCGTGGGCCAGCCCCGCGACTACGACAACCGCGCCAGCTTCACCATCTATGACTCGGACGAGCAGAAGTTCTACTTCAAGCGTATCGAGTACGACATCGAGTCCGCGGCCGAGAAGGTGCTGAAGGCCAAGCTCGAGCGCAACTTCGCCCACCGGCTGTACATCGGGGTGTAGACCTCGGGGTGGCAGCTCTTCTGGAAGCCGGCCGGTGAACACACCTCGCGAAGGGGTCGGCGTCAGCTGCTTCCATTGCGGAAAGCCGCTCCCGCTGCGCTCGCCCGGCGTCGTCGTGTGCCCTCAATGCGGCGCTGACAACTATGTGGAGCTGCCGGCTCCTCGCGCGCCGCAACCTCATCCTCAGCATCATCCTCCTCCTCCTCCTCCGCCCTGGCCGGCTCCTCGAGCGCCAGAGCCCGTCGCGCCGCCGCGCCGAGGCGCGGGAGGAATCATCTTCGCCGTCATCATGCTCGGCCTGCTCGGCGTCGGAGCGGTGTTCCTCGTGCGCTTCTTGACTGCGCGCTCGCAGGTGGCCTCCGCCATCGTCTCGTGGGTGGGCTCGTCGCGCGTGTGCCTCGCGGACGCGGACGGTGACGGCACGGACGACGTCATCGGCTACGGGGTGTCGGGTGGTACCTCGTACCTCTACGCGCTCCACCACGAGACCGGCGCGATCCTCTGGCGCCTCAAGCCCTCGGACGACTCCTACGACCCACTCTTTTGCGAAGAGGGCGCGGTGCTCACCTATCGAGAGGCCGACCAAGCCGTCCACGCGCTCGACCCGACCTCGGGAGCGCGCAGCTGGAAGCTCGCGCTCTCGGACAAGCTCGGCTCGGTCGCGTTCGGCAAGGACTGCGCCGTGGTGAAGTCCATCGACGGCGCCGTGACGCCGATCGGCCTGTCCGACGGGCGCGCCAGCGACTGCAAGGGCACGCGGTCGGCCCTCCAGGCCCACACGCGGACCGAGCCGAGCACGGCGCGACGCGGCGACTTCGAAGCGGTCGCCATCGGCGTCGGGACGGGTACGGCGCGCGTGCGCGTCTCCGCCACCCGCGCGGGCAAGGCGCTCTGGAGCACGGATCTCGACGATGTCGCGTCGGCCGGGGCGAGCTTGGTCGCGGTCGAAGGCGCCGTGATCGTGGTCGGGGTCGACCGCAAGACGCGCGAGCTCGTCGTCACGCGGCTCGACGCGAAGACCGGCAAGAGCGAGGCGACCGGAACGGCGAACATCGAGGACAAGTCCGACACGTTCTCGGGCGTGGCCACGAACGACGAGACCGTGTTCGTGATGACCTTCGGCATGCTGCACGCCTTCGACGCCGAGAGCCTCGAGCTCCGCTGGTACGCCGGCAACATGTGGGGAAAGAAGAAGTGAGCTGCGGCGTTCAGGGCAGCTCGAACGCGCCGCGGTCCAGGGCCGCGCCGGACACGCGTGGCGCGCCGAGTCCATCGACCGGCGTGATCTCGCCCGTGTCTCCGTCGGCGTCGACGTCGGCGTGATCTTGGGGCAGCGCCGAAGCCACACCGGAGTCTTTTGCCGGTGAGCTCGGCATCAACGTGAGGTCTCCGGTGGCCGCGTCCACGAACAGCGGGTCGAGCGCGGAGTTGGCCGCGCCGCACAACAGCAGGCTGGTCGGGGACGTGTCGCAGCCGCCTTGAATGGTGCAGTGGTCGACGGTGAGCAGCTGCTCGATCGGCGCGCCATCTTGCGAGCCCACCTGATCGCCGAACGGAGACGTGTTGTTCCAGAAGATGCTGTTGGTCAGGCGCAGCGCGCTCGCGCCCATGTCCTCCACGCTGCGATAGTGCATGCCGCCGCCGATGACGCTGGCTTGGTTGCCCTCGAACGTCGCGTTGCTGACGAGGAGAGACCCGACGCCGTCCCCCAGGTACGTCAGACCGCCGCCGGACTCGGACGCGACATTGCCTTGGAACACGGTGTTGACCAGGCTCACGCTGCCGCCGATCGCGGGGCCGATGCCCGAGTCGATGAACGCGCCCGCGCCGTTCGAGGCCGAGTTGCCGACGAACGCGGCGTTGCCGAGGAAGAGCGCCGTGGGGAAGTTGGCTTGAAACCACAGCCCGCCGCCCACGCCGGCGCTGCCACCTGGCGCTGCGCCTCCCTGGCCAGCTTGATTCTGCAAGAACGCCACATTGCCGATGCGCACCGCGATGGCGCCCGTGATGTGCACGCGAAGCCCCGCACCGTTGCCGCCGTCGCCCGCGAAGGCACCCGTCCCGCCGTTGCCGCTCACGTTGCCGGAAAACAGCACCTGCTGCAGCGTCAGCATCGAGGACAGCGTCGAGACCGCGCCCCCGCCGCCGCCGTCGCCTCCGGTGCCGGTCGAGACTCCTCCGTCACCCGTTCCATTGTTGCTGAAGCTGGTGCCGGTCATGGTGAGCGTGACCGTCGGCGTCGACAGCGCGCCACCTGCGCCGCCTGCCCCCCCAGGTCCGCCCACGCCAGGACCACCGTCGCCGGTGGTGTTGTTGTCGAAGGTGCTGTCCTGAAGGAGGACGTTGCCACCCGTGAGCACGGCGATCGCGCCGCCCTGGCCGCCGTCACCGCCCGCGCCGCCGCTCACTTCCGCGTTGCCTCCGCTGCCCGTGGTGTTGGCGAGGAACGAGCAGCCATCCACCAGCATCGATCCGGGCACTGCGGTGAACGCGATCGCTCCTCCGGCGCCGCCCGCACCTCCGGTGAGGCCGGGGCTGCCGGTCGCACCAGCGCCCGTGAAGTTGCCCTCGAACGTCGAGCCCAGCACAGTCAAATCGCCCCCCTGATGGAACACCGCGCCGCCCGGCCCTCCGGAGGCCGCGCTGCCGCTCGGCCCGTTCGTCGTGCCCGCGCCCGTGCCATTGTTCTCGAAGCGGCAATCGGCGATCGTCAGGCCCGACGCCGACGACGTGAGGCCGCCGCCACGTCCGTCGCCGCCGCTGCCTGACGCAAAGCCGTCGCGCACCGTGAAGCCGTCCAGGCGCGCGCCGTCGGCGCCGACCACGACGTGGTAGCTGTTGTCGGACATGAACGCGTCTGCCCCGATGTCGCCCGAGAGCGTGGTCTCGTTGGCGACGACGTCACGTTGTGCGAGCGACCATTCGAAGCCGGCGAACCCGCCGTACAGCGCGATGTCCGGCCGCAGCACGAACGAGATGCTGCGGTTGGTCGTGGTCGTCGGCTCGTAGGTCCCTGCCTTTACCCAGACCTGACAACCCGGTGCGGTCGCGAACGCAGCGTCCAGCGCAGCCTGGATGGTGGCCTTGGCACTCGTCCAATCCTCGCCGCTCTGGGTGTCGTTGCCGGCCAGGCCGTCGACGAAGAACACGCAGCCTGGATCGACGAAGCCGCCCCCCGCACCGCCCATGCCGCCGAGCCCACCCGCGCCACCACCCGATCCACCGTCGCCACCGGATCCACCGTTGCCACCGGATCCACCGTTGCCGCCGGATCCACCGTTGCCGCCGGATCCACCGTTGCCGCCGGATCCACCGTTGCCGCCGGATCCACCGTTGCCTCCGCTGCCGCCTCCGAATCCGCCCATCCCACCAAGTCCGCCGGCCGCGCCGGTTCCACCCTCGCCGCCGAATCCGCCGCTCGCGCCCGCGCCGCCGAACCCTCCGCCCCCTGACGGATCGGAGCCGCCGCCTCCGGCCGCGCCCGCGTTGGTTCCCGCCCCCGAGCCGCCGCCCGCGTCCCCTTCGCCAGCTCCGAGCGGCGCACCAAAGATATCCTCGAGGCCGGGCACGGAGCACGCGCCCTGCGTGACCGCGAGACTCAGAAGCAGTCCCGTTCGGTGGAGGAGCTGCGCGCGCATGGATCCATCGTCGTCGCGGCCGGGTCAGCCGCCAAGCCACAACCGCCGCGTCCGGCGCTCCGGAGGTCGTCGGTTGCGCGATTCCTGGGACTCTCGCGCGTGAGCCTCGGGCGCAAGCGACCGAGCTCACCTCGGCTGCCCTGAACAAGCGCCCTGCCCGCCCCTGCGTCGGCTCGTGTCCTTGCCCCCCGGGCCGAGGCGAGATAAGACCCCGAGTCCCATGGCCCGCGTCACCGTCGAAGATTGCCTCGAGCGAGAAGAGAACCGCTTTGCCCTGGTCGTGCTCGCTGCCCAGCGAACCCGCCAGCTGATGAAGGGGGTCGACGCGCTGGTGCGCTCCAAGAACAAGCCTGCCGTCACCGCGCTGCGCGAGATCGCCGCGGGCAAGGTCACGTTCCACCGCCCGAGCCACGACGCGGTGCTCGAGTACATCAAGCAGCAGAAGCTCACCTTCGGCAATTGACCGCCGCGCGCCGCTCCTCCGGCGCACGCCGCAAGCCCGCGGACGATCCCGAGCTCGCCGCTGGCTCGGCGGCTCACTACGAAGACCCGGCGTACTACGATCGGACGTACGCGAAGCGCACCTCGGACGTCGAGTTCTACGTCGATCTGGCCAAGCGCTCGCGTGGTCCCGTGCTGGAGTACGGCTGCGGCAGCGGCCGCGTCTCGCTGCCCATCGCGCGCGCGGGCGTGAGCGTCACGGGCATCGACCTGTCCAAGACCATGCTCGCGCAGCTGCGAGCGTCGCTGGCCCTCGAGGCGCCCGACGTGCGAGCGCGCGTCCGCACCAGGCTCGGCGACATGCGCCGCGTGCGCCTGTCGGAGCGCTACAAGCTCGTGATCTGCCCCTTCAACGCCTTCTTGCACCTGTACACGCGCCGCGACGTCGAGCAGTTCCTCGCGCGTGTGAAGGCGCACCTCGCGCCGCGCGGGCGCTTCGTGTTCGACGTGTCCATCCCGGACGCGAGCGAGCTGGCGCGTGACCCGAATCGCCTCCACCGTACGCCTCCGTTCGTGTACCCGGGCGTCGGCCGCGTGCGCTACGGCGAGCGCTTCGACTACGAGTCGCTGCGGCAAGTGCTGTTCATCAGCATGGAGTTCGAGCCCGAGAGCGGCGCGCCATCGTTCATGACGCCGCTCGCGCACCGGCAGTTCTTCCCTCAAGAGCTCGAGGCGCTGCTGCACTACAACGGCTTCGCCATCGAGCGCTGGATCGGCGACTTCGCCGGCACCGCGGCCCACGACAGCTGCATGTTGGCGCTGGTGTGTCGCGCGCGCGCCTGACGCGCTCGATCAGGCGCCTTCTTCGACCACGGTGCCCAGGTTCACGCCCTGGCAGACGCGCAGGATGTTGCCTCGATCGGTGAGCTTGAACACGCGGATGGGCATGCGGTTCTCGCGGCAGAGCGTGACGGCGGTGGAGTCCATCACGCCGATGCGATCGACCAGGAAGCGGTCGTACGAGAGCTTGGTGAACATCTGGGCGTCGGTGTGTTTGGCCGGGTCGCGGTCGTAGATGCCCTCGACCTTGGTGGCCTTGAACAGCGCCTGCGCCTGGATTTCCATGGCGCGCAGCGCGGCCGCCGTGTCGGTCGAGAAGTAGGGGTTGCCGGTGCCGGCGGCGAAGATCACGACGTTGCCCTTGTCCATGTGGCGCATGGCGCGGCGCCGTATGTACGGCTCGGCCACCTGCCGAATCTCGAGCGCGGTCATCACGCGCGTGGCGACGCTCTGCTTCTCGAGCGCGTCCTGCAGCGCCAGGCTGTTGATCACCGTCGCCAACATGCCCATGTAGTCGCTCTGTGAGCGATCCATGCCGGCGCTGGCGCCCTTCAGCCCGCGGAAGATGTTGCCGCCGCCGACCACGATGCCGATCTGCACACCCATGCGGTGCACCTCGGCCAGCTCGGTGGCCACGTGCAGCAGCGTCTCGGGCTTGATGCCGAAGCCGCCCTCCACGCCGCACAGCGCCTCGCCGCTGAGCTTGAGCAAGATGCGGCGGTACTTCAAGCTGGGGTCGGGCGCGGGCGGGACGATCGTCGTCTGCGGCAGGGGCACGACGAGTCGGATAGAGCAACCCGGGGGGGCGCGCAACAAGAGCGTCGCGCTTGCCGCTCCGCCTCGCACGACATAAGAAAACTCCATGCGTTGGGCTCTCGTACTTGCCGCCATCTGCGCTTGCTCTGCGCTGGCGTGCGGTGACACTGCCCAGGTCGGCGCGGACGCGGGGCCTCCTCCTGGCGGTCTCACACCCGAGCAGGCAGCGCGTGTGGTGGCGCGCGTGGGCGACGTGAGCATCACCCTGGGCGACTACGCCGCCGCGCTCGAGCGCATGGACCCGTACGATCGGCTCCGCTACCAGACGGTGGAGAAGCGCCGCGAGCTGTTGAGCGAGATGGTGGACCTGGAGCTGCTCGCGATCGAGGCCAAGAAGCGCGGCCTGGACAAGAAGCCGGAGGCAGAGGCCGCCGTCCGCCAGGTCCTGCGCGACGCGTTGCTCGAGGAGGCGCGCAAGGAGCTGCCCACCCCCGCCGAGATCCCCATGGCCGAGGTGCGCGCCTACTACGACCAGAACGTGGTCGAGTTCAAGGAGCCAGAGCGCCGTCGCGTCTCGGCCATCGTCATGGAAGACGAGACCAAGGCCAAAGAAGTCCTCGCCGCGGCGGTGGAGAAGCAGGATCCGTCCACCTGGGGCAACCTGTTCTTTCAGCACTCGGTCACCGCCCCCAAAGACAAGCAGGCGAACGCGCCGCTCGACTTGGCCGGCGATCTTGGGGTGGTCGGCCCGCCAGGCGAAGAGAAGGGCAAGAACCCGCGCGTGCCCGAGCCGCTGCGCGAGGTGGTGTTCAAGCTCGCGCGCGTGGGCGACGTGCACGGCGAGCTCATCACCATCGACAAGAAGTTCTACATCGTGCGTTTGGCCGGCCGCACGCAAGCGCACGAGCGGTCGTTCGCCGAGACGGAGCGCCAAATCCGCGTCGAGCTGCTCAAGGTGAAGATGCGACAGCTCGAGCTCGAGCTCGAGAAGTCGCTGCGGCAGAAGTACAAGGTGGAGGTGGACGAGGCGGCGCTCGCCGCCGTGGATGACTCGCCGCCGGCGCCCAGCGCCCAGCCGTCGTCGTCGGGCGCTGCGCCGTGACCGATGCCCCGGGCGCCCGCGTGCCGGCGTCTGGCCCGCTCGCTGGCGAGGCTGTGCGCACCCGGGGCACCGCGCGCTGGACCCGCGATCTGCAGCGGTCCATCACGCGGGTCGCCGAGCTCGAGAAGGTGCTGCCGCTCACCGCCGACGAGCGCGCCGGCGCCGAGCGCGCGGAGCGCGAGGGGCTGCCGCTGCGCATCACGCCACACTCGCTGGCGCTGATCGATCCGCACGATCCGAGCTGCCCGATCCGCCGTCAGTGTGTGCCGCTCGCGAGCGAAGCGCGCCACACGCCGGGCGACCTGGTCGACCCGCTCGGCGAGGTGGCGCACGAGGTCGCGCCCCATCTGGTGCAACGTTACCCCGACCGGGCGCTCCTGCTCGTGACCGATCGCTGCGCCCTCTATTGCCGGTTCTGCACCCGCTCGCGGTTGGTGGGCGACGGGGGCGGCGCCGTGGCAGCGAGCGCGCTCGAGCCGGCCATGCGCTACCTCGAGCAGCACGCCGAGGTGCGCGACGTGATCGTGAGCGGCGGTGACCCGCTCACGCTGAGCACCAACCGACTCGTCGCCGTGCTCACGCGGCTGCGCCGCATCCGCTCGCTCGACACCATTCGCATCGCCACGCGCGTGCCTGTCACGCTGCCCTCTCGCATCACCGGCGAGCTCTTGCGCGCGCTCAAGAAGCTCCACCCGCTGTGGTTGATGACCCACTTCAACCACCCCAAAGAGCTCGCGCCCGCTTCGCAGAAGGCCGTCACCCGCCTGGTGGACGCTGGCTTCCCGGTGATGAACCAGACGGTGCTCCTGCGCGGCGTCAACGACGATCCGGCCACGCTCGAGGCGCTGTTCCGCGGCCTGATCCGCCTGCGCGCGCGGCCCTACTACCTGTTGCAGATGGATCCTGTCGCCGGCACCGGGCACCTGCGCACTTCGATCGATCGCGGCCTCGAGATCATGGCGGCGCTGCAAGGTCGTGTGACGGGGATCGCCCTGCCCAAGTACATCGTCGACACCCCCGGCGGCTTGGGCAAGGTGCCGCTCGTACCCGAATCCGTGGTGGAGCGCGCTCCAGGCCGCACCAGGCTGCGCACCTTCCGAGGCGCCGAGGTGGACTACTGGGATCCGCCTGCGGCGAAAGACTGCTGACTTTACTCCCCACCGCGTGCCGACTCGAGTCGCCAGCTCGCGGGCGTTTGCGCCGAAGGATGGCGCGCCGTGCGCGGCCCGGCTCGTGCATGCACGCGCGAGAGATGCTGCGTCCCAACACTCCACACATGCCCTCTGAACGAGCCGCGCCGAGAGCCTCTTCATGTGCCGACTGGCACCGCAGAATGTCCAGGGTGCGCCAAGCCGTCCTCGGGTCGTGTGTGGCGTTGGCAACGTGCGGTTGCGGAGGGTTGGTGGTGTTCGCGGATGGCGAGGGCTCCGACGGGCAAGCGGCGGGCGGAGCCGCGGGGAGCCTGCCGTGCGACGCGCTGTGTGAGGCGGCTGGAAGCTGCGCAGAGCCAACATGTTTCGCCGACTGCCAAGCCGCCTACCAAGCGGGCTGTCCGGCAGAGATGGACGCGTGGATCTGGTGCCAAGCCGAGCTTTACGACACCGCCACCTGCCGGCCCGGCGAGTGCCCGCGAGAGCAGAGCCAGTTCGGCGCTTGCGCCGGGACGGACGCGTGCTCCGAGAGCTGTGACGGCAGCGGAGGAGACGTCTGTGGCTGCACTCGCAGCTGCGCCTTCAGAACGCAGGCGGTGAGCTGTTCGCAGGCGCCGAGCGGCGACATCCTCTGTGAGTGCTGGGAGAACGATGCGCTGCTGGGCAGCTGCCTCGAGGTCGACGACTTCCCCTGCTACTTCGACGCCGGCTGCTGTTCGGAGCTGTTCTGACCGAACCAACCGACGCCGCGAGCTACGAGACCACTCGCAGCCGCGCAGCGAAGTAGCCGTCTGTGCCGTGCACGTGGGGGAAGAGCCGCAACAAGTGCGGGCTGCCCTCGACCAGTGCGAATTGGAATTGCGGATCGAATGGCGCGGGCTCCAGGCTGCCCCGCGACTGGGCCAACAGCTGGTCGACCACCAGCTCACTCTCTTCGCGAAGTACGCTGCACACGGCGTAAATCAAATGGCCCCCCTGCTTGACCAGCGGCGCGACCCGCGCGCAAATGGCCAGCTGGTCCTGGGCCAAGCCGGCGATGCTGTCCGGATCGCGGAACAGGCCCACCTCAGGGCGCCGGCGCAGCGTGCCCACGCCGGAGCAAGGAGCGTCCACGAGCGCCCAATCAAACTCTCTGCCCAAGCCACCTGCGCCGCTGAGCCAATCGATGGCCAAGCCGCGTGTGCGCGCGGGGTGTGGGCTGCGAGCGGAGAACCGGGCGACCTTCTCGGGGTACTTGTCGACCGCGGTGACGAAGCCCAGCTCACCGACCCATTGGCTCAATAGCCAGGACTTGTTGCCCCGACCAGCACAGGCGTCGAGCACGCGATCGCCGGGCTTGGGCCCGCAGGCGAGCGTGACGACCTGCGCTCCCTCCTCCTGGATGATCCAATCGCGCTCGAACCCGGGCAGTCGGGGTGCCGCGCCCACACCCTGGGCTACGAGCCCCACGGGGGACAACTCACTCGCGCGCAGCGTGGCCTGCGGCGCGGCCGCGGTCAGCTCGGCCAGCCAACGGGAGCGTGAGTCCGGCGTCGCCACCGCGATCCCCAGCGGCGGCGGCACAGGCCCTGCCGCCAGGAATGCCTCTGCGCCCTTGCGTCCGAGCGAGCGCCGCAGCGCGCCGCGCAGCCAGCCAGCGGCACCCTCGAGCGCTGCGCGCTCCTGACTCGGGCGCTCGCCTTGCTCCATCTTGCGCGCGAAGGCGCGCAGCACGGCATTGGTGAAGCCAGCAGGCTTCGGGCCGATGGCCGCCGTCACGCCTGTCACCGCCTCGGACACCGCCGCGAAGGCAGGCACGCGATCCAAGAACGCGATCGAGTACATGCCGATGAGCAGATGCGCCAGCGCCTCGGGGTGGTCGAAGGCCTTGCCCTTCTGGGAGAGCGCCGCGAGCTCCGCTTCGAGGTAGCCCTGCGTGCGCAACACTCCATACACGAGCTCCGTGACGAGCCCCACGTCGCGTGGGTCGCTCATGGCCGACAGCTCGGCGTCGAGCGCCGCCGCCGCGTAGGCCCGATCGACCCACACACGCACGAGCACGTGCGCAGCGCGCGTCCTGGCCTCGCTCACCGCAGCGGGAGCGCTCAATCCATCAACTCCTGGACCTGACCCTGGATCACGTCCCAGCGCCGCTCGAGGTCGTTCTTGAAGGCGATGCCCATCATCGCGAACAAGGCGAGCATGCCCAGCAGGCTCGCGATCTCCCGCACGCGCAGCGGCAGCGGTCGCCGCAACAGGCCCTCGAACAAGAAGAACAACAGGTGGCCTCCGTCGAGCACGGGGATGGGGAGCAGGTTGAGCAAGCCCAGGTTGATGGAGATGACGGCCATTGCCCAGATGAAGTAGCTGACGCCCTTGTCGCTCTCCTCTCTCACCACGTCGTAGACCGTGATGGGACCGCCCAGCGTGGACAAGCTGACCTTTCCTTCGGCGATGCGCACGACGCCCACCAAGATGAAGCGGGTGACGTCGTACGTCTCTTCTACCGCCATCACGAAGGCGTTTCGGACGGCGTTGGGGTTCTCGACCGGTGGCTCGGTCACGACTGGAGACCAGTTCTTGGCGCGCATCACGAAGCGCGGACGTTCGGCGCCGTACTCGTCGACGTAGAGCTCCCGGCGCAGCTGAATCACGCCGCTCTTCTTGATGCCGCGCCGCTCGAAGGTGATGAGGTGCGGCTGATCGGGCGCGGCAAACAGGCGCTCTTGGAAGGTGACCCAGGTGGGCACCTCGACGTCGTCGACCGACACGATGCGATCGCCTGGCTTGAGGCCGGCCTTGTCCTCGGCCGAGCCGGGCGGGACGTCGTACACGTACAGGTCGGCGGGCTCGAGGCCGGTGCGCTGCGAGACGGGAGCGTTGCCAACGTCGGGCGTGAGCGCCGCGACGCCGGACTCGTACACCGCCATGTCGGCCAGGGTGCCGAGCGCGTTCTCGACGCGGACGGGGCGCAGGAACGCGACGGGGATGGTCTCGCCCCGGTTCTCGGACAGCGCGGCCTCGAGCTCGCTGTAGCGGCTGACGCGCTTGCCGCGCACCTCGATCACCACGTCGAAGGTGCGCAGGCCGGCGCGGTATGCGGGGGAGTCGGTGCGCTGAACGCCCACGACGGCGGCCGGCTGGCTGGGCCCGATGCCGATCTCGCCCACCACGTCCACGATCTCGAGCGGCTTCTCGATGCGCTGCTCTTGCGGCGTGACCGAGACGTCGATCCGCTCTCGGCCGCGAAACACGCTGAGCGTGAGCTCTTTGTTGGGGCTCTTTTGGATGCGGCGACGCAGCTCTTCGAAGGTGTAGACGGGCTCGCCGTCGACCGCGAGCACGCGGTCGCCCGGCAGGAGCTTTCCGTCGGCAGGGTGGCCTGGCGCGACGAAGCCGATGGTGGGGGGAGCCGTCTGATCTTCTCCGACCAGCACGCCGAAGTAGAGCAGCACCGGGAACACGATGTTCATCGCCGGTCCTGCCAGCACGATGATGGCTCGCTTGTAGATGGGCTGAGCCTCGAACGTGCGCGAACGATCCTCTGGCAACACCGACTCTTGCCGCGTCTCCTCGAGCATCTTCACGAAGCCGCCGAGCGGCAGGATGCCGACGCAGTACTCCGTCTCGCGACCCCGGATGCGAAGGATCTTGGGGCCAAAGCCGATGCTGAAGGTCAGCACCTTCACGCCGAAGATCTTGGCCCACACGAAATGGCCGAGCTCGTGCACGAAGATGAGCACGGAGCAGAGCAGCGCGAAGTAGACCAGATCCACGGGGGCACCGTGTTTCTGTCACGGACGCCGTGGCGCTACAAACTCGAATTCTCCCGAGCCGGGCGCCACAAGGCGGGGCCTTCGGCGCTGCTTGCCCGGAGAGGCACGGGAGAATGTTGCTCTCCTATTCAACCGGCGAGCCGGTTGAATTCGCAGCGCGCAGCTGGCGCGTGATGAATGCGATCACCACGCCCAGCAACACGCCAGCCACCGCCCACCACACTTCGGTGATCGACGAGCCGCTGAGCAACGCGACGCTGCCGATCGCACCGAATACGGGGAGCACGGGGCCGAATGGTACGCGGAAGCCGCCGTCGCCCACCCCGAACCGGCGACGGATCACGGGAACGGCCAAGCAGGTGAGCGCATACTGAAACACGACGGTGACGTTGGAGAATCCGACCAGCTGCCTGTAGGTGAACGCCGCGCCGAGCGCGGCAGTGAGCGCGGTGGTGACGGCGATGGCGACGTACGGGGTGCCGAAGCGATCGTGCACCTGGCCGAGCCTGGCAGGTAGCGAGCCGCCGTCGGCGAGGGCTTGCGCGTACCGTGGAGAGCCGAGCGCGCTGCCGGCAGAGAACCCCGCCACGCTGACGACGCTGCCCACCAACACCAGCGTGCCGAGGATGGGCCCGAGCGAACGCGCCGCCTCGACCAAGGGTCGCTCCGACTCGGCGGACAGTCCTGCGTACGACGCCACCAAGCAAGCCTGGACCAGCACGAACAACAGCGCGGCGAAGAGCAACGCTCCCACGGTGGCGATTGGGATCGCGCGTTTGGGGTTCTTGGTCTCGCCCGCGGGGACCGGCACCACCTCGAAGCCTTGCAGCGGGAAGAGCGCCAGGTACACGCCATTGGCGACGCCAGCAGTGCCGCTCGGCAACTCGCCGCCCAAGCGGGACGCGTCGAACTGGAAGAGCGCCGCGCCCACGAACAGGAAGATCGCGAGCAGCTTGCCCACGGTCATCAAGTGCACCACGTTCGCGCCGGGGCGGATGCCGACGTAGTTGATGGCGCCAAGCAGCAGCACCACCGCCACCACCACGGGACGGTGCAGCGGGCTGCCCTCGAGCCCAGCGAGCGCGACCAACTGCGAGGCGTTGGCGGCGAAGCTCAGGAAGGCGTTCAGGTAGCAGGACCAGCCGACCAAGAAGCCCACGTGCGAACCGAACGCGCGCGTCGCGTACAGGTAGGGGCCACCGGTGCGATCGTTCTGGCTGGCCAGCTCCGCGAAGCAGAGCGCCACCGGAATGAGCACCAGCGCGCACAACAGGAACGCGAGCGGCGAGTACCCGCCCATGGCGCGCTGCATGTCATCGGGGACCGAGAACACGCCCGAGCCGACGATGGCGTTCACGCCGATCGCCAGCACGTCCAACAAGCCGAGTCTGCGAGCGCTCGTCGAGCTCAAGGTCGGGGCAGCTTAGCGCAACGCGCGCACCGGTCGTCGCGCGTTGACGAGGCGCCGATGGTGGTCGATTCTCGGCGCATGACCACGCTCCGGATCGAGCCCCACAAGGCCCACGTCGGGCTGCGCGCGCTGAAGATGGTCGCGGTCGCGAGCCGCGGGTTGTCCAGCACCGAGGCCGAGCTGCTCAGGGCCGCGGCGGCGGCGCTCCACATCGAGGGGGTGCCCGAGGAGATCGATCCGATCACCCCGGACGAGGTCGCTAGCGCCCTGACCGAGGAGCGTGAGCGCACGTTTCTGCTCGAGGCGATGCTGCTGATGGCGCTGATGGATCAGGACGTCGATGCCGAAGAGCTCGCGGTGATCGACAGGTTCGCGCGCGTGCTCCAGATCGACGAGCCGCGGCTCAGGAACTTGCACCAATTCGTGGAGGGCCACCACCTACGGCTCAAGGCGGACCTGGCGCGCCGGAGCTACTTCGCCCAGAACGTGGCGAAAGAGGCGTGGGAGCAAGAGGGGCTCAAGGGGATCTGGAAGGCGTTCGCGCCGAGGCTGGGCTTGGGCAACGACCCCGAGCTCGCGTGGAAGTGCAGGCAGCTGGGCCTCTTGCCCGAAGGCACCCTCGGCCGCAGCTATTGGGCGCATTGCACCGAGCGCAGGTTCTCGCTCCCCGGGGAATCGCACGGCTTTGCCTGGCAGCTGGTGCACGATATCGGCCACGTGCTCGGCAACCATGACACCGACCCGTACGGCGAGATCGAGCAAGCGGCGTTCGAGGCCGGCTACATGAAGCGAGACCCGTTCTTCTTGTTGTTCTCGCTGACGATGATCTTCCACCTGGGCTACCCCGTGCTCGGCGACAACTACATCGGCGTGTCCAAGGGCCAGTTCGATCCGGAGGCAGTAGTGGACGCCTTTCAGCGTGGGCTCGCCGCGACCACGGACATCACGCAATGGGATCCCTGGCCTCACATGGCGCGGCCCATCGACGAGGTGCGACGCGAGCTCAACATCACGCCGCGCGCGGAGCGCGCGAAGGTGTGAGCTATGTGCGAAGCGCTTGAAAGCGGGCCAGCTACAGCGGCGCCACGCAAGTGCCGAGCATGATCCCCATCATCGCCAGGCCGGCCAACAAGACCTTGTGACGATCCCTCGGGGGAGCGAGCAGTGTCCCGATGAAGGCCGTGGGGGCCGTGACCAACATGCCAATCCAGGGCAGGAGCACCAGCCCGATGCACGACATCTCCGAGCAACCGGCGCCGCTGGCCCAGTGTTCCGCAAGCTGCAAGCCGCAGAGCAGCGTAAAAATGGCGCCCGGCACCAGCCAGGGCCTCCCTGCGCCCGCGCGCGCGCCAGCCGTTCCGCGATCGTAGGTCTCCTCGGCCACCGCGGCGGACGTGCGTGCCACGAGCGCGGTGTTCGAGCACCTGCGACACCAGAGCTCGCCGCTTGGTGAATAGACGCTCTCGCTCGTCACCAATGCCTGGCCGCAGGTGATGCAGCGCGCGCGCTCGTCTGCGCGGTAGGTCATGGGGGCGCTGTAGCACGGCGCGCGGGGCGGCGCCGTGGGCAGCAGCCACTACCTTAAGGCTTGGGCCTGGTGAGCCGCACGGTCGCGCGGATGGATCCGCTGAGGGCCTTCTTGCCGTCGAGCGGCTTGGCCCGCACGAGCAGCGCTTGCTCGGCGCAGCTGCGAAAGTTCGCCACCTCGAGCAATCCACCCGTTACGCGCGACACGGTGGCTCGCTCGGGCTGGCCAGAGGGCAACAGGCGAATCAGCACGTCGAAGCTGCCGTCCGGCAGGGGCTCGTTCGGTCCGAGCTCGCCGCGCGCGCAGCTCGCCAGGTCCTCGGCTTGCTGCGCCAGCTGGTCTGTGGCGTCTGCGAAGCTCTGCGTGACGACCCTGTCGAACACCACGTGCCGGGCGTCGCGCTGCCTCATGCGACGCTTCTCCCAAGCTGTCTCGGCGACGCTCTTGTCGATCCAGACCTGGATGAATCCCCAGGGCTTCAGGTAGAGGTTGATCGGTGCGCGCTTGTCCCGGAGGCCAGCGGCGCCGCTCACGGTGTGGGCGGTGAGGAGGCGTCCGACCTGCGGCGCCTCTGGACCCCCGTAAAGGATGGTGCCGCCAGGGAGCTCGAAGGAGCTGCTCGAGCCCCAGCCAGAGATGCCACCGAGGTGGGTGGGTCGAGCGTCGCCCGGCATGAGTGCGCCTTCTGGCACCCAACCTTCGAGCGAGAATCGCTCCTCATGCAGCGCGATCTTGCAATGCCCGTCGATGGGGCCTTCGAGCAGTCGAACCACCAACCAGTCGAGCTCCGTCGGCTTGAGCTGCGCGACGACCACGCCCCGAGGGGAGGCGAGGACGGACGCTGGGCTGTCGACAGAGTGAGTGGGGCTCGGTGTCTCCCGCTCGGCAGGCACGAACACGCGACCCACGGCGCGCATCGGCAGCGTCCCATGGAGCTCGATGCGCGGATCCCGCAGCGAGGCCTTGCGCACGAGCCCGGGGGTGGTGTCGACCTCCAGCGGCGCACCTGGGAGCAGCACCACGCGCGCATCGATCGGCCCCGCGACGGCGAGCTCGAGCTCGGCCACCTCCTTCGTGGTGACAGCCAGATCTCGCACGGGGACGTAGACCGCAAGCTCGCTGGCTTCGCTCGTGGCCAGGACGCGCACGTGGTCGGGGCCGTCCTCGAGCACCACCAGCTCCGTGGGCTCGACCAGCGCCTCGCGCTCGTCGGGCCCCGCCGCCGCCCCACCATGGCTGAATTGCAGCGGGCCCTTGTGCGTGAGCAGCGCCCGCCGCGGGAACGCTTGGCGGGGGCTCTGCACGAAGATCGCGCCCGGCTCCAGCACCGGCTCGGGGTCGGGCACGGCAGGCGCCGCCGACACACTCGAGCTGGTCGCAGGCGGTGCCAGGTCGACCGTGGGACGGGGCGGAGCGCCAGGAAGAGAACGCTCGACACAGCCCGACCCCGACAGGCCCAGGAGGACGAGCAGGTACACGCGCAGCGGCAAGCAGACCAGCGTCGCGGGGATCACAACCTCAGCATACGCTTGGTGAGCGAGGCCATCGCGCGCGCGAGCACGCGATGACCCTTGCCGTTCAAGTGGACCGGATCGCGGAACAGCTTCCTGCCGGCGCCAGGGTCCAGCTTCTCGAACATCGCGTGCGTGTCGAAGAAGCGCACGTTCTTGCCCTCCCGGGCGCGCAGCAAGTCATTGAGCCGCAAGGAGCCTTCGCTCGCGAAGCCGTCCACGTCGTTCACCGAGCCCACCAGCAGAACCGGCACCCTGCGCCGAGCGCACAGCTCGAGCGTCAGGTCGAGCTGCCGCTCCAGCTCCGCGAACAGTTGCGCGACGGCTTCGGGTGTTTCTTCGATCTGGTCTGGGGCGTCGCGCGCCGCGTGGGCGGGCACGGGCATCTCGGTCTTCTCTGCGTAGAGCTTCTTCAAGGCGACCACGGCGCGGCTCTGCAGCGCCAGGCCACCGAGGCCGCGGTGGAGATCCTGGCGGTAGGCGCGGTCTCGCGCGTCTTTGCGCTCATTGCCGAAGTGAGGGTGCAAGATGATCAGGTCTGGCGCGTAGCGCACCGCCTCACGCACGCGCAAGAGCTGCCTCTCCGAGCCGATGCTGGAGGCCGAGAGGTTGATGAACTGCGCTCGCCGAGGCGACCCTTCGGGGTTGAGCTCACGCTCGAGCGCGTTCGAATAGGCGTGTTCGCCGTCGTGGCGAGACACCGAGGAGCCAATGGTGAAGACCCGCTTCTCCCCGTGGGGTTTGACGGATGGAAAGGCCTGCGGGACCACGTCGAGATAGGGCGTGGGCAGGCATCGGAGCTCCTCCTCGACCGGCCAGCACACCGGGTCGTTCGAGAAGCCGTAGTCGTACGCGGGGTAGTATTGGGCGTATGTCTCGGCGCTCACGTACCGCGGATCGAAGAAGCGACGCGCCGAGAGCTCGAGCGTCAGCAACAGCACCAGGCAGGTGAGCGTGGCCCAGGGGGCCGCGGCGAGCGCTCGCATGAGGGGCCGAGCGCGCTCAGAACTGGAAGTAGATGAAGGTCTGTCCACTTGGAGCCCCTGCGACCAGGATCGAGAGCGCGATCAACGCATAACCCAACGCGCGCAACCAGAAGGGGAGGCGCCGCCCGGCGTCGGGCCAACGCTCCTCCACGCATTCGTACAAGAAGAGCCCGCTGCCAAAGACGAGCAACGCGAAGCCCCAACTCTCGCCTTGCCCCAAGCCGTCCCTGGAGATCAGCGCGGCCAGCACCTCCGCCACTTGACCGATGGACTGGGCGCGAAAGGGCAACCAGCCCAACACCACCAGGTGGAACCACCCGAGCGTGCGGCTCCAACGCCAAAACAGGGCGGGCACGTTGCCCAGCGTGGGAGCGCGAGCGAGCCAAGGCTGGAGCATGCGGTGGAAGACGAGCAACGCGCCGTGGTACGCGCCCCAGAGCACGAACGTCCAAGCCGCGCCGTGCCAGAGGCCGCCCAGCAGCATGGTGAGCATCAGGTTCCGGTAGGTGGCGAGCGAGCTCCCGCGGTTGCCACCGAGCGGCACGTACAGGTAGTCGCGCAACCAGCTCGACAAGCTGATGTGCCAGCGCTGCCAGAAGTCGCTGGGATTCGTGGCCAGGTAGGGCCGCGCGAAGTTGAGTCGGAACTCGAAGCCGAGCCATCTCGCGGTGCCGCGGGCGATGTCCGTGTAGCCCGAGAAGTCCGCGTAGATCTGCAACGCGAACGCGTACAGGGCCAGCGCCGCCTCGACGCGCGTCAGCTCGGCGCTGCGCGCGAACGCCGCGTCGACGATGATCGCCACGTTGTCGGCGATGAACATCTTCTTGTAGAGGCCCCAGAAGACCAGCCACGCGCCGGCGTACACGTCGGTGAGCCCGAGCCGTCTCCGACCGGTGATCTGCGGCAACAGATGCTTGGCGCGCTCGATGGGGCCCGCCACCAGCTGCGGGAACAACGCCACGAAGCATGCGAACGAGAGCAAGCTGCGCTCCGCTCTCAGCTGCCCCCGATACACGTCGATGGTGTAGCTCATCGACTGGAAGGTGAAGAACGACACCCCCACCGGCAGGATGATCCTGAGGGTGGGCAAGTGTGCCTCGATCCCGAGGGTCGTCAGCAACGTGGCCATGCTGCTGACGAAGAAGCCGGCGTACTTGAAGAAGCCCAGGATGCCGAGCTGCAGGCACACGCTCAGGGTGATCAGTCGTCGCCGTCGAGCTTGTGACGAGCTCCCCTCGATCGCGCGCGCGATCGCGTAGTCGACCAGCGTCGAGAAGCCGAGCAAGAGCAGAAACCGCGCGTCCCAGAAGCCATAGAACACGTAGCTGGCGGCGAGCAGCAGCGCGTTCTGGGCCCGCGGCCAGCGCACGAGCGGCCAGTAGGCCGCGAGCACGACCGCGAGGAAGATGGCGAACTCGGTGGAGTGGAAGAGCAGTTCGGTACCCTCCCGCACGCAAGGGCGGCCTCAGCGAGTCACTTCATCGACTTGACGTGCGCGCAAGCGTGCTCGTTCTTGTCCTTGTCGCAGATGTCTTGGCACTTGTCCTTGCCGACCTTGTCACACAGCTCTTTCGTCTTGCTCGCGAAGAGCTTGCAGACATCCTCCTTCTTGGTGGTGTCGCAAGCAATGCCGCAGTCTTGAATGGTGCCATCCGGACCCTTGCAGAACTGGTTGGCCTGGGGCTCTTCACAGCCGAGCAGCGCCGCGAAGCACGCGACAACAGGGAGCATGAAGGACTTCATCACTGCTCTCTAGGCGAGCCCCCGTGAGAAAGGAATCGCGCTCTCGAGGCCGGGTTGTCCACGGCTGCCGCCGCGAACTGACTCTTGTGCGGCAGAAAGTGCTGCTCCAGCAGGAGGCGGTCGCGCCGCGCACGGCCTGTGCCGTACCATGCGGCTCGCGGGGCCTGCGGCTCCGCACCCATGAGCCCGCCCAGCCAGGTGATGCCGCGCGCCGAGACCTTGCGTCTGTGGCAGCGCTTTCACTTTCGCCTGACGATGCTCTACGGCGGGGTCGTGTTGCTGCTGCTCACGCTGATGGGAGCGATCTTCTACTCCCGCGCGGTGGACGCCGAGGTGCGTGGACTGCAAGGCAGGCTGCGCGCGGCCGCGATTTCGCTCGCGAGTGGCATCACGGCAGAGGAGGTCGACCTGATATCGGCTGGTGGTCCTCAAGGCGAAGCGCTGTACCGCACGCGGGTGGCACGCTTCGCGGCGGTGTGCGAGGCCGAGCCCGAGATCACGAGCATCTACCTGCTGCGGCCGACCGAGCGTGAGGGCTGGTTTGCTTTCGTGGCCGATCACGTGTCGAACGGGCAGACGGCGCCCGCGACGGTGGGTCAGCTGTACGACGTGACGCGCACGGCGGGCGCACCGAAGGCGCTCGAGGGACCCGTGGTCGAGAAGGAGCCTTACACCGACGAGTGGGGCACGGTGCTCTCGGGGTACGCGCCGATCCGAGACGCCGATGGCAACGCCGTCGCCATCGTCGGGGTGGACGTGTTCGCCACACGAGTCGAGACCATGCGCAAGCAGGTGATGGTCGTCACCGTGGTCCTGTTCGGCATTGCCGCGCTGCTGGTTGCGGTCCTGTCGGGCATCGTTGCGCGCAACGTGCGGCGGCCGCTTTCACGCATCATTCACGCCACGGCCTCCGTAGCCGAGGGCAACTTCGACGTGCGCGCCTCGATGGACCGCAAGGACGAGTTCGGCATCCTGGGTGACCAGTTCGACGCCATGGCCGAGGGCTTGAGCGAGCGGGCCTTCATCAAGGAGACGTTCGGCGCGTACGTGTCGCCGGAGGTGGTGCGCAAGGTGCTCGAGCGTCGCGAGTCCGCCGTGGCCGGAGAGCGCCGACGCGTCACCGTCTTGTTCGCCGATCTCCGCGAGTTCACCTCGCTCAGCGAGCGCCTCCCGCCCGAGGAGGTGGTGGCGATCCTGAACGACTACCTGAACCGCATGACCAAGATCATCGGCGAGCGGGGGGGCCGCGTCGACAAGTTCATCGGCGACGCGATCATGGCCGATTGGGGTGCGCTGTACGAGGTCGACGCGCCGGAGCGCTCCGCCGTCGAGACGGCCGTCGCCATGGCGCGCGCGCTGGCTGACTTCAACCGCGAGTCGGCGCTGAGCGATCGGCCGCTGCAGCTCGGCATCGGGCTGAACTGTGGCGAGGTGGTCGCAGGCAGCATCGGCTCCGCCCAGAAGCTCGAGTTCACCGTGATTGGCGACACGGTCAACGTCGCCTCCAGGTTCGAGGGGGTCACCAAGCGTTATGGCGCGGCCATCGTCGCGTCGCGGGCGATCATCGAAGCGGCGGGCTCAGCGTGCGTCAGCCGTCTGCTCGACCGGGCGGCAGTGGCCGGGCGCGAAGAGGCGACGGAGCTGTTCGAAATCCTGGACCCCCAGGATCCGCGCGTGGCGCGGCTCTCGCTTTGGGAGTCGGCCATGGACCACTACTTCGCCAAGCGCTTCGGCGCCGCGGCAGACGACTTCGAGCTGGCCGCGGAGGGGCTCGAGGACCCTGCCGCCCAATACCAGATCGACCGCTGCCGCTCGCTGGACGAGAACCCTCCCAGCTCCAGGTGGACGGGGGTCGCGCGGCTGAGGAAGTGACGTGAACAGGATCCTCAACGACCCGAGGGGTCGGCGCCCGCGCCGCCGGGCCCGAGCAGCGCCGCGAAGCGCGCTGCGCCGCCCGTGATCTTGGCTACGACGACCGCCTTGGTCGCGTTGCGATCGGGGTCGAACGAGATGTTGCCCGTCACGCCGGCGACGTCCTTGGTGATTGCGAGCGCGGCCCGGATCCCCGGGCCATCCACGCTCGGGGCTCGCCGGATCGCGTCGGCGAGCAGCAGCACAGCGTCGTGGCCCAGCGCGCTCATCCCGGTGGGATCGATCTGGTGCGCGGCACGATAGGAGCTCACGAATTGGCGTGAAGCAGGCAAGGGGAGGTCGAGGGCCCAGTGGTCGGTGTAATGGGCGCCCTCGAGCAGCTGGAGCAGTCGGGGGTCGCTCGCCCAGCCGTCACCCCCAATGAACATCTCGCCCGACCACTTCTTGGTCTTGGCCTGCTCGGCGAGCTTGCTCATTTGGTGGAAGTAGAGCGGCGCGAATACGATCTCGGGTCGCTGCTTCTGGAGCGCCTTCAAGGCGGCATCGAAGCTCGTCTCGCTGGCGGTGATCTCGACGCTCGCCACCAGCTTGCCGCCCAACACTCGAGCAGCCTTCTGGAACTCGAGGGCCAGGCCGCTGGAGTAGAGATCGTCCTTGGCGTGGATGAGCCCCAGCTTCTTCTTCTTGAGCACGGCGACGGCGAGCTCGGCCGCCGCGTGTCCCTGCAGCTCGTCGATGAAGCAGGCGCGGAACACGAACGGCCGATCCTGGGTCACGTCGCGGTGGGTGGAGGCGGGAGTGATCATGGGCACGCCTCCAGCTTGTGCGATGGCGGCGCCGAGCACGGATCGCGACGAGGACACCTCTCCGAGCAGAGCCACGACGCGTCCGCGCTCGATCAAGCGCTTGACGCCAGCGGCCACCTCGCTGGCGAGCGAGCGGTCGTCCTCGATCAGGAGCTCGAGCTCTCGGCCCTGCGCGCCGCCAGCGGCGTTCACGGCGGCCACGGCGAGCTCGATGCCGCGCAGGGTGTCCACTCCGAACGAGGAGTCGGCGCCGCTCATCGGCAGATACACGCCGATCGGCCAGGTCGCCTTGGGCCGCGGCTTCGTGGTCGTGCTGGGGGTCGTAGCCGTCTGGGGCGCGGCGTTCGAGGAACGCGCAGGCTCGCTCGAGGGGGCCTTGGCCTCGTGCCGCTCGCAGCCCAGCGCGAGCTGCGCGGCAGTGGCCGCCGTTGCGCCCAACCAGCGCCGCCGGTTCAAGCGACTAGCCTCGGGAGACGAGCTTTGCCATTTGAGGCGCCAGCTTCGTGAAGAAGGTCTCTGGACCAACTCGCTTGAGCGCAGCGATGACCTTGGCCTCTTTGTGCGGGAAGCAATACAGCTTGTCGCGTTCGCAGGCACGCAACGCGATGTCGGCGACGTCGGGCGCCTGGATGGGGTTCTTCTCCATCAGCTTGTGGATCTTGTCGACGCCCACGCGCGCCGAGTGCGACCGAGCGCTCTTGCCTATGTTGGTCGTGAAGAAGTACGGGCAGAGCACGGTGGCGCCCACGCCCGTGCCGTGGAGCTCGCCAGCCAACGTCTCGGTGAGCGCGATCACTCCCGCCTTGGTGACGTTGTAGGGGCCCATCTCGCCTGCGGAAGCGATGCCCGCGATCGACGCGACGTTGAGCACGTGCCCGCTCCCGCGCGCCTTCATGTCGGGCAAGAAGTAGTGGCAGCCGTAGATGACGCCCCACAGGTTGATGCCCATGATCCACTCCCAGTCGCTCAGCGGGACCACACCGACCCCACCGCCGACGGCGACGCCAGCGTTGTTGATCAGGAGGTCCACGCCACCGAGCGCGCGTTGGGCGGCCTGGTGCAAGTGCTCTACCTCGGGTGCTTTGGCGATGTCGCACAGGACGGTGGTGGCCTTGGCGCCGACGCCGCCTACCAGCCGCGCCGTCTCGGCCAACCCCGCTTCGTCGATGTCGGACAGGACCAACTCGGCGCCGCGCGCGGCCAAGCGTTCGGCGAAGGCACGGCCGAGGCCGGCCGCAGCACCAGTGATCACGGCTCGGGGCCGGGAGGGCAACATGCGCTGCATGAAACCGCGAGGCGCCGCGCTTGCGCAAGAGGCGTCAGGCCGCTCGCCGCGCTTGCTCGCCGAACAGCGCGAGCGCACACGGGATCACGACGCGCTCGATCGCCTCGCGTGCCACTTCCTCGCGCTCGCGCGCAGGCAACCGACCGTGTGCCAGCAGCGCGGCGGCATCGGGGTCGGGCGCGCGGCCTGCCGCGCCGCGGTGGTAGGCCTTGGCGGCGGCCAGCTCCTCGCGCACCGCGCAGGCGATCGCCTCGCCGCCTTGCTCGAGCGCCCACCGCACGAACCGCCAAGCCAGGGCCGCGTGTCGCGCCTCTTCCGAACCAATGCGCATGAGCGCAGCGCGCGCCACCTCGTCTCGGCAGGTTTCGGCGGCCCGCGCTGCGATCAACGCAGCGATGCTCTCGCCGACGCAACCTTCTCGGACCGTCCCGCGCACCACCTCCTCGAGCGAACGCGACGCGGAGATGCTGCCGAAGTCGAGCACGCCGGGCTCGTGAACAGCGCCGTGACGCGCGGCCAGCTCGAGGCACAGCTTGGTGTGAGCGATCTCGTCGCCCATGGCCTGGTGGGTCTCGGCGATCAAGTCTGCGGGAGCGCCGAGCGCCATCAGCTCGAGCGCGAAGCGCGCGAACGCGGCGATGCTCGCGTGCTCCATGAACGCGTCCCGCGACCACTCGTGTGCGATGCGCTCGCGCACCGAGCCGGCGAGCTTGACTGGGAGGTCGATGGCAGGCGCGGACCGCTCTCGGGCGACGCGCGGTTCGCCGTCGACCAGGAACGGGCGGCCGCAGAAGTAGTGCTCGATCACGTGGTAGCAGCAGTTGCCGAGCTGCCCTGGCGGAGCTCCGCCGGCGCCCCCGACGGCTGCGCCCCCGACCGCCGCCCCTCCGGTCGACAGCCCACCCGCGTCTCCGACCCCGCCCGATCCGCCCACGCCGCCCGCGCCACCGCCTCCCGCGAGCCCACCGGCGCCGCCGGCGCCAGCGGCGCCCCCGACCGAGCTACCTCCGCCGACGCTCTGGTCTGCGATGGGCCCGCACGCCAGCTCCCCTGGGAAGCCGAGCTGTTGCGCGAACTCGATGCTGGGACATTGGTCGTTGAGCAGCTCGATCTGGCGGCAGTCCACGTACGTCTGGCTGAGCGAGTCGAGCGTGACCACGCACCCTGGCTCGAGCTCTACCTCCTCGCTCTCGCCTGAACCGCAGTCCAAGTCGTCGCTGCTGCCGCTGCTGCTCGCGGCGTCGTCGGAGCAGGCCAGCGGCATGGCCACGCCCAGCGCGCTCAGGATCGCAGCGGCCAACTGTGCACTCTTCATGGCGAGCGTCTTTACAACAGTCATGCCAGCCGGGAGCCCGTGGAACAGCGGGCGTTGGGTGGGCACGAGCCTCGGCCCAGGCTCAGCTTGGCGCAACGAGAAGGCCGCCGGATCCGTGCTGCGCAGCTGGCCGCCGCCACGTGGCGCTTTCCCGGTCCGCCGGGCTCATGAAAGACTCACCGCATGCACCCTTGGCTTACCCCCCAGATGGTTCGACGCGCGGCGTTCGTCTTCGCCGCCGGCTTGGCGCTCGCCGCGACGCCGGCCGCCCACGCTGATGAAGAGGCTCCCAAGAAGAAGAAGCTCATCGTCACCGTGGACGACAACGAAGACACCACGACCGTGGTGAAGAAAAAGAAGGCAGCTACCGCGACCCCCGAGCCGGGCGCATCCGAGGCCGAGATCATTGCGTACATCCGGGAGCTGCGGAAAGACGTGCGCTCCACGCAGGCCGAGCTCAACGCCGCTCGCGCTTCCGACGATGCAGACAGCGTCCTGCGCCTGCGCGAGGAGCTGAAAGAGAAGAAGCAGTTTCTCAAAGAAGAGGAGTCGCGCTTGTACAGCAAAGACTCCGGCCTCATCGCTGGCGGCGCGGTCCTTACCGCGCTCGGTGGGATCTCGCTCGTGTCGAGCTTCGTGCTGGTGATCGTCTGGCCGCTCACGGCCATCGACGGCAACATCGAGGACGAGTACGGCTGGGGCGCGCTCGGCTGCTTGGGCGGTGGCGTGCTCGGCTTGAGCGCCGGCATCCCCATGATCGTGGCTGGCAACAAGCGCACCGTGACCGGCGCAGACGAGTTCGAAGAGGCGAGCTGGCAGCTGCCCACACCCGGTCGCGGTCCGACCGCGGGCCTGACGTTGCGCTTCTCGTTCTGAAGGCGCTCGATCCCGTCAGGCTGGCTTTCTCAGCACGGCCTGCGTGACGTAGCTCGGCCCCTCGTGACCGGAGCCCTCCCGCACCTGACGCTCGCCCTCGTGGCCATGCAGCGCGTGCCAGGAGCCAAAGTCTCTCGCGAGCTCCTCGAGGGTCAGCATCCACGAAGGGTCTGGTGGACCACCGGTTTTGTACGAGATCTGCTTCGGGTGATAGTGCTCGAGCAGCAGCAGGCCGCCGGGGCGCACGGCCGCCGCGATGCGAGGATGCAGCGAGCGGCGCAGCGGCTCGGGCAAGTGCGCCCAGATCGAGACCACCGCGTCCCACTGCGCGCTGCCCAAGTCCCAAGTCGACAAGTCGCCCACCACGGTCTCGATCGTGACCCCACGCTCTTTTGCCAGGCGCTGGGCTTTGGCGAGGCCCACCTCGGAGCCATCCACGCCCGTGACCAAGAGTCCTTGTGTCGCCAAGTAGACTGCGTTGCGTCCCTCTCCTTCTGCCAGGCACAGCGCTCGGCCACCTTGGGCGATGCGGCCTGCTTGCTCGCGCAAGAAGTCGTTGGGCTCGGTGCCGTACAAGAAGGTGTCTTCGGCGTAGCGCTCGTTCCAGGGGTTGGTCATTCGCGTCATTCTCCGCACGGAGGCGGCACGTTGAAGCAGTCGAAGCGGGCGAGTCCGGGCGCGGCGACGTTGTTCCAGTTGCCGGCCCCGATCGAGATGTTGACGAAGTCGAGGGAGAAGGTGGGCACGGCGCTGCCCTTCAAGTTCCAGCTCACGCCGTCGGCCGAGGTCTCGAAGTACACCGTGGTCTCGTCCGCTCGGAGCCGCCACCACGCGTCCTGCACCAGGCTGAACGTGGTGCTCGTGAAGGTGAGATCGCCGCCGAAGCCACCACCTTCCTGGATGACGTTGATGGCGCCGTCGCCGGACACTTCGCGCAGGTAGATGAAGCGGTGCACGCCGACCATCTGGTTGCCCACCTCGAGCACTCGCACCGTGATGCCGTCGCAGCGCAGCCGGTGGCTGCCCGTGGTGAAGAACCAGCAGTAGTCGCCCGGGAAGGCCTCGATGTGGACCTCGCCGTCCACGATCGTCGGGCAGCTGTTGAACGCGAGCTCGCTGCCCAGTCCGGCTTCGAAGTCGTTGGTGATGCTGCTGAGCGGAGGCTCCGGTCCGCCGTCGCAGGCCGGAGGGCTGCCGCCCCCACCAACGCCTCCGCCCTGGCCGCCCGCTGCGTTGCCCGCCTCTCCCCCCGCGCCGGCTTGCGTGCCCGTGCCGGTCCCCTGGTCGTACTCGTCCAAAGAGAACGTCAACGAGCAGCCGTGCAAGAGCAAGGCGCCGCACGACCAAGCGAGACCAACGAGCCGCATCAGAACGACACCTCGAGAGACAGCGCGCTCGCGCCGATGCTCAAGCTTAGCGCGCCTGAGCCAGCGGGGGCTCGCGCGGTGACGGGGCTCGTGAAGTAGAAGATGGGTGCGACGGCGAGCCCGGCCAGGCCGATGCCGAGCGAGATGTCGGCGCCGAGGAACAGGCCTCGCACCTCGTCGACCTCATTGCTGGGGCAGAAGGGGCTGCAGGCGCGGTCGTCGAGGCCGCTCTTTTTGGCCAGGCCTGCTCCGCCGAGGCCCGCGAACAACACGAGCCCGGCCAGACCGACGCTGCCGCTGATCCAGAAGCCAGGCGAGATGACTCGCTCGCCGCCTGCGCCGGGCTCCTCGGGACCGGGATCGGGCTTGGTCTTGTCGGGGAAGGTGACGCTGATGGGCCTGTTCTTGTCGCCCTCGAGCACGATCACCGTCACCCGCTGCTCGTCTTTGCCGCGCCGAAACACGAACGTGTGCTCCCCGGGATCGAGCTCGATCGCCTTGCCGTCGAGGCGCGGAGCGAGCAGCGCCTCGCCAACCCTCACCTCGACGTCGCCCACGTCGCTCGGCCCCGCCTTGGCCGAGAGCACGATGGTCGGGATCGACTTCTCGACCTCGACCAGCATGGTGGTGCACTCGCTGACGAGCATGGTCGGGCACGTGGGCTTGGCGCACTCGACCAGCATCTCCCTGGCTGCGCGCGCTTTGCCCGACTTTTGCAGGCGCTGGGCCTCGACGTGCGCGTCGATGCAGGTGGTGTCGTCCGCGCGCGCCGAGGCAGGTGCCACCAGCACTGCTGCCAGGCACAGTCCCAGACCCGAGCTCATCTGGCGCGCCAGATGAATCAGAAAGCGAATCGAGCGGCGACCCACCAGGGCCCCTTGTTTACCGCAAACACTCGGGTTTGTATTGCTTGACGCCGTCGGGGGTGATCACGAACGGGGGGGTGCAGCGTGCGCCGGCGGGTTTGGTCGTGGGGCCGGTGGGCTTCACGACGTGCGTGGCGCTCGCGCTCGTGCTGGCGGCCGCGCTCGCCGCTGGGGCGCTGGCGTTGCTGCTCGCGGTGGGGCTGGCGGTTTGGGTCGAGCTCGTGACAGAGGGGGCTGCGCTGGGGAGAGCAGTGGGCACGAGCGCGGTGGGCTCCCGGGGGGCGGCGCCGCTCGGCGCGGTGAAGCGCGAAGCGAAGAAGCCAAAGGCACCCGCGAGCACGACCGCGATCGCGACCCACAAGCCGGTGCGCGACCGCCCCTGCGCAAGCGACTCGGGCTGCTTGGAGATGGCGGGCGCGGCCAACGTGGCCGAGGTCACGACGCGCTCCAGCACCTGCGCCGAGGCCTGACCAGGTAGCTCCGTCGCGATCGATGCGTCGAGCTCGTTCAGGCGTTGAGCGCGTTGGGCGGCGCTCTCGCCGCCGATCCCCTCGAGCCAGGCGGCGACGTCGCGGGTGGCCGCGGGCGCGCCCACCCGTTCGAGCGCCTGCGCCATCTCGCGTGCGGTGGCGAAGCGATTCTGCGGACTCCGCTCCAGGCCCTTCAGCACGATCGCGTCGAGCGCGGGTGAGACGAGCTTCTGCTCCTTGCTGGGCGGCGCGATCTCCGCGTCCAGCGCGCGCAACATGAGCGCGGCCTCGGAGTCGGCGCTGCCCCAAAAACGCTTGCCGGTGAGCATCTCCCACAGCACCACGCTGGCGGCGTAGATGTCCGCGCGCCGGTCGATCGGCTCGGAGCGGATCTGCTCCGGCGCCATGTACGCGACCTTGCCCTTGACCTGACCGTCGCGCGTCAGCGTCGCGTTGCCTGCCGCCTTGGCCACGCCGAAATCGATCAAACGCGCGACTCCGTCGGTGCCCACGAGCACGTTTTGCGGCGACACGTCGCGGTGCACGATCGCCAGCGGCTCGCCTTCCTCGCTGACGGCTTCGTGGGCGGCGTGGAGCCCCTCGAGCATGCCGACCGCGAGCGCGACTGCGATCGGGATCGGCACGCCGGCGGGGCAGGCGCGCACCAGCTTGGAGAGCGACTCGCCGGGCACCAGCTCCATCACCAAGAACAGCTCGCCGCCCTCGGCGACCACGTCGAGGATGGACACGACGTTGGGGTGCAGGATGCGGGAAGCGAGCCGCGCCTCGTCCAGGAACATGGCGACGAAGTCGGGGTTCTTGGCGAACTGCGGGTGGAGCCGCTTGATGGCTACGGGGCGGGTGAACCCCGCCGGACCGAGCAGGCGCCCGTAGTGCACCGTGGCCATGCCGCCCGTCGCGATCTCGCCTTGGATCGCGTAGCGCCCTACTCGCTCGTCCCCGCTCTTCGCGCCGACACCGGCCACGTTGCCAGTATAGCCGCGTCGCCGCGCGGCCTGCTCACTCCTCGTCATCGCTCGCACGCAGATCGAAGCGGCGGACGGCCCGCTGGATGAACTTGCGGTTCACCCCCGCCAGGCGGGCCGCTTGAGACACGTTGCCCCCCGTCTCGATCAGCGCGAGTCGCAGGTACTCCTCTTCGAACTGATCACACATGCGATCGCGCGCCTCCTTCAGGGGCACGCTCAGATCGATGCGACTCTTCACCGCGCTCGGCGCCACGCTCGGCGCGCTCCCGCCATCCGTCGCTCCGATCGACACCGCGCGCGCCACCGCGTTGCGCAGCTCGCGCACGTTGCCGGGCCAGGCCTGGGTCATCAAGTTGCGGAGCAGTTTGTCCCCCAAGGGAGCGACGGGTCGGCCGCGCTCGCTGCGCTGCTTGCAGAAGTGCTCGACCAACAGCGGAATGTCCTCTGGCCGTTCGCGCAGGGGAGGCAGCGCGACGCGCACCACGGCCAACCGATAGTAGAGGTCCTCGCGAAAGGCCTTGCGCGCGACCTCTTCGGCCAGGTTTCGGTTGGTGGCTGCCACCACCCGCACATCGACCCGGGCGGGGACGTTCGAGCCCACGCGTCGCACCTCGAACCGCTCGAGGGCCCGCAGCAGCTTGGGCTGCAAGTCCACCGGCAGCTCGCCGACCTCGTCCAAGAACAGGGTGCCGCCGTCGGCGGCCTCGAACGCGCCCTCGCGGTCGGCGATGGCCCCCGAGAACGCGCCACGCACGTGCCCGAACAGCTCGCTCTCCATCAGCGTAGGCGCGACGGCAGAGCAGTCGAAGACCACGAAAGGCCCGCCGCTGCGCGTGCTCTCTTCGTGCAACGCCTCGGCGGCGATCTCCTTGCCCGTACCTGTCTCGCCCTCGAGCAACACGGTGTCGTCGACCGCGGCGGCGCGCTCGAGCATGGTGAACACCACACGCATCGCCGGGCTGATGCCCACCAACGCCCCGAAGCGTTCGCGCGAGGAGAGCGGCACCAGCACCTCGTCGTGGAGCAGGTTCAGACGAAGCTGGCTGTTGCCCACCGAGATGGTGGAGTCCGCGCGCGCGTAGGCGTCGCGCACCGCCACGCCGTCCAGGGAGGTGCCGTTGCGGCTCCCTGCGTCGATCACGCGGATGCGGCCGCGCTCGACCTTGAGCGTGAGGTGATGGCGGCTCACTGCGCCATCGAGCAGCAGCAGGTCGGAGCCACGCGCCGATCCCACCCGCACCTCGGGCCCTGCAAGGTCGAGCGCTTGCCCCGTTTGTGGCCCGGCCACGATGTCGATCCGGATCTTGCGCGAACGCAGCTTCAGGCCCGACGCGTCGCGCGACAGAATCTCGGTGATGGCCTCGCGAGCCTGCTCCACGGGCATGGGGCCGAAACTCTGCCTGGCTTTTCCCCGCTCGCCAAAGGCAATTTTGGTGGGCGCCGGCGCGCTGCCCCGCCGAGAGGCCAGCGCCGCCGCTGATCTGCCCCAAGCCTGTCGCACCCCGACCCTCGCACCCGCTCTGCGGGCGGCCAATTGGCCTGGTTCGGCGGCGGCACGAAGGTTGCGAACCGCTGGGGATGACCATCCGAGGACGCTCCCGAGTCAGACTCGCCGCGCTGTTCTGCGCGCTGGCCTGGGGTTGCACCGGCGACATCGGTCCTGGCCCCGACGGCCCCGGCCCCGACGTCGAGGCGCTGTGCGCTGCCGGTGACCTGCCCGGCCCGCAACCGCGCTTGGTGCGGCTGACGCACGCTCAATACGACAACACGGTGCGCGCGTTGCTCGCCCAGCCCGAGGTGTCGCCGAGCATCGAGTTCCTGGACGACCCCACCTTCGCTGGGTTCGACAACAACGCGGCGGCGCTGGTGGTGCAACCACGCCTCGCGCGTGACTATCAGCGCGCGGCAGAGTCGCTCTCGGAGCTGATCGCCACGCCAGGCGCCATGGCGCCGATCGTCCCGTGCGACGTCGCGAGCGGCGACGAGGCGTGCGCTCGCGAGTTCATCGCGAGCTTCGGCAAGCGAGCGTTCCGTAGGCCACTCTCCACTGCGGAGGTCGAGGCCTACGCCGCGCTGTACGCGCGCGGGAACGGCAAGTTCGCGTCCGGTACGCCGTTCGAGCAGGGCATCCGCCACCTGGTTGAGGCGTTCCTGCAGTCGCCCAACTTCCTCTACCGCGTGGAGCTGTCCGAGAAGCTCGACGCGGATCAGCTGATCCCGCTCACCGGCTTCGAGGTGGCCACGCGTCTGTCTTACCTGCTGTGGAACAGCACGCCCGACGACGAGCTGCTCGACGCCGCCGAGAGCGGCGCGCTGGACACGGAAGCGGGGATCGAGGCCCAGGCGCGGCGTCTGATCGAAGACCCGCGCGCGAGCGCGCCGGTGGACGACTTTCACGGCCAATGGTTGCAGCTCGAGAAGTACGCCAACCTGCAGAAGGACCCTGGCCTCTACCCCAGCTTCGGCGCTGCCACGACCGCCGCCATGCGCGAGGAGACCGAGCGCTTCATTCGCCACGTGGTGTTCGAGCTCTCGGGCGACGTGCAGGATTTGCTGCTCTCGCGTACCACGTTCGTCAACGATCAGCTGGCTGCCATCTACGGGTTGGAAGGCAGCTTCGGCGCCGAGTTCACCCAGGTGGAGCTGGACCCGACCAGGCGCGCGGGCCTGCTGACGCAGCCAGGCTTTCTGGCTTCGCATGCCTACACCACCGGCTCGTCGCCCATCCACCGCGGCGTCTTCGTCCAGCGCCGCCTCCTGTGCAACGACATCCCCGATCCGCCCGGCGACGTGGACACCACGTTGCCGCCGCTCTCGGGCGAGATCAAGACCACCAAGCAGCAAGTCGAGGCGCATACCTCACCCGAGGCCTGCGTCGGCTGTCACGCGCTCGTGAACGCGCCCGGATACGCGCTCGAGAACTTCGACGCGATTGGGGCTTGGCGCGACACGGACAACGGCGAGCCGGTCGACCCGACGGGCACCTTCCGCATGGACGGCGACAGCACCGACGTGGACGGTCCGATCGACCTGGCGACCCAGCTCGCCGAGAGCGACGCCACCGGCGCCTGCTACCTCACGCAATGGTACCGCTATGGGTTCGCGCGCGAGGAGTCGGAGGCTGACGCGTGCACGATCGAGGTCCTCAATCAGCGCTTCATGGAGTCGGGCTACAACGTGAAGGAGATGCTCGTGGCGTTCACGTTGACCAAGACGTTCCGCTATCGCATCGAAGAGGAGGTGGGCCAATGAGCCGTCGCAATTTCCTGCGGGGGGCGCTCGGCGTCACCCTGGGCCTGCCGTTCCTCGAGTCGCTGGAGAAGAAGGAAGCCAAGGCCGCGCCAGGCGACAATACGCGAGTGATCGTGTTCTTCTGCTGCAATGGCGTGAACATGGGCACGTTCTGGCCGAGCACAGGGTATGGCCCCATCACGCAGAGCTCCTTCGCTCAAGACTGCGGCATGTACCCGCTGGCCCCGTTCGCCGACCGGCTGCTGATTCCGCGCGGGATGCACATGTCGCCGCGCGGTTTTGGCTGGGACGCGAGCGCAGGGGACGATCACGCCAAGGGCATGGGCTGCAAGCTCACCGCACGTCGATTGATCGAGGGCAGCACCTACGCCGAGGGCATCTCGGTGGATCAACACATCGCCAACGCGAAGAACCCGGCGGGGACCCCTTCGCTCACGCTGATGGCTGGGTGGCGCGCGGACGGCGTTCTCGGCAACATCTCGTACTCCGGCGCGAACGCACCAGTGCTGGCAGAGAACAACCCGCGGCTCGCCTACCAAGACCTGGTGGGTTTGAACAACCTCGACG
The DNA here is from genome assembly GCA_964641275.1 of uncultured Polyangiaceae bacterium. GTDB lineage: Bacteria > Myxococcota_A > Polyangia > Polyangiales > Polyangiaceae > Xiheicaenibacterium. The sequence continues at coordinate 144,808 of CAZXMG010000016.1, forward strand.
ACGAAGAGCTCGCGCTCTTCACCGCCCGGCGGCAGAGCGTGCTCGACCTGGTGAAGGGCGAGTACGACCTGTTGCTGTCCAAGAAGCTCAGCAAGGCAGACCGTGACAAGCTGCAGGCGCACTTCGACACCGTGCGCGACCTGGAGACCTCCATCAACGGCGCGATCGCGTGCGAGCTCGACCCAGCGCGCGCCGCCGAGATCGAGGCAATCAACCCCGACACCGTGTCGAACGACGCCGAGTACAAGAAGATTGGCCAGATGCAGCTCGACGTCTTGGCGCTGGCCATCGCTTGCGGCGCCACCAAGGTGGGCACGATGATGTGGGGCTCTGGCGCTGGCGGTCCCATCTTCAACTGGGACAACATCAGCCACCAGTACAACCACCACAAGCTCTCGCACGGCAACACCATGGACGACAACTCCGGCGGCGAGGTCGCCGGCTACGAGGGCATGCTGGCCGACATCGACCAGTGGTACACGACCCAGCTCGCCTACCTGCTCGGCAGGCTCGACGCCTACGAGGAGGCGGACGGCAAGAGTGTGCTCGACAACACCGCCGTCGTGTACATGAACGAGCTCTCCCACGGCAAAGACCACGACTTCCGCGATCTGCCGGTGATCATTGCGGGCAGCTGCGGCGGTTACTTCAAGCAGGGCGAGTACATCAAGGTGACGGCCCAGGCCGACACCAAGAACGACGCCGACGCACCCCACAACAAGCTCCTCACCACGTTGTGCAACGCCATGGGGGTGGCCGAGAGCCACTTCGGCGCACCGGACCTCGGTGAGGATGGCGAGTTCGATCAGCTCAAGGCCTGAGCAGCCGGAGCACACCCAGGCGCCAGGCGAGGACCGCGGCGCCACCGAGCAACAGGAGCAGCCCCAACAGCACCCAGACGATCCGGGAACGTCGCTCGGGCGCAGGCGAGGGAACGATCGCCAGCGTCTGGGGCATGACGCGGGGGTTGTGATCCACCGTGGCGGCCAGGTGAGGCACGATCCGCGGTCTGCGCAGCGAGTCGTCCGGGGTCGTCGCCGCCAGCGACGGCTTCTTTGCCAGCGGAGTCGTGGAGGACAGCGGGCTGGAAAGGGGCGACGCCGCCAGCGGCGTGTGGAGCGAAGGTGGCGCGGTGGCGGCCATGGGGTTGGTGGACGCGCGACCGATGGCGAGCGGCGTCTGGAGCGAGGGGGGCGCAGTGGCGGCCAGGGCGCTCACCTTCGAAGGTGGGGCGGACTTGGGCAAGTCCATGACCATGGTGCCGAACTTGCCTGATGGGGGCTGCGGGAGTTGGCTCGGGCGCTGATTCAGGTAACCGGCGTCGAGCACCGCTCGCCTCATCTCGTCGGCGCTGCGGTAGCGGTTCGAGGGCTGGGGGGCGGTGGCCCGCTTGAGCACCGCCAGCAACGAGATGGGGATGCGAGGGTCGCCCAGCGCAGCCGGCGTGCCGCGCACCTTCTCGACACAAATGGTCAGCGCCTCGCCTTTGTACACCGGCTCGGCGGTCAGCATCTCTGCCAGCACCAGCCCGAGAGCGAACAGATCCGTGGCAGGACCGACCGGTTGAGAGCTCAGTTGTTCGGGGGCCATGTACGCCGGTGTGCCCACCATGAACCCCTCAGCGGTGAGCTTCTGCAGGGTCGAACCCTCTTTGGCGACGCCGAAGTCGAGCAGCTTCACCAATCCAGCGGGCTCTTTGCACAGGAAGATGTTGGCCGGCTTCACGTCGCGGTGGACGATTTGCTGCTGGTGAGCTTCTTCGAGCGACCCGAGTAGGTCCACCGCGATGCGCGTGGCCTCCTCGATCGGCAGCGGTCCCCCCCGTAGGCGTTGCTCGAGCGACATCCCCTCGAGCAGCTCGAAGGCGATGAAGGGGGTCCCTTCGCCGGCATCGCCCAGGTCCAACACGCGCACGGTGCTGGGGTGCTTCAGCGTCATCGCGACCCTCGCTTCGCGCTGGAAGCGGGGGATCGAGTCAGCCTGAATCATCGCCTCGCGTGAAAGCAGCTTGAGCGCCACCACATGACCCTGGCGCACGTGCACTGCGCGGAACACGGCGCCAAACCCGCCCGCTCCCAACAGCGCGTCGAGCCGGTAGCTGCCGCCGATCGTGGTGCCGAGGACCCACGTCGCGTGCTTGTGCTGCGCGCCCACCGGCGCAGCATACCAATCATGCGGGCGTCTCGAATCGAGACGTTCAATCTGAGACGGGACGCCCTCATCGCGAAATCAACCTCGGAAATTGCTCGAGAATTGGCCCCGGGTAGGCGGCACGCGGTTTGCGAGAGTGCCCGTCATGCGACGCTCGATTGGGATCGAAGCCTTGGCCTGGACGCAGACGCAGCTCGACTGGGAGGAGCTGTCCGCGCACGCGGACGAGCTCACCGCTCGTCGTGAGCGCGAGAGCAAGACCTATTGCCTGCGAACTGACACGCCGCCGGAGAGCAGCTGGCACGACCTATGTGAGCCGCGCCGCACGATGCTGCCCGCGAGCAGCCCCGGGGCGCGTCGCGCGCTGCCGAGCTTGTTCAGCGGGGACGACGACGCGGAGACGACGCCGGGGATCCCCGACGTGGTGCTCGAGAACTACCGCCTCAGCGCCTGAGCATTCTGCGCGGTACCATGCCGCACCATGAGGCTCGAGGCGATGCCGGTGGCGCCGGGGGGGAAATCCTTCTTGGGTCACAACGCGGACTTCCGCAACGACCGCATGGGCGCGCTGCGTCGATTCGCAGCGGCCGACCAGCCGATCATGCGTCTCAAGCTGCCGTTCCCAGGGGTGCGGGCGGTGTGCGTGACCTCGCCCGACATCGTGCAAGAGGTACTCGTCGAGAAGGCCAAGAGCTTCGAGAAGTCGGACATGCTCCGCTTTGCGTTGCACGTGCTCGCGGGCGAGGGGCTGTTCACCTCGAACGGTGAGCTGTGGCGCAGGCAGCGCAAGCTGATGGCGCCGCTGTTCACGCCCAAGGCGCTCGAGGGCTACGCCGACGACATGGTTGCCTGCGCCCACCGCACGACGAATGGTTGGCGCGATGGGCAGGAGCTCTCGCTCTCGCACGAGACCACACGCCTGACCATGGGCATCGCCGGCAAGACGCTGTTCGACGCGGACACGTTCTCCGAGGCAGACGAGATCGGGGAGGCGCTCACCGTGGCGCTGGAGTGGACCGGGTGGGCCATCGGCAGGCGGACGCGACAGCATCGAGCCAGTCACGATCGGGGGCTATGATCTGCCTGAGCGCACCAACGTCATGATCTCGCCGTGGGCGTTGCACCACTCCAAGTCCGTCTGGAGCGATCCCGAGCACTTCGATCCCAGCCGCTTCGGCGCCTCGGAGCTCGGGCGTCATCGCTACGCCTACCTGCCGTTCGGCGCCGGCCCGCGCGTGTGCTTGGGCAACCACTTCGCCTACATGGAGGCCCAGATCGCGCTCGCGGTGCTGCTCTCGAGCTACCGCTTCGAGCTCCTGGGCGATGACGAGCCGGAGCCGAGCGCGACCTTGCGCCCGAAACACGGCGTGCGGGTGCGCGTGATCGCGCGGAGACGCGGCCGACCCAGCTGACGCCCGCAAGTGAAGGGCCGGGTTCCACACCGACGCTCAGCCCACTTCTGGCTTGCCAGCTGAATGAGAGAGCAAGATTCTCCCGTGCACTCCAAGAATGAGCGCCGAAGGCCCCGCCATGTGCCGACTGGCACGGGAGAATTCAACTGGCTTGCCAGTTGAATCAGAAAGCAAAATTCTCCCGTGCCCTCCAAGAATGAGCGCCGAAGGCCCCGCGACGTGCCGACTGGCACGGGAGAATTCAACTGGCTTGCCAGTTGAATCAGAAAGCAAA
>CAZXMG010000017.1:0-142832 GCA_964641275.1 uncultured Polyangiaceae bacterium
CATGACGGCGGAAGAGCAACAGGCAGTGCGCGAGCTGGGTCGCTGGTTCTACGGCCGCGAGCCGCAGGTGGTGACGGACGAGCTGGCCGTGGTGCTCGCAGAGATGCTGCAAGAGGCGCTGACCGGGTCCAAGGCCATGCACTTGGTGCCACGTCCCACGGGCGGCCCGCCGGGAGTGACCTGGCTTTTGAGCCAGGGCGTGCAGATGTGGTGGCGCGCGCAGAAGAGCGACAAGGTGTACGAGACCATTCGCCGCACGGTCGCCCTGAAGTACAAGAGCCGCTACCACCTGGCAGAGCTGGGCCTTTGATTCGCCCGGGCAAGCCGGGGCCTGTGAGCCGCACTTGGTCGCTGCTCGGGCTGCTCGCGCTGGTCGCTTGCGGTGACTCCACCATCGCGGGCGGCGGCGGGGGCAACGGCGGCGCTCCCGGCAGCGCTGGCGCGGGTGGGGGCGGGGCCCCACCCGTCGCTCCCGAGCCGCTGATCCTGAGCTGGAACCTGCAGACCTTCCCCAAACACCAGACCACCATCGACAAGGTCTCGGCAGTGATCACCAACCTGCGCCCCGCCTTGTTGGGTGTGGTGGAGATCGACGACACACTCGCCTTCGAGTCGATGATCGAGGCGCTTCCGCCCTACCAGTTCGCGCTCAACGACGACCCGGGCGCGTTCTCGCACGTGGGCTTGGTGTTCGATCCGGAGCGCGCCAGCGTGGGCGAGGTGGAGACCCTCTTCAGCGACGACAGCTACGCGTTCCCCCGGCCACCGCTCAAAGCGACGGTCAACCTCGCGCTGAGCGACGGCAGCACGCTGTCGTGCGCGGTGATCGTCTTGCACCTCAAGGCCATGCTCGATCAGGACAGCGAGGAGCGGCGCCGTCAGGCCGTGCTCGTGCTCGACGACTACATCCGAGAACAGGTCGGCCAGGGGATCGAGGACGACTTCGTGCTGCTCGGTGATCTCAACGACTCCATCGACGACCCCCCGCCATGGAACGTGTTCGGTCCGTTTCTGGACGCACCTGACTTCTATCGCTTCTTGACGGACGAGCCGGTCGCTGCAGGAGACTTCACGTACATCCCGTTCGAGAGCTTCATCGATCACGTGCTGGTGACCACTGGCACGCTCGACGAGCTAGGCAGCGAGCCAGCCCAGGTGTTCCACCTGGAGACAGAGGTCGCCGACTACGAGAGCACTGTCAGCGACCATCTGCCTGTGGGCGCGTACGCGCGCTGAGAGTCAGTCCGACTTGATGGCCTTGCCGAAGCCGTCGTGGTTGGCGCACTTGAAGACCGTGCCGATGATGATCTTCTTGCTCTTGTCGGCGCGCTCTTTGTACTTCTCCATCGCCTTGTCGGCTTCGTCCTTCTTGCCTTCGTACTTCTTCTTGAGCTTCTCCATCAGCTCCTTGTGCTCGGAGCCATGCTTCTTCTTGAACTCCTCGGCGGCTTTGGCGATGTCATCGCAGTTGTCGCCGGCCTTCTCGTAGGCGGTGGCCTTCTCCTCCTCGAGCTCGATCAGACGCTCTTCGTCGCTCTTGCACCCAGTCAGGGCCAAGGTCGAGGCAGCGAGCAGCGCAACGGTCAGCACCTTCAAGTGGCTTCGAGCTTTCATAGCTTCTCCTGAGATCTTGGGGGCTCTTACGGCGCGGAACGCGGCCGTGCCCCCTCGGGCCGGCGAAGCTAGCAGAACTTCGGACCGGGCTCTCCGGTCAACCGACCGCTGAGCGGAGGTTCGGTGGTCACTTGATGCCGATGGCGTAGAACTGACAGCAGCCACCCTCGATGCTGCAGTCGAACGCACCGGTCTCGCAGTTGCCCACGTAGGCGCCGTCCAAGTAGCAATCGCACAGCACTCCGTCGGGCGGCGGCGGTGGATCGCCTGGGCCCCCCGGCACAGGGAAGAAGCATGCTTGCTCGATGAACGTGGTGCCGAAGCAAGTGCCGCTGCAGTAGCAGTTGCCAGGAGGGCCCCCGTCATCGCAGCCGTCGGTCACGCACGCTTGCGAGCCGTTCAGACAGTCCGCGTAGGCGCTGACCTCCTCGCTGCAGCCGATGAACTCGCAACTGGGATCGAAGGTGCGCACCGCGCAGGCGAGGAACGCGTCGATCTGCTCGTCGCAGCCCAGGCCGTATTCGGAGATGCATTGATCGAGGCAAGGTGACCCCAGGCATTGCGCGTAGTCGCCACAAAACTCCTGACACAGGTTGGTGGGGATCACCGAGCCTGTGCTGACGGTGGTGTTGGGCCCGGGCCCGGGACCAGGGCCCGCGGCGCCTTGCCCGCCGCTGCCACCGCTCCCGTCGTCCTCCTGAAACACCACCTTGCCGCCACAACCCAAAAGCAGCGAGCAGGCCAAGCCGGCCGCAATGGCGGTCCGAGAAGAGAGCTGGGGCATCGAAGACCTCTGCCCGATCATAGCGGCTGACGCCGGCGAGGAGCCAATGTAGGTATTGACACCTCTCAAATGAGTCACTACCCCCGTTCGTGATGTTCACCCGCTCCACCCGCTTCACGGTCGTCTCTCTGCTCGCCCTCTCCGCGTGTGCCCCCGGCGCGCCCAGCTCCGAGCAAGAGGATGTGAGCGAGCACGAGGACGCGCTCAGCGAAGCAACGATCGTCTTCGATGCCGCGTGGAACGAGAACGTGAGCGGCGCCGTGGTCGAGGACGGCACCGTGCACTTGGTGTTCGACCAGGAGCGCCTCGCGCCTTGCGTCGCCTTCCAGAGCGGCACCCCGCAGTTCGCCGTCACGGCCCACGCGCGCTACGCGGACGGCAGCCAAGAGAGCGTCACCGTGGCGGGGCTGATGGCGCCTGCCAGTCCCACGCTCTCGCCGACCGTCGCGGGCGAGATGGAGATCTGGTTCGAGGCCACGAATAAGTACGGCTGCCACGAGTGGGACTCCAACTTCGGCGGCAACTACCGGTTCAACGTGCTCGAAGAAGCCAGCAAGCCCAACTGGATCGGCAACGCTGCGGCGGTCGTCGCGCGCCAGACCTGCAACAACGGCGGTGCCTGTGACGGCGATCGCAGGAACCTGTCCCAAGGCGTCTCGTACGACACCTGGGCGCGCCAGCGCGCAGCCATTCGCAGCATCTTCTTCGACGTATGGGAGCCTGGTGTCACCGACTTCGACAACGGCGACTTGTGGAAGCAGCTCGACGCGCAGGTGCACTACCGCTGGGCTGGCCAGCCTTCTTTCCAGACGGAGTACGTGAGCTTCGCACGTCGCGTCGGCAACGACGCCCGCTACGAGCTGCCGCTGCGCCCGTTCGACCCCATGCACGGCAACGTGATCACCGATCCGGCGAGCCAATGCCCCGTCGGTGAGCTCTCGCTCACGCCCGACGGGTTCTACGTGGCGACCACGCTCGAGCTCTACTTCACGGTGAACGGCAAGGAGCTGCGGCCCTCCGCAGGTCAGACCTACCTGGTCACGTTCACCGACTACGCCGAGCGCTACCAGCCCTGTCTGTGAGCGTGCATCAGAGCGGCTCCGGCACCGGCTGACACACGTCCGTGGTCGCGCTGCAGGCGTTGCACAGCGTCGCCCAACAAGGATCCACGTCCACCGTCACGCACGCGGAGCCGGCGTCGCAGCTCTGCTCGGTGCAGGGCTCGGCGGCGTAGCAGCCTTCGACCACGGGCAGCGCGTCTCCGCAGCCGGGAACCAGCCACCGGCACGCGGGGTCCGCCGAGCAGCTGCCTGCGTCTGCGTACACGCACGACGGGCACGGCTCGCCTTCCAACGCCACCACCCAGCTGTACGTGCTGGTGTCGCACTGCGCATACGCCGAGGCGCCCACCGCGCAGTCGCTCGCGACCTGGTAGAAGCAGTCCCAGGCGTAGTCCCAGCCCGTGCAGTCACTGCCGTCGATCGGCAGCTCGGCAGGGCACTCGATCGGGGGCGAGCAGCGGTTCGAGATCTGCGACCACAGGCCGTCATTGCAGAAGTAGGTCACTTCGTAGCTGCTCGACTCGCAGTCGCCGATGTCCTCACGGAGGTACTCGCAGCTCAACCCTTCGAACGTACATGGCGACGACTCCTCGGGCTCGCCCAGGGGACACAGGCCGCCGCAGGCCGGCTCCGACGACGCCCACTTGCCATCAGCGCACACCCAACCGCAGTCGCCCGCCGGCGGAGCCCCGCAGTCGTCCCCGCCGCCGCTGCCTCCAGAGCCCACCGAGACGGTGCTCCCACACCCCAGCGCCCACAGCGGCAAGCTCAGCGCGATCCACGAAGTCTTCATGCTGCGCCCCCTTCCAAGTGGCGTGCCAGCCATTTTCTCCTGCACTTCTCCACGGGAGGCGCCCAGCGGTGAGCCGGCCTGGCACAGTCCGTCACGCCTCGGTGGAGCACTCGGCTTCGTCCGCCGATTGCGCCGCCCCCTTCGGCACGTCCGCGCTGCACAGCGCCCGCCCCAGCCCGAGCGCCAGCACCCCTGCCACGGCGCTCGCGACCAGCACGCCGAGCTTGGCCGCGGAGAGCAGCGCAGCATCGGTGAACGCGAGCTGCGCGATGAACAGCGCCATCGTGAAGCCCACGCCAGACACGACCCCGAGCAAGACGAGGTGCCGCCAGCTCAACCCCAGCGGCAACACGCCCAGGCCCAAGCGCAGAGCCAGCATGCTGACGCCGAAGATGCCGATCAGCTTTCCTGCCACCAGCGCTACACCGACCGCCAACGCCACGCGCATCGTGGGGCCCTGCAACGCCGAGGCGTCCACCGCCACGCCCGCGTTGGCGAGCGCGAACACCGGCATGATGCCGAACGCGACCCAGGGATGCAGCGTCTCGATCAGGCTCTCGGCAGGCGACATCGCCTCGCGCCGCTGCACGTCGATGTGGCGCAGAGTGCCGGCCAGATCGTGGGGCGAGAGCGCAGCGGGGCCTGCCGCGACCAAGCCTTCGATTTCCTTCTGCACGCTCGAGACGAATCCATCGGCCCCGAGCCACGCGCGCACAGGCGTGATCAACCCGACGATCACGCCCGCGATGGTCGGATGCACACCGGCCGCGTAGACCCCGGCCCAGGCCACGATCGCTGGCGGCACGTAGGCCCACTTGGCGCGTACGCCCAGGCGTTGCATCAGCAGCACCAGGCCCAGACCCAACCCCGCGACGCCGAACCAAACGAACGAGATGCCCGACGAGTAGAACAGTGCGATCACCACGATCGCGCCGAGATCGTCGATGACCGCGAGAGCCAGCAAGAGCACACGGAGCGCTGCGGGGACACGTTTGCCCAGCAGCGTGAGGATGCCGACTGCGAAGGCGATGTCCGTGGCCATCGGCACGCCCCAGCCCGAGCGTGTCTCGGGAGCTCCCGCGAGCAGGAGGTAGAGAGCGGCAGGCGCCACCATCCCCCCGAGCGCCGCGGCCACTGGCAACGCGGCGCGACGGAGCTCGGAGAGCTCACCGTGGTGGATCTCTCGGCGAATCTCCAACCCCACCACGAAGAAGAACACCACCATCAAGCCATCGTTCACCACCCACGCGAGCGATCGCTCGAAGCTGAACGCGCCCAGCTTGAGCCCGAGCGGCACGTCCCACAGCGCAAAGTAGCTGCTGGCCCACGGCGAGTTGGCGAGCAGCATCGCCACGCTCGCGCACACCAGCAGCAGGATGCCGCTCGCTGCCTCGATCTGCAGAAAGCGATCGAGCGGCCTGCGAGCGAGCCGCGTCATGCGCAGGAGCGGCTCCCACGCCTCGGGCGGAGACTCGGGCAACGGCGACGGACTCGAAATGGAAGCGGCCATGAAACACCCACCGTTGGCTCGACCGGCACGCCGGTCGCGTTCGGTGGATGGCGGCCCGACCATCCTCTACCTGCAGCCTGCCAGCTGCACCCTTGAGCTCGAGAAGCTCGCACGCCGCGCGAGCGCGGTCGAGCCGATTCGCCCGCTACGTGCGCAGCCCCTTCGGGATCAGCCAGCGCTCCAAGAGCTCGAACAAGCCCTGCACCACGAGCGCCATACCCGCGGCGGGGACCGCCCCCTCGAGGATCAACGAGGTGCGGTCGAGCCGCACACCCGTGAGGATCGCCTGCCCGAACCCGCCGGCGCCGATCAACGCGCCGAGCGTCGCGGTGCCGACGGCGATCACCGCCGACGTCTGGATGCCACTCAGGATCGCTGGCAACGCCAGCGGCAGCTCCACCCGGCGCAGCCGCGCCCAGGGCGAGAGCCCCAGCGCCAGCGCGGACTCCTGCAAAGGCCCGGGGATGGTGGTGAGCCCCGTGTGGGTCGAGCGCACGATCGGCAGCAAGCCATACAAGACCAACGCGGCGATGGCGGTGGTCTCGCCCAGACCGAGCACCGGGATCAGCACCACCAGCAGCGCCAACGACGGGATCGTCTGCAACACCCCCACCACGCCGAGCATGACCCGGCCGAAGCGAGGCAGCTTGGCCGCAGCGATCCCGATCGGTACCGCCAGCAGCACCGACAAGATCAGCGCGATCGCGACCATGGCCGAGTGCTCCTTCGTCGCGCGCAGCAGTCTCGCGGTGAGCGTGTCGCTCTCGACCTCGGCCTTCACGCCGAGCGTGCTCGCGACCAGCTCCGCGGCCACCTCGCTCTCTGTGCGACCGCGCAGCTTCACCGCCGAGTTGAGCTTCACCATCGCTTGCTCGTCGATCTTGCCCTCGAGCCGCGCCAACGCCGCCGCGCCCGACTCGGGCAGATCCGCGCGGTAGAGGAATAGCGCCTGGTAGCTGGGAAAGTGTTTGCGATCGTCGACCAACACCGCCAGGTCGTAGAACTCGATCTCGGCGTCCGTCGTGTACAGATCGATCACGTCGATGTCGCCAGCCTTCAGCCCGCGATACGCCAGGTCGTGGTCCAGGCCGCGCACGTCGGTCTGCTTCAAGCCATAACGATCGCGCAGCGCGGGCCAGCCATCTTTGCGATCCATGAACTCGCTGGAGAAACCGAGCTTGAGCTCGGGCCGCGCCACCAATGCGCTCATCGTCTCGAGGCCCAGCTCCTGACTGCGCGCGCGGCTCATGCCCAGCGCGTACGAGTTGCTGAACCCAAAGGGCTTGGTCGCCCTCACGCCGTGCTTGGCGAGCTCCGGCTCGAGCTCGGCCAGCTCCCCGAGCTTGCCGCCGAAGATCTCTTGCCGAATCGTGCCCGTGTACTCCGGGTACACGTCGAGCTCGCCCGAGAGCAGCCCCGACCAGAGGATGCGGGTGCCGCCAAGCTCGCGCCGGTGCTCAGTCTCGAGCTTGGCGTCGCGCAACAGGTGCGTCGCCGCCTCTCCCAAGATCACGGACTCTGTAAACCCCTTGGACCCCACCCGGAGGGGCTCCGCTGCAGCGGCGCGCGGGGATGCCACGCAGACGAGCACCCACAGCCAGGCCCAGCGAGACGTCACGGCGCCGCCCCCCGCCCGAGGTCGCGGTGCGAGCCGAGCAGCTTCACCACGAACGGCTCGGTGCGCTCGGAGAGCAGCGCCTCGGGCGTGCCGCGCCACAGGATCTTGCCGGCCTTCAGCACCGCGACTTGCTCGGCGAAATGCACCGCCTCGGCCATGTCATGGGTCACCATGAGCACCGTTGCCCGCACCGCCTGGAACACCTCCTTGAGCTCGTCCTGCAGCTCGACGCGCACCACCGGGTCGAGCGCGCCCAACGGCTCGTCGAGCAGCACGATCTTGGGCTCGAGCATCAGCGCGCGCATCATGCTCACGCGCTGCCGCTGCCCGCCGGAGAGCTGGCCCGGCGTCCGCTCCAGTATCTCCGCGGGCAGGCGCACGAGCTTGCGCAGGTGCTCGACGCGCTCGTCGATGCGTGCGCCGCTCCAGCCGAGCTCCTCGGCCATGAGGGTCACGTTGCGCCGCGCCGACAGGTGCGGGAACAGGCCGCCCTCCTGGATCACGTAGCCCATACGCAAACGTAGGAGCGGTGCGCGCACCGGCGTCACCTGCTCACCGAAGCAGCGCACCTCTCCGCTGTCGGTCGCGATCAACCCGTTCACCAGCCGGAGCAACGTCGACTTGCCGCAGCCGCTCGGGCCCACCAGCACCGTGGTCGTGCCCTCGGACACGCTGAGATCGATCGCGTCGAGCACGAGCTCCCCGCGGAAGCGCTTGCTCGCCGCGCGGATCTCGATGCCGTCGCTCACGACAAGAGCCGCCCGGACACCTTCTCGGCGATCACCCCGCTGTCATACAGCGGTTCACCGCGGGTGGCGTGGCGGCGGTAGTTGTTCTGTCATTCTGACCAATCCTGTTTGGTTCATTCGGATTGTTGGCACAGCGATCGCCGCGCAAGCTCCATGCTTCGAGGTGCTGACATGACTTTGGGGAGTCGCTTGGCGTGGAGCTTGGGACTGTTGACCTGTGCGGCGTGCGTGGAGGTTCGGCTCGAGCGGACCCCCACCGAGCCCGAGCCGCCGCCTGCTCCGACGGCGCCCGTAGACCCGACGGAGCCTCCTGCGTCACCGGCCAGCTTCTGCCAGGGCACGCTGTTCACGGGCAACGACGACGAGGCGGTGGCGGTGCTGCAGCAGGAGGACCTGTTCCTGCGGCTGCTCCGCGATGGCAGCGCGGTGCCGCTCGCCGTCGACACGCCCGCTCCCCCCAGCGAGGACATCTACCCGTGGCGGTCGGTGCAGGCAGGCGGCGACGTGATCGTGGTCACGGTGGGGTGGCTGGTGCCTGGCCCAGCGTTCGATGGCCACTACGCCACCCGCTGGTTCAACCGGCGCGGCGAGCTGATCGACGAGCTGGACTCCACCGAGCAGCAGACGGTGGTCGCGGTCTCGGAAGACGGAACCACCATCCTCTTCAGCTACGACTACGAGACCTCCGAGGCCTTGCACTGGGCGCGCCTGCCAAGCGGAGACATGGTCGAGCTCGAAGCCTTCGAGCCAATCGGGCTGCCGCTAGCGGGTGGCTGGCTCTTGGGTCGAGACGAAGGCGGCGAGTTCCAGTTCCTCGAGCTCGCGACCGGCGAGCGCAGGGTCGTGGCCGATCTCGATGCGGACCAATACCCGAGCTACGACGAGTTCGGCTTTCACTTCGTGAGCTTCACAGGTGCCGTGGCGACGCTGGTCAGCGAGAGCCCCAACGAGCGACGCGAGGTCCCGCTGTGGGATCTGGGCGACGATCAGGCGTATGTCGAGTCGGTCGCCAGAGGACGCTACGTGCTCTTGACCGTGTACGACCAGCTCGGGAACGAAGCGCGCTACCGCATCGATCTCGAGACCCAGGCGATCACGTCGGCCGATCTGCCTCCACCCGACCCCATCCTCGATCTCGCGCACCAATGTAGCTTCAGCTCGAGATCGCTCGCCAGCGACGGCGCCGTGCTGGCCATGTGGCGCAGCGGAGGGGACGCGCAGCTCGCGCGCCTCGACCCCGAGAGCGAAGCCTGGAGCCTCGTCGCCGAGCCCATCGGCAATCCCGGCGCGTTCGACTACCGCGAAGCCGCGGGGAGCTACGTCGTGGTCGCGAACGACGGTAACCAGGCCTTCTGCTTGCCGATCGAGTGGCAAGAGCCGCCCAGCCCTCGGGCGTTGCCTATCGAGGCCCTACAAATCGTCCGGCCAAGCACCGGCAGCCGCACCATCATCGAGATGTCCGACGGCTACTGGGTCGATAGCTGGGCCGTACAGATGGTCCATGACGGGACGTGCGCCTTCCTGCCGGCGATCGATGGAGGCGGCCAGATCCTGGACGTGATCAGCAGCGAGCTGACCCCGGTCGACGCCACCAGCGTGGTGTGGATGCGCTGAGCCGCAGGGATTCGCCGAGCTGGCGGGCTTTCGGTGCGACAAGATGGAGCCTCAGGTGTCTTGAGATCACCATGAGCGCTCACCTGGCTCTCGCCGCCGCGTCCCTGTGCCTGATCGCATGCTCCGCGCCGGCCATTCCTCAGCGCGCATGTGCGCCCGAGAGCGCGGCCGCCGCCACGAGACCCGCGGGCGAGCCCACTGCGTCGCCGCTCGTCGGGGAGAACTTCTCTTCCGCCGAGCTCCGCGCACTGGGAGTGGCCAAGCGCTGTTCGGGAGGTGACCAGGCGGCTTGCGCGCGGATCGCGAGCGCGTTGGACAAGCCCGAGCCGCCGACCCACGAGCCCGCGAAGACATCTCACGAGCCCGAGGACGACGAGGCCGCCCAAGCGTATGCGCTGGGCAAGAAGCTCTTGGGAGACCCCTCCCCCGCGAGCTTGCTGGCCCCCGATCACTTGAAGCGCGCGTGCGACGGAGGCCACGCAGAGGCGTGCAACGATCTCGGCTGGGCCTGGGACACTGGCTTCGGGACGCTCGCGAAGGACGAGGCCAAGGCGGCGAAGCTGTTCGAGCGCGCCTGCGAGCTCAAGAGCTCCTTGGGTTGCCTGAACCGCAGCAAGCTCGCGCGACCCACCAACCTGGCAGTCGCAGCCGACTTTGCGGCACGAGCGTGCGAGCACAAGCTCGAGAAGGGGTGCGTGGCGCTGGCTGGGGTCGTCCAAGAAGCGAAGGCCGCATGCCAGAGGTCAGCCGCGGCCTGCACCAACTGGGGCTATCTCCAGGACTTCGGGCTCGGTGTGCCCAAGGACCCAGCGGCCGGTCTCAAGTCCTATGAGCAGGCTTGCGCAGCGGGCGAGCGCGTGGGCTGCCACAACGCGGGCGTGGTCTACCAAGAGGGCACCGCAGGCAAGGCCAACCCGGTGAAGGCGAAGGCTCGCTTCCAGACCGCGTGCACCCAAGGGTACGACGCCGCGTGCCGCGAGCGGGACAAGCTCGCGGCCAAACGCTAGTCGACGCGCAGGCACGTGCCGTACGCCGCCTGCGCGCTCGCGAAGGCCTGCTCCTCGCTGGCGCAGACCTCGTCTCCGCCCAGCGTGACCTCGCAGTCCGCGCTGCGGCAGGTGTAGAGCGCCCGTGCCGCTTCGCGCAAGCCGGCGCTCTCGTCGCACACCACGTCGACGTCCGCCCACGTATTGGCGAACATCGCCTTGCACGAGGCCACGGTGACGGCTGGGTAGCGCTCGGCGCCAGCGTCCTCGTTCACACACGCGGCAGTGGCGTCGCACAGCGCGTCGCTCGCAGCAGAGTACGCGTCGTCGGGTCGTGATGCGCCGCCGCCGTAATCGGGCTGCTGCACGTTGGCGAGCAGGCCCAACGGCGGACCCGCGTTCACGATCACGCCTGCTCGACACCGGAGCGAGACCTCGTTGAAGACCGCCTCGGGGTGGCTGGCCGCCATCACGTAGTCCCCGGGCGGGACCCGATAGAACAGCACACCGCCGTCGCTGCTGGTCGAGGTCTGGGCCGGATCGGGCAGCACGTTCTCGTTGAAATAGATCGGTCCGTTGCCCGCGGCCGGCTCGAGCGACACCTCTGCCCCGGGCAAACCCTGGCGCAGGTAGACGTAGAGCGAGCCGCCGAAGCGGGCGACGGTGCTGGCGATCACGCAGTATTGGTCGAGCTCCACCGGCTCTGGCACCAAGCCCGAAAGCGCCGTGAAGAGGCCTGTGGGCACTGCTTGAATGGCGAAGGGCCTCACCCCGTTGGGGCCCACCACGATCGTGGCCGTCTGCGTGGTCATGAAGTCCGGGTGCTCGACCACCAACGTCACCTGCGCGCCGACCTCGAGGCCGTCGAAGCGAAAGTGCGCATCGTCTCCGGTCACCACGCTGAGATCCGGGCGCTCCAGCACCGAAACGGTCGCGCCAGCGACGCGATCGCCCTGCACCTCGGTCATGAACGCGAGCACGTCCCCCTCGACTGACACCAGCAACGGCAACCGGCAGCTCGCGCTGCATTGGCCCGGCTCGCCGTTGAGCTCGCCGTCGTCGCACTCCTCGGGCGCGTCCACGCGGTTGTCGCCACAGCTCAGGGCCACGATCTCGGGAGGGTCGCAGGCAGCGGAGGAGACGAGGCCAGCCAAGAGCGGTAACCGGGCCAGCGGGCGAGCAAAGCTAGGGAGGAACATGGGTCGACGGTGTGTGCTTCGTCGTGCATCGGCCGCCCCAACGCAAGAGGGCTTCGCGGGCGGCAGCTACTTTGCGTCCAGAAGTGAGTCTACACTCGCGACATGCGCGTCGATCTGCAGTCACTGCGTTCATCGATCCTGGCTGCCATCGGCGCTGCGGGTGCCACGGCATGTGGCGGCCTGGTGGTGTTCGTGGACGACGGCGGTGGCGGTGACGACGGGCAGGGCGGTCAGACCAGCTCGAACGTCACGAACGGCAGCACCAGCCAGAGCGTGGGCGGCGCCGGCGGTGGCTCACCCTGCCAAGGCGCACAGCCGGTCGTGGGCCCCGACGGATCCAACACCGGCTATGTGAAGTGCGCGGACGGATCGATCGATCGAGAGAGCTTGGGGCAATGCGCGTTCGACTGGGACCCGCCGTCCTGCCTGGGCAACGAGGACTTCCTCGATTGCACGAGCGACGCCGACTGCGCCCCGGGCGGGCAATGTGGCCACACCAAGGCGATCAAGGGCGGCACCTGGTGCCAATGCTTCTACGGCTGCGAGGTCGATGAGGATTGTGGGGATTCTGGCCTAGCGTGCGCTTGTGGCGGCATGTTGCCCAACTTGCCAGGCAGCATGTGCGTGCAGCCGTCGTGCATCACCAACGCCGATTGCCCATCTGGCGAATGTGGCCTGGGCACGTACGACGACGGCTGCGGGCGGCAGACGTTCCTCGCGTGTCGCTCCGAGCTCGACCAGTGTCGGACGGATCTCGACTGCGGCGGCGCGGCCGAGTGCTCACCTCGCTTCGCTGGGGGCGCGTTCGAGTGTGTCGTTCCGAGCTGCGACATCGGCAGACCGCTGGTGGTGGACGGACGCGCGCGCACGGCACAGGCGGTGGCGCGCAGCGATTGGTCGGGCGACGCTCCCCCAGGTGAGCTCTCGCTCTCACCGGCACAGCGCGCCGCGGCTGCGCTTCGCTACCGCGAGATCGCAGCCATGGAGCACGCCTCCGTCGCCAGCTTCAGCCGGTTCGCGCTGCAGCTGCTCGCGGTGGGCGCCCCCGCAGACTTGCTCACCGCCACCCACCAAGCTGCGCTCGACGAGGTTCGCCACGCCGAGCTGGCGTTCAGCTTGGCCTCGACGCTCTCCGGGCAACCACACGGTCCCGGCCCGTTGCCAGAGGCGGCGGCGCCTCTTCGCCGCGACCTGATCAGCATCGTGGAAGCGCTCGTACACGAAGCCTGCGTGGGCGAGACGCTGGGCGCAGCCGAGGCGGCGCTGGGCGCGCGAAGCGCTAGCCCGCGCTGGCTGAAGGGCGCCCTGGAGCAGGTCGCGCTCGACGAGCAGCGCCACGCGGAGCTGGGTTGGCGCGCGCTTGCCTGGCTGTTGCGCGGGCACCCAGGTCTCCGCGAGGTGGCGCGCCAAGCGTTCGAGCAAGCCGAGAGCACGCACGCCGCGGCGTTGCCCGACGAGCTTCCGTGCGCCCCCGCAGCCGGGTTGCCTGCGCCGCGCGACGTCGTCGCCGTGCGGCGTGCGACGCTCGCAGGCGTCGTGCGCCCGTGCGCACAGGCGCTGCTGGCCGAGCCTCGCGGGCACGTCAGCCCCTGACGGTCGGTCCGCCCCCGGAGCGGCCGCGTGTGTCGTTGGTCGGGTGCACCTGGCACTTCCCGTGCGACCATGCCGCCATGCCGAAGCTGGTCGTCCACGGTGCGTCGATCGCCTGCTCGTGTGGCACCAGCCCCTCGAGCCTGACCGTGCTGCCGACCGAGCAGTCCAACGGCAACGATCAGCCCGCCGCCACCGTCATGGACTTCGCGCCGCAGGTGAACGTGATGCCGTTCGGCATGTGCACCACGCAGGCGAACCCCCAGGTCGCGAGCGCGACCGCTGCCGCGCAAGGGGTGCTCACGCCGATGCCTTGCGTGCCGCTGACGACCGCGCCCTGGTCACCCGGCGCCACGGTCGTCACCATCAACGGCAAAGCAGCGCTGACGAGCGACTCGACCGCGTCGTGCGCGTGGAGCGGGAGCATCAGCGTGAAGTCGCCGGGCAGCGAGATCGAGATCGAGTGAGCGGCTTGCCCAGTTTGTGACGACGCAGCCCGAGCAACGCGTGTAGCGTGCTTGAGCGATGAACAGCCCGCGCGCCGCTCTGGACTCGAGCCCCATGCTGCAGCAGCAGGACCTGCGCCACGCGACGGCGCTCCTGACCGGCGACTTGCAGCTCGCCTTGCCGGGCCTGACCGCGCGTCCGTTGCCGGTGTCGGGCTTCGAGGGTCGCGAGGCGCTCAACGAGCTCTACGAGCTCCGCGTGATGGTGTGGCTCGACCCGCTCGATTCGCCGGCGCTGGGCGCACTGGTCGGCGCGAGCGCGAGCTTGGCGATTCCGCACCCCTATGGCGCACGCCACATCGCGGGCATCGTGCACGACGCCATTCGACTGGACGCCGTCGACGGGCGCCTGGTCGCACTCCTGACGTTGGTGCCGAGGCTGGCGCGCCTCTCGCACACGATGGATGCGCGCGTGTTCCAGCGCCTGACCAGCGAGGAGATCGTGCGCCAGGTGCTCGACGAGCACGACGTCCCTTGCGTGTTCCGCCTCACGAGGCCGCTGACGCGACGAGAGTACTGCGTGCAATACGGCGAGACGGATCTGGCGTTCGTGCAGCGCCTCTTGGCAGAGGACGGCCTCGTGTTGTCGTTCCTGCACCCCGAGAGCGAGGACGAACGTCGCGCGCTCAAGCTCAGCGGGCCGGGCGAATGTGTCCTGGTGTTCGACTCCACCTTGGCCTACACCCCCATCGACGGGCCGCCGGCCATCCCCTTTCGAAGGTCCGCGGGCGCCGTCGAGCATGTGGAGGAGCGAATCGACGAGCTCCGCTTGATCGCGCGGTTGGCGAGCGATCAAGCCACCGTGCGCGCGTACGATTTCATGCGCGCCGATGGCCGCGCCGACCAGGTTGTGCCCACGCCGCCCCCCCACGGCGTCGCAACCCAGCTCGGCGGGGTGATCAGCGCGTCGGTCGGCTCGGACAGCGCCGACCCGTACGAGGTGTACGACCCCTTCGTCCCGCTCGCGCGCCTAGGCGATCCCTCCCAGTACGCGCAGGTTCGACTGGAGCAGTTGCGAGCGGGAACGGAAGCGTGCGCAGGCTCGAGCGACTCGCGCCGACTGGCACCGGGCCGCACGCTCGGCATTTCACACCACGACGCCGCGCCTCCGACGGAGGTGTTCGTCGTCGTGCAGGTGACGCATCGAGCGCAGGACGTCAGCACCAGTCGGCCGAGGTACCAGAACGAGTTTCGAGGCGCGCCCCAGGGCGTGCTGTGGCGCCCGCCAGCACCTGCTCGGCGCTTCGTGCAGACGTTGGAGACGGGCCTGGTGGTGGGCATCCCCCAGCAGGAGATCGACTCTCAATTCTTGGGCATGGTGCGGGTGCAATTTGCGTGGGATCGCCTCGGTCGCAACAACGAGCACAGCTCCTGCTGGATGCGCGTCGCGCAACCCTGGGGCGGCGCGGGCCATGGAGTGCAGTTCATTCCCCGGCTCGGCGCGGAGGTGGTGGTCGGCTTCCTGGGTGGCGACCCCGACCGGCCGGTCGTCACGGGTTGCCTGAGCCACCCGGCGAACCCTCCGATCCATGCGCTCCCAGAGCACCAAACCAAGAGCTACATCCGGACGCAGACCTCGCCCAACGATGGGGGCTACAACGAGCTCGCGTTCGAGGACAAGCAGGGTCACGAGCTCGTCTCGTTGCGCGCCCAGCGCAACCTTGCCCTCACCGTGCTGCAAGATCGCTCGGCCACGGTCTCCGGCAACGACAGCGTCGAGGTGGCTGGCGAATCCAGAGCGCGAGTGGGAGGGAGCCACGAGCTGGAGGTCGACGGCGCCCACACGCTGCGAGTGCGCGGCGCCACATCGATCCACGCGGAGGGCACGCTGCTCGAGCGAGTCAGCGGCGATCGCACCGCCGTCACCGAGGGAACCAGCAACACCAAGGCCAGCGCCGATGTCGTCGTCCGCGCTGGCAAGGAGCTGCGGCTCTTGGCTGGCACGGACCTGCCTGCCGATGCCGTGCTGCAGTCGAGCGCGTTCACTCGCATCTCGGGCGCCGAGAAGCTGCAGCTGATCTCGCCGAAGGCGATCGAGATCATCTGCGGCAGCTCGCGCATCACGATCGGTCCGGACAAGATCTCGCTCCAAGCGGATCAGCTCGAGCTGGTCGGAAAAAAGGAGGTCGTGGCCCGCGTGAAGGACACGAGCGTCTCCATCGCCGACAAGAAGCTCGCGCTCGCGAGCGACGAGCTGACGCTGCAGGGCAAGGCGGCCGCGGTGAAGCTCGATGGCGAGCTCGAGCTGAAGGCACCCAAGATCGGCCTCAAGAGCGGCAGCGCAGCGGCGCGCAGCCAGCCGCAGGATCCGAACGCGCAGAAGGGCCAAGCCAAGTTCAAGCTCAAGTGCCCACCGGGTATGACCGATCCGCTCACGGTCGTACTGCAGACCTCGACGGGCGAGCTGATCGAGCGCGAGGCGCCACCCGGCGGTGAGCTGACGCTCGACGGGCTCGAGGGCGACCACTTCGAGATCGTGCAGATTCGTGTGGGTGACTTGGTGCTGCAGCACAGCAGCGCGGCGGGAGAGTGACGATGGCGAGCATCTTTGCGCACCTGTTGGAGACGATGCCGTTCACGATCGCGGTGGAGCACGCCCGCACCCAGAGCGGGCAACGCACGGGAGACCTGCCGCTCAGCTACCTGAGCCCCAACCTGCGCGCGCTCGCGAAAACCGGCGTGCACCGCATCCCCACACCCCGCGTTCCACCTGCGCCCGCGCCCCTCACGGCGGAGAACGTGGCGGTCAGCGGTGGGGTGGCGGCTCTGCCGGCCCCGCTCTCCGAGCTCTTGGAGGAGAACAGCGCGCTCGGAGCCCGCATCTTGACTCCGGGCTACTCGCGACGTCGCTTGTGGGACTTCGAGCACGACGGCGGCACGCCACACCGCGTCCGCAACGTGACGTGCCGCGTTCGCGAGACGGGCTACAAGAACATGCAGGTCCTCGACGAGCTCTTGTTCGGGTTCGAGGAGAGCAACACCTTTCAACCCCAGGTGCGCGTGGTGCTGGAGGGCGGGACCAACCTCGATCTGCCACTGAGCGCGACCTACCTCCACAGCCGCTGGGCGGTGACCGGCGGTCACATCGCGGAGGGCTCGAGCACGCTCTACCCGCTCGAGGCCCACCTGGACAATGCCGTCGTCTTGGCCTTCGCGTACGAGCTCGGATCAGGCGGCGCGTTCCACGCGTACCAGCCGCCCGAAGGAGACGTGGGCGAGCTGGCGATCGAGGAGCTGCGCGGCAGCAGCCCGGTGGACACGGAGTCCAACCGCTGGATGACGCGCGCCAAGACCGGAGACTTCATGCCCAGCGGCGAGGAGACTGCGGCGCGCGCCGGCGTGGGGGGCTCGGCCGACGTGAGCATCGCGCCACCGCGCATCCTGGTCATGCTGTCGTTCGCGGTCATGCGGGAGCGGGCGGACTTCGAGCCTGGAGGCATCGTCGGCATGGGCCGCGCCTACCCTCACGTGTTGATCAAGGCGAGCGTGCCAGTGAAGTCGAAACACGCCGCGGTGAAGTTCACGCGCCCCAGCGCGTCGACGGAGCTCGACGCGGGCGACGGCACCGTGGTCGGTACTTGCTGTGAGGCTGGCTCCACCATCGGCAGCCTGCTGGTCGCAGACGCCAACGAGAATCCGTGGGGCCCGGACAACGCTTTCAAGGGCTATTGGTCGGGGACCTTCTCCTACGTCGAGGTCGATCCCAACACGCGGCTGCACGATCACGTCCTCAACGTCGTCCGGCGTGAC
Source organism: uncultured Polyangiaceae bacterium (assembly GCA_964641275.1). Taxonomy (GTDB): domain Bacteria; phylum Myxococcota_A; class Polyangia; order Polyangiales; family Polyangiaceae; genus Xiheicaenibacterium. The sequence goes on from CAZXMG010000017.1 coordinate 17,775, forward strand.
AAGCCCACGACCCGTACGGTGACCGGCTGCGGGCGTCGCGATCTGCCTGACATGCCCCCGATGTTCGATCTCACAGACATCGAGAAGAGGCCGCGCCAGGGAGAGTTCGACAACATCCACGTCTCGCCGCGGCTGCGCCTCCGCGCCACGGAGCTGCAGGCGATGGGACTCACGGGGCGGTATTGGGCACCCATCACCTCGCGCAGCGCGATGCGGCTCGATGACATCGTCATGGCCCCTTTCTGCGCCCACGACTGCTTTCACCAGCATTGGCGCTGGTCGCCCAACTCGAACATGGTGGCGGGCATCAATCTGTGGAGCAAAGGGTGGGCGGTCGGTGGCAACCCGCATAGCGAAGAGGGCGTGCCGTTGACCCCACCGAACCACGACGTGCAGCTCGTCGTCCACGCCCCCAATGTGTGGACCTACCTCGAGCACGCCCTCCCCACTCACGACCCTGCAGAGGACGCGACGGGAACCATCGCCGCACGACGCACCGAGATCTTCTGCTACGCGGGGGCCGCCTTTGCCCAGGGCATCGTCACTTGGCGTCACGTCACGGCAACCGTGATCGACGCCAACATGGCCGTGGTTCGCATCGACTCCACCGCGCGCTTGTTCCGCGACGCCGCGGGCACCGAGCTGCGGCCGTTCTCCAACTCCCCCGCGCTCTATTGGACGATGCGGTTCTACGCCGAGGAGAGCTCGGCCGGCGTGTGGGAGGCCAAGGAGTACCTGCAGATCTCGAACGCCGACATCGATCGGGCCAGGTGGTACTGATGAAGCTCCCTTTCCTGCCGGAGCGCTTTCATCGCGTGGTCCTCGCCAAACAGGACGCGCTCGCCGTGGGAGAGTTGGCGCGTGCCCTGTGGCGGTGCCTGGCTGCCCTGCGCACGCTCGACCCCTGCTTCGATCTGTTTCGCGGGTACGACCTCGACTACGTGCTCGTGGCCGCAGAGCATGAGGATTCCCTCCGCGCCATCTTGAGCGCCGGGCAGATCGATTGGTACGACCGAGATCGCCCGTTGACGGAGCCGGCGTACCGCACGCGACTGTCGACCCTGGCCGAGGGAGCGGACTACTGCGACCTGCTGCTGAGCTGGGTGCCCCCGCAACAAGCGGTGAAGGGCCGCGCGCCGCTTGCCCTCGAGCTGCGACTCGGCGCCGAAGAAACCAGCACCTCTCCGGCCCGCGCTGCCCTACTCGCGCAGGCGTTCGCCACGCTCGCCGAAGTGTTGGAGCCCGACGTCGGTCGCGTCGAGCACCCGCTCGAGACCCTGCGCATGCCTCATGGATCGGGCGTGCCGAGCGTGGGCTGGCTGACGCTGGTGCCGCAGGCCAAATCCGTCGAGGCGCGCGCGTGTTTGGCTGATCTGACGCTCTTGCCACTCGCTACTGGCGCGGCCATCGCGATGGCCACCGACGGTCCGCCGGCTTGGGACAAAGAGCGAACGCGACTCGAGCTGGTGCGCCAGTGCTTGATGCCGGTGCTCGAGGGGCGCGTCGAGCCAGCACCAGCCGCGTCGCAGGCGGCTCCGGCGGTGTTGGTCGCTTCGCCCAGCTACCTGCAGCAGGCCGCCGTCGAGGCGCCTCCAGCGCGACCGCCGCTGTCCGTCAACGTCGAGCTGGCGCAAGGAGCGTCGGGCGCGTCGCTCGTGTGGCAGCGAGGCGGCGCGGAATACGTCACGTTCGTGATCAAGCTGGTCCTGGACCTCGGCACCGGGCAGCTCAGCGAGCCACGGCCGGTGGTGCAGACCGACGTGTTCGTGCTTGGCAACGCCAATCGCAGCCTGATGCACGCGAACGAGCTCGTGCCCTTCCTGCCGCGGGGCGAGATCGTCGTCAGCGGGCATGCCGAGGTCGCCGTGCGCCAATCCAGGGTCACGAGCTTGCGTGTCGCCGGTGAGGGCGGCGTCATCCACAAGCAGATCGTGGTCCGCTCGACCGGCCTCGAACGAACCCACCCCGCGCGCATCCCGCTCCAATACGAGGGCGCGTTCGGCGGACCAGGCTTCGATCGAAACCCGGTGGGTCTCGGGCATCGCGGCACGGGGGTGCCGGTGCTCTTGCCACCCAACGGCCAGCTCGAGCTGGTCGGCTATGGTCCGCTCTCTCCCACCTGGAGCGACCGCGCAGGCCTGCTCTCGCGAGGAGACCGCGCGCTGTTGGCGCGCCGGCCGATGGAGGTTCCGACACAGCTGCCTTGGGATTACTTCCACGCGGCGCCGTCCGATCAGCGCTTGGACTCCTATTTCCGCGGCAACGAGGTGATCACGCTCGAGGGCTTCCGCGACCACCCGCTCACGCTCGCGCTGCCCAACGTCGCCGCGATGGCCATGCTCGAGTCCGAGGACGGCGCCCGCGAGCCGATGCAAATGCAGCTCGATCACGTCGCTGTCGACCTGGACGAAATGGTCGGTTGGCTGGTGTTCCGTGGCTGCGCTGACGCCTCCGACGGCCGGCTCGGCAGCCGCGCAAAGATCAACGGCGCTTTTGCGTTGGCTGGGCAAGCGCGCTGGCCGACCAAGTCGCGCCTGGCTGCGGCGGTGGTCGAGGAGGAGACGGCGATTCCGACCGGATCCGAGCCTTCGGCGCCGGTCCCGTTTCGAGAGGCTGGCGCTCCACAAGCACCCGCCGCCTGGAAGAAGCCTCCTTGGCTCGAGACCTCTCCGGTCGCCGCGCCCGCGCCGGCGGAGAAGTTCGCGCAGACGGTCGATCTTCCCCCTCGCAAGAAGAGTTGACCTGAAAGGAACGGCCGCCCCTCCGGCCCGGGCCCGTGGTACGCGGAGCGGCATGCGCAAGACGGCTCCCTCGCTGCTTCTGTCCGTGCTGCTCGCATGTGCCTCCGAGCCCAAGCCCAAGACGCCGCCGCCTGCTGATCCGCCGCCGGATCCGCCCAGCACCAGCGCGCCCAGCGACGCACGACCGGCTCCCCGCGCCGACGCCTCGTTGCCGTCGCGCAACGCCTTCTTCGGCAACCCGGATCGGATGAGCCCGCAGCTCTCCCCCGACGGCAAGCTGCTCGCGTACCTGGCCCCGGTCGACGGGGTCATGAACGTGTGGGTCGGCCCCGCCGACGATCCCGCGAAGGCCAAGCCCGTCACCAAGGAGACCAAGCGCGGCCTGCGCCAGTTCGGCTGGACGTACGCCCCGAACCAGCTGGTGTTCGCGCAGGACCAAGGCGGAGACGAGAACTTCCACGTGTACGTGGTGGACGTGGTCAGCCTCAAGAGCACGGACCTCACGCCCATCGCCGGGGTCCGCGCAGACATCCTGGCGGCCTCGCACAAGGTGCCGGGCAAGCTCTTGGTGTTGATCAACGATCGCGACAAGCGCCACCACGACGTCTACGAGGTGGATCTCAAGAGCGCCCAGCGCAAGCTGGTGTTCAAGAACGAGGAGGGCTACCGCACCATCGCCGATCTGGACCTGAAGGTGCGCGCGGTGAGCAAGTTCCTGCCCGACGCCACGCTCGAGCTCTCGGAGGTGGACGCCGCCGGCAAGATCAGGTCGCTCGTGAAGTTCGCGTCCGAGGACGTCATGGGCACCGACGTCATCGGCTACGACAAGGCTGGCAAGATCCTGCGCCTGCGCGACACGCGCGGCCGCGACAAATCAGCGATCGTGGAGCTCGACCCCAAGAGCGGCAGCGTCAAGGTGGTGCACGAGCCCGCCAAAGCCGACGCCGCCGACGTGCTGCTCCACCCGACCGAGCGCACGGTGCAGGCCATTGCCTCCAACTTCGAGCGCAAAGAGTGGACGTTCCTGGACAAGGCGATCGAGGCCGACTTCGCGCTTTTGGCCAAAGCCGACCGCGGCGACGTGCAAGTCATCACGCGCACGCTCGACGACAAGAAATGGGTCGTCGCCTACCTGCGCGACGACGGCCCGGTGCGCTACCACCTCTATGACCGCGCCGCGAAGAAGACGACGTTCCTGTTCACCGCGTCGGCGGCGCTCGAGAAGCTGGAGCTCGCGCGCATGCACCCGCGCGTGATCCCCGCGCGCGACGGCCTGCCCTTGGTGAGCTACCTCACGCTTCCGAAGAAGTCCGACCCCGACGCGGATGGCATGCCGGACAAGCCGCTGCCGCTCGTGCTGCTCGTGCACGGCGGACCGTGGGCGCGCGACAGCTGGGGCTGGAACCCTGCGCATCAGTGGCTCGCGAGCCGTGGCTACGCCGTGCTCAGCACGAACTTTCGCGGCTCCACCGGCTTCGGCAAGAAGTTCGTCAACGCCGGCAACAAGGAGTGGGCCGGCAAGATGCACGACGATCTGATCGACGCGGTGCAGTGGGCGCAGAAGAGCGGCGTCGCCGCGCAGGATCAGGTCGCCATCTACGGCGGCAGCTATGGCGGTTACTCCGCGCTGGTCGGCCTCACCTTCACGCCCACCACCTTCGCCTGCGCGGTGGACATCGTGGGCCCCTCCAACTTGGTCACCCTGCTCGAGAACACGCCGCCGTATTGGGCGCCGATGATGCCGCGGCTGACCGCCATGGTGGCCGATCCCAAAACAGAGGAGGGCCGCGCTTGGCTCACCTCGCGCTCGCCTCTGACGAAGGTCGACCAGATCAAGCGGCCGCTGCTGATCGGCCAGGGTGCCAACGACCCGCGCGTCAAACAGAACGAGAGCGACCAGATCGTCAAAGCCATGCAGGCGCGCAAGATCCCGGTCACGTACGTGCTCTACCCGGACGAGGGCCACGGCTTCGTGCGGCCGGAGAACAGGAAGAGCTTCAACGCGGTCGCAGAGGTGTTCCTGGCGCAGTGCCTGGGCGGGCCGTACGAGCCGGTCGGGCAGGACTTCGCCGGCGCGAGCATCCAGGTGCCCGAGGGGCTCGACCAGGTCGCAGGCATCAAGGAAGCGCTGGCCAAGAAGTAGCTCACCGTGAGCACCGCGGCCTCCGAGGGCAAGGTCTTCACCTGCGACGAGTGTGGCGCCGAGCTGGTGCTGTCCAAGGCGCGCAGGACCACTGCGTGCCCCTATTGCAAGTGCCCCTCGGTGCACGAGCACCCCAGCGACAAGGATCGCCCGGCGCCCGCGCTGGTGCTGCCCTTCGTCGCGCCCGAAGCCGCGGCGCGCGCGGCCGTGCACACCTGGACCAGGCGGCTGCGCTTGTTCCGGGAGTCCCTCTCCGACGCGACCATCGAGGGCATCGAGGGCATCTACCTCCCAGCTTATTTGTATAGCGCCAGCACGTTCTCCACCTACTCGGCGCGCATTGGCGAGAACTACCAAGAGACCGAGACCTACACCACCACCGAGAATGGCAAGACGGTCACGCGCACGCGCACCGTGACCAAGACCGAGTACCGCTCGCTCTCGGGCGACTACGTGAGCTATGTCGCGGACGTCTTCGTCACCGCCTCGAAGGGGCTGCCCAACCAGGAGCTCGAGCACATCGAGCCGTTCGACCTGCGGCTGCTGCGTCGCTACGACCCGGCGTTGATCTCGGGCTGGAACGCCGAGCACCCCACGCTTCGACGCGCTCACTGTCTGGAGCAGGCGCGCGCCGAGGCAACCGCGCTGATCGGGCAGCGGCTGGGCGAGCATATGCCCGGCGACTCCTACCGCGACCTCACCTACTCGACCAACGTCGACCGCGAGACGCTCGACCTCGCGCTGGTGCCCGTCTGGGTGCTGGTCGTGCGGCCGGATCTCAAGCGCCCCGCGCTGCGGGTGTTGGCCAATGGTCAGACGCTGGAGGTGTGGGGGCCCGAGAAGTGGTCCGTGCTGAAGATCGGGCTCACCATCGTGGCGGTCTTGCTCATTGGGGCGGTCGTATTCGTAGGAGCGAACGCCCGATGAGCGAGCGAGCTTGCGAGCGCTGCTCCACCCCGCTCGAGGACGGCGACCTGCGCTGCTGCATCTGCGGCATGTGCGCCCCTGCGGTCACGCGCGCACCGGTGGCCACCGAGGTGTTGCGCATCGTCCGCTGCAGCGAGTGTGGCGCCGCCGTCAGCTACCGGGTCGAGAAGCGCGCGCCCGTGTGCCGCTTCTGCGGGGCCGAGACGCGCGTCGAAGAGGTCAGCGACCCGCTCGAGAGCGCCAAGGAGTACGTGCGCTTCAAGGTCAAGCGCGACGACGCCGCTGGCGCCATGCGCCGCTACTTGGGCTCGCTCGGCTGGTTCCGGCCCGCGGATCTCGCTGCCCGCGCCAGCGTGGACTCGGTCACGCCGCTCTACTTCGCCGCTTGGGCCTTCGACGCCGAGGCCGAGGTCACCTGGGCCGCCGACTCCGACGCGGGGTCGCGCCGCTCTGACTGGGCGCCCCACGCCGGGCGCACCAAGCTCCGCTGGAAGAACGTGCTGATCAGCGCCTCGCGTGGCCTCAACCACAAGGAGGTCGCCGTGCTCGCCCGTGGCTATGACCTGTCCAAGGCGCGCCCAGTCGACGACGAGCTGGCGGACGAGGTGGAGCGCTTCGACGTCGAGCGCAGCGCCGCCCGCGCCACCGTGCTCAGCACCATCATGTCGCTCGCCGCCGCGCAGATCGAGCAAGGCCACGTGCCCGGCTCCCGCGTGCGCAACGTGCACGTGTCCGCGCTGCTCGAGGGTCTGGTCACCCGCCGCGTGGCGCTGCCCTGCTTCGTGCTGGTGTACCGCTACGATGGTCGGCCCTACCGCTGCATCGTGCACGGGAGAGACGCCGGGATCGTCACGGGCACCGCCCCGCTCTCGTGGACCAAGATCTTGCTCGTGGTGATCCTGGCCCTGCTCGTGGTAGCCGTCGCCATTGCGCTCGGCAGCCGCTGAGGGTCACGGCTCGAGCAGGCGCGGGAGCAAGATCGCTTTGGCCAAGAAGCTGCCCCCTTGGTGGTACTCCTGCCACGCCACCACGACGTCGCCTGCGGGGTTGGTGGCCAAGTCGTAGCGCGCCGCGCAGGCGTCGTTGGGCGCCTGGTAGATCAAGAATGGGTCCGCCACCGGCTCGACGTTCGCGTCGAAGATGCGACCGACCAGCGGGCAGGTGCTCGGCCCGTCGGCCTCGTACCATACGAGCAAGAAGCGCCCGTCTGGCGCGGCCACCAGTTTGTGACGGCCGCCCTGTGGAGCACCGATCGAGCGCACGTTGGTCGCGTCGAGCTGGCCATCCGCGTGGAACGGGTACCAGGTCACGTCTCCCGTCACCGACAAGGCCACACCGAAGCTGCCGTCGGGGTGGGCCACGCCGCCCGTGGCGTACGCGTTCGGGGGCGCACCTGCGAGCGTCTGCTCCGCGCCAGTGGGGGTGCCGTCAGCGCCCAGCTCTTGCACGCGGAACTCGTCAGAGCTGGGTCCCTGTGCCACGTAGCTCGCCACCACCGCGTCGCCGACCGCGAACATGTGGGCGCTGTCCACCGCGGCATCGGTGGCGATCATGGCGGGCCCGAAGGTGGTGGTGCCCTGAGTGCAGCGCACCGTTCCCGAGGCGGACAACGCACAGATGGCGCCGCTCGGCGTGCCGAACATCTTTCCGATCGGGTTGCCCGCCGGTGCGAAGTAGTCGGTCCCCTGCACCTCGCCGCCCGCGCCTGCCGTCTCGAGCACTCCGCCTGGCGAGAGGAAGCGCCACGCCAAGGAGGTCTGCGCACCCACGGCCGCGAGGTCGAGCAGGAAGCCGCTGCCTTCGGTGTTCGAGCCGATCGTGATCCAGCCCGCCCCCTGCGCCATGCCGACGTCGCTCTGGTCCGCGAGGCCAGTGGCGCTCAGGTTGGCGAACCGGAACGTGGTCGTGTTGCTCTGCTCCGTCGTCCACACCAGAGAGAACGGCCCACCCGTGTAGGCAACGGCGATCGCGTCCGAGCCCGAGTCGCTCGCCGGGGAGAGCGAGAGCACGGCGGGCACACACGCGGCGCTGCAGGCGTCGCCTTCCCGGGTGTTGCCATCGTCGCAGCCCTCCCCTGCGGCGACGTTGTGTTGGCCGTCGCCACACGAGACGGCCGAGCAGTCGGCGTCGCAGCTCACCGTCTCCGCGCCTTCGTCGCACTCCTCGCCGCCGTCGAGCTGGCCGTTGCCGCAGCTCGAGCTGGCCCCGCCTCCGCCCGCGTCTCCGCCGCCGCTCGTGCCAGCGCCCGCACCACCTGCTCCGACGCTCGAGCCGGCGCCACTGGCGCCGCTGCCCGCATCGTCTCCACAGCCAACGCCCATCACCACCAGGCAAAGCGCCAGGCAGCCGCCCAGAGCCAAGCAAGCACTACGCATGCAGCGTGGTACGTGAGGCCCCGGGCGGATCTGTTCCCGCGGTCGGGTCGAGATGCTGCTCTTGTCGCCTTGCTCAGTCCGCGTAGGCCCGCTTGAACGCGTCGCGCGACGTGAGCCGCCCAACGTACGCCTCCAGGCCGGGGCGCCCTGCGAGCAACCCAGCCTTGGCGGCCAGCGCCAGGTCATACCCCACGATCACATCCGCCGCGCTGAAGCTCTTGCCGAGCAAGTAGGAGTTTTCGCCCAGCTCGCGCGTGAGGAAGTCGGCTGCGGTCTCCCAAGTGGGCATCTTCGCGTCGACCACCTCTTGCTTGCGACGCTCTGGCGGAAACACCACCTTCTGGAAGTAGAGCGGCACGACCGACTCGTCGAGCGTCGAGACCGCGTAGAAGGCGAACTGGTAGAAGCGGGCGCGCTCCGGCGAGCTCGGCGCGGGGGCCAGGCCCTTGTCGGCGAACTTGTCGGCCAGGTACAGACAAGCCGCCGCCGACTCGATGATGCGCACGTCGCCGTCCTCGAACGCCGGCACCAAGCCGTGTGCGTGCCGGCCTACATGGTCGGGGCTCTTGTGCGCGCCCGCGCGCAGGTCGACCTTGACCAGCTCGTAGCTGGCGCCGACCTCGTGCAGCATCCACTCCACTCGATTCGACCGCGTGCCCTTGAATCCAAAGAGTTTCATCTGGCGTTCTCCGTTCGTGATGAGCCCATGATTCTCAATCATCGAACGGCCAGGCCCCGGATCGACAGCGGGGCCCTACTTTTTTTCGGCGACGAGAATCAGTGGCCGCTGGCGCCTGCCCTCTTGGCTAGCTCGAAGAAGCCGCTGTCCACGTCCAGCCGACGTGACTTGAAGCGCCAACCCTTGGCTGTGCGCACGACGATGCTCTTGTTGTAGCGGCCCGTGGCGATCACCCGCGGCTCTTGCGCCACCTCCAGCACGATCATGTCGTGCGTCACGTGCACCTCGTCCGCGCTTACCGGCTCGATCAGCAGGTTCGTGACCTGGTGGCGCTTGCCGTTGGCCATGCCACCCGGTCCCACGTGGTGCTTCTCGAACGCGTGCATCTCTTGCCACGTCTTCATCGAGCCGAACGCCCCGCTCTCGTAGCCGCCGAACTGCTCTGGCTCCACCCAGCAGTCCATGAAGGCGTCGGCATCAGCGTTGTCCGTGGTCAGGCAGTACAGGGCCACCAGGTTGCGGATCGCGAGATCATCTTCGTAGCGAATCATGGCGCTCCTCCTTCTTCGACACGCCATGTATGTCCGCTCGGTCTGCTCCAGACAATGCGCGCTGAGGTTGACGCTTCGTCCGCTCACGGTTGACGATGTCCCGTGCGCAACATCGAGCCTGCTGACATGGTCTTGTTCGCCCAGGTGGTGCGTGAGGGCTCGTTCACGGCGGCCGCGCGCCGCCAGGGTGTCAGCAAGCAGGCGGTGAGCGATCGCATCGCGCGGCTCGAGCGTCTGCTCGGCGTGCGCCTGCTCGAGCGCACCACGCGCTCGCTCCGCCTGACCGAGCCAGGGGTCAGGTACCACGAGCGTTGCGCTTCGATCGCCGCCGAGATCGCCACCGCCAATGCCGAGGTGCTCGGTCACTCCAGCGAGCCGCTCGGCCGGCTACGCGTCTCCGTGCCGGTCGTGTTCGGGCGACGTTTCGTCTTGCCTGTCGTCGTCGAGCTCGCCAAGCGGCACCCCAAGCTGACGCTCGAGATCGTCCTCGCGGATCGGCGCGTCAACCTCGTGGAAGAGGCTTTCGACGTTGCCATCCGCGTCGGCGCCCTCGACGACTCCAACTTCGTCGTGCGCAAGCTCGGCTACGGCCGCGTGCACTACGTCGCCAGCCCGGGCTTCATCCGCGCGCACGGCGCCATCACCGCGGAGAGGCTCGCGTCGGTTCCCGCGCTCGGCATGCAACCGCGCGAGACCTGGAAGGTCCAGGGCCACACCTTCCGCGTTCAGCCTCACCTCGTCATCAACGACCTGGAGCTCCTCACCGAGGCCGCCTGCGCCGGCCTGGGCGTCGCGCGCGTGCCCTCGTTCGTCCACGCTCGAGCCGTGACCGAGAAGCGGCTCCGCCTGCTGTGCGGCGGCGAGCCCGCCATGCAGCAGCCGATCCACGCGGTGTTCCCCAGCCGCGTCCACCTGGCGCCCAAGGTGAAGGTCTTCGTCGACGCCATCGCCGAGCACAGCGCGAAGGCCCTACCGGGCCGCTGAGTCGGCTTGGTGGGCGCGTCAGGGGCAGCCGCTCGACGCGAACAGCGCCTCGTTCGGCATCCAGCCGTTGCGGCGCGTGCCGTCGGCGCTCACCACGGTGCCGTACAGGAATTTCATGGTGCCCGCCTTGGCGCGGTATCGACCAGCGCCGTCCTTCTTCCACACCGGGATGTCGATCGACGGCTTGCTCTGATCCGTGGGCACGTCCAGCCTCTGGAAGAGCGTGCCCGCGGGGAAGATGTCCACCGCGACGCCGCCCAATCCAAAGCCCGGCACATTGAACGCCAGGTTGATGTAGCGCTTGCCATTGGCGCGCACGAGCGCCAGGTAGTCGCCCACACGCTCGTTGTTGCTCGTGGTGTCGTACACCACCTTCAGCGCCGCGCGGCTCGCCTCGCCGCTGTCGTCCTTCACCTTGTAGCAGCCCAGCTTTCCCAGGCCTGCGCCCTTGGCGTTCACCTCGCCGATGCGATCACGCAGCGCGTCTTCGCTCGCCACCGCGTCCAGAGGGAACCAGCCCGACGAGCCGAGCGACGTCGACATCGCAAAGCCGTAGGTGCGCCCGTTCATGTGGCGTGTCTGCCCGTAGTTGAACCGCAGGTGATCGTAGGTGCTCTGGCCCATCCACTGGCCGTTGCCGTCCAGCACCACGTCGTCACTCACCGACCACAGGCCGCCCTGCGCGTTCTCCACGCGGTTGCCGCCGCTCTCGCGAAGCTTGCAGTTGTACGGGCTCACCGCGCACGCCGCGCCGTTCACGCCTGCGCTCAGCGACTCGTCTTGCGACTCCACGTCGTCGCCTGCGCCGAGCTCCTCGGCCTCCCCCGGAGCGCAACCCACGAGCGCTGCGCAGAACGGTGAGAGCACCACGAGGTCACGGATCGACAGGCGCATGGTGCGCCTCGCTCAGCACGTTGTGTGCCGCCCGCCGCCCCTGCGGGACCGCCCGTCGTCATCGCCAAAATCCAAGAAATCTCTGGGGTGGTGACGGATGCCCCACCCAGCCGGGACCCGCGGCCTACAACGCCCCCGATGGATCGATGGTCCAGCCCGCGCGCCGGGAGGGCGGGGAGTCCGGGCGCGTCAGGGGCTACCAGCGCCACGCGTCCGATCGCAGGCCAACAACAGGGTGGCGGCCGGGCAGGAGTTGAAGCAGAACGCTGGCGCTTCACCCGGAGGAGTGGCCGAGTGGTTGAAGGCAGCGGTTTTGAAAACCGCCGTACCGCAAGGTACCGGGAGTTCGAATCTCTCCTCCTCCGCTAAATTTGGCTCGTTCTCGCGCGTCTCGTGATGCGGCGACGAGGACGAGAAAGGACACCACGGGACAGGGCGGGACAGGAATCCTGGTAACGGGGTGGAAACAGACTCGGCGTTGGAAACGGACGGGCGTCGGGGAAGAGCGTCAGGTCCAACAGCTGAAGAAGTGCGGACCCAAGAACTGGGCTCCGCCGCTGGCCCAACATCTCGGGTTCGATGTCGGCAACATCTTCGATGTCTTGCACGAGATCGAGAAGTTGCGACGACCCATCAACGAGAGCCTCGTCGCTAGAAGCGCTTCAGCGGGCTGTTCCTCGTGCTCGTCCACACCTCGAGTCAACGGTTCGACTCTCGTGGAGCGAGATGTTGGTGTTCGACGAAGCGGCGTTCTGCTGAACTCTCGAGCGCTGTCGGCCCCCGGCTCGAGGCCTTGCAGACGGGCGGAGCGAGGCGCGCGCTACCGGGTCTTGGGCTCGGTCGCAGTCGGTTGAACGGTGTCAACCTCCTGAGCGGCGGCTGCTCGGAACGTAGTGAAGTTCCGCTCGCTCAAGTTGATCCCGCCCTTCATCCAGCTCGGCATCGAACGAGCCGGCTCGGCGCTCTTTTGCATCGACTCCCAGAAGCTCTCTTCAGCCTTCTTTTGGCTCATCCGTCGCCTCCTTCGTCTTACCGAAACGCGCAACCAGTTCTTCTGCCGCAAGGCTCTCCCGCGCGATGTAGCTGCTGGGGAGCAACGGCACTCTTACCTCGGCCGCCGTCCGCGTCCAGTCTTCGCGGACGCGACCGCCCTTCGCCTTTCGCTTCACAGCGTACCCCGAGCTGGGACCGATGGAGAAGAGGTCGAAGAATCGCCGGGGACCGATGCCCTCGAACGCTTCGAACGCCACGCGGTCGTCGCGTGTCGAGGGGCCGAGCTTGATCGAGTCGCCGTAGAACGTCGCGGTCTTGCTCTTGGGGTAGGGCTCCACGTAGACCACGCGCTTCACCCCTGCGGCCAAGATGTGCTTGGCACAGTTGTGGCAAGGAAACGTCGTCGAGTAAAGCGTCCCGCCTCGCACGCTCACGCCGGACCTTCCACAAGAGAGTATGGCCTCCATCTCAGCATGAACGGGGCGCCCGTACTCGGTGATGTCCATGACCGGGGCGCCCGACAACTTCGCCCAGCCCTCCCTGCGCCACGTGTCCTCATTCACTCCCTCGGGTCGCAGTCGCTTCAGGATGTCCTCGACGATCTCTGCCCGCTGGACTTCGTTCGAATCGTAGCCGAGCACGAAGTCCCGCCGGTCTGCCTTACCAGGCCAGAAGAGGCCGCCTGTTGCCTTGGGCACGTCGTTGGCACCCACCGCAACGATGTCACCGCCGCTCGACACGACGACCGCGCCAACTTGCCGAGAGAGGTCGCCAGAACGAAGGCTCGCAGCGAACGCCAAGAACATTGCGTACTCGTCAAGGGTCGGTGTTTCGTAGGGGGCACCGAACACCAGATCGAGAAATCGATGCAACGCGCCGTTGTCGCTGACGGGGACGAACGCATCAGCCAGATGGAAGGTGTCGCGCGTCCGTTGCCCAACCTCGAGCCCCTCGTGATCGTCGCGCTTGAGGACGCTCTTGACCTCTGCCTTGGAGCAGCCCTTGACGGACTTGAGGTATCGGCGGCGCTCCTCCTCACCTTCCAAGATACCGATCAGGAAGAAGCCGGGGCCGTAGATGCGGCGAAGGGTAAGGACCTCGGCCGGGTGCTTGAGGGATCGTAGGACGTGTGCAGTCCGCTTTTGGGGCTCCCGCTGGCCGCTCTGGTTGTTGGTTCGCGATCGTCCGATCTTCCCGGCAGCCGCAAGGGCCAGGACGTCGCCGCCCTTCTGCCGCGCAAGATTGCCCGCGTCCATCAGGCGGGTCATTCGTTGAAACTCTAGGCTGCCCGTGAGCGGCGTCGCGTCTGGCGCCAGGTCGCCAGCCAGTCGGCTCAGACGGACAATGTTCGCCCTATAGTCGAACTCGCGCAGGGCGCCCTCGAGTGAGGCGGAGAATTTCTCCAAGTTGGTCCCAGCCGGTGCGACCAGGCCGAGCACGAGCTCCGCGTCGGTGTAGGGGGGAAGACTGCTATCGCTCACGCGAGCGGAACTCTGCGCCACCAGCGAGCGAAAGCCCAAGTTCTCGGAAGGGATCCGCGACTTCCTCCGATCAGCGCCCGGAGCTACTACCCTTGCGGCGAAGCCCCCTCCAAAGCCACGTCGTCGCCGTCGCTGCTCACGGAATCACGAAGCCGTTGCTCTTCGCAGCGTGGTCGATCACGATCTCCCAGAAGACTGGTAGCTGCCTGCTCGCGAGGACAAGCAGCTCTTCAACGCCGGGGGCGTCATCGACGACGACGCCGGGATGCGAGGCCTTGTTGCGCTCGGTTCGGATCGACTCGGCGGCGGCGATCGCCTTCGTCAGCCGATGCTGCTCGTCGTTCGCGTTGGGCCACGAGGCGACGGCCTTTTGGATCTCTTCGAGGACGTCCTTGGCATTCTTCGTAGCTGGGGCGCTCTTGGTGATGTAGGCCAAGTTGACCATCGCGCTGTGGGTCGTACGCAAGGTCTCTTCCGCGGCAAGCCCGACCATCACGAGGGCTGCGCGAAGGAGCAACTTCTCGGCGCAGGACACGGCGTCTTCGATGCGCGCAACGACCTCGTCCGAAATCCTGGGTGCACGACCCTGGAATCGTTTCATGAACCCGGGGTGAAGTGGGTGCTCATCGCCGCCGATCAGCAAGCGCTCGCCGCGGGCGGTGACGCTGAGCCGATCGATGAGAAGAGGGTGTCCGTCCACCGAGTAGGTCTTCAGCCGCGGGAAGAGGACCCCTTCGCCGATGAGGGTCCACATGGCCGAGAGGAGCTTTCGGTTGTCTCGGTACTCGTCCTTCTTGTTCCCAGGATCGGTGTTGTAGCCGGCTTGGTGCTCGTGCCAGATCTTCGAGGCCTGCGCGCCCTGCTCGGCACCGAGCAGCAGCCTCGCAACCCGCACGACGATGTTGTGGTAGTCGAAGCTGGTCCGATCCTTTTCGTGCGCTCGGATCTCGGTCATCGCGGTCAGGACCGCTTGCCGAACGTCCCTCTCGGTGTGCTTGCTCAGGAAGTCGAGGTTCATCTTCGCTAGCCCCGCTGGAGGATTCGCGTGAACCTGCCACAGACGGGGCACGCCGCGCTTTGGCTAGTCTGAACCAGCATCGCCACGGTCTCCTCGGGCTCAATGCGCGTGGAGCCGGTGCATGGGCCACCCGGACTCGCGCCCTCGGCGACTCGGAGACACACCTCGACTCCAGTACGCGGTGATTCGGAAGAGCCCATCCCTCCATGATCGCGCGAGAGCAGGCGCATGGGAAGCCACCGGTAGCACGTAGGCCAGACTGAACGACGAAACGAACGCGAGTCGCGGTGTAGGGGCCCGCTGGAGGATCCCATGGATCACAAGATCGACCCCGCGCGTATGACCCTCGTCTTGAAGGCCGCCCAGGCGTACTCGTTCTTTCTCGGCATCGCCTACGGCCAGGACGACGACCTGCCGGTTGGTGGACGGAACTGGAGCCTTGGCGCTGCCGCGTCGGCCGACGTGGCCTTCGAGAGCGCGTCGGAGTTTCTGGACCTTTGCGACTGGACGAACCAACCGCGGATGCGTGCTGCGATCAAGAAACTGATCAAGGATCGCTACCACTACCCGTTCACGGAGCCCGAGCACATGGCCGTGAGCGTTGCCGGCCGCTTCGTCGGTCGCATCGCATGGGGCCTCTCAGCCGCCGTCGAAGTCGATTCGCTCACGGACGAAGACTTTGCACTGCTCCTTTGCGCATTCCAGATCCTAGAGAGCCTGTGGACGACGACCGATTGTTGGAACAGCGAGACCCTGGGGTTCGTGGCCGAACTTGGGCTCTACTTCCCCGAGTCGGCGTGGCTGCGCGCTGCTGGAATCGATGTCGCTCTCGACTATCGGCGCCTCTTCCGCCATTGCTCCGCCAAGCAGATCGACCGCCTGTTCGATCCTGCCGTCAGGAAGCCGGACCATGGCTTCAAGCCGGTCCAATTGCTCGTGGTCCGTCGTCTTCGCTCTCTTGGCGTCGAGCGCGACTTCCGATCGGAGATCGAAGCCATGCAGAACCCAGGTCGGAACGGTGGGGTTTAGTCGATCTCCATGTTCGTCCGTTGGAAGCGGCGCGAACCGCGAACCGCGCACCAGCGTGGCGCTGGAAACTGCACCCACCAGGCATTCAGCGCGACGTTGACACCCGTCCCACTCCACTCGGTGAGGGTGGGTGGCTCCTCGAAGCACATCCGCGTGTGGACCTTCGGCGTCGGGATCCGCGAGTGTTGCCTCGGTGATCGAGGGGCGCGCGAGGCCTGGTGGCGGAGGATCGACGAGTCATTGGACGAGCTCGTCGCGTTCGTGGAGGCCGAGGCCCTCGAACCCCACCTCGACCGGATCGAGGCCCAGCTCGGGAAGGTGGTCCCTCCACCCCATGGTCGCGCAGGGTGGAGGAGACGCAGTTCGGCAAGTCCTTGTGGTCGAAGCGCCTTCGCGATCCTTGGTCTCGCCTGGCCGTGCTCCGAGGCCGACATCCGCGCGGCGTGGAAGCGAGCTGCCTTCGAGCGCCACCCGGACCGGGGCGGGACCCACGCCGACTTCGTAGCGTTGCAGCGGGCCTACGAAGAGTGCTTGGCAGTGGTTCGGGCCGCTTCGCGCGTCAGCGCTTAAGGGGCACTACGTTCAGCGCGTAGGGGGCACTACGTTCCCGCACGACGCGCACTCAAGGGAACACCGGGGATCCGCGACGCTGCCCAGGCCGGGTTCATTTCCGCCCCGCCGTCGTCGTAACGCGAAGGATGAGAAAGCGTCGGTGGCTCCCGGGGATGACCCACGCCCGCCTCCTCCTTCGGGTCGCGCGCCGCCTGCTCGATCTCCACGATTACCTCGGCCTGCTCCGCATGACCGACGTCACTTGGTTCGTCGTCGATGTCCGCGGAGTTTGGGGTCGCGCCTGCGGAGAACTCATCGTCGGACGTGAAATCGTCGAGCGAAGCAGCCGCTCCGCGGAAATCGCGGACGAGGTTCCAGCGATGCCATTCCCCATCGAAGGGCTCGACGCGCTCGTGCTCATCGAACAGCTCGACCCGGAGCTGGTGGAACTCGTGCAACTGCGGCCGGCGGGCGAGACCCCGATCCTGATCACGGACGCGAGGGACGTCCCCGCACTGGTCTGGCTGAGCGAGATCCAGGATCTCCGCCCCGGGCGGGCGTGACGTGACCATCATTTCGCGCGCGCTCGACGCGCTACCACCCGCCCACCGGCGACTTTGGCTTCGAGCTAGGGATGTCGTGAGGGAGGTCGTCAGGGTCCACTGCTGCGCCAACCTGCCCCCGTCCGACCTCTTGGTCATCCTCGCCGAGGACGACATTTGGGCATCGGCGTGGGATCCGCCCCTGGGCAGCTCGAGCATCTTCTGGGTCTCGCGATCTCCAGGGTTGCTCGTGCTCGCCCTACGCGGCGGCACGCGACGGCGGTTTCTACGCGGCCATGGCCTCGAAGGACTCAAGGCGGCCGGCGACGCGTCGAGATCGTTCGCGGTGATCACCATCCCTCGGGGGTGCAACCCAGGGATTTCGTGGTCATCCGTGATTGACCGCAGCACGCTGAGCTAGGCGATAGGCCGAACCGTGGCCTCAACCCTTGGA
Source organism: uncultured Polyangiaceae bacterium (assembly GCA_964641275.1). GTDB lineage: Bacteria > Myxococcota_A > Polyangia > Polyangiales > Polyangiaceae > Xiheicaenibacterium. Next base: position 35,138 of record CAZXMG010000017.1, read on the forward strand.
CCGCTGCTTCCTTTTCCAGGCCACGTAGTCGGCATGGGTCTTCCCTGGGACGAGCACGTAGATGTCACAGCCCTCGCGTTGCTTGCCCGTCTTGCGGAGCACGCCCGCGGCTTCGAGCTCGTCGGCGACCTGCTGAACAAGGTCGGGTTCTGCGGGCTGCACGTTTCCAGGATCCTTGGGTTCGAATTTGTCGTCGGACATTTGAGCCTCTACGTCGTTGGTCATTGGTCGAGCGGTATTCACCTACACCACGTTCGTTCCCGTAAGCTGCGTTTCGCCGGGGCTCACCTCATGCGCCGCGTTCCGGCGGTCTCCAGGTGATCCCCACAGTGCCCCACCAGAATGACGCCGCGGTGAACGGCGTAGTGCACGCGCAGCAGCCGAGGCTCCCGAACCCCAAACTTGACGTGCGGACTGATGTCGAAGGTCCGCCCCGCCATCTCCATCGTCCTCAAGCGGCGCAGCTCGCGATCCTTGCGTGTCTCTGAGGTCTCCCCGAGCGCGATCTCGAGTCCCGTTCGGTCTCGGAACTCGCGCTCTATGTTCGGCACTCGATCCTGGTAGAGGTCGTAGAGGGTCGTCGCCATGGCGCGAAGAACGCGCCAGCCGACGGCAGGATCCTGGAACGCTGCCGACGCTGCCGATCGTCGAGCTTCCGGCGCAAAGATGATGCGGTCACCGTAGAGCACCTCGATCAGGTCCATGACCCCCACGAGATCCCGAGGGAGCTCGGGGATGTCGATACGCTCCTCCTTGGTGACCGCGCTCTGGAACCGCAATCTGCTTAGCTCCTCCTGGAGTACCTGGAGCTTCGGCACCGTGGCGGCGAACTGGGACAGGGGAACGAGCTCCCGTTCGAACTTCTCGACCCGGGCACGCAGGAGCGCGTTCTCTTCCTCGAGCGCGTCGAGGTACTCGACCCTGTCGATTCGCGCGACGAGTCGATCGACCTCGCGTTTGATGCGGTGGCCGAGGCTGCCACTGTTGCGGCTTCGGGCAGCGATGGCTCTCCGTTGATGACGGTTCATGCCAGCGCCTACACCGACGCTTGCTCCGGTTGCCCTGGCGTTGGTTAACTTCGCGACTTGAGTAACACGAAGCTCAAGTTCGTTCTTCGTGCGGCGCGTACGAACCGACCGAGCGCCCAGACGATCCGAACGCTTCGTGGAGACCAGCCTCTCCGCAACAAGCCGTCGAGCAGGGGGTCGGATACGAGCACGCGGATCTCCGAGGCGCCCCGTGACGCGAGGGCATCGACTCCCGCGGCCAGCCCGAGCAAGTATGCTTCGCTCGCGGTTGCGACCTCCGCCGTCGGGACCGCCATGGCCCACCGGGTCTCCCCCGCTCGCGCGCGGAGCGCCACCGTCTTGCGGCCGAGTGCCTTCGCGGCGAGCACCCAGCACAGTCCGTCCGAAGCACTTGTCGTTCCGGCCCCCTGGGTGACCTGCCGGTGCCCAGGGGGACGAGGAGACCCGGAAGATTCGCCCGATAAAATCGGCCGTCGGGTCCCCGAAGCGCCTCGTTGGCCCGAAGGCCGGAGAACTGGTGTAGGGCGGATTCCCTCCTCCTCCCGTCCGTCTCGAGTGTCCGCAGCCGGCGATCCCCGGCCAGGAGGGTGGTGCCTCCCGGCAGGGAAGTTGGTCCCCGCGGTCATCGGTCCGTCACCAGATAGTGGAGTCTCTCGATTCCCTCCTTTCCCGTGGTCGTACTCGGGAGGGACTCCAGATGAAGTCCCTCCCGCATACTGGCCATCGCTCGATCAGTGGCATCCTGACCCAGGATCCGTCGGTAGTGCCTCTCACGGTGCTCGAGGGAGTCCTCGAGTGCGTCCCCATCGAGGACGCCTGCATCGATCCTTGCCTGGAGCTCGTCCACCTTGGCCGCGACGACCGCAGGGGGGACCTCGATCGTCGCCGGGCTCAGAGACAACCCGAGCCAGGTCACCGGGTCGCGCCGAGTATCCATCTTGGTCCCCGTGGTCTCTTTTGCCCGGAGTCCCAAAGCTGCGAGGCGGTCATGGACGACGATTACCCCACGCTCGAGCGAGGCCATCGTCGAGGCGAGAACCAGGATGTCATCGCAGTACCGAATCATCACGGAGCCGTGCTTGCCCAACACCCGGGTGACGTGGCGATCGAACTCTGCGAGGACAAGGTTCGCTAGGACCGGAGAGACTGGGAGCCCCTGGGGGATCCCGGATGCGCGCAGGATCGGCTGGCGCGTGCGTCGGTCGAGCACCTCCGCTCGTACGAGGCCACGGACGCACTCCTTCACAGCGTCGGTCGCGGGCAGGACATCGATCACTCCGTCGAGAAGGCGCCATGACACGGCGTCGAAGAAGGTTTCGATGTCGATGACGGCGGCGAAGGGCAACCGGTCCAAGCGGCCGTGGACGCCGAGAATCGTGTCGCTGAAGCTCCGTCCGGGGCGGAACGCTGCCGCCGCCCTTGTAAGGAACGCTTCCGCGTAGGTTTGGAGCCAATCGTTGAGCAGGTACAACAGGGACATGTCGAGGACCGTCGGCATGTCGATCTGTCGTCGGCCGCGGCCTGCCCGCTTGGGGATAGACACCCTCAGGAGCGGCGACCAAGCCGAGCGATTCAGGATCCTTTCGCGGACGAGTCGGACCCTGCTCTGTTCATCGTGGGCCCCAAACCAGCCCGCGATCGAAACACCGTCAGACCGCCGAATGACGGGGATCGCGCGCTTCCACCGGCGGCTCGGCCGTCGTCCAACCAGGTCGTGGACCGCTACCGGGTTGGCGAGACGCTCGAGGGTCATCATCACGCCCTCCTTTCCACGAGCAAGTGAACCGTAGGGATTCGTGCGGTGCCCAGACTCGTCTGGGCGCGCCTGCCCCGGTACACGATGGGCATCTCGTGGCCAATGAGGACGAACTCTCGAAGTGCGTCCGTGAGACCTAGAACTACCTCCGGGTCGGGGAATACGTCGCTGCCGCGTCGGTGGCCCCCACGAAGCACCACCGAGATCATTCCGCCTGGGGCGAGGCATTTCGCCGCGTCCACGATCGTCGAGGCGACGGCGCCCACGTAGCCCTCCATGTCCAGCAGCCCGAGGTCGCTCTTGGACGGCCTGGCCGACTCGTACAGCTCCGCGTGTGTTGGGCGACCTCTGCTCGGCGGATCGAAGAGGATGATGTCGGGGCGACGACGAGCAAACGGGGGAGTGCTCAGGCCCAGCAATCCGTGGTGCGCGGGGAGGTGGCCGACATCGCGGCAATCTCCGCGTCCGATCCCGGTGCCGGCGACGACCGTAAGGTCGGACGCGATGACCTCGCAGCCATGGATCGATCCCAAGAGGTCGATCGAGGTTCCGCTGCCCGCCGTGAGGTCCCACACCCTCGGGGGTCGGAACCGCGTTCCAACGCGCAGCGCTCGCTCCCGCTGGCGCTCACGGAACGTCTCATAGACCCAGCGTAGGATCTTGGGGTGCGATTGCTCGAAGAAGGACGGACTTCCGACCGACGGCGTGATGATCTGGAGGTCTGAAACCAGGAGTTCGCCGTCGCGGTTGGGACGCCACGGACGAAGCGCGTCGGGAAGTGACCCAAAGGTCCTGTGGAAGGCGAGTTGTCCCTCGTGGTGGACCCGCAGGACGCGGTTCCTGAGGTGCCGGAGCATTCGCTTTGTGCCCTCGACGTTCGGAGGACTCCATCGCTTGGCCCACCTCGCCTCCACTGCCGCTGCACCGCCGCGGAGGCGTCGCCGAACACGCTCGTCCGCGCGCTCGAAGACCTCCCGCGCCACCCACTCGCGGCGGCAGATCGATCTGAGGAACTCGACGAGGGGCGTTGGGACCCAGGGCTGAGGCACCCAGTCCTGCGGCTCCTCCGGCTCCTCGGCCTCTTCGGGGATCTGATCCAGGCCCACGAGAAGCTCGGCGACATCCTCGTCGTTGACGGTGGCGAACCGATCCATTTCAAATGACTCGCATCAGGCGGGCGGTAGGTCGGCGTCGGCTCTTCAACTCCGCGCAGCGGTCGCGAAGCCAATCGCGGTACGTGCCACCGGGTTGGTCTGGGGCGCTCGCAAGATCCACGAGCTGTACGAGCCGCAGCGAGAAGGCCTGGTCAAGGGGGTCACCGTGATCGAGCTGGCGGGTTCGACTAACGGAGAGGTAGGCCTCGACAGCCTGGTCAAGCCCGCAGGGGTCCACTCCGGGGACGTTTGCCAGCCAACCGCGAAGGAGCCGCCGCCGGCTGTACTCGGAACGAGCCGCGAGCCACCACCGCGGATAGCGGTACCTTCGTACCTTCACGAGCATCGTGCGGATCACCGAGATCGCCCCCTTGGGCTGCGCGCGTACCCAGGCGTTCATGTCGCCGCTGGCTCCGTCGATCACGGGACCACCTTCTTCACGCGTCGGCTGCGTTCCGCCGCCTTCACCAAAGCGGCGAGCTGCGCGTCCAAGCGGTCAGGCTCCTCCTGGACGGCCTCGAGTCCGAGTTCGAGCAACGCCAGGCCCATCCTGTGTTTGGAGACGCCGGGGCGCTGTCGCGCGAGCGCTGCGACCAGTGCTTCGGCCGAATCGGGCAGGGTAATCGTCGTGGCCATGGATTCCCTTTCTGGAGGCCATAAGTAGATTCATGACGCTCCTGAGATTCCGCCCCTACACCGGGCCGGGCGGAGTTGTCGCAAGTCCAGAAAGCCCGGAGGCGGTCGCTTGGAAGTCCCGGAAACTCGACCCACACGGGCAGCGTCGGGGCCTCCCCCCGCAGTCGTCGAAAATCCGTTGTTTCGCAGCAGTGGGTATGAGCGACCCGAGCGCGAAGGTGATCGAGCTACCCAGGTTGCCGCTCCACACGGTTGGCCACGGAGGAGTCACCCGGGGCCGGGGCCGCCCCCAGAAGGTGGAAGCGAAGCCCGGTCGGGACGATCTGGAGTACCACGCTCAGGTTCTTGTCGAGCGCGCCAAGGTTCTGGATGCCGACGAGATCGTTCGCGCCGCGTCGAACGGGTGCGACGCACCAAGAGTCCTTCGGCTCGTCGTCGAGGCGCTCGCAGGCGACGCGGCACTGCTGGCCCACGCTCGCGACGAGCTCTCGAAGAGGGGTCGAGACGTGGCCCAGATCACATCGCGGCGCGCTGCGCTCCTCGACCGGATCGCATCGCTGGTGGTCGAGATCGATCGTCACTCCGAGCGCGTCCTCGACGTGAGCTCGGAGGCCATGTTCGTCGTCTACAAGCTTTGGGTTGACGATCTCAAGCTCGTCGCCCGCGAAGTGTTGAGCCAGGAGCAGATCGAGGTGTTCTTTGTGAAGCTCGAGGCGCGGTTCGCGGACTTCGAGGATCGTGCCGCCGCCGCCCTCCGGTGAGGACGTCGCGGGGCCCCGACCGGAAGACGGTGTTCAACCGTCTCGAACGCTGTCTTCCTGGGCCGTGTCACCCTGGATTTCTGACCAACGGCAAGGACGAAACCCGGAATCCCGTTCCACGCGGTAGCCGTGGGCCTCCAACGCTTCCAGCTCGCGAATCGAGATCGTCCCCCATTCGTCAGCGTCTCCCTGGACGAACGCCATGCATAGGATGTCGTCGTCGTATTTGGACACCTGGCGGCGGTCGCAGCGGGCATCGGCGAGGTACCAGGTCCAGCCCGACGTCGGCAGGAAGAGCCGAGCGTGAAGCATGGGATCTTCGTCCTCCGGGTCCATACGATCGGGCAAGGTCATCATGAGCGACGCGGGCAGCAAGCGGCTGCGCGTCTTCGGCAAGGTCTTCTTCTCGTCTACTTCGGTGGCCATGCGGTCTCCTGTTTCATCACACCGAGGTCCTGCCTCCTGAGGAGGCTCGCGCGGTCGATGGAGTCGATCCCTAAGAAGCCTGGACCGACGCCGAGCCTGCTCGACGTGAGCGGGCCGTGGCGGCACCAAGAGCCTTCGGGATCTGAACCGAGCCAACGACCCGCGAAGCCCACGCAGGCAGTGCGTCGCGGGTGAAACCAGTTGCGACCCATCGGTGGTCTGGCTCGGATTCTGCGGACGCGGTCAGGCGGACCTGTCGGAGGGCGGCGCGGGCTGCGTCGATCTCGCGCGGCTTACGACGACGAGCGCGCATGACCGCTGCCCCAAAGTCTTCGAGCTGGAAGTACGCCGACGTCAGCTCCTGCTCGGGCACGACAAGGTACGCCGGTCGGATCCCCTTCGTGGCCCAGAGTGCGGCAACAACCGCAGCACGGAACGATTCGCGGCCGTCGAGCACACTGCCGCGCCCGCGCTCACTGAGCGCGACATAGACGTCGCGTTCGGTGCTCGTGCAGTCGCCACCAAGCAGCATTCGGTGGAAATCCGCGACGGACTCGGACCCAAAACCGAGCGCCGCGAGACCGTCGAGCAGAGCTGTTCGCTTCGACGCGTTGTTGGGAGTCGGAGCCTCGGTCGGGCTCCCAGCGAACGGATTGGTTGCCTCTTCGTCATCGCTGGCCTCGTCGAGCGCAGCCTCGGCTTCCGACAATGCCTCGTCAGCGCGGCCCACAGGATCGGGGCCGTCGATGACCGGTCCATCCAGCCGCTCAAGCGTCGGCTTCGACGCTTCCGGGCTTCCCCGCTTTGCCGAGCCCCGGTCGCAGAGCTCCACGGAATCGAGCGTGAGCGACACCGACACCACCAATTCGCGGCCCCGAAAGACGACGTGCGCCTCGTGCCCTGAGTCGGTCTTCGCGAGCGGCTCCACGACGCGGTTCTGCTGGTCCCGCGCGCGGACCGCGACTCCCAACTTGTGTTCGTGCTCCCGCAGTTCCTTCAGGCCCTTGCCCGACCCTTCGAGGAGCCGATCGAAAACGCTGGTCTGGTCCTTGGGATCGCTAATCCGTGACAGCCGCACCAGAACGTTGAGATCGTCGGCGAGCCAGGTACCAGGAACACGGCGAGCGACATCGCTGGCGAGCTTCGTCATCGCCGTCGCTTTCGCGATTCGACCGGCAAGGTTCCGGGCGCTGCCAAGGCGCTTCGCCTCCCACGAGGCGAAGCGCGTCCCGTCGGGGTTGGCCTGCTCGTACCGGAGCTTTCGTTCGAGCAGATCGATCGCGAGTCCGAAGGCGGACCGATCGGAACTCAGCGAGAGGAGAGCCTTCAGTTGCGCGCAGCGGTCGTTGAGATTCATGTTCTCCTCCTCAACTACACCGCGCGTACGTTCCTCGTCGGACCCGGCGGAACCGATCCTTCCGCGACGCTAGGATTTGAGAGATGTAGGCTCGGGGATTCGCGGCTCTCGGAAGCCACGCACGAGCTTCGAGCGCGGTCATGATCTCGCCGATCGAGCGTGCGTCTCCACCCAGGACGCTCTCGATGGCTCTTGTGATCGGGGGTCGCGCGCGCTCCGCCACCTCACGCCGGCCCCGCACAACTCGAAGGTCCTCTTCCGATCCCGCCGTCGCCGAGAGCGACGTGAGCACTGCCCACTGCCGGACGAGAGCCCTCGCGTGGCCGCGGACCTCTGGGTGGGGATCATCGACCCCCAAGATCGCGTCGGCGATGTCGTACATGGCAACCCGGTCGCCACGCTCGAAGAGACCACGCGCGCGCGCGAGCGCCTCGTCGATCGCGTTGGCGTCGGCCTCGGGAACGAGATCGAGGAGGTCGCGGCGTGCCGCCTCGGCTGATTCAGCAAGCCGGTGCTCGAGGCGGGATCCGGCGACTAGGACGTTGATGGGAGCAGCCTGGCCGGCGCTCGAAGGCACGAGCCACGCCCAAGTATCTGGGGAAAGGGAGGGTCGCATGCAGGCCTTTACGAGGGCGACGCCGGTGAAATGAACCCCCAACTTCACCTTCCGACGGTGGCGACGGAGAGCTCGCGGGTGCGCGCTCCGACAACGCTCGACGGCCGATGCCTCCTCTCCGCGGCGTGGGACAGCCCCATTGACCGGCCCGCCCGGAGCGATCGCGCCCGCCGCAGATTGCTTAATCCGGCTTTTTGCTCAACTTCCGCGGCTGACTCTCTCCTCCGAACCGGTTCGGCCCACGTGGGTGGACGCTCACGTCCGACCCATGAGACCCTCGACGGGCATGACCGGAGAGGCACGGCTGAACACATCGGGGTCGAACGCCGCCATCGTGACGGACGGGCCCTGCCTGACCGACACGATGCGCAACCTCGAGCTGGACGGGCAGTCCCGCGGCGCCCTGGACCGGGTCCGCGACCAGGCCTCCCGACTTCTAGAAAGCGTGGTCGCCTCGTACGAGTCGGACGTCGCTCCGGGCGAGGTCGGCGCTTCCGGGGCCGGACGAGCCTCCGACGCCGCCCCCTCGGCGGGCGACTGCCCGACCGGGCTGCTGTACGGCCGGATCCAGAGCGGCAAGACCCTCGCGATGATCACGTTCACCGCGCTGGCCCTGGACAACAAATTCAGGGTGGTGGTCGTCCTCACCTCGGACAACGTGAAGCTGGTGGAGCAGACCTCGGATCGTTTCAACGTCCTCGACGGTCCCCTGGTGAAGAACTCGACTCAAGCGGATCGCTGGATCGCCGATGCCGCGCACATCCAGCGGAGCATCGAGCGGTGTGGCTTGGTCGTGATCTGCACGAAGAACCAGGCGCAGCTCACGAAGCTGATCGACTTCCTGATCGCGATCGAGGCCTGGAGGTTCCCCGCCCTCCTCCTGGACGACGAGGCCGACCAAGCCACCCCCGACACGACCACCGCTGCCCGCGCGGCGAGTAAGCCGAACGCGCCCCGGCAGGGCAGCACCATCAGCCGGCGCACCGTCCGCAACGACGCCTCGGATGAACGAGGCCGCTCGGTCCGGGAGCAGCTCCGACACAACGTGTTCTTGCAGGTGACGGCAACGCCCTACGCGCTGCTCCTGCAAAACTCCGATAGCCCGCTCAAGCCGCACTTCACGGCGCTCCTCGAACCGGGGGTCGGGTACACGGGCGGCGAGTCCTTCTTCTCGGAAGGGCATCTGACGGAGGAGCGACCCCCGGTCGTGTTCGTGCGCGAGGAGGAGAGCGACGAGTTGGAGCGCGGGGCGTCGGAAGCTCCGCCCGGGCTCGTCGAGGCCCTTTCCTTCTTCACGGTAGCGGCCGGAGCCCAACTCGTCGTGAACCCCCAAATGCGGACGAAGGGGCAGAACTTCCTCTGCCACACGAGTCAAAAGACGATGGAGCACGAGCGGCTCTCCGGCTTGATCCGAGACTTCCTGACGAAGGTCGGGGACGCGCTGGTGCCGGACACGCTGAGCGGTCCGATCGCGATCCATCTGGAACGCGCCTACGAACGGCTGCGCATCACGCTGCCGGAAGCTCCAGCCTTCGCCGAGATCCTCCGCGTGCTCCGAACACGGCTGCCGCGGCGGGAGATCATCGTCGTGAACTCGACCGGGAGCAACGCGACGTTCGGTCGCGAGATGAACTTCATCGTCGGGGGCAACATCCTTGGACGTGGGCTCACGATCGAGAACCTGCTCGTCACCTACTACCTCCGGCGCGCGAAGGTCTCGCAGATGGACACCATGCTCCAACACGCGCGGATGTTCGGCTACCGCGCGACGCTGATGCCGTTCACGAGGGTGTTCCTGCCCGAGCGCTTGGCTCTCCGGTTCCACAACATCCACACCGCCGAACAAAACCTCCGCGACCTCCTTTCGGATCCGGAGAGACGCGCGAAGATCCCGGTTCAGGTTGCGGACGGTCTGCGGGCGACACGACTTTCGGTTCTCGACATGGGCTCGATCGAAGCCTACACGCCCGGCCAACACATCTACCCGGGGCAGCCGCTGGTCACGGGCAATGCCCACAAGGCCCATGACAAGGCAGAGGCAGCGATCCTTCGTCTGCTCGGTGGCACGTGGCGCGAGCACAAGGAGGGCGAGTTGCTCGACATCTCCATCGACGACATCTTGGGGGTCCTCGACCGCCTTCCCTACGACGAGAAGGAATGCGGCAACTGGGACCCCGACGGGATTCGGGGCACGCTCGAATCCGCTCGCGCAGCCGTAGGGAGCAAGGCGTTTCTGTACGCCCGCGAGATGAAGCGCGAAACGTTCGCGCAAGGCGCACTTGGTGGTTCGGCGCTCAAGGCCCTTCGAGCCTGCGGGCGGCCGGTTCTTTGTGTCTTCAAGGACGTCGGCCGGAAGTATCGTCGCATCCGCGCCGAGGCTCCCTACGACGGGATCTTTTGGTACCCCACGATCGTCCTGCCCGAGGACGGCATCCCTGCTCACGTCTTCAACACCAGCGCATGAGCCGCGGCGACCTCGCGCGGGAGATGCAGCAGCTCTTCGAGGGGCCGACCGTCGCAAAGGCCGGGGTCTATACGCTCCTGCGGCGCTTCGAGCTCGAAGCTGCGGTCGCCTTCGTAGGGTTCTCTCCGGATGGGACGGGCGCTGTTCTCGTGCCGATGCCAAGAGCGGCCGGCGCACGGACCGATCGACGGACGTCCGGGCTCGTCATCCGAACGCCGCAGGAGGTCTCGTTCGAGTTCCAGGGTCGATCGTGGTCCGAGTCCGCGTGCGTTCTCGAATGCGTCGATCAGGATTTGAAGCGTTCCTTCGCGATCCTTGCCGCCGGGCTCCTTTCGGAGATCGGGTCAGGACACACGGCCTCGTGGGCGGATGTCCTCGCGGCCTTTTCGGACTGGGAGCGCCTGCTTCGACGCCGGAGAAGTTTGGGTCGCGAAGACGAGCTCGGACTTTGGGGTGAGCTCGCGCTGCTAGCCTGGTCGCCGCAGCTCGAACAGCTCTTCGCTGCATGGCGCGGACCAGAAGCAGGCGTGACCGACTTCTACGTCGATGGGGTCGCCTTCGACGTGAAGGCGACGCTCAGACCGGGCTCGGTCCACGTGTCTCACGCTCAGCTCACGGGCAGCGGCTCGAAGTCGTTCCTCGTGGTGATCGATGCGGTCGTCGATCCGGTGGCGGGTTCGTCCGTGGCCGAGTTGGTTCGGGACCTCGGGGCACGCATCGAGGACCCGGTCGAGTTCGAGGAGAAGCTGCTCGCCGTCGGCCTGACGATCTCGGACGCCGCAAGTTACGAACGCCGGTACGTTTGTCGCCGCGATCCGACGGTGTACCGCACGAAGGATGTCCCCCAAGTGCGCGTCGCCGATCCCGGCGTGTCCGATCTCCGCTACCGCGTCGATTTGGACCCACGAACGGCCGTCACAAAGAGCGACGTGGAGAGTATCCTGCCGTTCCTCTCGTTTCCAACCGGCTCGAAGGATCACGATGCGCCTCGCTGAACTTCTCGCCGAGCTGTCGCAAGATCAGCTCGAACGACTCGCCGCTCATCACCTCGGTCAAGAGCGGGACGTCTCGCGCGCCGTTCTCTGTTCGACACTCGAAAGCGTACTCAAGAGCTACTCCTTCGTTCGAGATTTCGTCTTCGACCGTCGTCCGCCGACGTTCACGATCCTCGAGACGTTGCTCGAGGCCGATGGTTGGGCCGTGCCGCTCTCGGGCTTCCGCGAGCTCGTGATGGAGCGCACGAAGGAGCTGTGCGATCGCGTCGCCGCGGGCGAGCTCGTCGGCCGAGACGATGGTCTTCGGCTGTACCGCCGCGTGCTGACCGAGGCGCGGCGGAATTCGATCGAGATCGATCCGAGCGAGGCAGCGATTCTTGGGGTTCTCCGCCGCGAGCTCGCGATCCGTCAGGTCGAGCACTTCATCCTCGAGCACCACCCGGACCTTCAGCAGTTCTGGAACGCGGACCACGCGTTCCTCGACGAGATGAACGCGCTGCGACTCGCGGGGCTGGTGTTCGCTCACGCTGGGCAAGTCTGTCTCGCCGAGGAGGTCGTGCCGCTCGTCCGGCGCGTTCTAGGGATCGAGCTGGCGCGATCGGTTCGGTACAGGCTCTTCGCGAAGCTGTCGGGCGCGGAGCTCCAGGAGGTATTGGGCCAGGCCTCCCTCAAGACGAGCGGCTCGAAGGAAGAGAAGATCGAGCGAGCCATCCTCAATCGAGTTTCCGGGACGGAGGCGCTCCAGGCGGTGTCGCTCGCCTCACTTCGCGATCTCTGTCGGGATGCGGGCGCGAACGTCTCGGGGTCCAAAGAAGACCTCGTCGAGCGGCTCGTTCAGCACTTCGGCGCGGGCGGCGATCAAGCCGTGGCGCCTGCACCCGAACCCGCCGTCGAGATCGAACCCAAGCGGCTCGACGAACCTCGCTTCCGCGCTCTCTTCGGGTCGCTGAAGGGGGACGAGCTCTCGGACATCCTGACGAGCACCAAGTCCTCGCGCTCGACCGGGACGAAGGATGCGAAGGTCACGCTGCTGTGGCAGGGCCGGCTGAGCGAGATGAGCCTACTGCTGACCTTGACCAACAAGTCTCTCGACGAGGTCTTCGATCGGTTGCGCTTGCGGATGAACGGGGCGAAGCGGGAGCGCATCGAGCGGCTGATCCAACACTTCGCCGAGCTGTCCCCCGAGGCGCTCGCGCCGACGTCGAAAAGATTCGACGACGCGGGGATGGACGGTGCGTCATCCGCCAGCGGCGGCGAGGCGTCGGCTATCCCCCAAGACCAAGCGGTCGGCGAGCAGGTGACGAGCCAGCACGAACGTTAGCTTGGGGGGCACGGCATTGCCGATCGCTTCGGCGAGACGCTTGCGTCCCGCGATCAACCGCAAAGGCAACCAGTCGGGCAAGAACTGGAGGCGCGCCGCCTCGTGCGGCGTCAGGGTTCGTTTCTGTGCAGGGTGGACGTAGCGTCCTTGGCCCGGGGAACCGAAGCCCCTGGTGATGGTCTGCGCCGGTTCGTCCCAGCGGAGGCGACCGTACATGCTCTTGTACTTGTGATCGCCCTGTTGGCAGACAGGACGGAGCTTGTTGGGCAGGTCGTAGAGGCCCTTGGAAAAGAGGTGGCGCACCCGCTCCAGGTTCGCCGGGCTCATGGTTGCAGCGCGATCGAAGTCGGATTCGACCTCCTCGGTCTCGTCCAGGTCATCGATCGCCCATCGGACAGATCTCCGCTCGTCGATCTTCCCTTGCGAGAACGCGTCAGTGACACTTGGCTTCGCACCGCGCCGAGCGATCAAGACATGACGCTTGCGAAGCTGGGCGACCCCAATTTCGTCGAGGCTCACGACGCCGGTATCCGTCTCGTAGCCGAAGCGTTCGAGCGCCTTGAGCGCGCGGTCCAGGGTGCCGCGCTTGTCACGCTCGAGCGCAGGGACGTTCTCGATGATGACGGCCTCTGGCTCCAGGACACCGACCGCACGGACAGCAGCGTCGTACAGGGCGTTCTTGGGGTCCGACCCACGCGTGTGGTTGTTGAGCGTCGAATGACCCTGACAAGGCGGTCCCGCTACGAGGAGGTCGATTTCGCCGATCTCCTTGACGAGTCGGCGCTCGGTCAACGCGGTCGTCGCTGGCGGTCGGGCTGGGAAGTATTTGAGGACGTCGCCCTCGGGGCCCCGTGCGGGTCGGAAGTGCCGCTGGTAGACCTTGGCGATGTCAGGCTGCTTCTCCAGGGCCAGCGGCACCTCCAGGCGAAGACCTGCCGTGCGTGCAGCTTCGGCGACCCCAAGCGTCATCCCCCCCACGCCGCAGAACAGATCGACGAGCCGTACGGAAGCACCGCCCTGTCGCGGTTGTCTGGGGCGAGTCCGCAAGAACGCGTGATCGTCACCACCCATCTCGGTCATCGGGGGAGCAGCCTCCCGAGGCGCGCGGCGAGCCGTGCGGGTTTCCTGGTCTCGCACTGCCAGACCGTCACCACGGTGATCCCCAAGGCTCGCAGCTCGCGAGCCTTACGTCGGTCGCGCAGTCGGTTGCCCTCCACCTTCGTCACCCAGAACTCGGTGTTGGTCTTGGGCACCGTCGCAAGCGGACATCCTCGGTGCCCATGCCAGAAGCAACCGTGGACGAAGATCGCCCAACCCGCCCGACGGTTCGCGAGATCAGGTGACCCCGGAAGGGAACGACTGCCGACCCGGAAACGACAGCCAAGCTCGCGGACGAGGTCTTGGACGACGTTTTCAGGCTTCGTCCCTGTGCGTCGGACGGCTCGCATCCTGCGCGATACTTCCTCGGAGGAGGCCTTCGGTCGCACGAGGGACTGAAGATACCGCAAGCGCGGCTCTTCTCGAGCAGGAATGGGAGCGCAGGAACCACGACGTACGTACCTCTGGAGCAGTTCTGGCGGCTTCTGGAGCCCCGCCCGAACATCGGATGCTCCATGATGCGTCCCTGCGACCCGCAAGCTCAGAAAGTCTGCCCGCGACTCTCTTCCGGCCGAGTCTATTTGGGCAGGTTGAGCTTGGTGAACAGGATCCGGTTCCGCTTCTCGGCATCCCCGACGAGCTTGTCGAAGGTCATGACCTCAACGTAGGCGCGATGGCTTGGATTGAACCCGAAGTAGCCCAGTCCGTCGGGGGCCTCGGTCAGCTGGTAGTTCTGCGCGATCTCCCTCAACTTCGGGGTCTTGTCGCAGACGACGTAGCAGTAGAAGGGGACCGCATCAGGGACGATCATCGGCCGGCCCGCCCGATCCTTCGCGGTGCCCCCACGGATCTTGCGGATGTAGTCGTAGACCTGTTTGATGGGGTTGTCGTCGTCTTCGTAGTCGTTCCGCGCCGGGCGCTTGAACTCGATCACCACGACGGACCCGAACGGTACGTCCTGGTCCACGAACGCAAACGGCGAATTGAAGACGATCAGATCGGGCCGCTGCTGGCTGTTTGACGCCAGCACGTCCATCGAGCGGAGCTCCTTGTCCGAGGCGAGGTAGTAGTGGTAGGCGAGGCGCTCGTCGATCATCCACAGGTTGAGCTTGTCGTACGGAACCTCGTCGGATGTCGTGCGAAGCGGGAAGATGATCTGGTGCACCGCTTGTTCAAGCTCGTACTTCCCCTCGACGTTGCGTTCGAGCGCTCTGCGAAAGAGGTTGAGCATGACCCGCCGGTGCACGATGTACTTCGCCAGGTTGGCCTTCCCCACGGCGTTCGCCTCGCTGATGTACTCCGCGTAGTCGTCGGCGCCGTGTGCCTCAGTGGCTAGAAGCCGTGCGCCTCTTGCGCGGAGATCGACCTCGACCTGGTAGGTCACCCTGTGAAGCTCGGCGTCAAGGCGCTCGTCCGAGAGATCGGGAGGCAGTGCCTGGATGTCGTCGAGGCGCATCGCCAGGAGGTGGCGGTATTCCGGCGCTTGGTCCTCCACGAACCGCCGCACTCGTTCTTCCGCCCGCTCTCGGACAGGAGCAAGGAACGGGGCAAGCCGAGTGCGGACCACTGGCAGAACCTCCTTCTTGAGGAGCGCCATCGAAAGTAGGTCCGGGTACATCTCGAGTGGCTCTTCGGGGATGTCGAAGGAATCCCGCTCAGAGCTGACCGCGTCGTCCAGCGCACGCGACTCGACCAGCGACAACCACCAGAACGGCTCTCCGTTGCCGCCCCCCAGCTTCACGCTGAGCTGCGGAACCGAATTCTCGAGTCGTTCGCTCCTCACCTCACGACTGTTCGCGAGGAACGCAAGCCGGTGCGGACCGGCGTCTCGTGCGGCGACGCGCACGTGTGTCACGCGAAAGTCGTGGCCGGCAACCCTAATGTCGTCGAAGAGCGCCGTCTCGAACATCCGCCGGATCTCGTCGGAGACGTTCACCGACTCGTTCCCGTCGATGACCACGAGCTCGATCTTCGCGGTCGCTGCCCGAACCGCCATGAAGCAGTGGTCCACGATCCGTTGGGTCAACGTGTCCAGCTTCCTCGGGATGTGGGGAGCGTACTCGCGATGGACGTCCTCGAGTGTGACGATGGTTCCGATGGGCTGGGCTTCACAGTCTTGAGGCTCGTTGTCGGGGATGCCTTGGTCCGAAAAGGTGAACGCGCGTTTGCGCAGCTTGCCATTGGGCATCGCGTACACACTCTCGATCCTCACGCTCTCGAAGGCCTTGAGCCACGTGAATCGGCCGATCCCACGGCCACCGAGCTTGAGCTTGTAGGTCGAGTCGGAGGTGCAGAACGAGCTGTAGTTGTCATCGGTGAAGCCGACTCCATCGTCCGAAATGCGGAACCCCGTGGGTGGAGACTTAGGTACCGACTCCGTGAGCGGCAGTGCACTCTGCCGACGGAGAACCTCGACCGTGACGCGACCCGACGGTCGCCCCGAGGCGTCGATCGCGTGCACGGAGTTCATGAGCCCCTCGAACACGGGCACGAGCGCACGGTACGCGGGCAGGCGGAAGTTCCGCAGACGACCTTGGAGACTGAGCGCGAGGATCATCGGCTAGCTGCCCGAGCTTGAGGCGCTCCAACTTATCGGTGGCGCCGGCAACGGACAATCCCGCCGCAGCGCGATCGGAACGAGGAGCGAATCTCCTCGGGGCGGAGGCGGACCGCTCCCGTGAGGTTTCGCCCTCAACTCATCCAACTCAATCAGGACTCTCACGGACCCAGGACGCGGCGGGCGTGCTCGCGCCACGCCGTCGTCAGGTCCTTGGGGCTGATTCCGAGCCGACGGAGGCGTTCGGCGTTGAGGTGTACTTCATCGACGAAGCTCTGCACCTTGCTGCCCGCCGAGACGCGACCGCGGGCAGCTGGATGGTAGAGGCGGAGCACGGCACAAGACGGCGGCAGCCCGAGTCGTGCGATGTGTGCGTCGGTCAGCTTCGCCGTGAAGGAGAGGATGACGTTCGGCGAGAACATCGCGACCTCGCGCACCAGGTGCTTCCGCACGCACGTGTCGTAGACGCTCTCGATCTGTTCGGAGAAGTAGCACTTGGCGACGTTAGTGACGTACGCGGCGGCAGGACGGAGTAGGGCGAGGAAGTAAGCGATGAAGCCGTCGTACGACCAAGCCTTCGGACCTCGTCCTAGATAGCGGCGGAGAAACAGGTGAGCCGTCTCGTGGACAGGCCATCGCGGATGCTCCCCAAGTCCAAGGTTCAACGTCGCCCATGCGACCTTGGTGAGGCAGAAGTAGCGGTGCTCGCCGGCAAGGAGGTCCGCAGGGTCGGTGTCCGGCGCTACGGATCGGAAGTTGTCCTCTCCACTCCTTGGGTCCTGGAACAACATCAGGATCCGTGCTCCCGTCCTCGGGCCAGGAAGCGGCGCGTCGAGCGCGCGTTCGAAGTGCCACAGCGTGGATGCGTAGCTCCCCGCCGTCGGCGGCTGGGCGTCGCAACACGACCGACAGGGCTGGTCATCCGCCGACCAGTTGATCTCGAAGGCGTTCAGCACCCGAAGCTCCACCCTGCCGTAGCCAGCATGCGTCGTCGGGCTCGAGTCCGAGGACATCCCAAACACGCTAGCTGCACTGGCAGCCGACAGCCACGCCCTCCCGCGTCTCCGAACAACCCCTAGATCATCGCCACGCCATGCCGCCGGGCCGAAACGGTCTTCCGCGTCGAGATCGTGTGGGAGGGTACGCGGTCGCGGCGAAAAGCTCGCGCCCGGATTCACTTCGTCCCCAAGAACCCTAGCCGGCGAACGCCTTCTCGACCTCGGCAAAGATCGCTCGGGCGCGGGCGAGCCCGAGTTCGGCGATGGCGTGACGAAGCTGGGCCTCCAGCCCGCTCGACTTGGGCGACGGCGCCGGGGATTTCGGAACGGCGACGCTCGACTTTGGGGTTCGTACGGTCGAGCGTTTGCTCCGCTTCTTCCGCATCTCCGCGCGAACCGCGTACACGTGGTTCTCGCTCATGGAAAGGCCTTGCTTCGCGGCCTCTTCCACCACTCTCTTTGCCGGCGTGTCGAGACGGGCAGCCCGAACGAACTCCGCCTTGGCCCCGAACTCGGTCTTGCGGGTTTTCGAGCCCTTGGTCCTCTTGGAGGTCGTCTTCTTCTTCGCGGTCGCCATCTCGCTCTCCTTCACCCGGCAACCAGCGACGCTAGCGCGCCGCGCGATGCTGGGCCAAGCCATCGCGGGCTCCACCTCTCCATCCCATCACCGAGGAAGCATCCCGCTCATGGGTACTAGGGAGGATCGACGGCCGTGCGCCCAAAGATGGTCTGCAACCTGATGAAGGGCTCAACGAGGCGCTGCTCGAGAAGCGGTTCGACGGCCGAATTGTTTGGGCCAAAGGATGCCACCGGCATACCCTGGGTTGGCCGGAAGCGTGTATCGGGTCGCCGCGCTGTTCCGCGTCGAACCCAGCCTCTTGTGCCGTGTGCTTTAGGTGAGCGGCTCAGCGCCTCTGTTTGGACGCGAGCCCGGCGTCGAGCATCACCGCGAAGAGCAGCCCAAGGCCGGCGCCGACGAGCGTCCCTTCGCGGCGGTTCGTGATGGAAGCACCCACCGCCCCGCCAAACAGAGCCCCACCCATGTACATGGCCATGGTCGGGTTCGCCTCCGCGGCATCGACGGCTGCCTTCGTCAGACACGCTCCCTCCAGGAAGGCATCGAACCGATCGTCATGCTCTCGCACGACCACCGGGGCCTGGCCGGGTCGGCCGGGAATGGAGAAGTCCGCAACCTGCCCGACCGGCCACGTGCTCGTTCGCTGTGCGCCCGCGTCGAGGGGGTGCGGAAACTTGGTCTTCGGTACGCTGGCTGTCGAACCGTCCTCCAGCTTCTTACGGACGCCGGCCCATGCTCGCCGGCTCTTGCTTCGCGTGTTCATCGGCTCGCTCCTTCCTGGAGGCGAAGGAGGTCGATCAGCCGGTCTTGCGGCGCCTCGGCCAGACGCTGTTTCCGCTTCTTCATGAAACGGCTTCGGGTCTGTTCCAGCGCGCCTGCCGACGGGTGTTGGACCGGGTACCGGTTTGCGATCTGCGCCGACCCGGGCTGGCCTGCGAAGGGGCCCGGGTTGAACAACACTGCGTGCCGGTCATCGAGAGTCCGAACAAGCTCGAGAGCCTCTGCGTTCGTCATGATTCTCGTGAACTCGTCCTGGCATCGGCCCATCGCGATCGCGAGGCTCCTGGTTAGATCGTGACGATCCATGCGCTCCAACATCGCGGCGACGAGCAGATGAAGCGGACGAACGTCCTGGTCGAGGATGACCTCGGGCAGCTGGAGGAGCTCGCGCAACACGCGCTCCGCCACGTCCTCCATCTCCCCCAGCGTTCCCCTTGCCTCGACCGCCGGCGTGTCCCATGTCGCCATGAGCAAGTTCAGCCTCACGCCGACCCAAAGGAGGAAGCGGCACATGGCCGCGTCGGAGTCGTCTCGGTTCGCGGCGATCGCGACGACGAGCTTGCGCGCCGACTCGAAGCCCCCGCTGAGGCCGTGTTGGATGATCGCGAGCACCGCGTCCCTCAGTGCGGCGGGCAGGCGGAACTGAAGCATCGCCTGCGCACCGAAGTAGGTGCGCTCCATCACGGGGAAGTCCCCATGAGACACAGCCTGCGAGAACCGGATGCCCTGGCTCTCCGCAAGGAGCACCTCGTTGCCGAGTCGGCGAGCGTGCAACACGAGCGTCGGCGTCGCCAGCTCGATCTCCTCTCGGAGCGACGGCGGGTAGAACTGGGCAATGTAGGCCGCGAGCGGCACGACCACTGAATTGGTGTTCGTCAGGTCCATGGCTCGACACCTACCTCACCGAAGAACTAGTCCTGACAGGCCCCCGTCGATTTCTGGAAGGGGTCCTTCGGGGAAGATGCGCTCACGATCGCCGGCCCCTCGGGAGCGCTTCGGCGGGCGCGGGGCCCTGGCAGACCTCGAGAATCCGAGTTTCGCCGTCTGGCTTCACCGGCACGTAGTGAAAGAGTCCGAGACGCAGCCCGTGCCTCGTCGGGCTTTGCAGCCGCTGAGCGAACTCCGAGGACACGACGAGAAAGTGACGACCGTCGGGCCAGCCTGGCACCTCGTCGTCCCCGGCTCTCCAGATCCCCAACGAGATCAGATCCTTCTTCTCCTTGCCGTTCCCGTCCTTGCTGCTGGCCACGTCGGAAACTTCGAAGCGCCAACGGCGGCTGGCTTCGTCGCGAAGCACGAGGTCATGATCGACTTCCTCCCGCGGCGCGTCCTTCGATCGGGGAGCACTGCTCGTCGTGGGGTTACATCGAACGAGCCTCGCTCCTCGTAGCTCTTCCTTGGTCGCCGTCCACGAGAGCGTGTCGATCAAGCGCTCAAGGGTCGCGCATTGGTTCACGACTTCGAGGAAGCTGTGCTTCTCGACGTCGGAGGACACGAGCGATGGTCGGCCGTCGAGCGGAAGCACGACGTGCTCGCGCTTCGCCGCGGCCCCCCATGAAGCGGACGGCAGGTCGAGCAGACGAGGCACGGTCGCCCGTGCCGCCATCACCAAGTAGTCATGCGCGGCACGCAGGCCTTCGAGGAGGTCCGAAGGATTTGCGTCGCGAACCGGTAGGACGAGGTGCCCAGCCACGGCTCACGAGCCTACGCCCGTCGTCGGGCGAGCACACTACGCCTTGGGACGCCCAGGTCTTCGGGGTGACAGGTCCTTGGGCCTCACGAACAAGGACGCAACCTCGACGCCGTAGCTCTTCGCCAGCGCTGCAACCGAAGCGATCGTGAGGTTCGCCGTACCGGACTCGGCGCGACGAATCGCCTTCACGTCCGCGCCAAGCTCTTCCGCCGCTTCGGCTTGCGTCCACCGTCGCGCGCGTCGGAGAGCCGAGAGGTTGCGGCCGACCCAATCCATCACCCGGGCGACATCGGGATCGATCGTGACGCCTTCCTCGTGCCGGCGCGGTTGCCCGACGACCTTGGCACGTAACGCCTTTCCGGCCTTCTTGCGCTGCCTCGCCATGGTGCGAGGTCGCGCGCATTGACCCGGAATAAAAAGCCAACCAAGATGGGTAATTGTTGGAGGAGGAGCGCCGCATGCGAAACAACGGGTTGGTGGTCGTCGTCCTGCTGCTGGTGGTTGCCGGTTGCTTCGACTCCGTTCGCTCACGGCGGGATACGTCGCCGGCCGAGCCGCCGATCACGAGCGCGGCGAAGGCGACAACGGAGTCTCGTGGCGAAGACCCCGCAACCCCGAAGGAAGACCCCAAGCAACGCCGGACGGAGCTGGAGAAGCGACTCCGTGCCGCCGTCGAGCTCGATGGACATCCCCAAGGCTGGCAGATGGTCGAGGCCGTCTCCGACTGCAAGGCCGGCGGCCCGAAGTGTGTGACGACCATCACGAAGGTGCAGGGCATCTCCGAGACTTGCTTCTTCGCCGGTAAGGCGCTGCGCTTTCTTCGGGACGGCGATCTCGACGCGGCGGAGTCCAAACTCGTGCACGTCGAGGAGTTTGCGAAGGAGTGGGGGCCGAAGAGGAAGCGGGCGATGGAGCAGCAGAAGGCCACGGTCGCCGCAGCGGAGGAGTGCGAGAGGAATCGGGCGCCGTGCAAGACCCGGTGCGACCAGAAGGACGATCTCCCCGCGTGCATCGCCTACGGCGTGGCTCTCTACACGGAGGACAAGAAGTACGCTGAGGCCAAGCCCTACCTGAAAAGAGCCTGCGACGCGGACTTCGGTCCGGCGTGCAACCTGCTGAAGGACGTGGACAAGGTCGAGGCCGAGGAACAGAAGAACGCCACGGCGAAGGTCGATGCCGCGTGGTCGAGCCTGAGGACGATCGGGGATGATCTCGCCACCAAGAAGTTTCTCCACGCCTTCGCGGCTGCGAACCTCAAGGGCGCGAGGAACGCGCGTGCCACGCAGAACATGTCCGCGCACATCGCCTCGATCACCAGGGATGACTTCTGCCCCGCGATGAAGGAGTTCTTGGCGGTCTCGACGCGGGCTGACCTCGCGAAGCGCGCGAAGGCGCACTGCGATGACGATCCACCGACGGCGACAGGGCTCGCCGGCAAAGAGGAGATCCTCACGGCCGAGTGCAGGGCGGTGTACGCGACGACGTGCCCGTAGCGGTCTCGACGGTGGTTCCGAAGTGCCGGCGCCGGGAGACAAGGTGATGAGCCGGGTGTAGCCTCGTTGGCCTAGGAGGACGTGAAGTGACCGAGCGGCTCACCGTGAACCTCCGACGGAACCTCGACTACGTCGAAACCGACGGCTTCCCGCACTGGACCGACGCTGGGTTCTATCCGCTCGAGGTGCTCCCCGCCGAAGGCAGATTCATCTCGGGGCAGGACGTCCTCGTCTGGTCGCAGCGAGGGAACGAACGGTTCGTTTACGTCGGGCTCCTCCGGAACGTCCGCCGCGACGTCGGCGGCCTCCGGTTCGACACGTTCGAGCGCCTCCGGCGGCCGGTCGTGCTCGTCGATGGCGAGGTCAACAACACGCCGGCCTGCTACGACGGAACTAAAGGGTTCATGAACGACTTCTCGTACATTCCCGAGGACGCGTTCCAGCGGGCGCTTGAGCACGCGAGACGAGCCGCGATCGACTGACAAATCCGCCACCTAGCCACGAACCGTGGGCGCATCTTGACGGATGCTCAGTGGTCCGGTCATGCTGATGGCATTCGCATGGAGCCGGCGCGTCCTCCGATCGACATCGGAATCCTCACGATCAGGAACGACGAGTTCCGGGCCTTGCTCGACGTCTTTCCCAAGAGCGCCGGGGTGCATCGTGGTGACCGTCGTGAGTACACGCTGCGATACGCCGACACCGCAGATGGCGGGCGCTACACGCTCGCCGTCCTGCGACAGATCGAGCAGGGAAATGGCGAGGCTCAAGATGCGGCTCGCGATCTTCTCGACGATCTCGACCCAACGATGCTCATCGTCGTCGGGATCGCGGCGGGGCTGCCGTCCGACGACATCACGCTGGGAGACGTGGTCATCGCCACCCGCGTGAACGACTACACGGTGGAGGCTCGGAAGGCGCGCGAGAAGACGACATACAACGTATCGGGCGGTCCCATCGCAAAGGAGTTGCAAGCCCGAGTGGCAAACCTCGCGGGCCGGGAACGGGACCTCGGTCGGTGGACAAGCCGCCTTCCCACCCGTCCCAAGGTCACCTGGTCCAAGGCTGGACAGCTCTACGGTCCCAAACGTTGGCAGACCGAGCTCAAGGAGAAGCTCGAGGCTCATTTCGGACGCCGAGCCAAGGTGCGAGCCCCGGTGTTCGCCGCAGGGGCGATCGCATCGAGCGATCGCCTCGTGAAGGATCCTAAGGTTCTTTTCCCGTGGATTGAGACCGCTCGCCATCTCCAGGCGATCGAGATGGAGGCGGCCGGCGTGTATCGCGCAGCCCGAGAACGCTGCCTCATGCTCGCGATTCGCGGAATCAGTGATCTCGTCGGGCTGAAACGAAGTGAGGCCTGGACCAGGTATGCGTGCGCTAGTGCCGCCGCGTTCACCCGCGCGTTCTTGCGAACGCGTCCGATCGAACCGAAGGCTCGGGGTGGCGGTGGTTCGAAGTCGTCCGCGGGCTCGTCGGAGGGCTCGAAGCCTCGTCTGGACACGCTTTACCTCAACATGGCGCGTTTGGCTGACTACCCCAAGACGATCTACGTAGCCCCCACCACTTGTGGTACCGCGAAGCAGGCGTGGGGTCGGTTGCGAGATGGCGCGACGAGCTACGTCACCCAAGCCTGGGTGCTCCACAACAAGTGTATCTACAGCTTCCAGGATCCTTCAGTGGGGTACTTGGGGAAGGTCATGGACACCACCGCCGTCGAAGCCCACGATGCGACAGACTGGTCTCACAGCTCGGACCCTGATCGCCGTCGCCTCTTCGTCCAGCTCCTTGGGGGCGCACTAAAGGACGACCTCGCGATCTTTGGAGTCCGCTTTGCCCGAGACGACAAGGTCTTCATGTTCGCTGGGCGACTCGAGGATCCGCCACGTAAGCACAGGTATCGCAACGTTCGCGTCTCGAGCACGCTGACGGTGGTGCAGCACTACACGCACACGACGAAGAACGGGGAGGACGTGAAGTACCTTCGACACCTCGCGTTCGACGGTCGCTTCCGCACGGTCGAGCGTGAGTGGTTCTTGGAGATCATGCCCACCTACCGGTTCACCACCGACGGCCTGCGGAAGTTCTGGCTCCATGAGTACCGCTTGAGCGGCATCAAGCGACTCGAGGGCAATCGATCGGTTCTCAGTCAGGTACTGGCCTGGAGCTCCGTGCTCTGCGCCGATCCCGGACCGAGCCGACCGCAGCGACTGCTCCGCTTCGACCCTCTGCCGGCGTTCGAGATCGAGCAACCCATCGCCGACGATGAGCTCACTTCGATCGACGCGCCCGATCTCGGCGTGGCGCCGACAGCAATCCCGAACGACGATCGTCAGGGAGAGGCCCCGGTCATGCCGGACGACGAGGACGCATGAAGCTTCAGTTGCTTCCCGAGCCTCCGCTCCAGTTCGCCAACGCCGGGGTACATATCGACATCCGTGCGGGACTTGCTGCGCACGGGACGTTCGATCGTGGTGCACCCAACGTTCCCATGCCGATCCGGGTGGGGCTCGTCGGCGCGACCGCCACCGTGGACAAAGTTCGCGACTGGATCGAGTCCTGTCGTGACGGGGTGACCTCGCGTGAGGAGAAGCTGCGGGAGCTTCGGCCCTCATTCCCCGGAATGCGCAACGAGGTGTTCGGGACGAGTCTCGCGATCTCGGACTCCACGACGCGCACGATCTCCAGGCATGAGCTCCAAACCGCTCTCTCCTCACCCGAGCCGATGGAGCGTGTCGCCGAGCTGTTCTTGGAGCACGCGCAGGATCTCGCCGGCCGCGGGAGTATTAACGTGCTCGTCATTGCTCCGCCCTCGGAAGTCTTCGCGCTCGGGGACGCCGTCGCCGCGCCAGCGGATGCACCGCTAGACGAGGCACAGGACCCGAGCCGGCCGCGCTACGTTCCGAATTTCCACGACGTCTTCAAGGCTCGAGCGCTCGAGCTCGCGGCTCCCTGCCAGCTCGTCCGACCGGACACCTACGGAGGAGGCACGACGAGAGGACGCGGTGCGCGGCGGCCGACCCTGCAAGAGCCCGCCACGCGCGCCTGGAACTTCCACACCGCTCTCTACTACAAGGCAGGTGGCGTTCCCTGGCGACTCGTGAGGCATTCAGCCGAGCTTTCCACCTGCTACGTCGGTGCGAGTTTCTTCATGAGTGCCGACGGGGCCCGCCTCGCGACCAGCGTCGCTCAGGTCTTCAACGAAAGGGGCGAGGGACTGATCGTCCAAGGGGGTAACGCCACGATCGATCGGCGGGACCTAACGCCTCATCTTTCGGCCGAGGACGCGCACAAGCTCCTCGCCACCGGTCTCGCCTCGTACCGTCGTGAGCACCGCACGATGCCGGCGCGGGTCTTGGTTCACAAGACCTCATACTTCAACGCCGCCGAGATTGAGGGTTGCCGCCTCGCCGCCAAGGAGGAGAGGGTTGAGGTCCTGGATTTGGTGTCTGTCCGGCGTGCCGGAGCACGCCTGTTGAGAGCTGCGGTTCCAGCCGTTGTCCGCGGCACCACGCTGACCTTCGACGATCGGGCGGGGATCATCTACCTCAAGGGAACGGTTCCCTACTTCCGGACCTACCCAGGGATGTACGTCCCCCGAGCGTTGGAGTTCACGCGGGATGATGGCGAGACCTCCACCGCGGAGCTTGCAAAGGAGCTGCTCGACCTCTCCAAGCTGAACTTCAACAACACCCAATTCGACAGCGGCGATCCGATCACGGTTCGGGCGGCTCGACGCGTGGGCGATATCCTGAAGCACGTGGGCGCAGACCGAAGCGTTCGCTCGCAGTTCCGGTACTTCACCTGATGCCCGGGCCGTTGAGCACCGGTGACCGACGGCCGGCCCCTGGGACACCGCAAGGGAGCCTCAGGCTGTACGTGGACGAGAGCGGGAACACCGGCGACGCGGCCTTGGATCCCTCGCACTTTGGAGGCCAACGCGTGTTCGTCTTGGTCGGCATCGGGGACGATGATGGCGAGGGCGTGTCGGCCCAGGTTTTCGAGAGGGTTCTTGGAGAGCATGGGATCGCCGCCACTGAGCCCAAGGGTCGAGTTCTTGGTAGGCGACCAGCATTCGTGCGGGATCTCGTTGCTGCGCTCGGCCAGCGGAGTTCGATCTTCGCTGAGATCATGGACAAGCGGTACTTCGTGGTCGCGAACCTCGTCACGTTCGTGCTCCACGGTCCGCGCTTCGACCCCCTTCGCGAGAAGGCGCTCGCCAACGCGTTTGCAGACGTCCTCACGGACCACGTGGATGCTGCGGTGGCCGTTGCCTACGCCCAGTTCGCCCGCGCGCGGGATCTGGCCACGTTCGATGCCTTCGTTCAAGGCTTCGTGTCCGCGCTGCTTCGGGCGAAGCTGGTCATGGGTCCGCACCAGGAGCGCGAGTTTAGGGTGCTCGATCGAATCGAGGCTTGCCTTCGTGCAGCCGTTCAAGGGCGGGGCGAGCTCTCCGGGTTCCTTCCTCCTCCAGATGAGGGTGGTCGCACCGGCGTGCTCGGCATGCTGCCCCACGTGAACGCCATCACGGGTCTCATCGGTCGCGTGAACCAGCACGCGGCCCTGCACCCAGGAATCCACATCGTGCACGATCAGCAGCTCCAGTTCGCCCCGGCCATCCAAGCGGCCGTGGAGCAGCTTCAGGCGATCTCGGATCGGGTCGTCGAAGCAACGGCCGGTACGAAGGCGTCGGAGGTAGAGGACTGGTCGGTGGCAGGGCGTGTTTCTCTGGAGTTCTCGGATTCACGGGCCTGTCGCGGGATCCAGGCCGCGGACGTGATCGCGCGATTCTGCATGCAACGCATGACGGCGATCCTCAGCGGTGCAGAGACAGATCCGTTCCAGGCGGAGCCACTCGTCTTGCTACGCGACCTCAGGACGCGGAAGCCTGAGGTCGGCGTTCGCATTGTCGCTTCCACGCGTGACGCGAATCGATTCTGGGAGTCCTGACGCGTCCGTCGTCGAGTATCGTGGGGGTCCTCATGGTTCCGCTGAAGTTCGGACGGGTCACCAAGGAAGAGATCGCGGCGCTCATCACGGGCAAGGCGAGAGAAGGACGCCACCTGGACTACAAACGCGAGCTACCCACCTCGGGCAATGATGCCAAGAAGGAGTTCCTCGCCGACGTGACGTCGTTCGCGAACTCCGGCGGTGGTGTGATCGTGTTCGGGGTCGCGGAGGAGAAGGACGCCGCTGGCAAGAATACCGGCGTGCCCGAGGAGATCGTCGGTCTCGGCGGCGCGAATCTCGATGCTGAACAGCTCCGGCTCGAGCAGTGGCTGAGGACTGGCGTGGAGCCCCGTCTACCTGCGCACCGCTTCCATGTCTCCGAGATCGAGCCGGGGAAGCAGGTGCTCGTGCTCGTGATCAAGCAGAGTTGGATGGGCCCCCATATGGTCGCGACCGCCGACTCCCGCTTCTACGCACGCACGAGTGCAGGCAAGTATCCACTGGACGTCGCCGAGATTCGCAGCGCGTTTCTCGAGGGAGAAGAATTGCCTGCGCGCATCCGTCGCTTCCGGGACCAGCGCCTCGCGGCGATCGCTTCGGGTGAAACGCCCGTCGAGCTTGGGCCTGGCTCACGCATCGTGCTTCACATGATTCCCTTGGTGGCGATGGGCCGCGGACATCTTGCCGACCTCCAAGCCTGGGCCAAGCTCGCACCGCCGGCTCTTGGGGGAGCGCTCCGCGGCGGCCAGTTCAACGCCGATGGCCATGTTGGCGTGGACGGAGGCCAGAAGGGCACGACTGGCTATGTGCAGTTCCTCCGGTCGGGAAGCGTCGAAGCGGTCGCTGCAAACAACCATGAAGTGGACGGTCTTCCCGTCATGAACGTGTGGGCGTGGGAGGTTGAGATCGTCGATACGTTTCAGCGGTACACCAAGGCCTTCCAGGAGATCGGGCTGGAGGGGCCGGTTGCGGTCTTGCTCAGCCTGGTCGGTGTTAGGGGACACGGGCTATGTCCCTCGCCGCTGCGAGGTCGTGGGGGGCGGCCCGTCGTCACCAGAGACGTCGTGACGCTTCCCGACATCGTCGTCGAGGACCCAAGCGTCGAACCATCGACGACGCTGAGGCCGATCTTCGATGCCCTTTGGCAAACGTTCGGTCTGCCGCGCAGTCTCGCGTACGGCGACGATGGTACCTGGACACGAGACTTCCGCTGGTAGTCGCCGCCTGAAGGCGTCCCCAATAACGTTCGCTTTCGGCGCACTCACACGACGATCCCAGAGGGGTCTCTTTCTTCGGGAATTTGGGGGCTGTCGAGGTCCGGATCCACGGGCATTTCTGGGGCGGTCGATCGAAGCGCTCGGGTGAGGGTGCTCGCCCCAACCCCCAGCCTCTTCGCGACAGCGCGGATCGAGAGCCCCTCCACAAGGAGCTGGCGAGCAGCTTTCACGTCCACGCGAACACGGGGCCGGCCGATCTGCGCGCCTCGTCGGCGAGCCGCGGCGATCCCGCTCCGGGTCCGCTCGCGGTTCATCTCCCGCTCCATCTCGGCGACGGCGCCAATGATCGCGAAGGCGAGCCTCCCCGTCGGGGTGGAGGTGTCGATGTTGTCCTGGAGGCTTACGAAGTCGATGCCGCGAACCCTGAAGTCGTCGAGAGTGAGGAGAAGGAACTTGAGGTTCCGGGCGAACCGGTCGAAGCGCCAGCAAACGACGACGTCCACCTTGCCGCGATGGGCGAGGGCGAGAAGCCGGTCGAGCTCGGGTCGCCGATCGCGGGTGCCGCTGACGCCGTGATCGACGAACTCTCCGACAACGTCGTAGCTGCGCCGGGCCGCGAGCTCGCGCAGTTCGTCGATCTGCATCCGCGGATTCTGGTCGCTCGTCGAGACGCGCGCGTAAAGCGCCGCCCGTAGCTTCTTGGGCGTGACCATGTACGGCTCTACGAGCGACATGCACCAGAAATGAACAGGGCAACGCCGGCTTGCCGGCCACACCCCAAAATCCGGGAATCGACCCAGGGCCGGTAGGCGTTCTTGCGCGCAATCGGTTGCCGCTCGCCAACGGGTTACCGGCAACCCACGCTGGTCGCCGGAGGTATCGATGGAGTTTCTTCAGATGATCGCGGACCGGCTGACGTCGCTCGGTTGGCAGCAGAAGCAGCTCGCGTTCGAGTGGCACGCGGCGGCGGGCACGGGCGAACCGAGCACCTACGAATCCCGAATCTCGAAGCTCCTGAACGCGGAGCGGGACGGGTTCGATTTTTTGGCCGACGAGAAGAAGGGCAGGGAGCGCAGACGGGCGCTGGCGACCGCGCTGGGGGTCGAGGTGGCGTCGGTCGAGCAGGCCTTCCAAGTGGCGATGAACACGCCTACCCTTCTGCTCCACCCCCGGCTTTCCGACGCGCAACGAGCGTTCCTGCTTCGGCGCGGGTCGCAGTCGGGCGCGTTGTTTCGGGTTCGCCCGACGAACGGTGAAGCCACCGCTCCGGACGTACGGGATGCGGTGCGGAACCTCGCGCAGAAGTCCTGGAAGCCGTTGGTGGTGATCGCCGACCCCCGAGATCGCGACTTCTTCCAAGGCGCCGGGCTCGAAACCACGACGGTGGAGCCTGCGGAACGCGGCTTCGTCCTCGCGGCCGCCCCGGAGCTGACTCCAGCGATCCCGCCCCTTCTCCGCGACGCCGATGGGACACCCATGATGCCCGACACAGAGGCGGAGAAGCACTACCGCAGCCGCATCGCCGAGGCGGCACGCAAAGACGGCTGGTCGAGGCGAGACCTAGCGCCTTTCGAGATGCCATGGGTCGAGGTCATCAGAGATGCGGACGAAAGCGGCCGGCCGCCCTCGTTTCGGCTCGACTGGCTCGTAGAACGCTGGCGGACGGGCCCCTCTCCCGAGGCGCTTAAGAAGGCGGTGCTTTCCTGGGCGACCGAACGCCTCTCGGCCCCATGGACGACGTCCACCGCGGCGGCCGGGTTCCTGTGGGTTCGTGGTGACCGAGTCCTCACGGCCGGGCCCCGCCCTCCGATGCGCGATGCTGTTGTCCGCCACCACGAGCCGATCGATGTCGCGTCGGTGGAGCCGCTGGTGGCGAAGCTCCACGAAGTGGCCGCGCGCATGAACCCATACGGCACGGGAGGCGTGCTCGATTTGGAGAACGAAGAGCGAGTGCTGGAAGAGGAGACCGGTCACCGCATCGCCGTAACGGTGGACGATCTCCGTGGTTTAGTGAGCGCGCTTCATCCAGCCGGAAAGTTCGTCGAGCTTCCCAAGCTTCGGCGCGACCGTGCGGCGGATGCGGAGTTTCGCTCGCTTCTGAACGATCTGCTCGGACGCGACCTCCACATCGGCCCGCACGTCGTGTTCGAGCTCGAGATGTGCAGGAGCGCATCGCTCCTGCATAGCTCCGATGGAACAAGCCGGAAGGTCATCGCCAATATCGGCGGCGGAAACATGGTTCACTTGTGGATCGATGAGTACCCCGCAGAGTCGATCGCCCCCTTGCGGGTCTGGAAGGATGAGCGGGAGGGGCGGACCGTTATCGATGGGGGGAATGTTCGCGTCCGGCTCGGCTACTCGACGTCGCGAACGCTCGAGGGCAGCGCCCTGGTTGCGTCCCGACATCGTCGAGAATGCGAGGAGGCAGCCGAGCGCGACGCCTTGGACGACGACTGAACCTCGATCACTGCCGCGGTGTGCCTGCGGTGAGCAGGAAAGCGCGCAGCTTGGGGATGTGCTCGTTGGTATGAAGCTGGGGCCACGGATTCCTGGCATCATCACCCCGGCGCATGATGATGCCGGGGTGCGCCAGGTGGACTGTGGGCACTTCGATCTTGCCGATCTGGAGCTTCGTCGGCACCGGCCCGAGCAAACCGTTCCGCTTTTGGGGGTTGCTGACGCCTTGGAGCAGGCCGGCGATCTCGGCGCCCAGCGTGATAACCAGCTTCGGGCGAGCGACTGCCAGCTCCTGCTCGATCCACGGGAGAGACTTGATCGCGAGCTCCTCGAAACGCTCGCGTTCGTAGCCGGGCGGAGGAGCGACACCCAGCCGCTCGTACTTCTCCCGATGCCTGTCCTTGAACAAGAACACCTTCACGATGTCGGTGATCCAGCAGTGCCCGCGTTCGAGACCGAGAGGGTCCAAGTAGAAGGTCTTCAGCTCCGCGGCTGAGGCTTGAACGCGGACGCGAGCCCCGTCGAAGTAGCGCTCGGGCTCGAACGGGCCGAGGTTGTCCCCCACCGGCACGTCGTTCTCCCTGCCGACCGTCTCGAAGCGGGCGGAGGGGTAGGCGCCGACGATGAAGACACCGCCAATCGCCGCATCGAGCGGTACGACGGGACGGAGCCGTGCGCCACCGAAGTATCTGGCGTCCTCGTCGAGGCCGATGCTCTTGGCGTAGTCCTGGAGGATCGCGCGTCGAATCTTCTGAACAGCGTCGCTCATGTGGACCAGGTCATCGTTGTTCGAGGTGAACCCTTGGAGCAAGTCATGATCATTCAGGAGTCGAGCGGCGGAGCGAACTTCCTGCTCGTGTCGGGCATCACCGACCCGTCCCGTTCTTCGACCTGCAGGGACGCCAAGAGTCTACGCCCAGCACTTCGCCGCAGCACACAACGCCGGCATAGCGGTGGCTTGGCTCATCCCTGAGGTCATCGCGCAGCTCGGCCTGGGCACCCCGTTGGAGATCGATGGAACCGCCCACCGGTTGTCAGCTTGGGCTTTCGGCGCGGTGTATGGAGCAGCCTGGAGGACTATATGATGATCCAGAAGCTGCGTTGGATGTCGGTGCGTGAACGCGTTCTGTGCCGGATCCCCGAGTCGCTGAAGCATCGGGTGGCGATGCCCCGCGAGGCCGAGGGATTTCGGGTGGAGATCGACGGGACGACCGTGACGCGGGTCTACCCGCATGGTCCGTTCGTCACCATCGAGATGCGTACGACCTTCACGCTTGGATCGAAGAAAAGGGGGCACCAGATGGCGGACTTCGAGGCCGAGCTGTTGGGTGCGGTCTTCTCTGGTCTCGGGCTCCGTCGAGGCTACTGCGGAAATTGGGGGTACGCCGACGGCACTCGCCTCGACGGGAACGGGGTGCTCCAACGCACACCGCTCGAGCAGGCCTTGGAGGCCATCGAAGCGATGGAGCGCGCCGAGGCCGAGGCGGGCGCCTCGACCTAAGGTTTCACGCTCATCTCGGCGTCGCACTCCACACAAGCGATCCGAAGGTCGGGTTTGGCCCACGCCTTGGTCCCACAATCAGGGCAGACGAACGTCGTCTTCGCTCGGGCGCTTCGCTTGGAAGGTGGGTCGCCGAGTGGCGCGGCCGCGAAGGGAAGAAACCAGTCCGCGGGGAGCTGGTAACAGACGCGGTCGAACAGGTCGCCCTCGATGATGTAGTGGGTGACGCGTTGCCCGACGCGCTTGCCGCCCGGCTGCCCGGTGTTCGACGGCATCAGCCCGACGTCCACCATGCGGTCAGCCCATTCGTGGTTGTGGTAACCGCTACGCGACGGCTCTCCGTACACGTGCTGCCACAGATGCACCATCTCGTGGACGATCGTCGAGGCCGTTTCCTTGGGCGTGCGTTCGCGCAGGTGATCCGGGTTGAGCGCGATCTCGCCGAAGGGTTCGCCGTCGTCGTGACGCGCCCAGCGTTCCGAGACGAAGTAACCCCGCGTGCCGTTCCGACGGTTGAAGGTCAACATGACCGGCGGGAGGGCACCCGAGAAGAGGCGGTCGTTGAAGAACCCAAAGATCCGCGCGAACGCCCCGTACTGGGCCTCCGTCGGACTTTGTGTTTCGTACGAAACAGACCCGGGGGAGTCGGTCGAGGTGGTGGGCGGGTGCGCTTCGGTGGCGACAGCTTCCATCATGCCCCACGTGTACGAAGCGGGCCGGGTGAAAATGAACCCGGCTTCCCAGCCGCACGTGATGCTACTTGCCGGCGTCCGGAGCCGGACGCGGTTCAGCAGCCCAGCCGCTCTCCGCGAACTCCGGGTACGTCGTGTCGATGAGCGCATCGACGCGACGGCGCAGCACCTCGTAGGCTTCGCGTCCGGTAGCGCCGCGGTTGCATAGGCCCCAAAGCATCTCGTAGTTCGTGAGGTTGTGCCGGATGCAGTTTCTTGCCGTGCGCGCCGACCACGTGAACGGACCGGGGTTCCCTTGGTAGTTGCCTCCGTGGGTGCGTAGGGCCAGCGCCCGAATCTGGTCCTCCGTCCACCCGCCTTGGATCGTGATCTCTACGTCCTCCATGCGACGGACCATGTTCGCCTCGCGCACGTGGACCGCGCGTCGCGCACTCGCCTTGCGGCGTTGGGATTTCGCATGCCACCCGGCAAACTCGGGAGACTGCTCGATCTCGCGGACCCGAGCGCTCAGGTAGAGGTGCCGCGTGCACCAGCCACGTCCGTAGACCTTGAACTCCTCGATGCAATCCGGTTGACCCAGAAATCTGCGGATTCCAGCATCCGTCCAGCCACGAGCCCGAAGACTCGTGGCCGACGTGTAGCCGCTCTCGGCAGGAAAGCTCAGAGCTTCCATCGACGCCACCTACGTTTCCTTCAACCGTTGGAGTCGAGGGTCTCGAGAAGGTCCTCGGCGTTTTCCGCATCCGCGCCAGCGAAGCGTTCGTCGCTGACGCAGCGCACGAGGGCGTCGCGGCAAAGCTCGTGCAACGGGCGACCGGCCTGTGCCATGCGCCAGATGGCGGGGTCGATCATGAGGAGACCTTTCACGTAGTCGCTCGGGGTGACGCCAGGCTCGACGACGCCACGCTCCGCGTATGCGGCAACGCTCGCCGCCGCCGCGGCCACTCCGGCCAACCGAACGCGGTCCCCCCACTCGACCGAAAACTGTCCGAACTTCACGCCATTCGACGGCTGCTGATGGACCCACGACGCAGCCAGCGGAACCGGCGCGTTCCCAGCCGCGATGATGGCTTCGAGGTACTTGGTGACGTTGTGGCCGTCGCTTCCGTCGTCGAGTTCGTCAAGCTGAGCACGAAGTCGTGCGATCTCAATCTCGTGGCGCTCGAGCTCCGCCAGAATCGTCTCTCGATCCCGGGCCTCGCGGGTAACGGTGTGGGGGTTGGTCACAATCGGGATGTCGCCGAGGTTCTCCATGATTTCTCCTTGGGTAAGGGACCCGCGCCGGAGCGGGCCCATGATCCCAATTACACCGGCGTGCGACCCCAATGCCGCGACGCCGACTCTTTCTTGGTCGTCCAGTGCGTTTCGCTGCCGCCGCTGGGAACCGCGTGATTATCCTGCTCCCCAGTCGAGAGGCTGCCGTAGCGCATGGATGAACTCGCGTGTACGCAGCGCACGGTGACGTCGAAAATCCTTCGTATCTCGATGGGCCGCGCCTCGAAATTTTCTGTGGGTCGGAAAATTGCCGGCCAAAATCCGAAACTCCCGTGCTTCGACGGGGCTTGGCGGTGCGTTGAAGTTGCCGTTCCCGTTCCTGGCCCCCTATGAAGACCGGAACGGGAACGCCGGTTACTTCCGCGCCAGCCCGATCCCGCGCGCATGCCGGGCGATTTGACCTTCGGCCTCGAGCTGACGCAGCGGCTCGGAGAGGCGCTCGTTCTTCACGCCGAGCATCCCGCGCATCACGTGGCGCGGGAGTTGGCCATCGGGGTTCTCCTCCAACAGCGCGAGGATCCGAGACTTGAGGGCCGCGGGTGTGTCCGCCTCTCGACTCGGTTGCAGATCGGGGTCCAGGATCTCGAGATGGTGGTGCGAGCCGGAGGTAACGAGTCGCAGAAGCATCGGGTCGGGGGAGGGACCACAGCGCTGCTCGACTGTCAGCTCGGCGTCCTCATCGCGTGCCGCAAGGTAGAGTCCGCTGTCGAGCCACGCGTGAATTGCGGATGATCCGCGAAGCCGGCTGCCGCCCCGACCTCGGGCGCCTTTGCGAACGTGATGAACCAGAACCACGGAGGCGCCGGTGCTGCGGCGGACGAGGTTGATGTAGTTGAGCACTGACGCGAGCCCTTGGGCGCTGTTCTCGTCCGCGGAATGCATCTGCGCGAGCGGATCGAGAATCAGCAGCTTCGCCTTCAGCCGCTCGACCTCCCGGAGGGGCCGGTTCTGATCCGCGGGCCCGTCGAGTTGCGGAACCCGGCGTGCCATGACCTGGATGGGCAGCGACGCGAGGTCCCGCCCCATGTGTCTGGCGACGTGCTGGAGCCTGTCCGTCGCCATCCAGGGCGGGCCCTCGGCTGAGACAACAAGTACGCAGCCGGGGTCGTGAACGAGGAACTGGTCGAGGCAGTTCAGCCCGCTCGCGACCGCCACCGCCAGGTGCGAGACCAGCCAGCTCTTCCCGAGCTTCGGGTCTCCTCCGATCACGGCGACGCCCTCGGACCCAAGAAGACCATCCACTAGCCATCGGCCCTCCTCGGGGGGAACCTCGATGGCGGAGGCCGGAACGAACCACGGTTCGGTTTCGAGGCGCTCGTTGCTGGGGTCAGATCTCGGAGAGTCGTTCACCTTTGGTAATTACACCGAAGGTTGGCGCTGACGTTTCCGCGCGGCCGTCGGCCGACGTCGCCGCGGTGTATTAGGAGCACCACGATGGGTGCTCCTTGCCTCGAATCAGACCTCACGGCTTCGGCCACGATGGCCCCCAACACCGCTCGCCGGACCGGCTGTTCCCGGTGGGGTTCGGGTTCATTTCGCGTGGTCGCGAAGCGTAGAGCCGAGCATGTCGTTCGAACCTTCGCGGCGAGAGGCTCCGATGGTCACCACGCCGGATGACCGGGTTCTGGAGTCCACGGCGCCCGCCCGGTTGGAATCCGAGCCGGAGGCGAAGCTCCGCGTGCTGGCGGTGACCGAGATGCTCGGCGCCGAGCTCTCGACGGCAGAGTCGATCCTGGCGGACGCCGAGACACGACTCCAGCGCGTCGGCGCGGGTCTCCTGAGACTTCGCGGGCTCGCACTCCGGCTCGGGGTGAAGCTCGAGCCCTTCGAAGACCAGGGACTCGCGGCCCTGTTGCCCGTGGCGACCGCCAACGCGCGCGGGCGGCACTCGGGGCGTTCGGACCGTGCCTTGTGGCTGGGCATTCAACGAGCCGCCGAGCTGCTCGACGAAGACCCCGAGAGCCTCCGCAAGAAGCTGGAGCGCGCCGCAAAGCGCACGCCCGAGGGCCACGTCGAGTCCGAGATTGACGGCGTTCGTGGTCGCAAGTTCGCCCGACTCTGGAAGGTCCAACTTCCTCCGGGCTGGGCTTCACCGGTGAGCCGCTGATGTCTGCGCCCCTCAAGACGCGTAGCCGGCGCGGCCGGAAGGTATACGTCGTCGATTTCCTTTACCCGAACACGAACGGCGTGATGCAGCGCTATCGCCGGGACGCGCGCGTCCAGATCAAGAGTGCGGCCGAACAGGAGGCGACCCGGCTCTACACCGAGGCCGTGAGGACGGGACGGGTCCCCACTGAACCTGATGCAGTAAAGGTTCCGAAACCCAAGGGTTGGAGCTTCGAGAAGGCCGTGGCCTTCTACAGGGAGAACAGTACCAAGAAGCACACGACCAAGAGCGGCTACGACGTCAACTTCGAGGCGCACCTGCTCCCTCGGTTTCGCGCCCGGGCGATCGCGTCGATCGTCTACGCCGACGTCACGAAGCTCCGGTCTGCGCTCGACGCCGACCATGCGGTCTCGACCGTGAACAACGTGGAGATCGCGCTGCGCTCGGTGCTGAGGTTCGCGAAGGTGAACGGCGAACTGGTGACCATGCCCGAGCTACCACCTCTGCGACCTGTGCCTCGCAAGGTGATCCAACCGCCTCGCCCCGAGGATGTCGCCCTCGTCCTGAAGACGGCCTACGAGAGCGCACGCCTTCCGATGGCGCTCGCCGCCTACGCAGGCCTGCGGTCGGGCGAGATCCGTGGCCTTCGTTTCATCGACGTCGATCGCGATCGCGGGCTCATCCTCGTGCGGCAGTCGATCTGCCGTGGCATCGCCGACACCCCCAAGTCCGGTCACGAGCGCGCCATCCCGATCGTCGAGCAGCTCGAGTCCCTCATCGAAGAAGCGTTTCGAAGGCGCCACAAGCCCACGGATGCGTTGACCGTGTCCAGCCGTGGCGAACCCTGGGCGGAAGGGAGCCTCCTTCACGCGTTCCAAAGGGTGCTCAAGAAGGCCCAGCTCCCCACCGCGCGTGTGCACGACCTCCGGCACTTCTTCGTCACCGAGTGCTTCCGGGCGGGCGTCCCTGCTCCCGACGTTCAGAAGCTCGCCGGGCATCTCCACCTGCACGTGACGCAGCGGTACGCCGCGACGGACGAGACATCGCAGCGTGAGGCGATCGCCGCGCTCTCAGAGAGGCTGACGAAAAAGGCCGCGTGCGCGGTGCCCGGCGAAGGACGACGCTTCCGCTGAAGGAATTGCCGACTGCGGGTTGTGTGAGCACGTCTCGCAGGCCGTGCGCCGTAAACGCCAAGGCTCGACGGAGAAGACGCCGATTCTTGCGGTACGTAACATATGCGTCATGTCCACCAGAGCCCAAGTTGTCGCCCGAGGCGTTTCGTCCTGGGTGCAGTTTGAGATGGCGTGCAAGCGTGGCCGCCTCCTGTCAGAGGCAAGCCTATCCCAACCGCTTGGGCAGATTCTTGCCGCTACCGGCTCTCGCGAGGTTACACCCGAAGTACCGCATCCACTGCTAAAGGATGCCTGGATCGACTTCGTGGAGAAGGGCGCCGGTGGCGTCATCGAGCTCGCGGTCGAAACGAAGTGGATCAACGGAAGGCGCGAGATGAAGCAGGAGATTCTCGATGACCTCGTTCGGCTGGAGTTGGTTCACACTCCCAACCGAAAGACGGATCGCTGGCTCCTCATTGCGGGCGAGCATAGCCACCTTGAGGACAAGGTGTTCAACGCGGAGTTCAACGTTGGCGGCGGGGGTGGTCGCGTGAAGTTCAGCCCGGTTGTCCTGCCAGCAACAGTTGGCCCAGCGTTGACCATTAATATTGGAGGCTCCCAGGGGCCCTGGCGAGCTGCATGGAAAAAGACCCCAACCGTGCCCGTCGTCACGCCCGCGGTGGCCGAATGGCCGGATGGGATGAAGACCAAACTCCTCGCAAAGCATCCGTCGAACCCCGCGTCGGGGGACGTCGTGTGCTTCGTCTGGCACGTCGGCAGGAAGCAGAACCGCAGCGTGACCCAGCTGCCGTAGAGCAGCCACGGAGATGGTGGCCGCCGAACGCGGCCCGCCGGTTCATCGGGACGCGAAGAGGTAGGTGGGGGCCGCCTCGATCCTTGATGGCCGGAACGGGAACCGTTCGGCGAGCGCGGCCTCCATCTCGGCGTCGTGAGCCCACGGTGCGTCCACGAACATCCAGTCCAGCAGGCGCGATGCGCCATCTCGTCGGAAAGTGATGCCGATGCAGCGATCGACCTTCAGGTCGTACTTGGCCGCGTGCGTGAAATTCTCAAGTGCTGGTCGTGGCGACATGCCGTCTGGGACCGGAATCATGACGAACCCGCAGCCGGTACCCAAGTTCATCCGCGTGGGAAGCTCAACGTCCTTGCCGCACGCGTCCCACGCCCACCGGAAGCGCTCCTTCCAGGCTCGGAGCATCGATCGCTTCAGTTTCATGAGCTCGCCGAGGATCGCGTAGTACGTCGTTCCAAGGCTTGGGTTGTCCGCAATCGATCGCTCGCGAAAATTCTGAAGGATCCGCCCGATGCCGAAGGCGTCATCGTCGTGGACCATCGCGTCCACCGTCTTCGAGTCCGCACTTGTAGGCAGGTCGTCTGCTCCCCTCAAGTAGTGCCCGACGAGTGCCTTCTCGGGAAGCGCATCGAGGTCAGCGCCCAGCTTCATCGCGCAGGTGAGGCGATGGTCGAAGTAGTCAAGGATCTCCGGGAGGGTAACCAGCGTGCCAAGGACCCGGCTGTACTCGTCAGCGGGGAGAAAATGAACGAACATCCCGGCTGTCTCGCTCAACCTCCCCTTGCGCAGCCGAAGGGCGGTCGGCAGCGACGAGCCGGGCTCGTAGAGGACGAGGTTCAGGATGCGCAGACCTGCGAGCCCGCGCGGCAGCGCGACCTCGTCGCGGCGATCGTTCCGCAGAACGATGTTGTGCTCGCGGAGGTACGTCAGCGTGTCGTTCACCTGCTTGACGGCGGCGCCCACGACCTTCTTCTCGAACCACTTTGTCTCAGCGATCGGGTCGGAGGTCGGCTTCTCTCGCGCCTTCGCCTGGAAGACGATCAGGACGTTCTCGAACAAGACGATGCCGTCCGCCAGCTCGAGCTCGCTCCGTCCCGGTGGGGCGAACTTGGTGTTCGAGAAGAAGAACTCCTTCAGGAAGAACCATCCGTTCGCGCTCGCAAGCATTTCCTCAAGGGTGGGCATGGCGGGACGTCTCGCTGGGTACGGGGCGCCCCGAAACGACGCGGGGGTGCCCGGCCTTCTGACGGTTCAACCTGAGTTCGATGGTAACCCGGTGGAAACACGCGTCACGCGGGTTGAGCCGCGCGTCCGCAAGAGCGTACGATCAAGCGGTGATTCGGCTCGTTCTTGCCGATCCGGCGGCGAGCCGACGGGGCGGTTTTGAAAACCGCCGACGATGAAAGTCGTCCGGGAGTTCGAATCTCTCCTCCTCCGCTTGAGCTCTCGAGGGCACTGGAGAGTCTTGCTTTCTGATTCACCTGGCGAGCCGGCTGAGCTCATCTGGCTTGCCAGGTGAATCAAACAACACGTCCGTTCGGCTCGCTGGGAATCTCGGGCTGCTGATCCTTCCTCTGGTTCGCTCGGGGGAGCCGAGCGAATGCAACTGGGTCGCAGCTGATCCGCGCTTAGGGCTGCCTGCCACGAGCTCGCCACGGCGATGCCTCTGAAGCTCCCGCCCGGCGCCGCACGCTCGTCATCGACGGACGCTACACGTCGCTTGCATGCTGCGACGCACCTGGCTCGGTGTGGCCTCTTCACTCGTGGTGACGGGGTGCTCGTCGCCTGCGGACCGCTCACGGCATCGCTACCCCGTCGCAGGCGTGCGGGTGCGCATCCTCGACCTGGGTGATAGCGGCGCGTTTCGACCGGCGATCGAGGCGCTACCCGCGGCGACGTTTCTGGTGGCCGTGAACGGCGGGTTCTTCGACGGCGCGCGACGCCCCGTTGGACTCGCGGTCTCGGAGGGAAGGGCGTTCAGCCCGCTCGACCGTGCGCTGGGGGGCGGTGTGGTGTGGCTGCGAGACAAGCATCTGCGGCTCAGCGCAGCGGAGACCTTCGACGAGCAAGGAGTAGACTTCGCGGTGCAGGCCAGGCCGCGGCTGGTGGTGGACGGCCAGGTCAACATTCGCCGGGACGACGGCCGCCGCGCGGCGCGCATGGCGCTCTGCCTGCGAGACGGAGGTCGCACGCTGGAGCTCGTCCACCGCGTCGCCGACGATGCCTCCGCCGGACCCACGCTGTTCGAGCTCGCCCACGAGCTGGTGGCGTGTGGCTGCGAGGGCGCGCTCAACCTCGACGGTGGGCCGTCGGTTGGCTGGGCCGAGCAGGTCGGCGGAGCGCTCGAGCTCGTCGAGCCACGAACGCCCATCCGCCACGCGATCGTGATCGAGAGGATGAAGGTCGAATAAGTGGTCGCAACTCGAGCCTCGGGGGACAAGCAGACGCGAAAGGGCTCGACATGAAGATCTTCGGAATGGGTCTGCTGGTTGTCACCACCAGCTGCGCGACCTCGACCCCGAGCGCGGACGCCGGCGCGGCAGAGGGCGGGGCACACGGAGGAGAGGGCGGATCATAGGGCGGAGGAGGTGTCGCAGCGGACGGGGGCACGTCGTCGTCGGGCGGCGGTTCCGCGACCGAGGTGTGCGAATGGAGCGTGTGCGGAGCAGATCCGGTCGGTCACTGGGTGTACGCGCCGCTGCCGGATCTCGGCTCCCGCCGCGCGCGCCTCACGATACGTGGAAGCCGCGTGTGCGCAGCGCCTCCGCAAAGCCCTCGATCGACCCTGCGAACGGGTTGCCACGAGCGACGGCGACCGACTGCCCTCCGTAGCAGATCTCGAGCGCACGCGACGAGGAGGTGGCCTGAAACGCGCGCCGGAACATGACTCCTTGGAGCGGTGCCAAGGGCCGACCGTCGCGATCGGTCACGAGCCCTGCCTGGCGATCGAGCACCAGCTGAATGAAGTCGGCGACCGGGCGCGCGGCAGACTTGCGCCGCGCCCCCGCGAGCGCCCAGAGCCCGGCGCCGCAGAGCGCCCCGACGCCGCACAGAACCGCGCCTGCGATCACGTTGCCCATGGCCAGCTGCGCGACGCCGTTGCCCAGGGGGATGAGCGTGAACAGCGCAGCGACGAACATCATGGTCGACACGATGCTCGTGCCGCGATCGACGAAGTAGAGCCGAGGCCCGTCTTCGTACAGCTCCTGTCCTCCACACACGGCAATGCGCATCATCTGATTCTCTTTCGCGTGGCCAGGCACTCGGTTCGGGCTCGAACGCCGCGCGGAGCCTCAGCTCGGCACGTTGTATGCCCACGCGTCCGGCGGGCAGGGGTGCACCTCGGGGTTGCGCGTCGAGAGGTCACCGATCACCACCCAGCGCGCCTGGCGAAAGTTGTCCACGTACAGGATCGTCTTCGCCACGCCGGGATCGGCAGCCGTCACGGGCAAGCTCTGAGCATTCCAAAACGCGACGTGGGCAATGCGAGCGCCTCCGGGTTGCGGGGTCAGGGTCGCCCCCAGCTGTTGGTACGCCCAGGCAAGCAACCATTGCACACGGGGGTCTTGACCGAGCGACTGGGGCGTGGGGGCAGGCGCCTCGGGCTGGGCCTCGGGCGACTTGGGACCAAGCAGCATCAGCACCGCACCCACAGCGATGGCTCCCCCTCGCACCCCCCAGGCCACGAGCGGCGGCTGCTCGTTCAGGGCCCGAAAGATGCGAAGCTCGAAGCCGATCAACTGCAAGACGCCCGAGATCACGCCTGCCAAGAGCAAGAAAAGGCCGATCGATGCGATCTTCTCGCGAATGAAGCTCACGGGCGCATCGTCGCCGAGAGCGCTGCCTGCGGCCAGCGACAATCGGGCGCTCAGCGCCGGCGGCTCTTGGTGCTGGGGCCAGCGACGAACGCCGCGAGATGCTGGCCGGTGAGCGTGGACTTGGCAGCGACCAGATCGGCCGGTGTGCCCTCGAACACGACGCGGCCACCGTCGTGCCCTGCGCCGGGGCCGAGGTCGATGATCCAATCTGCGTGGGCCATGACGGCGAGGTGGTGCTCGATCACGATCACGGACTTGCCGGCGTCGACCAGACGGTCGAGCAGGCCGAGCAGCTGCTGAAGGTCAGCCAAGTGCAAGCCCGTGGTGGGCTCGTCGAGCACGTACACGCCGCCGTCGTCGCCCATGTGGGCGGCGAGCTTGAGCCGTTGCCGTTCGCCGCCAGACAGCGTGGTCAGCGGCTGACCGAGGCTCAAGTAACCGAGACCGACGTCGTTCATGCGCTGCAGGATCGCGTGCGCGGCCGGGGTGTGCGTCTTGCCTGGGCCGAAGAAGGCCAGCGCGTCCCGCGTCGAGAGCGCCAAGACGTCGGCGATGTGAAGCTGGCCGAGCTTGTGCTCGAGCACCGACGCCTG
Organism: uncultured Polyangiaceae bacterium; assembly: GCA_964641275.1. GTDB lineage: Bacteria > Myxococcota_A > Polyangia > Polyangiales > Polyangiaceae > Xiheicaenibacterium. Next base: position 77,381 of record CAZXMG010000017.1, read on the forward strand.
AAAGCGTTTGCCCTCGCAATCTTCACACACGGTGCTGACGCCAGCCATCACGCCGAGGTCGGTGTAGACCACGCCAGCGCCGTTGCAGCCGGGGCAGGCGCCCTCGGAGTTCGCGCTGAACAAGGCGGGCTTCACGCCATTGGCCTTGGCAAAGGCGTTGCGGATGGGATCGAGCGCGCCCGTGTAAGTGGCTGGGTTGCTCCGGCGCGAGCCGCGGATCGCTGCTTGATCGACCGAGACGACGCCCGCACGGTTCTCGACCGAGCCTCGTATGAGGGAGCTCTTGCCCGAGCCGGCCACGCCCGTCACCACCACCAGCACGCCGAGCGGGATGTCGACGTCGACGCCCTTGAGGTTGTGCGTTCGCGCACCGCGCACCTTCATCACCCCCGAACGAGCGCGCACAAGCGGCTTGAGCGACGCGCGGTCGCTCAGGTGGCGCCCAGTGAGGGTGCCGCTTTGCCGGAGCCCCTCGACCGAGCCCTGGAACACCACCTGGCCTCCCGCGGCGCCTGCCCCGGGGCCGAGATCGATGACGTGATCGCCGATCGCAATGGTCTCGGGTTTGTGCTCGACGACCAGCACGGTGTTGCCCTTGTCGCGCAGGCGCAAGAGCAGCTGGTTCATGCGCTGGATGTCGTGGGGGTGCAGCCCGATGGTGGGCTCGTCGAACACGTAGGTGACGTCGGTGAGCGACGATCCAAGGTGACGGATCATCTTGGTGCGCTGCGCCTCGCCTCCCGACAACGTGCCCGCCGGCCGATCCAGTGAGAGATATCCGAGGCCGATCTCCACGAACGAGTCGAGGACGTAGCGCAGCGAAGAGAGCAGAGGTGCCACCGAGGGCTCGCGCAGGCCGCTCACCCATTGGGCGAGCTCGCTGATCTGCATGGCGCAACAGTCTGCGATGTTCTTTCCCGCGATCTTGGAGGAGCGGGCGGCCTCGGACAGCCTGGTGCCGTCGCAGTCCGGGCAGGTGGAGAAGGTGATCACCCGCTCCACGAAGGCGCGAATGTGCGGTTGCATCGCATCCACGTCTTTCGACAGGAAGGACTTCTGGATCGTGGGGATGAGCCCCGCGTAGGTGAGATTGATCCCCTCCACCTTGATCTTGGTGGGCTCCTTGTGGAGCAGATCTTTGAGCTCCTTCTTGCTGAACTTCTTGATCGGCTTGTCTGCGTCGAAGAAGCCGCAGCCTCGGAAGATGCGGCCATACCAGCCATCCATGCTGTAGCCGGGGATCTTGAGCGCTCCCTCGTTGAGTGACTTCTCCGCGTCGTACATCTGCCCGAGGTCGAAGTCGGTGACCGAGCCCCTTCCCTCGCAGCGTGGGCACATGCCGCCAGCCCGGCTGAACGTGCGCTTCTCGACCCGCTTCTCGCCGCCCTTCTCCAAGGTGATGGCGCCAGCGCCGCTGACTGTGGCGGTGTTGAACGAGAACGCGTTGGGGGGCCCGATGTGCGGCTTGCCGAGCCGGCTGAACAAGATGCGCAGGATCGCGTTGGCGTCGGTGGCGGTGCCGACCGTGGAGCGGACGTTCGCACCCATACGCTCCTGGTCGACGATGATCGCCGTCGTCAGTCCCTCGAGCACGTCGACGTCCGGCCGCGACAGTGTGGGCATGAAGCCCTGCACGAAGGCGCTGTACGTCTCGTTGATCATCCGCTGCGACTCGGCCGCGATGGTGCCGAACACCAGAGACGACTTGCCAGAGCCAGAGACGCCCGTGAACACCGTGAGCCGTCGCTTGGGGATCTCGACGCTGATGTCCTTGAGGTTGTTCTCGCGCGCGCCTTGCACGCGAATGTGGTGGTGGCGGTCTGCCGCCAGCTCGCTCATGGCGTCCTCCCGAAGCCCGAGTGCACGAGCGAGAAGCGCGCGCCCACGGCGTTGGCCATGAGGGTAGAGGTCACCACGGTATCGAGCTCCATGTCGCCGACGAGCCAGGAGTAGCCGATCCCTCCTGCCCCGTCACCCGCAAGCCAGGATCAACACGCGCTCCTCGGGCCGGCCGTCGAACGCGAGCACGGAGGGCTGCGATCGATAGCTCGCCTCGGGCGCTCGTTCGTCGTCCGCAGCGCGTCGCTCCACGCACGGCCCGATGATCTCGACCAGGTCGCCCTCCGCGACCGCGACCGAGTAGGCGTGCCCCCGGGGAGCTCGCGCACCAGGGGCCACCCAAACGTCGAACGCATCGTCGTCCACCACGGCGACGCCCGTCCCGTCCCACACCAAGAAGCGACCGCAACGGCTGCTCTGCTCGATCACCGCTCCCTTGTGCGTGTGCACCATGCCGTCGCCCTCTGCTCGATCCGGCAGCAAGTCGAAGGACTCGAGGCTTCGGTCCCGCTCCTGAACGCGCACCCGACCGCCCACGCCGACGACCTTGCGCGCGACGAACGCAGCCACTTGGCGCCCATAGGGGTCGGCTACAGGCGAGAGGACGCGCACCCGCCCGCGAACGCGGGCCACGCCGGACGCGCGGGCGATCTCGACTGGATCGCCGGCTCGCTTCGCGGCCCGAGCGACGCGACGAGACAGGCTCGTCCGGGAGAGATAGCGACCCACGAGGCCGGCCGCCAGAAGTCCGCCACCCGTCGCCGCGCCAACTGCCGCGAGCGCGAGGCTGCCCGCGACCAGTCCTGCGCCGCCCAAGGTGACGCTGGTACCGAGCGCCGCCCACAGCCCCGTCGCCCCGGCAGCCGTCCGCTCCACGCCTGGGCTCACATCGACGACGCCGTTCTGGTCGACCAGCGCGGCCTTGCACCGGACGCAGTGACTGCCCGCGAGCGCCGAGTCGCCGCAGCTCGGGCAACGAAATGGAGGCGCATTCCGCACGGTCCGCGAGTGTAGACCGTCGCCACGCGCCGCGTGGCTGTGATGTGCCGTCGACGCCGACTGGCCCAGGTCTCCCGAGACGGCCCGAGCGAGCGCTGAGCACGACAGTCAGTCGTCGCAAGCCGCGAACACGGCGTCTTGCTCTGCGCCGCACAGATCGTCGGTGGAGAAGGCCTGGTCCGAGCCCGACGAGCACCGCCAACTCATGCCCTGCTTGCACTCGAAGGATCGCCGCGTCCGATCGGCACATTCACCCTCTCGCTCTGCGAAGAGCTCACAGATGCCGAGGCAGTCCTGCGAGGGCTCCCCGGAGCAGTCCTCGCCGGAGGCTTGTGCTTGGCAAAGGTCTTTGCACGCGGTGACCGCGTCGCTCCCTGCGCCCGTGCCGTCGCCGGCGCTCGACGCAGAGTCGTCGGCGCAGCCCAGCAGAAGCGCGAGAACGACGGAGGCGGCCAGGCGCCCGCTCGTGGGGTCTTGTTTCATGGGCTCTCTCTCCTTGCTCGAGCTCAGTACTGGGTGGGTGCGGAGTCGCCGGCCCCGTCCAGCGCGGCCAGGATGCGCTCGTACACGACGGAGTCCCAGAACGGGTCGAAGTGCTTCACGTAATGGTCACAGAACAGGACGTTGGTGGCGCCGTCGACGACGGAAGTGTCGAACGGCAGCATCAGCTCGTCGTTGCAGCTGTAGATGCTCGTCAACGAGAGACCTGGCGGGAACGGCGCGGCGTTCAGCTGCTCCAGGAAGGGGCTGCCTGGCGTGATGTCTGCGAGGGCGTCGAAGCCGGTGACCCAGTCGCCGACGGGCGAGAGCCACGTGCCGTGGTGGGCCGACACGAACGTCACGACCTGATCGACCTTCTGATCACCGCCGAGGAGCTGCAGGTAGTGACGCGTCGCCACACCACCATCGCATTGCGCGACGATGTGGATGCGGTCTTCGCCGGTCGCGGCGATCACCTCGTCCACGGCGACCGAGATGCGCTCCGCGCCGATGGCTAGGCTCTCCGTGAACAGGTCCGGCGGCTCGAACACCCACGGCTCATAGCCGTCGGCGATCAGACGCTCGGCCATCGTGTCGAAGTACCAGCCCTCGATCATGGTGCCCGGAATCAGCAGCACCACACGCGTGGGCGCTGCGCCCGGATCGCTGGCCGGAGGCGTGGGGCCCTGCGGATCCTCGGCGCTCTCCGGCACATCCGCGTCCGGCACGTCGGGATCCGCGGGCTCGTCTCGGCTCGGTTTTCGTGCCTCGCTCTGCGTGGGATCCTCGGAGTCAGTCGGGGCTGGCTCGCACGCGGCGAGACAAAGGCAGCTCAAGATGGCGAAGCGGCGACGTTGTGACATGTGGATACCTCGGTGATGAGCAGGGGAGACTCGGGGGCTCACGGCCGGCGTGCGGGGAGCTTGGGACCTTGACCGGCGCGTTTCGCCCAAGCGCGTACGATGGCGGTGCCGCCGCCCAAGTAGGCGTCGATACTCTTCTTGAGCTTGGGAAGGCTCCGACTCTCGAGCGCCGAAACCATGGCCTCGTGCGTCGCGACGATGCCGGCGTCGTCGCGGTGATGCGTGAAGATGACCTGGCCGAGGCGGACGTGCACCGCCCCAACCGATCGGATCAGGAGGAGGTAGAACGTGTTGCCGCTGGCGCGCGCCAATAGCTCGTTGAAGCGGTAGTCGAGCTGGGCCAAGCGCTCGGCATCGCCGAAGGCGCCGCGAGCCTGCGCCACGACGCTGCGCAGCTCGGTGATCTGTGCATCGGTCGCGCGCTCGATCAGCGAGGGGGCAAAGCCCCCGACGACGACCGCACGCAGGTCCATCAGCGCGAGGCAGTCTTCCGGGGAGAGGTTCCTACCCGCGGCGAGGAGCTCGGCCAGGAGCCCGAACGTGCTGGCTTCGTCGAGATCGACCACGTAGGTGCCACTGCCGTGACGAGTCTGGGTGAAGCCGGCCGCCTCCAGCTGGAACAGGGCTTCGCGCACCGTGAGCCGCGTCACGCCGAGCTCGATCGCGAGCTCTGCCTCGGTCGGTAGGCGCGAGCCGGGCGCATACGTGCCCGAGGCGATGAGTCGCTTGAGCTCGGCGGCGACTTGGTCGGAAAGGCGGGTGCGCTTCACCTTCTTCAGGCCGTCTTGTTTGGTCGCAGCGCTCATGTCGACATCTCATAATGTCATCAGATGACCTTGTCAATCATGGTCTGCCCCCACACAGGGACGTGGCGCGCTGAGTCCACGGCGCGTGGCGTTTCGGCTGCGGGCTCGGGCGCGCGTGACGGGCGCTGTCGTCACGCGGCAGGACGCAGCTTCGGTGCAGCGATCCGGGCGGACAAAATAGACGAAGCGCCTGCTCGACGGTGGGGGGGGGTAACCGTCACAGACGCTTCGAGCTTGGTTCAATACAAGTCGCGTGCCATCCCTCGCCTTGTCGAATTCCCCGCAGTTCGTGGCGGTTGTAGCGGATGCGATCGTTCAACTGTGCAAGGCGGTCGATGCAGAACCGCAGGGGTGATCGATTGTCCACAGCCCATCGTCACAAGCCGTCGAGTGGAACGACGCCGAGCGACGGGTCCACGGCGACGGGTCGTGTCAGCTCGCCGCGCACCACGGCGGTGTAGCTCGGAAGCGCAAAGCCAAGGAGGCGCGCCGCCTCGAGCGTCCCGGTGCCTTCGCTCGGAACCACGCGCACGGCACTGACGTGATCGAGCGTGAGCCCTTGCGGGAGCTCGATCGCCGTCCTGCCCGTGCCCGAAGCGCGCGCATCGAGCAGGTCGCTCGGCCGCGTGTAGATGCCCAAGGACGAGTACCACCTGCCCTCGACCTGCACTTCGAACGACGCCGTCACGCCACTGCTGAGCGCGTAGTCGACGAACACATAGGCCTCGAGCGAGCCCAGCATGGCATCCTCCACGCCGCCCGCTGGGTCGACCTTGCCTTCGCGCTCGACCTCGAGCCAACCGGCGGCGGCCAACCACGGCAAGTCGTCGAGCACGCGCTCGCGCGGCACGGAGCTGCCAGTGGTGAACGCGAGCGGCATGGGGGAGACTCGGTAGGTGGGCGTGGCGTCGCTGGGCTCCGGCTCGACCAAGCCGTTCGCGGTCGCGATCCGCAGGCGCGGGTGCGTGCCCTCGTAGCGGCCATCGAACGACAGCGTCTGGTGGTTTTCTCCTTGGTACGTCTGGCTCACCACGTCGAACAGGCCTTCGATGTCGTGCGGCCTGCCCCAACGCGCGAGCAGCAACGTCGGAAGGAGGCCGGTCCCACCGTCCTCGTTGCTCATGACGTACTGGAGCATGTCGCCGCTTCGAAACACGGCCAGAGGTACGTCGTTGGAGAAGCTCTCGGTGGGCAGCGAGAGCACTGGCACCCCCGCGGCGGCCGGGTCGACGGAGAGCTCGATGGCCTCGAGCTCGACCTCGCCGGCCTGCGTCCAGCGGACCTCACCGCCGTCCCAACCGCCGAGCGACGCCTTGGTCTCCGCCGCGAACCCACCCACCAAGATCACGTCTCGTGGAACGTTGGCGCCCGCGGTGAACGTCAACACTGCCCCGGGGCTCGCGGCATCGAGCCAGCTTCCGCCGACGCTCGCGACGCGGACCGTGACCACGAGCTCGTCGCCGATCGCGACGCCAGCTGGGAGCGCGAGGGTCTCGGGACCAGGCGTCCCCCCTCCTGCCCCGCCGCCGCCGCTCCCGGCGTCGTCTCCGCAGCCAGCACAGAGCAGCGTGAGCGTGGCGAGCAGGCGCATGTCGACCTCAGCATACCGCGCTGAAGGACAGCAGCGCACACGCTGCGTCCAGGCGCAGCTTCGTCGGGCTGATCGGGTCGCGAGCCACCAGAAACGCTCGCGGTTGATTCACGAGACCCAGGTGGCACCGTTGTTGCGGAGGGCGGCGGTCATGACCCGAACACTTGCTGTGTTGTTGGCCCTGCTCCCTGCCTCGCTGGTCGTTGCCTGCGGAGGCGAGAGCGGCACCGGCGGCGAAGGTGGCGACGGCGGCGAAGGTGGCAACGGCGGCAGTGGTGGCAGTGGTGGCGGCGAGCCGGTGGACGCATGCGCCGGTGTCGACGCGATGCGCGACAGCTGCGGCGAGCTGCCAGCGCGCTTCGAGAGCTCGACCACGCTGGAGAAGGGCTGCTACCGCGCAGCGAGCAGCCCGATCTTGGGACCAGACGTGACGCTCACGCTCGCGCCGGGGGTGGTGATCTTGTTCGCCGAAGGCGCAGGGTTGGAGGCAGGTGAGACCTCCGCGTTGGTCGCCGCGGGCACCGCAGAGGAGCCGATCTGTTTGACGGGCGAGGTCACTGCGCGCGGGGCTTGGACCGGCGTCACGCTCGGCCGTACCGAAGGCGACGATCATCGCCTCGAGCACGTCACCATCGAGTACGGGGGCAGCACCGACAGCGACGCCGAGGCCGCCGCGCTGAAGGTGGTGTCCGACAGCCGCGAGGTCACGCTGTCATTGGTCGACAGCACCATCCGCGAGAGCGAGGGCTTCGGCATGTACTTGGTCGGCAGCGCAACGCTGACCGACTTCCGGGGGAACAGCCTCACCAGCAACGCCTTGGGCCCCGCGAGCGTCGATTCGCAGGTGGCGGGTGTGCTCGATGCGACCTCGAGCTACGTGGGCAACGACGTCGACGAGATCGCCGTCCGCAGCTATGCGCTCTCCAAAAACCTGACCTGGGCGGCGATCGATGTGCCGTACCACATCGACGCTTCACTCCGCGTGGAGGGCCCGTGGACGATCGAGGCTCCCAACACTCTGGTGATGTCCGAGGGGGTGGAGATCAACGTCGACGGCGACGTCGCGGGGGTGCACGCGGTCGGCAGCTCAGCTGCGCCGATCGTGTTCACCGGGGCAGAGAAGACGCGCGGCTTCTGGCAGGCCCTGAACGTCAATGGCAGCAACAACGCGGCGAACGTGCTCGAGCACGTGACGGTCGAGTACGGCGGCAGCACGACCTCGGACGCGGACGGAGCCTGCATCAAGGCTACGGCCGACAGCCACGGCGTCACCTTGAGCCTGTCCAACACGACCGTGCACGGTTGCGAGGGCTTCGGCCTCTACTTGGCCGGCAGCGCCACGGCGCCAACCTTCACCGGCAATACGTTCACCGACAATGGGCTCGGGCCGGTGAGCGTGAGCTCGCGCCGCGTACACCTGCTCGACGCCGAGTCGTCATACCTCGACAACGATGTCGATCGCATCCGCGTGCGCGACGACCGCGTCACCGAGGCCGTCACTTGGAAGGCGTTGGGGCTCCCCTACCAGCTGGAGAGCTACATCCACGTCGACCTGGTGTGGACGTTGGAGCCGGGCGTCACGCTCATGCTGCCGGAAGACGGTTGGATCCACGTGAACGGTGACGAATCCGCCCTTCACGCGGTGGGCACCACCGCGGCGCCCATCACCATCACCGGCGTCGAGCCGATGCCGGGCTATTGGCACTCGATCGTGTTCGGCAGCTCGCTCAATGCCGCCAACGCGATCGACAACGCCATCATCGAGTATGGCGGCTCCACCGGCGGCGGAGGCGAAGCAGGGATGATCACGGCAGTGTCCGACAGTCACGGCGTGGTGTTGAGCGTGACGGACAGCGTGATCAGACACAGCGGCCAGTGGGGCATCTGGCTCGGCGGCTACGCGCAGTACAACAGCGACATCGAGTCGAGCAACAGCTTCACGGGCAACGCCGCTGGCAACGTCTTTTTCCCGCCCTGAGGGTCAGGGCAGCCGGCGCATCGAGGCGTGATTCCAATGGTGAGGCCACACGAGCCTCGGGTCGACGGCGCCTCCTTTCGTGTCGTGCAGTTCGCGTGGTAGTGCTTGCGGATGTTCGCCACACCTGCGGTCGCGTTCGTTCGTCCACCGTCGGCGAGCTACGGCTCGTGCTTGCGGCGCGAGCCGCTACCGATCGACGTCGGCGCGGCGCGCGAGGAGCACGCACGGTACGTGGAGGCGCTGTGCGACGCAGGTGTGAGCGTCGTGGCGCTCCCGCCCGAGGACTCGCTGCCGGACGCCATGTTCGTCGAGGACACAGCCGTGATCTTGGGCGAAAGGGCGCTCGTCACTCGCCCAGGTGCCCCCTCTCGACGCGCGGAGACGATCTCGATTCGGACCGCGCTCGCGGCGCGCTTGGGGGTCGTCGACATGCAGCCCCCGGCGCAGCTCGACGGCGGCGACGTGCTGCGTGCCGGAGACGCGCTGCTCGTGGGCTTGTCCGAGCGCACGAACCGCGCAGGAATCGACGTGTTGCGTGCGCTCGGGGCCGAGCTGGGGCTGGTGACTCACGTCGTGGAGCTCTCCGCCGGGTTGCACTTGAAGTCGGCGTGCTCCCTGGCCGACGAGCACACGCTGCTGGTGCACGAAGGCGCCTTTCCGCTCGAGAGTCTGCGCGCGCTCGACGTGGAGGTGCTCAGCGTCTCGGAGCCTGCCGGCGCCAATGTGCTCGCGCTCGCCGACCGGGTGCTGGTCTCGGCCGCCGCCCCACGGACCGCCGATCTGCTGGCTCGTCGAGGTCGGCCCCCCGTCACGCTCGAGCTCTCGCAGGTCCACGCAGGCGACGGCGCGCTCACCTGTCTGTCGTTGCGCGTAGCGCCGCCGGGCCATTGGGTCGTGTGATCTCCAGCTGCGCCTCGGCGGCGTGAGGCGGGCGCCGAGGCCACTTCATGAGGTACCCTCGCGCTCATGCTCGCGGGACGCTTGCTGGGGTGGTCGACGGCGGCGTGGCTCTGCGGGTGCTCGGCGGGAGGCGAGCAGCCCGGAGGCGGTGGCAGCGGCGCGGGAAGCCACGGCGGCAGCGGCGCCGGCGCCACGACGGACACGAGCGCGACCGGCGACTTCACCACCGGCTCGAGCTCGTCGAGCTCCGGGCTCGGCGGTGGCTGCGCCGGCACCGCATCGGTCGCACAGCCACTGCCGCTCGATCTGTTCATCATGCTGGATCAGTCGGGCTCGATGCTGCAGGACGCCGGCAACGGCGACACCCGCTGGAACACCGTGAAGGCCGCGATCACCAGCTTCGTGCAGGCGCCGGAGAGCGACGGCATCGGCGTGGGGATCCAATACTTCGGCATCGGCCAGCCGCTCGTCCCCGGCTGCTACCAGACATCGTGCAGCTCCGACAGCGAGTGCGAGGCCACGGGTTGCGGAGTGTGCCTCCAGGGATCTGGCGTGTGCCAGGGGCCGTACAACCCGGACATCGACTCGTGCGACGGCGAGGACTACGCGTGGGCCGACGTGCCGATCCAGCCGTTGCCCGGTGTGGCGCCGCTGATCGCCGGCTCGCTGGGGATGCACGCTCCGGGCACGAACACGCCGACGGAGCCCGCGCTCTCCGGCGCCATCCAATACGCCACCGCGTGGGCGCTCGATCACCCGGAGCACGTCGTGGCGGTGGTGTTCGCCACGGACGGAGACCCGAGCGAATGCAACATGAACCTCGACGACATCTACGCGCTCGCAGCCGCTGGCTGGTCGGGCACACCGAGCATCCAGACCTTCGTCATCGGCGTGGGGCCGTCGCTCACCGCGCTCGATGGCATTGCAGCGGCAGGGGGCACCGGGCAGGCCTTCTCGGTCGATTTCGATCCGATGGCGGAGGAGCAGTTTTTGTTGGCGATGAACACCATCCGCAAAGCCGCCCTGCCGTGCAGCTACGCGATCCCGCCGCCGCCGATGGGCGAGCGACTCGACTTCAATCAGGTGAACGTGGCCTACACCCCCGGCAATGGCGACCCGGCGCAGACATTCCCCCACGTGGCCGACGCGGCCAGCTGCCCCCCGGGCGGTGATGGGTGGTTCTATGACGACCCGACGATGCCCGCCGAGATCCTCCTGTGCCAGGCCTCCTGCGACAAGGTCGGTTCGGACCTGACGGCTGAGCTCGACATCGTCCTCGGCTGCGAGACCATCGTGCCCTGACCGCTGACGCAGCCGTTGCGCCCACCCCGCAGGACCTTCGCCTCCCGGGGCGCTTGCGTGCAGGGAGTGCGGTGGTCCGGCGCTGGTACTCTCCATGCTATCGAGCTGCCATGAGCGCATTGGACCAGCTGCTCCCGACGCCACAGCTCCTGGAGCTCGACCACGTGGACGTAGCCGCCCCTCCAGACGAGGTCTGGCGGCTGATCCGTCACACCGACTTCGGTCAGCGCTCCACTTGGGTGCGTGCGCTCTTCGCCATTCGCACGATCACGAGCGGCGAGCCCACCGAGCTCCGCATCGACAACCTGCGCTCGACGCCGGAGCAGCCAGGGTTCCAGGTGCTCGCCGAGGATGCGCCACGAGAGGTCGCGGTCGGCGCGATCGGCAAGGTCTGGCAGAACGAGATCCCCTTCGTGCACGTGGCCGATGGCGACGCGTACGCGCGCTTCGACGAGGAGGGCTTCGTCAAGGTGGCGTGGGCGCTGCGCGTGCTCCCGCGAGGAGAGCGCGACGCACGCGTGGAGCTCGAGGTGCGAGTCGACGCGACCGACTCGTCTTCCTGGCAGAAGTTCCGCGCCTACTTCGCCGTCATCGGCATCGGCTCGCGCTTCATCCGGCATACGCTGCTGGCTGGCTTGGCTCGCGAGCTCGGCACCCCCGAGGCGAGCGAGCAGGATCGTCCGCTCCCCGGTGACCACTTGCTCGACGACGCGCGGGCTTCGCTCACCCACGGCATCACGATCGAAGCTCCCCCCGAGGCGATCTGGCCATGGCTGTTGCAGATGGGCTGCGACCGCGCCGGTTACTACAGCATCGATCTGCTGGACAACGAGGGCAAGCGCAGCGCCCGTCAGCTGCACCCCGAGCTCATGGCCGTGCTGGTGGGGGACGTGTTGCCTACCAGCCCCGGGTCCGACGAGGGCTTCGAGGTGCTGCTCATTCAGCCCGAGCGCGCGCTGATCGTCGGGGGTCTCTGGGACGTCGAGGGCAAGCGGCAGCTGCGCTTCGGTGCGCCACGGCCCGCTCGATTCTGGCAAGTGACGTGGGCGTTCGTGCTCGAGCCGCTGAGTGAGCGAGAGACCCGCCTGCACGTCCGAGCACGCGCCACCTTCCCCGAGAGTGGCGCGCTGCACGCGAGCTGGATTCGCTTCGTGCACGGGCTGATGGAGCGCGCGCAGCTTCGCGGGCTCAAGGCGCGCGTGGAGGGGACGCTCCCCCGCGACGACGCGCGCGACGTGCTCGCAGGCATCGGCGGCGCCGCGCGCATGCTGTTCGCGTTCATGACCCCGTTCCTGCGAAAGTCGCGATCGCATTGGGGGGTGAACGCCGAGATCGCGGAGCGAGTGTTCCCAGGAGATGATTTGGTCGCGTCGCCGCGCTGGAGCTGGACGCACGGCGTCGAGATCGGCGCCGCCGCGAGCGACGTGTGGCCGTGGGTCTCGCAAGTGGGTGCCAACAAGGCCGGCTTCTACAGCTACCAGTGGCTGGAGAACCTCGCTGGCTGCGAGCTCTCCAACGCCGAGGTGGTCCACCCGGAGTGGGAGGTGAAGCCAGGCGAGTCCGTGCACTTGCACCCCAAGGCCCCGCTGCGCGTGGCCGCGCTGGAGCGCGGGCGCTGGTTCGTGTTGCACGCCCCTCCCGACGACGCCGCACGAGCCGCGGGCAAACCTTGGGTGACGGCGTCGTGGCTGTTCCACTTGGAGCCGCTCGGCGCGTCGCAGTGTCGCTTCATCAGCCGTTACCGTGCGAGCTGCTCGGACGACCTGGCCACACAGCTGATCGCGGGCCCGACGCTGCTCGAGCCGGTCGGCTTCGCGATGGACAGGCGCATGCTGCTCGGCGTGAAGCAGCTGTGCGAGCGAGCAGCGCGCGCCAGCTGAGCGCGCTGGCTGCTTCGCCGCCCACGCAAAGGTGGTAGGACCATGGCGTGATGTTTCGCAGCAAGACGGCGGTCGCGACGTTGGCTTTGGCCTCTGCTGCTGGCGAAGCTCACGCTGCGCCGCCATTGCACACGCCGTGGCCTTGCGACGTGGCGTATTCGATCACGCAGGGCCACAACACGGGCTCCCACACCGACGAGGGCGCTTGGGCGTGGGACGTCGGCATCCCGCAGGGAGGGCTGGTGTCGGCCCCGGCGGACGGCGTGGTGCGACTGGTCCGCATGGACTCCACCGTGGGCGGCTGCAGCAGCAGCTACGCGAACGACGCCAACTATGTGGTGGTGGATTTCGGCGACGGCACCGAGGCGTTGTTCCTGCACCTCGCGGCAGGCAGCTCCAGCCTGTCGGAGGGCGACCCCGTGCAACAGGGCGACGTGGTCGGAGCCGTTGGCCTCACCGGCTGGGTGTGCGGCGCGCACCTCCACTTCCAGATCCAACAGACGTGCGGGTCGTGGTGGTGCCCGAGCATTCCGTCGAGCTTCGTCGACTTTGGCGATCCGGGTCTGGGCGCGTCCCTGATCAGCAACAACTGTCCGCTGCGCGAGCCGTGCGCGGCAGTCGCTGATGGCGGTGAGCTGATCATCGACGAGCTCTCCACCTGCTTCGAGCGAGAGACCAGCTACTGGTGGAACGTCGCCGAAGGGTACGAGGGCCACCACTTCTACACCAAGGCCACCGACGCGGCGGCGCCCGAGACCATCGGTCGTTGGCGCTTCGATGTCAGCGTCGCGGGCCGCTACCTGGTCGAGGTCTTCGTCCCCGACACCGAGGCCAACAGCGTCGCTGCCGTGTACCGGGTGGAAGGTGGTCGGGGACCATCGAGCTTCGAGGCCATCGATCAGGGCGCCAACAAGGGGTGGATCGCGCTGGGAGAGGTGGACCTGATCGAAGGTGTTGGGCGCTTCGTCGAGCTTGGTGACAACACCGGCGAAGCGGTCGCGCTGGATCGGCGCCTGGCCTACGATGCGGTGCGGCTGACCTTCTTGCCCGACAACCCCGGCGTCGGCGGGGGCGGCGCGGGGGGTGCTGGCGCGGGGGCGGGGAGCGGTGCTGGCGGCGAGCCGGGCGAGGAAGGGGGCCATGGAGGCTCGGCGGCCACGGCCGAGGAAGACGCCGACGGGGCGGGCTGCGATTGTGCTCAGGCCAGCGGCAGCGCAGGGGGGCCAGGCACCGCAGTGTGGCTGCTGCTCGGGGCGCTGAGTCGCCTCGGGAGGCTGCCGTCCAGGCGTCGACCGGCTCCTTCGACGCGCCGGTAGATCCTCCGCCGAGGCGGTGCGTCGGAGGGGGCCATGAGCCAGTCCGACACCTTCCTCGAGTCCCTCCGCATCTCCTCTCCGTGCCAAGCCAGCTGGGCCGAGATGAAGGGCGACGATCGCGTGCGGTTTTGTGGGTCGTGCGAGAAGCAGGTGTACGACATGAGCAACTACACACGTGCCGAGGCCGAAGAGCTCGTGCGCAGCCGTGAGGGCGTGTGTGTGCGGATGGCCCGGCGCGCCGATGGCACGGTGGTCACCAGCGACTGTCCGGTGGGCGCGGAGAAGAAGGCTCGGCGCCAGAAGATCGCGGCCGTGGTGGGCGGGGGCCTGCTGGCCGCCAGCGCGCTGCTCTCCAAGGTGCGAGCCGACGCGCAGCCTCGGCTGCTCTCGGCGGATCGGCCGGTCAGCGAGCTCGTGGGCAGCCAAGCGAACGGGTCGCGCTCCCCCCACAAGCCCGGCGCGAGCGGCGACTGGCTCGCTCAGGTGCTCAAGCAGCTCTCGAAGCTGCGGGAGCCGGAGCCGATCGAGGTACGCATGGGCGACATCTCCGAGCCCGAGCCGCGTCCGCTGATGGGCGCCATCGCGCCCGCTCAGCCGCCCGTCCCGCCCCGGCCCAGCAAGTGAGCCGTGGCGTCCAGCCTCGCTCAGAGATCGACCACCAGCATGCCCCAGGGGCCGAGCGACAGGTACCCCTTCTGCTCGTGAAACGTGACCGACTCGAGCCACCAGGGCAGGTCGCCCACCTTGTCGATCTCGAGCGCGTCGAGATCCGTCGCATCGACCGTGATCACCGCACCCGGTGAGGAGGCCGCGACGAGCGTATTGCCGAACGCACCGATGGGCGAGGCCCACCACGTCTCTTGGAGCGGCGCGTTGGCGACGGCGAGCTCGCCTTGCCGCATGCCCCCGATCGCCCATACGCGGGCCTGGTAGTCGTAGTACTCGCCGGTGAGCGTGTACTCGTTGGCGACGAAGAAGGTGCGGTTGTCGCCCGAGTGCACGTTCGACACCCAGCCATTCGCGGCGAGCTCGTACTCATCGAGCTGAGTCGCGACGTGGAGCACGTGGTCCAAGGCAGAGAGCTTGAGCGTGCGCTCGAACCAGGTGCAGCTGCCGAGCGCCATCGAGCAGTCGCCGTACTCCCAGCAGTTCTCGTCGTCGTACTCGAACCACGCGTCGTAGCTGTGCGCGTCGTAGCAAACCTGCGCGGTGATCTTGTGGAGCGACCTTCGCTCGTAGTCCACGGTGAGGACGTGGCCGCTCGCCGCGTCGTAGTGCACCAGGGACCCAGGCACATTCACCGGCGGGAGCAGCACGGCCCCTTGGCTCGTGGGCAGCAAGCGGTCCACGTAGAAGCGAACCTTGCCCGGCTTGTTCTTGGCGGGGGTCCAGTGAGAGAAGTAGACGTGGCCGTCGTGCACCTGGAAGCCGGTGTGACCCAGCCCGACCGGCATCGGCATCGGCGGCGACAGGGCGGGCAGCGCAGGATCGGCGAGATCGAGCACGCGCACCTTGCCACCGCGCGGGCCTTGGCTCCAAGGCGAGGCGTAACCCCACTCGTCCATCGGCCAATCGAGCTGAGCCAGCACCAGCTTGTCGCCCGCCAATGCGATGGTGTCGCCCGCCGTGACCAGCTGGTTGGACCCGAAGTACCAGCCGTAATAGCTGTAGGAGTCCACCGGCACGTCCACGTGCGCCAGGAGCGCTGGCGCCGTGGGCGTCGACACGTCGACCGTCGCGACGCGAGCGACGTTCCCGTCCCACGACGGCCACACCAACACCACGGTGTTGCCCAGGGCGAAGAGCCGGACGTCCCAGTAGGACCAGTGGTAGCAGCTGGGATCATCTTCGGCCTCGGCCAGCATCGCGCCCAGATCCAGCGCGCCGAGCGCCTGCGCTTGGTCGGGCGAGGACAGCGGTACCAGCTCCAACCGCGGCTCGCTCGTCCACCAATCCGCGGCCATGCGCACCATGTGCTCGCCGACCACCACCGACTTGGACACGTGCGCGGAGAGCTGGAGCTCACCGGTCTTGCTGGGGTTGTCGCGATCGCTGAAGTCGAAGGTTCGCACCTGCTCGTCCGAGAGCGCGACCAGGTGATCGTCGAGCAGGAAAGCACGGCGCGCGTTGCCACGTACCGGGGCGACGCCACGCTTCACCAGCGTGTCGCTTTGCCAGTCGATCAACTGAATGCCGCTGTCATACCCACCGCAGCCGTTGTCGTCCCAATCCCAGGCGCTGAACGGCACGAGCAACAGGCCCAAGTCGGGCAGCACCTTGAACGCCTTGTGAATGCGATCTTGGTCCTCGGCGAAGCCGCCCCAATCGCCGCCAAAGTGCACGCGCTCGATCATGGTGGGCTGGTCCATGTCCGACACGTCGAACAAGGACACGTGCAGCGACCCCTCGGTGCTCTGGTTGTCGAAGCCCAACGCGAGCACGCGATCGCCGCGGGGCTCCAGGTGGAACACCCAGCCCGGCATCTCCAGCTCGCCGCGCTGCACGGGGTTGGCCGGATCGCTCAGATCGACCGTGAACAGCGGGTCGATCTGCATGGCGGTGATCGCGTAGGCGCGGTCGCCATCGAAGCGCACCGAGCGCAAGGACTCCGGCTCGGGCAGCACCAGATCGGTCTGACCTAGCGGATCGATCTGGCTCGAGCTCGCGACGCTGAAGGTCTGCACCTTCGGGTTGACCGCGCTATCCCAAGGTTGGCTGATGACGCGAAACACGCCCTCGTGCTCATCCATCTGCCACCGATTCAGGATCTGGCCCGACACAGCCACCTGGGCCCCAGCCACCAACCCGCCAGCGGGGTCGGAGATGTCGACGACGTCGATCGTGGACGCTTGGCCGCCGAAGTCCCAGTCCGGGCCGCCGATGTAGATGCGGTCGGTGGTGACGTGGATGCTGCGCCCCCACCCGTCGTAGCCCTGCTCCGGAAGCGAGAGCTGGTCGACGATTTGGATGTCCGCCGGGTTACCCACGGAGAGTGACGTGACCGTGGTGTTGGCCGTCGACTGGCAGCTCCAGCAGTAGCCGTCCTCGAACGACACGGTGTAAAGCACGTCACCGACCAGGCGCGAGTCCGACAAGTAGCCCGGCACCTCGAAGCTCCCCACGGTGTCCAGGCTGGCCGCATCGGCGACGTCGATCACCTCGATGTGGCTCGTGGAGACCCAGCTCCAATAGCCGTCCTCGGCCTCTTCGTAATGACCCCAGCTGCGAAACATCGCGTAGACGAGGTCGTCGACGCGGTACATCTCGAAGGGCTCGCCGCCCAGCTTCTTGCCCCCCAAGATCACCATGTTCGTCGGGTCGCTCACGTCGATCACCGTGAGCCCGGCGTACGCGGACAGCGCGTACAGTCGATCGCCGTCGAGCTGCAGAATGTCCGCCTCCTCGATCACGCGCTCCGGGTCGTCTCCGCCGTCGGCCGGCGGCTCCTCGCCCACGCCTCCGCCGCCGTCGCCGGACGAGCTGCCACCGCCAGCGCCCGCGCTGTCACCATCTCCGTTGCTGCCGTCGCGGTCGGCTGGGTCGTCGGACAGGAAGTCATGCTCGCCAAAGGGGACCGTCTCGGGTTCGTCGGCGCAGCCCACAACGACGGTCGAAGCCAGCACCAAGACAGCGGGGAGCGAACAGCGAGGAAGCATGCCGGCCGACGAAGCAACCGGTGTGCCTAGCTCGGAAGCCCTGCATCGGCGCGCCATGGGGCCGATCTCGCGCGTCGCGCTGCGCACTTTGGCACAGCCATGTAAGCTCGATCCGTGCTTGGGGAGCCGTTCGCGATGCCTCCCACGACGCGCGACCTGGTAGCCCTCACTTGACGAGCAAGCCGCGCAGCACGGCCTCGAGAGACGTGGTGCCCTGAAGGCGGCGGTGCCCGCCCTCGAACGCGACGTGACCGCTCGCGACGCCACGCAACATCTCCTCGTAGCGCGTGGCCAGGTCCTGTGGCATGCCGAACGAGGTGAACGTGGGGACCACCGCCTCGAGCGGAAACTCCTTCACGCTGATCGGCTTGCCCACAATTTGGCTGACCACGCGCGCCGCCTCTGCGTGGGAGCGCTTGGGCCCGCCGAGCTCCACCACTTGATGCTGCGTGGCGCCCTCGAGCAGCAGGTTCGCGGCGAGCACACCGATGTCGTGGGTAGCGATCATGTCGAACGCAAGCTCCGCGGGCAGGAAGCTGGTGAGCACACCTTGATCGAGCATGGCCAGTGAGCCGGCCAGGTTCTCCATGAAGTACGCCGCTCGAATCGCAGACACCCGCACGCCTGCGACGGCTTGGAGCGCCCTCTCGGCACGATGCAGACCCGCGATCGGCCCGGTGCCGGCAGGGTGCTGCGCCCCGACGCTGGAGAGCAGCACCACGTGCGGCACTTTGGCTTGCGCGACCGCGTCGACGAGCGCCTTGGTGACCCCATCTTGGTAGGCAGCGAAATCCGGCGCAGACATGCTCGGTGGCACCAGCAGATATGCGCCCTCCGCGCCCTCGAGCGCGCGAGCGAGCGCTCCGGCGTCGCTCAGGTCGGCCACGGCCACCTCGGCCCCCTGGGCTCGGAACGCGCTGCCCTTGCTCTCCTCGCGCACGATCACGCGCACGCTCTTTCCGCGCGAGAGCAGCGACTCCGCGACGACCTTGCCCGTGTGGCCCGAGACTCCTGCGACGACGAATGTCATGGCTAGCTCCTGTGTGCTCTTTGGTTCGTGGGAACGAGCCAGAAGCTAAGCCCGATCGCGTCATCCATCCAATGCATGATTTATATGGCCTATCATGCATGTCATGCATATCAGGGGCGTCGACCTCAACCTGCTCCTGGTGCTCGACGCGCTGCTCGCCGAGCGCAGCGTCACCCGCGCGGCGAGGCGCGTGGGGCTCAGCCAGCCAGCCACCAGCCACGCGCTGGCCCGGCTCAGGTCACTGCTCGGGGACGAGCTGCTGCTGCGCGACGGGCCGAACATGCAGCTGACGCCGCGCGCCGCGACGCTGATCGGGCCGGTGGCGGACGCGGTGCGCGCGGTGACGAGCGTGCTGGCCGGACCTCAGGCGTTCGACCCCAAGAGCGTTCGGCGTACGCTCCGCTTCGCCAGCACCGACTTTTTGCAGGTGCTCGTCTTTCCCTCTTTGCTCGCGCGACTCGCGAGCGACGCGCCCGGCGTAGACCTGCTGGTAGTGCCGAGCTCGACGCGGATGCAGGATGGACTGTTGGCAGGCGAGATCGACTTTGCCATCGGTCCGTTGCGTGACCGCGACGTCGCGAGCAACCTGCGCTCGCAGAAGTTGTTCGACGAGCGCTTCGTGTCGATGGTGCGCCGCGGGCACCCGCTCTTGTCGGGCCGGCTCACCCCACAGCGCTTCGCCCAAGCGCGGCACGCCTTCATCGCGCCTCGAGGCACGCGCGGCGGCGTGGTCGACGACGCGCTGCGCGCGCACGGCCTCGAGCGCAGGGTCGTGCTCCAGTCGGCGCAGTTCTTGGTGAGCCCCTTCGTCATCGCCGACAGCGACCTGGTGATCACGCTGCCGGAGCGCGTGGCGGCCATGTTCGAGCGCTCGCTCGATCTGGTCACCTTCGCGCCTCCCTTGCTGCTCGAAGGCTTCAGCATCTCGCTCGCTTGGCACGTTCGCTCCGAGTCGGATCCGCTGAGCACGCTGGTGCGCGAGCTTCTGCTGGAGATCGGTCGCGAGCTGGCAGCGACCCATGTCGAAAAGCGCCCGCGGGCACGCGCGGGTCGTTCTACGACTTCGCGACCGCGGCGCGGCGCCGCCGAGCGGTGATCGCGAGCGCCCAACCCGCGAGCCACAGCGCCGAGCCGCCGGGAGACGTCGTGGAGAGCTGGCAGCCGTCCTCCGTGTCCTCGTCGCCGTCACTGGCTGCGCCGGCGGCTCCGCCAGCGCCCCCCGAGGGGCCCCCGCCCGAGCCGCCGCCGCCCTCTTCCGCCGGGGCCGGTGGCTCGATCAGCTCCGCCAGGAAGTCGGTGTACAGGTCCGTGCGGCGGTAGTGCGCGGGCTCGAGGCAACCGGCCAAGTCGGTGTACGAGTTGACGCCCACCACCGTCTCGACGCCGTCGATCACCACCAGCGCGGGACCGCCGGAGTCTCCCACGCAGGTCTTGTGCTCCACGTCGCCGACCGTGATCGTGTCACCCTCGTCGATGGCTGCGAGCACCGTGTCGGCCGCGTGCTTCCGGAAGTTGGGCTGCTCGTACACGGTCTGCCCATAGCCGATGATGCGCGCCGGCCCGCCAACCGCGCTCTCGGGTAGCGCAGACCACGCCATGGGCAGCGGCGCGGGGCCGAGCGGCGCGGGAAGCTCGACCAACGCGAGATCAGCCGTGAACGGTGGCGCGGGGTCGTATTCCGGGTGCAGGTGCACCTCGCCGATCGGCAAGAGCTGCGGCACCAACGTGGACGCAGACGGAAAGGCCGATGCGTCACTGCCGGGAAACACGCCGAAGCCCCAGCCCGGGTGGGTGTCGGGATCCACGCAGTGCGCGGCGGTGAGCAGCACGTCCGGCCCGACGAGCGTGGCGGTGCAGAGATCGAGCACGCTCAGGTCGGGCGACCAGCTAGCGAGCAGCACCACCGCAGCGTCGCCATCCTCGGGAGCCCCGCCGATCACGGGCTGGGGCACGCGCTGAACCCGCTCCGCGGGCGACTCTCCGGTGCAGGCGACGAGCAGGGCGAGGCCCAGGCTTGCGGCACGCGTCTTCATGGCAGCGCGATCTCGGCGAAGGCGATGTGCGTCTTGCCTTGGCTGTTCTCGGTGAAAGAGACGAATCCGGTCGCGCCTGGCACCACGACACCGACGTAGCCCCCCAACCAGCTCGCGAGCGTGAGGTCGATCGCCAACGTGCCTGCGGGCCCGATCGGCGCGCGCGTCCACGAGGTGCCGTTGTCGGAGCTGGCGTGCATGAACGTGGCATCGCCCCCGAGCAAGCCCTCGTAATACACGACCTCCAGCTCGTCGTTGGGTCCGACCGCGACGCGCGGGAACAGGTACTGCGTGCCACCCTGTGGAGCCACCACGCTGGGCTGCCCGAAGCCGGTGCCGCCGTTGTTCGAGGTCACGATCTCCACGCGATCTGCCGGTGAGTCGTGGGTGGGATCGAACGGCGCGTCGCCTGCGCCATACACCAGCGACACCGAGTCCCCACGCACCGCGCAGCTCGGCTGCTGAAACACCACGCTCGCCGCGCTCGGGGCGCCGGTCAGCTGGAAGCTCGCGCCCTGATCGATCGACTTGCGCAACGTGAGCGTGCCGCCTGCGCCGAGGTGCACCAGGTAGAGCGGCGCCGTCGGGCCTTCGCCGGCATCCAAACACAGCTGGGCCAGGTTGCCGAAGCTTCCGTCGTTCACGATGGTGGTCTTGGTGAACGAGCTGCCGTCGAGACTACGCGCGAACACCAACGAGGCTGGGGTGCCTTGGTTGAAGCCGGTGAAGTCGGCCCAGGTCACGAGCACGTCGCCGTTCGCGTCGATGGCGAGCGACGGCTTGTCGTAGTCGGTGGCGGTGGACGATCCGTCATCGGAGGCGTTGACCGGCGCGCCAAAGCTGTCTCCTCCGGGCTCGATCTGCGCCACGTACACGTGCTCGTCGGGGTCGTTGAAGTCGAGCCGAAAGCCCAGCCACACCAGCGTGAAGCGGCCCTGATCGTCGACCGCAACCACGGGGTTGGTGGACAGCCTGTCGTCCGGCGCCGGCAGGTACGCGGGCGTCGTCCACGAGTCGCCGCCGTCGCGTGAGAGGGTGTAGCCCACCGCGCTGCCCCCGCCCTCGTAGATGGCGACCCACACCACGACCAACCCGCCAAGCCCGTCGCTGGCGAGGCTGGTCTGGGTCTCGTACGAGCTCGCGCCGAGGGAGCTGAAGCCCATACCCTCGCCTCCACTGCCGCCGGCGCCGCCTCCCCCGCTGGCCCCCGAGCCCCCCTCACCGCCCGCGCCGCCCACGGAGCTGCCACCTCCACCTCCTTCGGGTGGTGAGCCACCACCACCCTGGCCGTCATCGCCGCAACCGGGCATCAACAGGAGAATGGGAGCAAGCAAGCAGCGTCCGAGCTTCATGGCGGGTCTCCGTGCGCGGACCCTACTCGATCTCGCCGTCAGCGCGCACGCACCTCGGCTTCGCGCAACGCTTCTTCGAGCGCCTCGTCGTCTTCTTCGCCGCTCGAGATGGCTTGCAGCGCGACGCGCACCCGATCGCTCGCTGCGCGGTCTGCGGCGATGCGGACGCGCTCACCGGCCGTCTCCGGGGAGAGCGCGCGAAGCGCCAGCGCCGCGCCCAACTTGTGCTCGGCGCTCTCGCCGTCGCTGTCGAGCACGTGCTCCAAGTCCTGAGGCGAGAGCCCCACGCTGCGATACCCTGCGTCGCCGGCCCCGAGGCGCGCGAGCGCGGCACGCCACTCCCTGACGCCACGGTCCTTGCGCGCCAGCAGGGCCACCTTGGCGCGTGAGAGCTGCTCGTTCGCGCGACTCTCCAGCACCTCACGAATGCGGCGGATCAACGCCGAGCCGCGCTCGCCTGCCTCGGTGATTCCGTCGCCGATCTCCACCTTCGCCCCGCCATGCAGGCTGATGACCACGCCCTTCTTGCCCGGATCGATGTCGGCGATGCGCTCGAAGCCGATGAAGCGGCGCTCTGCCCAACCTCGGTGGATGGTGATGCCTTCGGCGCCGATCACGACCACGCAGGGCCGGGTCGCCATCATCAGCAGCCAAGGCACGAACACGAAGCTCGAGAGCAACAGCGCGATGCCCAAGGGACCCAGCGGCGTCTCGATGCCCAGCGTCGGCGCGAGCATGATCAACGCGTACATGCTCCCTGCGAACCAGCCGGCGCCGGCCGCCAGGCCAGCCACCACGCGGCGCCCATGGTTGGCGAACGAGACGCGCATCGCGCGGCGTGAAGGACCGAGATCGAGCGAACGCAGCAGCGCGTCACCCTCCTCGAGACTGGCGACTTGGAGAGAGGCGGTCCGTCCTCCTACGAGCTCGAGCTCGACGATCGCACCGCGAGGCATCAGCGGCATCGGGCTCACGAAGCCCGCGAGGACATCGGACTTGGGCACGGTCTCGTTGCCGATCACGAGCGCGTCGGTCGTTGCCACGGCGGAGCCCGGCCGACGCAGGCCAAAGACTCTGAGGTACCCGGCGACCGCTCCCATCAGCGGCGCCAGCCCGAAGACCAAGAGAAACGCGAGGTCCGCCGGGACAGTCGCCCATCGGGCGCCGATCGCCCGCGCCACCACGTCCACCACCAGCGGCGCGAACACCAAGAACACCGAGAGCCAACCCAAACGCCCAGCCAGCCGCCGGGGAAAGATACGAACGACGGAATGCTCGGGGAGCTCTTGCTGCATCGGCTCGAGTCAAGAAAGCCTAGTTCCTTTCGGCGGACCAGAAGCTGCTGGTAAGCTGCGCTGCCGTGGAGATCTTTCGCCATAGCGCCGTTCGCTGGGCGCTGACGGCGGCGCTCGTCGTGCTGCTGGTCTATGTCGTGCGCGCGGCGTGGCGCTGGTTTGCCGGAGCACAGGAGCGCGAGCTGTCGCGGCAGCTGGCCGACGCGCTGGCCGACGGCAACGCCAAGCTCGCCGGCGATATCCAGGTGCGACGAGGCAACCTGGTCGAGGCGTCCCGCATCTTTCAGCGCGCCAAGGAGCACGAGCGCGCGGGCACCGTCCTGGCCATGCTCGGCCGCGACAAAGAGGCGGCCGAGGAGTACGAGAAGGGCGCCGTGTGGTCCAAGGCGGGCCCGCTGTTCCGCAAGGTCGGAGACGTCGCGCACGCCGCGGCCTGCTACGAGAAGTCGACGGAGCGGGCGGATCGCATCGCCGCAGCGGAGTGTTGGACGGGCGCCAACGAGCACCTGAAGGCAGCGCGGCTGTTCCAAGACTGCGAGGAGTTCGAGAAAGCCGCCGACGCGTTCGCCAAGGTGGACGACCTCGCCGCGCTCGAGGTCGCGCTGACCATGCTCGAGAACGCGGCGCTGGCCGAGAAGGGGAACGAGAAGCGCAGGAAGCGGCTGTGGGCCCGCGCCGGCGAGGTGGGCCTGAAGCTCGGCGCGCACGAGCGCGCAGCGCGCGCGTTCGACGAAGCGGGCGCGACCGCCAAGGCCGCCGACATCTACGAGAATGCCCTCAAGAAGCTGGACGTCGCGGCGGCGCTGTACGCCGAGTCTGGCGATTTGGAGGCCGCCGAGCGACTGACCAAGGCCGCGGGAGGCGCGCAGACCGTGCTGAAGACGCGGGTCGCCAGGGCCCGCGCGCGAGGCGACACGGAGCTGGTCGACAAGCTCGGCAAGAGCGCCGACGCCGACACGGGGGACAAGCGCGACACCGCCGCGACGGTCATCAACACCGGCAACGCGAACGACGACACCAAGCCCGCGGCGGCGCGGGCCGAACGCGCGCCCAAGAAAGGCCTCGATCTCGGCGATCGCTTCGAGCTTGCCGGCGAGCTCGGCCGCGGCGGGATGGGCGTGGTCTACCGCGCCAAGGACCTTCGCCTGGGGCGCTTCGTCGCGCTCAAGTTCCTGCCCGAGGACGTCGAGTCCGGCTCCACCCTGGCGCGGCTGTTTCGGCGCGAAGCGCGCGCGGCGGCTGCGCTGAGCCACCCCGGCATCGTGACCGTGTTCGACGCGGGCGAGATCGATGGCCGTGAGTTCATCGCCATGGAGCTGGTCGAAGGCTCGACCCTCGATCGCGTGCTCGAGGATGGCCCGTTGCCCGTCACGGAGGCGCTCGAGGTGATGGAGAAGGTGCTGGAAGCGATCGAGTACGCCCATTCGAAGAGCGTGATCCACCGCGATCTGAAGCCGGCCAACCTGATGCGCACCAAGACCGGCGTGAAGGTCATGGACTTCGGCTTGGCCAAGGTGATTGGCGCCAAGAGCTCGAACGGTCAGACCGTCGTGGGCGGCACGCCCAACTACATGGCGCCGGAGCAAGGCACCGGGCACGCGGACCATCGCTCCGACGTGTTCTCGCTGGGCGTCACGTTCTATGAGCTCCTGACCGGAGTGCTGCCCGGCCGGCCAGGGGAGCCGCCCAGCGTCGCGAGCTTCTACCCGTCTCCGCGCGAGCGCGTCAGCGCCATCCCGGCGCGTCTCTCCGAGCTGATCATGCACTGCCTCGAGCGAGAGAGAGAGCAGCGCGCCCAAGACGTCGTCAGCGTCCTGCGCGAGGTGCGTGAGATCAGAAACCAGCTCGCGCGACCGTCGTTCAAGCCCACGCCGAAGCGAGAGCCCGAAGCACCGAAGCCAGCCGCCCAGAAGCCCGACGCGCAAAAGCCCAAGCCCGAGCCCGAGAAGGCCAAGGCAGAGCCCGCACCTGCGCCCCCACGCAAGCCGTTGCCGGCGCGGATCGCGCGCGAGGACGACGACGACGACAGCTCGCGGGTGCCGCGCGTCGAGCGCCTGGGGCCGGATCCGAAACCTCAGCCTCGCAACAAGCGCTGAGCCGTGGGGGAGGGCTCGCTCGGACTGGCGTTCATTTTGGTGGCCAAGGCCGAGCTCCCATCGGCCGGCGCGCTGATCGAAGCGGCCAAGCGCTACGGCCATGCCCTGCAGGCCGACGTCTCGCAGGACGCGCACAGCGCGAGCTTCGAAAGGAGCGGCGGCGGCTCGCTGCTCGTGGCGCTGATGCCCGCGCCCCACCCGGACGTTCCGCACATGACCACCGGCCCGACGTCTCCGTCCCGAGAGGAGCTGTCGACCCACCGGGCGCACCTGATCGTCACCGCGCTAGGGCTCGAAGGCGACGTGCGAGCACGCGACGCCGCGCTCGCGGGTTTGGCGTCCGCGGTGGCGACGGCGTGCCCGTCAGCCGTGGGGATGATGCTGGGGCACGGCGTGATCTTCCACAAAGTGCCGCTCTACTGCGAGCTCGCGGCGCT
Source organism: uncultured Polyangiaceae bacterium (assembly GCA_964641275.1). Lineage (GTDB taxonomy): Bacteria > Myxococcota_A > Polyangia > Polyangiales > Polyangiaceae > Xiheicaenibacterium. The sequence goes on from CAZXMG010000017.1 coordinate 103,234, forward strand.
CGCGCTGGAAGAGGGCGAGCTGCCAGCCGAGATCGCCGTCGATCTCACGACCGGCCCCGAGCCCGGGGAGCGCATGAGCTTCTTGACCCACGGCATGGCGCGTTACGGGCGCGAGGAGCTGTACGTGACCTGCCCCATCCGCGGCAAAGGGGCGCTCGGCTTCGTGTTCGACATGGTCCGCTGGCTGTTGACCGACAGGGCCAAGGAGCTCCCCACCGGAGACACGCTGGGCCGCACCAAAGACGAGAAGATCTTGGTGCAAAGGGTCGAGAGCCCCACCGGCCAGGGGCCCCCGGTCATCCGGTTGGATCTGCCCGCATAGCGGCCAGCTCGCCCGGCGAAGAGCCGCCAGACGCCCCGCTGACGCGGGCCGCGAAACTTGCTAGCAGCTGATCATGCGCTTGCCGTTGCTGTGTGCGTGGCTGGTCCTGGGGTCGGCCGCGTGTGAGGGAGAGGAGAGCGGCGGCGGCGCTGGCGCGGCGGGTGGCGGCCCGGGTCCGAGCGTTGGTGGTGCCGGTGGCCTCGGTGGTAGCGGCGGCGAAGGCCTGTTCGGTGGTGGAGGTGGCCCTCTGTTCAGCCCGGCGCTCGGCACGCACAGCCTCGTCTACTACCGCCACCAGGAGGACTTCACTCCCAGCATCTCGACCCCGGAGCTGCTGACCACGACAGGCAGCACGCTGATCGTGGGCACCGGTCGGGGCGACGTGAGCGCGGTCATGGCCCCCACCGACAACCTGGGCAACACCGGATGGATGCAGCTGGGAGCGTCGCACACGTACACCAACTGGCCGAGCTCCGGCACGGCGGTGCACGCGCTCAGCAACGTGACGGGGGGACCGGGTCACGTGATCACGACGGCCAACGCGCCCGGCGACGAGATCACGATGATGGTGGTCGAAGTGCTGAACAGCAGCACGGTCGTGGATCAGCAGTGGGTCGAGCGGCTGAGCACGGGCGGCGCTGTGACCAGTCTTCCTGTGGAGACGACGGGAGCAGCGCTGTTGATCGCGTTCTGGTGGGGCGACGCTGGCGTCGATCAGGACAAGGTCGCTACCCCCAACAACGAGTTCGTCGTGATCGACTCGATCGGCCTTTCTGGCTCGCTCGTGCAGGGTTTCGTCGCCGCCAAGGCGGTGCCGAGCGGGGGCACGTACGACGTGTCGTGGGACGCGACGCCCGCGCAGGGGGCGCAGCTCTGGTTGGTGGCGGTGCAGTAGCTGGCGGACGCGCCGATCCGGGCGGGAGCGCGCCCGAAGAGCCGATGTCCAACGATGTCCAGAAAGGTTCGGGAGGGGTCGCCTCGTAGGAGAGCCCATCATGAACCGACGAAACACCACCAACACCCTCCGCTTTTTGGCTCCTCTGCTGTTCGGCCTGGCCGCCACGGCCACCACCGGCTGCGACTACCTGAAGGAGAAAGCCGACGAGAAGCTGCGCGAAGAGCTGAAGAAGGACTCGCAGAAGCGCCTCGACGAGGCCGAGGAGGAAGAGAAGGCGGAGAAGAAGAAGGGCGCCGACAAGGGCGACAAGGGCTCCTCGTCGAGTGACGGTCCGGTCTGGGTCGACGCCGGTGGTGAGAAGACCAAGCTGACGCGCGTCAAGATCGATGGCGGCGGGCTCTCGGGGCTGTCCATGTTGGCGCCCGAAGGCGCCAAGACCAAGCCGTCGCTCGGGGGACGCGGCGTAGATGTCGCCGATTTCGGCAAGGGTTTCGCGGTGTGGGTGACCGAGGACCCGACCGTGACGCTCCCGCTGATGAAGGAGGCGGCCGCCGCGAAGTTCGGCAAGGAGTCCAAGATCGAGCACGAGGACCAGAACTCGATCATCGTGGGCGGCAAATCCGCGCTGGGCGACGCGTTCTACGCGTACCAGGGCTTCTTCAAGGCGAACGGCAAGATCTACCGCTGCGAGACCGAGGCCGCGATGGCCGGTAGCACCAAGGCGCACGCCGAGGCGATCGACAAGTTGTGCGAGTCGCTCGAGCTCGACGGCAAGCCGATCGGTGGCGGCGCCGCCCCGCCCAGCGAACAGAAGGTCGCGGAAGTCGCAGAGGAGAAGCCAGCCGAGGCCCCCGCCCAAGCCGAGCCTGCCGCCGCCAATACGCCGGCCAAGGCGAGCACGGGGACCCAGAAGGTCGCCTCGACTCCCGCGCAGCCACCTGCCGCGCAGCCACCCGCCGCGCAGCCTCCCGCCGCCGCACAGCCCGCGGCGCCTCCGGCAGCACCACCTGCCGCTGCCCCCGAGAAGAAGAAGACGGCCGCCAAGGCCACATGCAAATGCGCGAAGAACGATCTGCAATGCAACATGCGCTGCAACGCGCGTTGACGGTCGGGTTAGGCATCGTCTGCACTCCCGCCGGTGCCGTAAGCTGCGGGCGGTGGGCGCGGACGAGCAGGGTGACTTTGTCGGCCGCGGTGCGGAGCTCGAGGCTCTCACCGCGGCGTTGTCACGTCACAAGCTCACGCTGCTGCTTGGCCCCGGGGGGGCCGGCAAGACGCGGCTCGCGCGCGTGATCCAACGACGGCTCGCCGAGCTCTCGCCGCTGTTCTGCGATCTGTCCAGCGCCTCCACGGCCGACGACGTGCTCGGCGCGCTCGGCGCGCTGCTGGGGGTGAGCCTCGAGGCGGGCGAGGCGCTGGTGGACCAGCTTCGCCTCGCGCTCCAAGGCAGCGGGTGCAAGCTGGTGATCCTCGACAACTTGGAGAGCATTGGGGCGGGCGCCGAGGCAGTGCGCGCGCTGCTCGCCATCGACATCCACTTCCTCGGCACCTCTCGAGTGGTGGGCCCCTTCAACGACGCCTACGTGATCGAAGTGGGGCCGCTGAGCGCGCACGAGGCCGAGCAGCTGTTCACGGATCGCGCGCGTCGCGCGGCGCCCCACTTCGAGCTGGATGCGGCCGCGCGCGAGCTGCTCGACAAGCTCGGGGGCAACGCGCTGGCAATCGAGCTGGCCGCCGCGCGCGTGCGGGTGCTGCCGCCCAGCGCGCTGCTCGAGCGCTTCCGGCAGCACCTCGATCTCTTGCGCGGCGGCGAGGAGCGGCCGGCGCGTCACCGAAGCCTGCGTGCGGTGGTCGCTGGCTCCTGGTCGCTGTGCGGCGAGGACGAGCGCGCAGCCTTGGCAGCGGCGTCCGTGTTCCGCGCAGGGTTCGATCTGGCGGCTGCCGAGGCGGTCTTGGGGGAGCACGCCGAGTCGTCGCTCGATCAGCTGCTGGCGAGCTCGTTGCTCCTGTCCACGCATGTCTCCGGGCTGGGCCCCCGCTTCTCGCTGAGCGAGAGCGTGCGCGAGTTTGCCGGTGAGCGCTTGGCCGAAGATCCCGACCGCGCCGGGGAGGTCGCGCGCCGCTTCGCCGCGCACTATCGCGCCGTCGCGGTCGACCACAGCCCACGCGCCGAGAACGCTGACCGTGCGTCCTTGGCGGTGCTGGCGCGCGAGGCCGAGAACCTGCTGCACAGCTTCCGCCTGGATGGGCGATCGGCGCTCGCTTACGATCTTCTGTTCCAACGCACCACGCCCGTGGACGCACACGTGGCCACGCTCGTCGCGACGCGCGGCCGACTGTCGTCGGCTGGCTTGGCCGACCGCGCCGAGCTCGAGGTGGCGATCGCCCACGCGTTGCGCAGAGCTGGCAAGTCGACCGAGACGCTCTCGCAAGCGGAGCGCGCGACCCAGCTGGCCGAACAGGCCGAGCGACCGGACCTGATCGCGAGCTCGCTCTTGATCGAGGCCGCTGCGCTGTACGACGCCGTGCAGCTCCACGAGGCCAAGGCGCGCGCCGAGCGCGCAGTGACCACGGCCGAGAAGTGTGGCAGCTGGTCGATCGCCGCACGCGGCGCGTCGTTGCTCGCGTTCAGCGCGATGGAGAGCGGGGATCTGCGGGCGGCGGATCGCTACGGCGAGCAGGCGATGCAGCTAGCGAGGACGCACGGCCTCACGCTGGCCGAGCTCAACGCAGAGAACTTGTTCGGCTCGGTCGAGGCGCGCCGCGGGCGCCTCGACAACGCGGAGGATCATTTGCGCCGCGGACTCTCGATCATCGACGGGCTGGGCCTGACCCAGCAGGAGGCGCTGACGTGGGGCAACCTCGGGAAGGTGCTGATGATGGCAGGCCGCGGCCAGCCAGCGCGCGAGGCGCTGGTCGAGGCGCTCGAGCGCAGTCGGCGCTCGGGCCTGCACCGAGTCGAGATCGTGCACCACCTGAATCTGGCCAAGCTCGAAGCCGATCAGGGTCAGCTGGCAGAGGCGCGCGCACGTGCGCTGCTGGCCGACTCGCTGGTGAAGGGCATCGACTCTCGACTCGCGCCCTCCGTGGCCGCGCTGCTCGGGGTCGTCGCCATGCTCGAAGGCCGCTTCGAGGCGGCTGTGGGCGAGCTCGAGCGCGCCACCGCGCGCGCGCGCCAAGCGCACCCGGGACCGGTGCGTGCGTCGCTCTTGGCTACGCAAGCCGCTGCCCTGGCGCTCGCGGGCGACCTCGCCGCCGGCGAGCGTCTGCTGGAGCAGGCCCGCGACGTGTCGACGGAGCTGCAAGCGATCGAGATCGGTCTGATCGCGGCGTTCGCTGCGTGCGTGAGCTTCGCGCGGGCGGCACACGCCGGCGCGACCGGCGACGCCCAACGCGCGCGCGCCGCGACGCTCGAGGGGGAGGGCACGCTCGCGCTGTCGTTGCCGCGCGCCACCACCTCGGTCGACGTCCGGCTCGCGCGGCGCATCGCCGAGGCGGCGCGAGCGGCGGCGGGCGCCTCGCGCGAGGCTCTGCCTCAGCCGAGCCCAGCGAGCGCACGATCCAGCTTCGAGCTCATCTCTCGGGCAGGCTCACGCGCGGGCAGCGAGCTCCCGCACGACGCGGATCTGGGTTTCGACGCCGTGGAGCGCCGCGCGGTGATCGACGGCAGCACGGTGATCGATCTGCGCAAGAAGCCGTTGGCCGCGCGGCTCTTGGAGGTGGTGCTGAGCCACCCCAACAAAAGTTTGGACAAATCCGCGCTCTATCGCGCGGTATGGCAGGCCGAGTTCCGGCAGAGCTCACAGGCCGCCGCGCTGTACAAGGCGGTCGATCGCTTGGCGCACCTGCTCGACGGCGATCCGCGACGGTTCTTGCGTTGGGACGAGACCGGGGCGCTGGTGCTCGCTGCCAAGCAGCCCGCCTTGCTCAGGGCACCCAGCGAGCTTGAAACGTGACTTGCTCGGGGGACCAATCCACCACGTTCACGGCGGCCTTCTTGGCTCCTCCCATGATCAGGATCTGCTCCAGCCGACCGGCGATGGAGTGCCACATCTCCTCCGTGTAGCCGTCCACGTCCCTCACTTGTCCGCGCGCCGAGCCCGCGCCGAGCTCGTCCCACAGCACGACTCCACGGGAGTTGTAGCGCAGCCAAGCGCGGTCCAGCCCTCGGAGCAGCGTCTCGTAGTCGGCCGCGCGGATGAACAGCCGATAGACGCCGCCAAAGTCGAGGCGCGCCGCCTCGCTGCCCACGCGCCGGTTGGCGCCCAACCCGCCAGCGCCGAACAGCCGCCGCACCGCTCGGTGCAGGTCGGCGCTGACCGAGATCGGGTAGAACGAGGAGGCGAGCACCATCGGCTCGAGGTGCGCGCGAGTCCGCGGATCGAGCTCCTCCTTGACCCGCGCCAGCCCGTCGGCGCCGAACGCACGCTCGATCGCTTCCAGAATGGTTCGAATCGAGACGCCGCGTACCTCCACGAGAGCCCTTTCCCAGAGCTCTGAGCCGTGCGCAACGGTGGTCGACCCACCCGCGCCGCTCGTGTTCTTGCAGTCAACGGTTTCGGGGCCGACGCCGCCTCCGATCACGGCACAGCGGCCAACCACCGCCTAGGCTTCTCGGTGGAGGTTCCGATGCGCATTCAGTCATTGCTTCTTCTCGTCGCGGCGCCGCTCACCTGCTCGCTGCTGGCAGCGGCTTGCAGCGACGAGGGCGGTCCTGCAGGCTTTTGCGCGGAGAGCGGCAACGCATGTGACGTTCTCTGTGACGACGAGCTCGGCTGCGTCGAGTGCAGCTCCGACGGCGATTGTGGCGCAGCCAGCCCGTTCTGCAGCTTGGGTCGTTGCGTCGAATGCGCGTCTTCGGGAGACTGCGGCGCGGGCCAAGCTTGCTTTCCCAAGGATCACGAGTGCTCGCCTGCCTGCAGCAGCAACGCGGACTGCGACGGTGACGAATCGCTCTGCGATCCCGACTCGGGAGCATGCGTCGGCTGCATGTCCGCCAGCGACTGCGGCGCTGGGGAGCCATTCTGCTTGGAAGAGACCGCGCAGTGCAGCGAGTGCGAGTCGGACTCGGACTGCGGCGCGGCCGAGCCTCATTGTGACCTCTCCGACGGCGAGTGCAGAGAGTGCATGGTCGACGGTGACTGTGGCGCCTCTGCGGTGTGCCAAGATCACCACTGTCAGACCTCGTGCGCGACGGACGCGGACTGCGCGGACGATGGGCGCCCGAAGTGCCAGGTGGAGAGCGGGCAGTGCGTGGAGTGCCTGGCGAACGCCGACTGCGGCGCGAGCGAGCCCACGTGCAGCGGAGGCCAGTGTGTCGAGTGCAACGTGAACGCGGATTGCCCGAGCGATCGGCCCGTGTGCAGGAACGGAGAGGAGTGTGTCGAGTGTGAAGAGGACTCCGATTGCCCCGCCAGCGCGCCCAAGTGCAAGGGTCAGCGCTGCGAAGCCGACTGAGACACCCCTGCGGCCGGCGAGCGCTACGGCTTGCGCTCTGCCGGCTGCGAAAGGGGGAACAGCTGGATGTTGAGCTGATACACGCGCTCGGGATCGGTTTCGCGATCGCAGAGCTCCAACATCTCCTCACGGAAGCGCCGGATCCGCGCCTTGAGGTCGGGCAAGGTGCCTTCGCGAACACACACCGTGAGCGCGCTGACGTCGCGTTGCTCGGGCGGGACGGCGTCGACCGCGTTGCCCGCGCGCTCGATCATCTGGCGGTGGTAGGCGGGGATCACCACGCTGCGCACCTCGTGCCCCGTGGTCAGGCTGGGCTCACCGCGCACCAAGCGACCGCTTCCATCGGCCACCAAGAGCCCGAGTTGCTCCAGCGTCGCCAGCGCCGCCTTGGCCTCGCGCGCCGCGATGGGTGGCAAGATGCGGCGCGCGATCCACTTCGGGTCGGCCTGAAAGTCGGCGCGCGCCGCGAGCTCGCGCACGGCCGGGTAGTACCAATGGCGGAGGTACTCGAAGAGCGGGCCCTCGAGCCGCCGCGCCGCGCGGAAGCGGCGGTTCGCCGCCACACGATCGAATGCGCGATTGCGATCGGCCAGCGTCTCCGCCTGATCCAGCGTGACGAGGTCCCGAAAGAACGAGGCGTCGTCGGCGGAGAGCTTGAGCGCCTTGACCAGACCCTCCAGCGCGGAAGGCCCGACGTTCCGCTGCCCGTCCATGACCAGCTTCAAGAAGTTCGACGAGGCGAAGCCGGCGTGGCGGGCGAAGTAGCGGTGGGAGTAGAAGGGCTTCGCCCGCTTGCTGGCCGCGAAGTGGTCGCGGAGGAACGCGCGGTAGTCCGTGTACTCGTACACGGTCGGCAGGGCGCTCGCCTTGTCAGCCACCGGTAGAGAGTACCACCGAGGCTCTGCGCTGGTTGCCGCCGCCCGACGTTCGCGTGTTCTCGTCGAACACACAAGTGCGCGGCGGCCGCGACTCCGGCCGAGATTCTGCGGTACGCTTTTCCGGTGTCGATCCCGATCCGGCGCGCCCCTCTGTGGCTGGTCCCCGCACTCGTGTTTCCCGCTTGGGGGGCGTGTGTCGGGACCGACGTTGGCAACGGGCGCACGTCGATCGAGCTGTCAGCGTCTGGGTTCGAGCAGGTGTCTTCGACGACGCAGGCGCTGACCTTGGGCAGCGGCACCCGCATCGACGAGCTCTACGTCGTCATCGATCGCCTGCGGCTCGAACCAGGGGAGAGCTGTGACTCCGGCAGCGCCGACGAGGAGATCGACGTCGAAGGGCCGGTCGTGATCGATCTCGTGGGTCAGGGCATCCTCGGCGGACCCGTGGTCTGGGAGACCGAGGCGGGGAGCTTCTGCAGATTTCGCATGAGCTTTCACAAGCTCGAGGGCCAGGCGCCGGCCGGCGCCCCCGCAGATCTCGCTGGCCTCAGCATCCTGGTGCGCGGCGAGACGAGTGAAGGTGTGCCTTTCGAGATTCGGAGCGAGCGCGGCGACGAGGTCGAGCTGCGCGCGGACGGCGCCGGGTTCGAGCTGTCGGAGGGGAGGCACACGCTGTTCCTGGGTTACGAGCTCAAGAGCTGGGTCGACGCGGTGGATCTGCCGTCGTTGGGGACCGACCCAATCCTGATCGACAAGGACACCAACAGCGACTTGCTCGAGGCGTTCGAGGCGGCGGTGGAGTCCTCGGCGAGCTTGTTCGAGGACGAGGACGGCGATGGCGCGCTCTCGACGGACGAGCGCGAAGAGGACGACGCGCTCGCCAGCGGCAGCGACTGAGGCGCTGGCGGCCGCCCGAACCGGCGTCGACAAACGGCTCGAGCCTTGGTCGGGAGGGGCGCGGAGCGGTAGTCTGATCGAAAGCAGCCCGGGAGGCCCTTATGACGCGAGCTTCATTGTTGGTACTCGTCTCCGCCATGTCCTTGGTCGCCTGTGGCGACGACACCAGCACAGGTGGGAGTGGCGGCGGCACTGGCGGCACGCCCTCGACTGGAGGGAGCGGCGGCGGTGATGGCGGCGGCGGCACGCCCAGCGCTGGCGGCGGCGGCAATGGTGGCGACGGAGGCGCGCCCAGCACCGGTGGCGCCGGCGGCAGCGGCGGCGATACTGGCAGCGGCGGCAGCGGCGGCGCTGGGGGCGGTTCGAGCGCCGCGCCGACGGTTGCCCAGTGCGCGGCCGAGTGCGCCGAGGCGCAGGCCGGCAACTGCACGCAGCTGACGGGCGACTGCACGCAGTGCTGCACCGCGGGCTTGGCGATCGTCGCGTGCGGGGACGAGCAAGGCGCGTACTACGACTGCGTCACCGCAGGCGCGAATGCGTGCGACAACAACTGCCAGGCAGAGGAGACGGCGCTGCAAGACTGCATGACCACTTCTTGCCAAGGCATGTTCCAGGCCGAGTGCTTGACGCTGCTCCAATGCGTGGGCGGCGGCTGAAGCCAGCCGGGCTGGTCGAGCTCACTCAGTGACGATCTCGATCAGCGGCAGCTGGTCTGGCGTGACCTCCGGAGCCGGACGGAAATATTCGTAGCTGCCAGTGCCGACGGCTTCGCAGGTGCCAGAGGCAGCGCTGAAGACCTGCCCCTTGAAGGGCTCGGCGGCGAACACGGCCGCCACGCTCGGAAAGGAGTGCCCTGGATCGGGCAGGTCGCACTCGGCCGGTGCTTGCACCCAGAGCGTGGGGAGCGGCGCACTGCACGACGTGACCGCGCGCCGGTAGAGCGGCTCGCTGCAGCCGGCGTCCGCGAAGTAGACAGCGCTGGCAGGGTTGAACGTGGCGCCGAGCGCGACGCAGCGGAAGGTGCCGTCCGGAAACGCCGCGAGCTGACAGCTGCGCGTGCGTTCGTTGTCGAACCAGGTGCCGGACGCCGTGAGCAGCTCTCCGCTCGGTAGGCCGACGTGCATCGCCGCGAGCGAGCCGCTGCCGACCGCCACGTCAGCCACAGGGAAGTAGCTGTCGTCGGGCAAGGGTGCGCCAGGCAGAAAGAAGATGTATCGCTCCAGCGTCTGATCCCCCTCGATCTGCTCGATCGGCACGCAGTTGAACGACGACGCGTGCACCTGATCGTCCGGCACCTCGACGCCGACGCTTCGGTACACGGTCGTCGCGGGGTCACACTCGTTGGGCGCTGGTGTGCTGTCGCGGACGAAGAAGGGGCTCTGGCAGCCACTCTCCGGCTGGCGGGCCACCTCTTGGGTGCAAGCCGCGTCGGCGTAGCCGCCCAAGAGCTCCGCCTGGAACGCGGGAGCGCAACGCTTGATCGGATGGCCCATGGGGACACACGCCGTGCCGAGCTCGGCGTCGAAGATGCTGCGCACTTCGAACGAGCCATCGTCTCCTTCGATCACCCGCACCTGGGCGCGAGGCCCGCGCGCCACCAGCGCGTCGGTGGCACCGGCCAAGCTGGCGGCATCGACCTCTTCACCCAGCACGAAGTAGCTGCCGCTGCCCATCGATCCACCGACCACGCACGCCCCCATCGCGTCGATCGTGTACGTGTCGGCCGGCATCACCTCCGTGCCCAGCTCGTACAGCCGACGCGCTTGGCTGACCTGCGCGTTGCCACCCAGCGTCGCCTCGCACACGTCGCTCCCTGTCTCGGCGACGAAGGCGTGCTTGTGGTTGTCATTGCAGCTCGAGGTGCCCTGGAACACCAGCGGTTGGCTGCACGCCGGATCGGCGTAGCGTGCGATGGCCGATGCGGGTGGCATGCAGCGCAGGCTCCCGCCCGCGTGGCGCGCGAACGTGCAATCGAAGCCGAGCTCGGTGTCGAACCAGCTGATGAACTGCTGCGCGCCCCCGCCGCCATCACGGACGCGGGCTCGCAGCCTGGAGCCGCTGCCGAACAGCGCGTCAGGGCCCTCGCCGCCTTCGCCACCCTCACCACCGCCGCCGGTGGTAGCTCCGGCAACCCCGCCGCCGTCGCCGCCCTGACCGCTGCCACCGGCGCTGGGGCTGTCGTCGCCACAGGCCACGCCCAGCCAGGCGAACGCACCCACGGCAAGCCAGCCCCTCAGCATGGCGCGATCTTATCCCGTCGCCGAGCGCATGGCAGCGCCGGGCTTTACGTTGCACGCCGCTCGCGGCATCGTGCCGGCCCGATGAGCCAGCCCTGCAAGCCCAACGCTGCCGCAAACCCCGCCCCGACGGAGCGCAAGACCGTGCGCACGCGGAGAGTGGACCAGATCGACACACTGCACGACCTGTTCGAATCGTGCCTGCCGGCATTCGGCGGCGGGTACTTGCGACGCTTCTACAAGATTCTGGACGAGGCCGTTGGCTCGGGCGTGCCGCTGACGCTGGCGGTCGCCGGACCGGTCACCGTCTCGGGCCAGCACCAAGCGTGGCTCAACCCGCTGCTCGAAACGGGGTGGTTCGCGTACGTCTCCACCACCGATGCGGTCTGCTACCACGATGGCCACCGCAGCCTGGATGGGCACGGCGAGGCCGTGCACGAGGTGCCCATCTTCGGCGACGACGGCGCTCTGCGCGACGACAAGACCATCCGCGTCACCGACATGGCTTTCGACGAAGAGGTGCTCTTGGACCAGGATCGGCTGGTGAGCGCGGCGCTGCAGCGGCCCGAGTTCCAGCACAAAATGACCGGCACCGAGATGCGCCACAAGCTCGGCGCGATCTACGCGGCCGAGGAGCAGAAGAACGCGGTCTCGGAAGGGTTGCTGGCGCTGTGTTTTCGCATGGCGATCCCGGTCTTCGTGGGTGCGCCAGGAGATGGCTCGGTGTTCCTCAACTCGATGAAGCTGTGGGCGATGAAGCGCGCCGGGCTCATCCCCGACTACGGCTTCGACCTCGATTTGCACGCGGAGGTGTTCGAGGCCTGCGCGTACCACTACTGGGGCCTGTTCGAGACTGAGGGCCAAGCGCTCGGCACGGTGGTGCTCGGTGGCGGTGTACCCAAGAACTACAACCTGCAGCCAGAGCCAGCCCTCGGCCAGGTGTTGGGTTTGCCCGACGTGCGCGGCTACTTGTTCGACGTACAGATCGTGAGCGCACCCGTCACCGACGGCTCGCTCTCCGGCTGCCCGCCCGCAGAGGCGGTGACCTGGGGCAAAGTAGACAAGGATCACTACACGCTCACGACCGAGAGCATGCAAGGCGACTACTCCATGGTGATGCCATTCGTAGCGCGTGCGCTGCTCGAAAACCGACAGCGTTATGCCACCTGGGCCGAGCGCATGGGCGAAGAGGCGCTGTTCGAGAGGCACCCCAAGGCGCGCGGGTATCTGCGCCCCAAGGCAGGCTATCGCCTGTTCGATCGGCGCGATGCGCTGGTCGAGCGCTTGGTGGCCGAGGTGCAAAAGAACAAGGCTTGGTTGATGGACACGCTGTCTTACCCGCTCGCGCCACGCTGAGTCGACCATGAGACAACCCTCCCTTTGTCGACTGCTCGTGTTTGCTCTGCTGTCGAGCTGCTCGAGCGCGGAGCCGCTGCCCGTCACGCCCAACGAGGAGCCCCTGGCCAACGCCACGAGCACAGCGGCGCCGGCGGTGGCATCCGCTCCGGCGCCGCCGAGCACGACGGCGAGCCCACCCGCGCCGCTGGCCAGCGCCAGCACCAGCGCCCCGAGCGGACCGGCTGCGTGCCCGGAGGACATGGCGCTGGTCGACGGCGACTACTGCACCGACCTACGTGTGAAATGCCTGAAGAGCACCTACGCGGAGGCGAACAAGAAGACCATCTGCGCCGAGTTCGCCGCGCCAACCGAGTGCGTGGGAGAGAAGGTCAAGAAGCGCTACTGCATCGACAAGTACGAGTGGCCGAACAAGAAGGGCGAAAACCCCGAGGTCATGAACGACTTCCCCGCGGCGCAGAAGAAATGCGCGGCGCTGGGCAAGCGAGTGTGCACCGAGAGCGAGTGGACGATGGCGTGTGAAGGGCCGAGCTACAAGCCGTACCCGTACGGCTACAAGCGTGACCCCAACAAGTGCCGCGGCGATCGCCCGTACAAGCACCCCAAGAAGGAGCCCGACGGTCTGCTCTCCACCCACAGCAAAAACAAGACGAAGGCCGCCGCCGAGCTGGCCCGGCTGTGGGACGCCGTTCCGAGCGGCTCGCAGCCGGAGTGCGTGAGCGACTACGGCGTGTTCGACATGCCCGGCAACGCCGACGAGCTCGCCGCGAGCGAAGGAAAGAAGCGGCAGTACAGCAGCATGAAGATGCCCGACGGCAGCACCGAGGCGCTGCGCTCCGCCGACAAGTTCGACAACGTGACCACCGGCGGGCCCTGGGTCGAAGGCGTGCGCAACCAGTGCCGGCCCAAGATCTACACGCACAACGAGGGCTTCTCGTACTACTACCTGAGCTTTCGTTGCTGCTCCGAGGCGGACGGCAAGCTCACCGATCCGCGCGCTCCGCGCCAGATCAAGCGTGGCGAGAAGTGGCGGCCGTGACGGTTTGACCTTTGCGCGGCGAGCTGTGTCGTTGCCGTGTGAGGCGGTTCGGGACGCTCCTGCTCGTGACCTTGCTGGTGGGTTGTGGCGCCGATCACGGTGACAGCGACAAGGGTGGCGCCAAGCCGCAGGGGCAGGTGAACGCGGCTGGTGTGCACGAGCACCACCTCTCGCACGATGGGGTGGAGCGGCTGTACCTGGCCGTCTCCCCCGGCGCTGCCGCGGACCAGTCGCTGCCGCTGGTGCTGGTGCTCCACGGCGGAGGGGGCAACGCACGCCAAGCCATGGACAACATGCGGCTCTCGGGACTGGTACAGCGCTCGGGTGCGCTCGTGGTCTACCCCGAGGGCACCAGCAAGAGGGTGTTGGGCAGAGCGCTGGCCACCTGGAACGCAGGAGCTTGCTGTGGTGGGGCGGCGGAGGACGGCGTGGACGACGTCGGCTTCTTGGGTCGCGTGATCGACGACGTGGTCTCCCGTTACCCGGTGGATGCGCGCCGCGTGTACGTCACCGGGCACTCCAACGGGGCGATGATGAGCTACCGCGTGGGCTGCGAGCTGAGCGAGCGCATCGCGGCGATCGCGCCCGTGGGCGGCCAGCATGTCGCCCCGGCGTGCCGACCCAAACGCGCGCTGCCTACGCTGCACTTGCACGGAGCGGCGGACCGCTGCGCCAACTACGACGGCGGCACCTGCGGCGGCTGCTTCAAGGAGGTGTTCGGGGTCGGCGCCACGAGCTGGCCTTGCGCGTCGGTCCCGGACGCCGTGCGTGATTGGGCCAAAGCGCAAGGCTGCAGCGGGGCGATCACACCTGCCCCCGCCTCGGCCACCGCCAGCTGTCAGAGCTTCGGGTGTTCGGCGCCCGCCGAGGTCACGCTGTGCACGTTGCCCCATGTCGGGCACGGCTTTCCGGGCGGGACGTCGCCGATGTGCGCGCGCGCGCCTGACGGTCCCATGTGCCAGCGTTGGCAGACGGCAACTGGCCCCAGCGCGGACGACTTTCCCACCGCCGAGGTCTTGTGGGCGTTCTTCTCGCGCCACACCCTCTGACGCCGCGCTCAGGCCACGTACGCCGTGTTGATGCTCGGGTCCTTGGGATCGTAGAGCACGAGGATCTGCTTCGCGTCCCCCAGGTCGGCAAGCTCGTGCTCCAGCTGACTGCTGAGCTTGCCCTGGTAGGTCGCTCCGCGAACGGTGAACTCCCAGGTGATCATGTGAGGGTGCTCGCCGTTCGAGCTCGCGCTCTGGTCCGGGCCCCGGAACGTCACGTTGGCCAGGATCGGGACCCCGATTCGATGAGCGCGGATCTCACGCCGGTTGCCCAACACCGTGAACGTGGTCATGGCCAATCCGATCAAGGGGAACAGGAACGTGAGCAGGCCCCAAGCGCTGAACGTCGAGTAGTTGGCGCCACGCAGGCGCGCCCACTGTGGCTTCGACGGCAACAGCTCGACGTCGACCCGCGAGCCCGCGGTCAGCTCGCCGAGCGCGTGATCGGTGGTGGTCGACGCCCCGGTCCGTGTCGCGCCGTCCACCTGGTAGTCGAAGGAGATCACGTAGGGATGTTGCCCCATGATCTCGACGTCGGTGCGGACCGACGTGCGGACGACGGTGCCCGCGGTGGTGTCGCCGAAGGCGGAGATCGCAACGTCGGCCAGCGAGCCGCCACCGAACATGGGTGCGCAGACTCCCCCGATCACCGTGAAGCCAACGCCGATCCACAACCTGATGCGCTGAGAGCCGCGGTAGCCATGGATGAGATGGCGCGCGCGCGCAGAGGGCGCACGCGGCGGTGGCGGGACACCCTCGATGCTCGGCGCGTTGCGCCAGTCACCGGCCACGAGGCCCGCCGCGGGGTTCGAGGTGCGCCGTTCTTTTCGCGCCGCTCGAGCGCGCTCGCCCCCCCGTTTCTGATCTCGCATCGCGG
This sequence comes from uncultured Polyangiaceae bacterium, assembly GCA_964641275.1. Lineage (GTDB taxonomy): Bacteria > Myxococcota_A > Polyangia > Polyangiales > Polyangiaceae > Xiheicaenibacterium. The sequence goes on from CAZXMG010000017.1 coordinate 118,244, forward strand.
CCCGGTGATAGCAGACGAGCTCGGCTCTCGGTACCAGCGGCGGCGATCCGCGCCACCACCTCGAGGACAAAGTTGCGTAGGCTGGCGCCATGCGCTTTTTCGTCGCCCTCGGAGTGCTCGGGCTTTGTGCTTGTTCTGATGACACGGGAAGTCCAGCCGGAGGTGGCGGCGACGGCGGTGGCGGCGGCGCCGGCGCGAACGGAGGGGCCGGGGGAGCCATCGTGGGAGGCCAGGGTGGTGTTGGTGGCATGGCGTGTGTGCCCGGCATCGAGGTGTGCGACACGCTCGACAACGACTGCGACGAGCAGGTCGACGAGGGCTTCGAAGAAGGCTGCGACGTTCCCAACGCGGACACCGACGAGGACGGCCTGCGCGATCTGTGGGAGGTCTGGGGTGTCGACGTGGACGCCGACGGCACGATCGACGTCGACCTGCCTGCCATGGGCGCGAGCCCGCTCCGCAAGAACGCCTTCTTGCACGTCGACTGGATGGAGGAGAGCGGCGCCAACGCGCACAGCGACCGCTTCTCGGACGAGGCCATGTGGCGAGTCCAAGAAGCATTTCTGAACGCACCGCTCGACAACCCCGACGGCACGACGGGCATCTCACTGCACCTCGACGCCGGTCCCGACAGCATCATGAACCCGCTGACCATGGCGGCGTGGGGTGCGCTCAGCCTGGCCAAGGCCATTCCCCATCAGGATCAGGTCAACGTCGACGGCCCCGACTGCGGCGAGTTGCTCGACATCAAGGACGCCCACATGCCACTCGCACGGCGCGGGTTGTTTCGCTACGGCATGGCCGTGCACGCGCTCGAGCCGCGACCCAAGGATCCGCCGTGCACGACGGGGACCACCCAGTTCAACGGCTGCGGCGTGTACGACTACTTTGGCCACAGCCAAGGCAGCTCCGATCAACTGCTGATCCAGCTCGGCGGCTTCGACCCGAACGTGCAAGACGCCGTGCAAGAGAGCGCGCATTTCATGCACGAGCTCGGCCACACCTTTGGCCTGCGCCACGGCGGCACCTCGGACATTCACCGCAAGCCCAACCTCTTGAGCGTGATGAACTACTCGTACAGCTACCGAGGGCTGTTCCACGAGGGCAGCTACGGCACGCTGGACTATTCGCGCTTCGAGCTGCCAGACCTGAACGAGAGTGAGCTCGACGAGAGCGTCGGCTTGAACGCAGCTACCGAGCTCGAGGGCTACGGGTTCATCCGCTACTGCGGCGACCAGAACGTCTCGTGCTTGGAGGATCTCAGCACTTGGACCGGCGAGCTGGTAGAGGAGTCAGACGCCACCGCGGCGATCGACTGGAACTGCAGCGGCGCGATCGACACGGGCCTGGTCGCCGCGGAGATCAACGCGACGCCACCGCTCGCGTCGTTGCCGTCGCGCAACGAGTGGACGTTCTTGGATTTCGAGGCCTACGGCCGGATCGGCGGCGGAGCGCAGACCGGCGCCAGCATCGCCGAGAGCGAAGAGCCAGGCGTCGACGATCCGATGGACCTCGTCTCGCCCTTGCCCTACCGCGTGGTCGTCGCTGGGCAGGGTATCCGACGGGACAAGCCAGGCCGCACCGTGCTCAGCTTCGCGCTGGTGAACCGCGGAGCCGACGCCGACGTGTACGATCTCTCGTTCCGCGCGCGGGGCCTGCGGGTGATCGACGCGCCCAACACCGTCTCTCTCGAACCAGGCGCGCACCGCGTCGTGTCGGTTCCCGTCGAGCTGCCAGCGACGCGGCATGGCCGAGCTCGGCTCGTGATGAGGGCCGAGAGCCACGGAAACCTGAAGATGGCCGCCGAGGCCGAGACACTGATCGAGTAGCGAGCCAGCGGCTTGCGTGCCGGGTCAGGCGGCCCCATACCTCGTGCGCGCGAGGCGCCCCGTCAGGACTGGGGCAGAGCCCCGTCGCTCCCGCCACACGGCAGGTGCGTCATGTCTGGTCTTCCCTTGATAGAAACCGAAAAGCTGATGCTGGCCGGGGGCTCAGGCCTGGCCGCCGAGGTCCGCAAAGAGACGGTCGCGGCGCTCAAGCTCTCTTGGCCGCTGGTGCTCGGCTTCTTGGGCCAGAACCTGCTCGGCATGGTGGACACGGCCATGGTCGGGCGGCTCGGAGCTACCGAGCTCGCGGGTGTCGCCATCGGGAACGGGCTGTTCTTCAGCATCTCGGTGCTGGGCATGGGCCTGGTGGTGAGCCTCGACCCGATCGTGTCGCAGGCCGTGGGCGCCGGGGAAGGCGCGCGCGCCCGTGCGGCGCTCTCGGCGGGAATCAAGCTGGGCTTGTGGAGCGCAGTGCCGATGCTGCTGCTGCTCGCGGTGGTGCCGCTGCTCCTGCCGTTCCTAGGAATTTCCCAGGAGATCGCTCGCGAGGCGCAGGCGTTCACGTGGGCGCGCGCACCCGGCGCCGTGCCGTTCGTGGTGGCCATGGCGCTGCGCAGCTATCTGCAGGCGCGGGGCGCGACGCTCACCATGTTGTGGGGCGCGCTCGCCGCCAACATCGTCAACGCGATCCTCAACTACTGGCTGATCTTCGGCGAGCCCCGCTTGGGCTTGCCCGCGCTCGGCGTGGTCGGCTCGGGCCTGGCGTCGGCTGTGGCAACGCTGGTGCAGCTCGGGGTGTTGTTCCTGGTGCTGCGCCGACTGCCGCATCTGAGCGGTGAGGGCGACACCGACGTTCCGCTGCGCAAGCTGGTGTCGATCGGCCTGCCGATCAGCATCACGCTGTTGGCAGAGGTAGGCGGGTTCACCATCGCAGGGCTGCTCGCCGGCACCATCGGCCCGGAGGCGGCGAGCGGTCACCAAGTGGCCATCCAGCTCGCGAGCTTCAGCTTCATGGTGTCGCTCGCCATCGCCAACGCCACCACGGTGCGTGTGGGCCAGGCCGTCGGCCGCGGCGACTCGCGAGGAGTGGGCATCGCGGGTGGCGTCGGGCTCGGGCTGTCGATGGTGTACATGGCGTCGACCGCGATCCTGTTCCTGCTCGCGCCTGGCCCGCTCGCGAGCATCTTGTCCAACCAGACCGAGGTGATCGCCATCGCCGTCCCGCTCATCCACATCGCGGCTGCGTTCCAGCTGTTCGACGGAGCGCAGGTCGTCGCCGCGGGCGCGCTGCGCGGCTTGGGGGAGACCAAGAGCGCGCAACACGCCAATCTGTTCGGCTACTACGCGCTGGGCTTGCCCGTCGCGGGGTTGCTCGCCTTCGGTCTCGGCTGGCGCGAGCAAGGGCTGTGGTGGGGTCTGTGCTTGGGGCTGGCCGTGGTCGCGCTGGTGCTGGTGCTGCGCTTCTACAAGCTCTCGCAACAGCCGATCGAGCGGGTGTAGTTCATCGTCCGCGAAGTTCTTCGCGTAAGACGATGCCCCGATGCGCCTGGTCCGCGCCGCGCGTAAGCGCCCCGCGAGGGGCGCGCAGCGCGGCCCATCAGCTCAGTCTTCGAACACGCCGACGCGGTCGAACCACACCTGACCGGTACCAGCAGCGGGGTTCTCGAACTCCACGCCGACGATCAGCGAGGTAGCGCCCGCCAGGCTGAACGGTCGCTCTTGCACGGCGCCAAAGGCGAAGTCGTTGGTCGGCAAGTCGGCGGCGACCGGGACGAAGGTCTGCCCGCCGTCGGTGGACGCGATGATGCGCGCGGCGCCGTTGCCTTGCATGCCGTAGAGCACGGCGATTCGTACCTCGTCGAGACCACCGACGTAGACCTCGGCCGCGAGCGCGCGGCTCATCGACTCGGTGCTGAAGTCGTAGTCCGCGAGATCCTCGAAGGTGCCGTCGTAGGACCAGCCGCCGCTGCTCGTGTCCCACGCCAGCAGCTGGTCGTTGGCCCAGTGCCCTCGGAACGGGCGGGCGGTGAGATTGTAGCTGCCACCCAGGTTGCTCTCGTCGGCGGTGCCCACGAACACGCTGAGCCCCGGGTCGAGGATGGGCGTCACCACGCGCGCAACCGGCCCCGGGTTGGTCTCGCACGGCACGACCTCCTGGCTGCCGCAGCCGTAGCTGACCCAGATGGCCGGCCACTGCGCGCCGTTGCCTTCGGTCGCAGCCAGCAAGATGCCGCGCGGGTACGGCCCCACGTCGAAGCGATACGCAGAGCTCGACGCGCCTTGCACGTTGCACAGGTTGGGGAAGGGCAGCTGGGTCTGCGCCGGCCAGGTTTGCGTGGTGATACCGAGCGGGATGAGCGGCGCGCTGAAGCACGGCCCCGCGGTGAGCGCGCAGTCGGTGCAGTCGACGTCGGTTGGGGCGCAGGTCTCCCCGGCCTGAAAGGTGCCGTCGTTGCACGTGCCGAGCTCGAACGCGCAGGCCGCGTCGCAGCCGTCGTTGCTGGCGGCGTTGCCGTCTTCGCACTGCTCGCTGCCTTCGACCACCGAGTCGCCGCACACCGCAGAGGCTGCACCACCCGCACCAGCGGCGCCCGTGCCTGCGGCGCCGCTGCCCCCCGCGCCATTGGACGTCCCCGCACCCACGGGCTCACCCGCGCCCGCGCCACCGTTGGGTCCGGCTCCCGCGCCGCCGCTGTCGGTGCCAGGAGGTTGCCCCACCGCGTCGATGAAGCAAGCCGTGAGCAGCAGGGGCAGCGACCAAGCGGCGAGGCGCATGGGCCGATGGTACTCCGGCCTTGTGGATCGCGCGTCTCGAACCTGGCAGAGTAGCACCATGATTCGCTTGGCTTGCGCGCTCTCGGTGTTGCTCGTGACTGCGGCGTGCGGCGGCAAAGTCGTGTTCGTCGAAGACGGCGGCGAGGGCGGGGGCGGTAGCAGCGGCACACAGGGCGGGTCGAGCTCGAGCTCGGTCCCCACCACCTCGAGCGGGACGGTGTGCTCGGATCTGGAGGCTGCGCTGCTCGCGGCCACCAACGACGCGCGCGCGTGCTCGCCCATGCTGGCGGTGGAGCAGTGCACCGGCAGCTTGACGCTGCCGGACCGCTGCGGCTGCTTCAGCGTGGTCGCCAACGAGAACACCCCGGAGCTAGCGGCAGCGGCGCAAGCCGCGTTCGATGCTTGGGTCAACGCCGGCTGCGGGCCGCTCGACTGCACGCAGTGTGAGCCCGCGGTCAGCGGCTTCTGCAACTCGACGCCCTCCGGGCAGTCGGGGCTGTGCGAGTCGGGCGGCTTCGACGGCTGAGCGGGCGTGCCCGCCTTCATCCCTGCGCATGGCTACTTGGGCTGGAGCTCGATCGTCGTGGCCTGCAGGCAGGGCACCTTGATGGCCTGCCCCTGACTCACCCACACGCCCGCGTTGCTGCGCAGGCGCACGTTCTTGGGGCCACAGCGCACCTTGAGCTTGCTGTTGGTGCGCCCCACACCGACGCCTTGAAGCACGACCTCGGCGTCGATCGACGAGGTGACCGTCAGATGGGCCTCGAACGACAGCAGCGAACCATCGCCGGGCACGGAGCTCGACGTGGGCGCCGCGCTCGACGTGGGCGCGGCGCTCGACGCCGCTGGCGAGGGGGATGGAGCTGGCGCCGGTTCGTCGCTGAGCACGACGACGCTGCCGCTGCTCGACGGCGCGCCCGTGTCCAACACCAACGCGCTGACGCTCGCCGTGACGGCCGCGGCCGAACGCACCGGCGTCGCCGTGGCTGCTTCTTCGCTCGTCGCCGTGGCGGCCTCGCGCGCGTCCGTGCTGTCGCTGTTTTTCGCCGCTGGCTTCGGCAAGAAGCCCAAGCCGACGTAGAGCGCGCCGCAGCCCGCGGCCATGCCCAGCGCGACGGCGACGACGAGACCGACGCGTGAGCGGCGTGGCGCCGGCGCCGCCTCGAGCGCCTCCTCCATCGGCGCGGAAGGCCACGAGCCACCTGCCCCCTGGTACGGTGGAGCAGGTCCGTACGGCGCTTCGGAGAAAGGGACTGGCGTGGGCGGCGGAGCGGGGATGTGCACTGGCTCGTGCGCCATCGCCGGGGGCAGAGGCGTCACCGGCATGATCATCGTGCCGGCGCGGCCGTGTGCCGCGGGTGGCTGCGAACCAGTCGGCACGCCGAACGCTTCCGGCGGCAACGCCATCGTGGGTGGCGACGAGGGGTAGCCCTGCGGCGGTTGCGAGCCATACGCCTGCGGCGGTTGCGAGCCATACGCCTGCGGCGGCTGAGAGCCATACGCCTGCGGCGCCTCCACCTGAGGGATGAGCACGGTCGACGCCCCCGGGTGAGGAGGCGGCGCGAGGGCGTTCATGCGCACGGTCTGCACGGCCGGTCGCGGCGGCGCCGCTGGCGCGGGTTGCATCATGACGGTGCGCGGGTTGTCGTCGGGCTGCGACTCGCGCAGGTGTGAGTCGACGAAATCCTCGACTTCGATCTCGCGTGCGCCCTTGGTGATCTCGGCGCGGTGACGCAGGGCCACATAGTTCGGGCTCGACCCGCCTGCCCCGGGAGGGCGAGAGCCAGAATCAAACCCCATGACAGATCAGTACCATGAAGGGGTCAGCGCTTCTCGGCCTTGTAGGCCTCGTACGCCTGCATCAGCGCCAGGTACTCCATCTTTCCGAGGATGTTTCCGCCGGATCCGGTGGGGTGCACCATATCCGCGTTGCCCAGCCCGCTCTGAACCCATGCCCACATGGAGCCCGAGCCACCCATGGCCTTGAACTGATTCCAGTAGGCCCAGCCCAGCGCCTCCGCCGCGTTCTTCTGGTGCCTGATCAGCTTGGGCACCATCGGCTTGCTATTGCCCTCCGCCGCGTTGTTCGAGGCCATGTCTGGCGGCCCCACCAGCATCACGCCGGCGTCGGGCACGGCCTTCTCGACTTGCTCCATGACCGCCTTGAGCGTGCGCTCGTACTCGGCCATGGCATCCTTCACGCGGTTGCCGCTCTCGTCGTAGAAGATCTCGCCATCGCCCACCTCGTTGGTGCCGAACGCGAGCACCACGAGATCCGGCTTGGCGGCTTTGAGCACCTCGGCGAAGTGCGCGTCGTCTTGCTTGTCCAAGAAGCGTCCGCGCGCTCCAGTGATGCCCAGCGCGGAGAGCGTGACGCCGGGCACGTCCCTTTCCATGCGCATGCCGAACAGGCGGGTGGGCGAGTCGCTGGTGGTGCGCACCTCGAGCTTGTGCGGCCCGTCTGGCACCTCGATCACGTGGTGCTTGAGCTTCTTTTCGGCCCCGGCGGTGGAGAGTGAGCTGTGCTTCGTCCCGTCGAGGATGAAGTCGACGCTGCCGCCATCGGGTTGCTCGAGGTACTCGAGCTCGAAGCGCGACACGTGCGTGCCCCACTTGTCGCGGTCGGCGGTGCCCATCCAGAACCACTCGTCTGCTTTGCGCGCGGTGAACGAGACGCAGCCCAAACCGTACATGCCGTCCTCGGCGTACGGACCGATGCAGCGCGACGTCTTCCACTGATCGCTGCTCTTGCGCGACACATCGATGTGGAACCACCCCGGGAAGGCGTTGGCCACGATGGCGTAGCCATGACCCGCGTCGCCAAACCGATCCTGCATCAGGCGGCGCAGCTTGCCGGTGATGAAGTCGCTCGCGACGATGCTGTCGCCGTAATAGACGATGCGCGCGATCGCGCCAGGCTCCTTGGACTCGACGCGGATCAGCTTGTCGAAGAACTTGTCGAGCGCGCCCTTGGCCCCGTCGATGGGGATCGGTGGCTTGTCCTCCAACACCGCCTTGGGAATGGGCAGCGGGCCCTTGGCGATCGGTCCGCGCGGATTCGCGGGCTCGCGATCCAGCTCGTCGCCACGCGACTGCCCGTCGTCGGTGGGACCGGGCAGCGAGGTCTCGCCGACGGTGTCCATCGGCGGAGGCACCAACGCGGCTGGGTCCGTGTCCTTGTGCTCCAGGAACGACACCCCTGGCGTCAGCACGCGGAAACGCACGAGGTCGGGGTGCGCGTACGGGACCAACATGCACGCCCCCATCACCAGACCGGCGAGCAAGGTCTTGCGGGCGACCGGGATCGACGGCGAGAGCAGCGTGCTGCCATCTGCGGCCCGCCCGCGCTCGTCAGCGACCAAGTCCGAGCGCTCGGTCGAGCCAAGCTCGCCAAAGGCGGCATCTTCACCGACTTGGGGCTCGACCTTGCCGGGTTTGGCACGCTCAGCCATCGCCTCGCGGTAGCACACTCTCCCAGGGGGGGGCCAATCCGTGGCAGCGAAGGTTCGCCCAAATTCTCCCGGGCCCCCCGAAGGACGGCGCCGAAGGCCCGCCTCGCGTGCCGACCGGCACGGGAGAAATCTTTCCCCGGCGCGGGCTGATCACGATGATGGGCTCGAACGGCCATGCTCTTCAACACGCTCGCATTCGCGAAGTTCATCTTGGTCGTGTTCACGGTCTCGTGGGCGCTCGCTCGCTACCCCAAGGCGCGCTTCTGGTTCCTGGCGGTGATGAGCTACGTGTTCTACGCAGGCCTGGACCTGTTCTCCGCAGCGTTTTTCAGCGCGATCGAGCAGCAGGGTCCGTGGCAAGCGCTCTTGGCGAGCGCACCGCACCTCCAGTTCGTCCCGATCGTCTTCATCGGCTCCACGGTGGACTACTTCTTGGCGCTCTGGATCGGCAACACCGAGGAGCAGCGCAAACGCAAAGCGCTGCTGCTCCTCACCATCGCCATGAACACGGGCTTGCTCCTGGTGTTCAAGTACTGGGACTTCCTGGCCGAGCAAGTGATCACGTTCGGCGGCCCCGACAAGCGTCTGCACTTGCCGCTGCCGATCGGCATCTCGTTCTTCACGTTCATGTCGCTCAGCTTCGTGATCGACGTGTACCGGCGCGAGATCCCCCCCTGTCGCAACTACGCGCACTACGTGACGTACATCGCGTTCTTCCCGCACCTGGTCGCGGGCCCGATCATCCGCGGCAAGGACTTGTTGCCGCTGTTCGAGAAGCCCGCCGTGCTCAGCGCCATCGCGGCAGGCGAGGGCATTTTCCTGGTGTGCGTGGGCCTGATCAAGAAGGTGGTCATCAGCGACTACCTGGCGATCAACCTGGTGGACCGTGTGGTCGCCGAGCCGACGAGCTTCTCGTCGGTCGAGGTCTTGTTCGCGATGTTCGGCTACGCGATCCAGATCTACTGCGACTTCTCCGGCTACAGCGACGTGGCCATCGGTGTGGCGCTGCTGCTCGGCTACCGGCTCAAGGTCAACTTCGACGCGCCGTTCAAGGCCTCCAACCTGATCGAGTTCTGGCGCCGCTGGCACATCTCACTGTCGAGCTGGCTGCGCGACTACATCTACATCCCCCTCGGCGGCAGCCGCACGCCGGAGCGCGAGGAGTCGCCCGAGAGGCGCGCGTCGAGGCGCCGGCTCGCCCTCGTGCTGGTGGTGCTCGGCGCCGGCGCCGCGATCTGGCGCGGCTACAGCTACATGTTCGACTCCGAGGGCGCGCACGCGACACGCAACGCGGCGCTGTTCTGGGTCTCGGCGCTGTCCATGTTGCTCGGCCTGCGATTGGCCGACAACGGCAAGAAGTACATCAACCTCTGGATCACGATGGTGGTGTGCGGCATCTGGCACGGCGCTGCCTGGAGCTACGTGCTGTTCGGTGTGATCCAGGGTCTGGCGGTGGCCGCCTCGCACTTCTACTTCGACTCGCGCGGCAAGAAGCCGGGCGACGCGGGCGACGCAGGCCTCGAGCTCAAGAAGTTTGCGGCCGTGTTGGTGACGTTCGTGTTCACCACCTTCACCTTCGTGCTGATCCGGGCGCCGCTCGACAAGGCGGTGCTCATGTACAAGCAGCTGTTCGTGTTCTCCACGTTCACGCCCAACCTGTCGCGCCCGATCGTGCTCTTGATCTTGGGCGGTCTGGTGCTGCAATGGATGCCGCGCAAGGCGTTCTACAACGCGCGAGAGTGGTTCATCCGCGCGCCGGCGCCAGTCCAGGGAGTGGCGCTGTTCATCCTTGCCGTGGTGCTGCGCGAGGCGGCCAGCACCGAGGCGGTGCCGTTCGTGTACGGCCAGTTCTGACCGGCGACGACTTCCTGCTCGCTCGGCCACGCGGGCGCTCTTGGAGTAGCCTCTTGCTCATGCGCGCTTCATGGGGTGCTCTTCTGCTGGCCTCGGTAGGTTTCGCCACCCCTGCGTGGGCGGACGACGACGACTGGTTCGAGACCGAGGAGCCCGCGGACGCCGCCGCGCCCGACGAAGTGGAGGAAGCGGAGCCGGCAGAGGAGTCCGCTCCACCGCCGCGCGCGAAGAAGAAGAAGCGGCCGCGCCCAGAGCCGCAGGCGGAAACGTCCGACGTACCGCTCGACCGCAAGGGTAGGCCCAAGCGAGTGATCCCCGCGGTCGAGGGTGAAGATCCCCCGCCGGGCTACGTGGAGAAATCACGCGCCCGCAAGGCGCTGTGGATCCCCGGGGTGTCCATGCTCGGCGCCGGCTACCTGATTTCGGCCGCGACCAGCGCGGTGATGCTGACGGGCGAGGACGCGTTCTGCGTGTGGGAGTGCTACCGCGACGACCGCGCGTGGGAGTGGGGCTTCCTCCCGGTCGCAGGGCCGTTCGTGATCGCCGCGAGCGACAGCTTCGAGACCGAGTGGCGCGCGCTGTACGGCACGCTGGGCGTGGTGCAAGCGGCGGGCATGGTGCTGACCATCGTGGGCGTCACCTCACGCGAGCAGGTCTGGGTGCGAGGCCGCGCGCCGCGCGCGCCGCGCGCGCTCGAGCCCGAGGTGAAGGTCGGCGCCGGCTTTGCCAGCGTCAGCGTGCCGTTCCACTGAGCAACATCACGGCTTCTTGGTCGGTTCGCCCTTCTTGGGCGCGACCGACAAGGCCTTCGAATCGTCGTCGCTCATTGCCGCGAGCTTGTCCCGGACCGAGGCTGCACGCTTCTTGCCGCCGATCGCACCGAGCGCGTCCAAGGCTGCTCCGCGCAGTGGCCGCCCGAGCGTCGCGTCGAGCGCGACGTCTTCGAGCGTGGAGGCAAGCCGCTTGGGCTCATAGAACGTCGCCTTCTCCAGCCACTTGGGGCCCAGGGTGTCTTCGGGCGCGAACTTGGTCTTGGCTTCCGCGAGCTTGCCGAGCGCGGCCGGCAGGCGGGCTGGATCGCGCGGCTTGGCGTCCAGGATGGCGAGCGTTTCTTCGAACGCGTCTTTCCGGGGCTCCGGCGTCTTGACCCAGGCGGCGGTCAGCGCCGTGAAGCAGGCCGTTCGGACCTCGATCGCGGGATCGCGGGCGGCGCGCGTGACGGCCTCGAGCGGCCACGAGCCAGGCTTGGCTGCCAGGCCCGCGCAGGCGCCGGCGCGCACCACCGGTGAAGCGTGGCCGAGCGAGGCCAACTTGAAGGCATCGAGCTCCGGTTTGCCGCGGGTCATCGACGCGAGCATCTCGGCCAAGACGGCGGGGGTGGGCTCGATCTTCGCGGCCGCGAGCAACGCGTCGAAGTCTTCGTCCGCCTTGGCTGCAGCGTGCTGGCGGGCGGCGAGGATACGCACGGACGGCGCATGGTGCTGAAGGTACTTGGTCGCCACCGCGAGGCGCTTCTTGGTGCCACCCTTCGCCATCGGGCGCTTCAGCACGGCCTTGAGGTCGCGCCACTCGGGGCACGTCGGCTCCTGGCCCGCGGGGATCTCGCAGCCGATCATGGCTTGCAGCGCGATCTCGTACACCTCGGGCGTCTGCTTCGCGGCTTTGTCTTCCAGGAAACGGGCGACGGCGGCGCGATCGGCCGGTGGGGTGCTGAAAGCACCTGGCGGCGCCGAGGCGGGAGCCGCCGTGGGTGGCGCGCTGACCGCAGGCACGTTGGCCGAGGCCTCTGCCGTCGCCGCCGCGGACGCCTGCTGCGCGCCGGCAGCGCTCGGCGCGGGCGGCGAGCTTGCTCCGCTACCCAGGTACGCTGCCGCCCCGACCGCGACCCCGAGGGCAGCGATCGCGCCCACCGCCACGAACGTCCGCGGCGAGCGTGCTGCCGGGGTGATCGGGGCGATCGGCGCGGGCCCGGGCGCCGCATCGATCGACATCGCTGGAGGCGTCACGGCGGGCGTCGAGTCGATCGCTGCGGGACCGGGGCCTGCAGGTAGGGTCTCCTCGTGTGCAATGTCGACGAACGGCGACGTCGGAACAACGACCGCCGCGGGCGGGGCCTGCACCGCCGGCAGTAGCATCGTCGGCAGGGCGCTGTCGTCGCTGGGCGGCGCTGGCTCGGGCGCCGCCGCCGCCGACTTGGAGGCGATCGCGTTGAAGGCCGTGCGCAGCTTGGCTGCAGACTCGTTGCGCGCCGGCTCCGGCGCGCCGCCGATGAAGCGGGTGGCCTCGAGATCCGCGCCGTGCTTCTGCGTGGCCGCGCCTTGGTCGTAACGCGCCAGGATCGCGCGCACGTCTGCAAGCATCTGACTGGCAAGCCGGTACCTCACCTCGAGCGGCTTGGCGGTCGCGCGCTCGATCACCGCCGCGAAGGGCGAGCTCAGGATCTCCTCTGGCAACACGTGCGGCGCGTCGGAGCCTTGGGAGACATACATCTCGAAGTCGGTGGCGCCGGTCACGAGCGGCCGGCCGAGCAGCATCTCGGCCATGACCAGCCCGAACGAGTACACGTCTGCAGCAGGCGTCAGCGTCTCGCCTCGCACCTGCTCAGGCGCCATGTACCTCGGCGTGCCGACGAGGACTCCCATGCGCGTCACGTCTTGCTGCGCCGCAGGTTTGGGCCCGACGATCTTCGCCGTACCGAAGTCGAGGATCTGGATGAACTCACCTGGCCCGTGCTGGCAGCAGAAGATGTTTGCCGGCTTGATGTCGCGGTGCGCGATGCTGAGGCCGTGCGCGACCTCGAGCGCGGACAGCGCCTGCTCGCTGAAACGACCTGTCAGCCCCCAACCGACCTTCCCCTCGGCCGCGATGCGCGCCTCGAGCGTGCGCCCGGTGAGCAGCGGGAACACGAGGTAGGGCAGGCCGTCGAACCCGTAATCCAGGAGCGCGACCACGTGCGGGTGCGCCAGTTGCCTGACCACCTCGGCCTCGCGCGCGAAGCGCTGGCGCTCGCCCTCGTTCTTGGCGTGCTCTGCGTTCAGGAGCTTCAGCGCGACGAGCGCGCCGTCGGCCACGCGCTCGGCGCGGTACACGGTGCCGCTGCCGCCGACGCCGAGCGTGCCGAGCACGCGATAGCCCGCGACGACGTCTCCTGCTTGCACCTCCGCCTGGCGGGTCACGGGGCCAATATAGCCGCACGTTGGGCGGCGGCAGCTCCCCACCCAACCTGGCGATGAGCGACAACTTGGTGAACTGCCAGATTCAGTCTGGACGGGCCGCGGAGCCGCCCCAACCCACCGGATTGAGCCAGCTCAATCGTCGGGGTCGTCACCGAACAGCACGCCGACCTTCAGCTCGATGGCGTCGAACGGCTGTGCGCGCACCACCTCGTGAGCCTCTCCCACGAGCGCGATCACGTACCCCTCGGGGCCGTGGCGATAGACGGTCAGCGCTCGCGCGACCTCGTCGAGGATCCAGTAGTGGGGCACCCCGGCCTGGTGGTAGCGGCGCACCTTCTTCACGGTGTCGGTCGAGCGATTCGACTCGCTCACGATCTCGCAGATCCAGTCCGGCCGAATCGACATCGGGCGCTCGCGCGGGAGGACCGGCGCGCGCTCGCGTCGCCACCCCACAAGGTCGGGCCGAAAGCCGCGCCCATCGATCAGGAGGTCGACCTCGCTCGCGATCCACCAGCCACCCAACCCGTCCGGTCCGCCAGCGCGGCGCGTAAACCCCCCCAGACAGATGCTGGTGGCGACCTGCGCTCGCCCATGCGCGACCGTCGGAGCCGCCTTGGGAATCAGCTCACCGTCGATCAGCTCCAGGCGCGCGTCCTCCGCCTGCGCCAGCCATTCGGCGACGGAGGCGGACTTCGTCGAGGACGCGGTCGACATCGCATGTTCAACGTAGCACGCCGCTCCTGGCTGGAACGGCGTGGCTCGTGGTCAGCCCATCAGCTCGGAATAGTAGCCAGGGACCTCGCCCAGGTCTTGGTCCACACCCACCGCGCGCATCGCGGTGTTGATCACCTTGACCGGGTGCTCGCCGGTGCGCGTGATGGCGCGGCCGCCGCCCATGTTGAGCCCGCCTGACCGGCCGCCGATCAGCATGATCATGTTCTCGGAGGAGTGGGCCGAGCCTTGCGCGTCTTGTTCGGGATCGTAGCCCCAGCCACCCTCGAAGCAGAGGATCGCCGAGGTGTTGTCGATCATGGACGTGCCGTCCATGTCGTCGGTGTCTCGCAGCTTCTGCAAGAGCCGACCCCAGTGCTTCACGTGCCAGGAGATGCCATCGGCCACGGCGTCAGCGCCGGCTTGACCACCACCCATGCTGTAGTGGCTCATCTCGTGGAGATCCGTGGGGTGATTGAACAGCGCCATCATGTTGAGGAAGCACTGCGAGTAGCTGAACATGAGGTTCGCGACGCGCGCGAGATCACAGGCGAAGGCCATGTGGATCAGGTCCACCATCACGGTCGCGCGCAGCTCTTCGTTGCTGTAGGCGGCGTTGGCGTTGCTGTAGCCGCCGGTGCCTTGCTCGCCGTTCTCCACCGCGCCACCGATCGCCGGGTCGTCGCCCGGATCGGCCACGGCTTGGCAGGCCGGCGAGTCAGGGGGCGCGATCGCGTCGAGCCGCGTCTCGAGCGCGCGGAGCTCGTCGAAGTGCCGCTGCAGCCGGATCTTGTCGGCCGCGCCGAGCTTGGGCAGCAGGGCCTCCGTGTCTCCGCGCACGAGATCGATCACGCTCTTGCGCCGCGCGAGCAAGGCCTGCGCTGCGGCGGCCTCGGCAGGGTCGGGCGGGACGAAGCCTGTGATCAGCCCTTGATAGGCGGTCTTGATGCTGGAGATGGGCGGGACCTCCTCCAGCGTGCTTCCGTTCATGCGCGCAGACATCAGCCCGCGCGTGCCCCCGGTGCCGTTGCTGCCGCGGTAGAACGCGGCTTGCACGCGGTACGCGAGGACTTGGTTCGGCACGCCTTGGGCGATCTGGTTGGCGACGACCCAGTCGCTGGTGGGGCCCTGCAGGCTCTCGTCACCGGGCTGACTGCGCATGCCCGACGCGAGCGGGCAGGTCGAGCTCGCGTGCCAGGCGATGTAGCGGCCGCCTGCAGGGATCGAGGCATCGGGGCCGTAGGGGATCTCCAAGCCCGACACGCACGAGACCAGGTCCGTGATGCCGAGATCGGCCAGCGGCTGCAGCCCGCGCGTGATGTTGGCGCTCAGCGCACCCTCTGCCGTCGGCGCCACCGAGTCCTGGCCATCGATGCCGAGCGACGAGCCGCCGAAGCTGAAAATGTAGCGCTTGGGGTTGGCGGACTGACCTGCGTTCGCCTCTCTCTTCTGGAACACCTCCAGGAACGGCAGCGCCACACCGAAGCCACCGAGCCCGAGCAGCACGTGGCGGCGAGAGGTGCGGCTCCTGCGCCCGCGAATGGGCATCGCGAAGCGTTCGAGATCGTCGCGCTTACTCACCGGCCACCTCCTCTTCGCGGCGCAGCTGGAACGCCTCGGACGACACGAATTCGCTGAGCAGCAAGTCCATGCGCAGGTCCTCGCCTTCCGCTCGGGACACCTCCACCAAGCGGCCGAGCAGCGCCTGATCGTGACCATCGAGGTCGAAGCGACCCATCGCGTAGCGATACAGCTGCCGCGCGACGCACGCGTCCACCTCGCCCGACTCGATCATCAGCTCGCCGAGCTCGGCCGGTCCGGTGAACTCGCCCACCCCATCGAGGTTGCCGCGACCATCGATCACGCAGTCTGGCCGGTCAGGCTCCGTCGTTCGGAACCGCCCCTGCGAGTCGTAGTTCTCCAGCCCGAAGCCCACCGGCTCCATCAAGGTGTGGCAGGTGCTGCAGCCATCGGTCTGCCACATCGAGTAGCGCTCGGTCTTGCAAGCGTTCGGGTCAGCGGCCATCGGCGGCTCGTCCGTGTTCACCATCAGGTCGGGTGGAGGCGTCTCGATCGTTTGACAGAACAAGCGCGTGCGGATCAACAGGCCGCGCTGCGTCGGGCTGGTGTCGTCGAACTTGGCCACGGCGCTGAGGAACGTGCCGTGCGAGAGCAGCCCGCGACGGCCCGAGTCGCCGTAGCTCACCCACTCGCCCTCCGCGGCGGACGGTGCAGGCAAGCCGTAGTGGGTGGCGAGCTCCGGCGTCAGGAACGACTCCTCGGCCACGAGCAACTGGCTCCAGGGCAGCGTTTCCTCGAACAGATAACGCGAGAGCAACGTGTCGGTCTCGGCGTTCATCGCGCTCGCGAGATCCGCCGACACCGGCAGCTGCTCGTAGCTGAGCCACATCGCGTGGAAGCGCGAAATCCGAGCCAGCGCACGGGTGTCCTCGAGCAAGGTGCCCACCGCCTCACGCAGGCGAGCGGGGTCGGTGAGCTCGCCCGCCTCCGCGGCGTCGAGCAGCCAGTCGGGCGGCGTCGAGCCCCAAGTGAGAAACGACAGGCGCGTGGCGATCTCGAAGTCGTTCAGGCGAAAGAGCCCCGGCATCCCCGGCACGGGCTGACCGATCTCGATGCGGTACAGGAACTCGGGGTGCTGCAGGAAGGCGCGCAGGGACGAGTCGACCGCGACCCAGAAGTCGCCGGCGTCGGCTGCGTGGGGCATGAAGTGATCGACGAAGTTGTCGATCTCGACTTCACCCAGGGGACGGCGTAGCGCCCGCCGCCCGAAGCTTGCAACGAAGTCGCGGTAGCACGCCTCGTCGGAGGCGCCCGAGGGGACACACGGCATGATCGCCTGGCGCAGCGCGGGGTCCGCGACCACCGCGACCGCGACCTCGCCTGCCAGCAGATCCGCCGCGTCGATCAGCGCCTGCGACGCGGTCTGCTTGGTGAAGTCGTTGTCGAACGGCAGGCGCTCGTCGGTGGGCAGCACCAAGGCAGCGTCGTCGACGTCCACCCCCACCAGGTCGAACACGGTGGTGCGGTACTCGATCGCGGTGAGGCGACGCGCACCACTGATACCCACCTCGTTGGCTTCTTCTGCGGTCGGCACCTCGACGTCGGACCCGTCCGGTCCGTCACCGATGCTGCCGGTGCAAGCCACGGAGGCGAGGGCTGCGAGCAAGGGGAGTCTTCGAGCCATCACACCCACATTTCATGCCGGTCCGCTGGATCGGTCAATCAGCCAAGCCGGAAACGTCCGCCAATTCCAGCAGCGGGAGAAGAGTGCATGGGGCTCGGGTGATCAGCGGCCGAAGCGGCGCAGGCGCAGCGAATTGGCGAGCACCGACACGCTCGAGAGGGCCATCGCAGCGCTGGCAAAGACGGGGGAGAGCGCCCAGCCGAAAGGCACCAGCACCCCGGCCGCCAGCGGGATGCCGATCAGGTTGTAGACGAAGGCCCAGAACAGATTCTGGCGGATCGTGCGCAGCGTGCGCCTCGCGAGCTCGATCGCGCGCGGCAGCGCCGCGATGCCGCCCTTCATCAAGGCGATGTCGGCGGCTGCGACGGCGATGTCGGCCCCCTGGCCGATGGCGATGCCGACGTCAGCCGCGGCCAGCGCGGGCGCGTCGTTGATGCCGTCGCCCACCATCGCCACCTTGCGACCGCGCGCGCGGTGCTCCGCCACGATGCGCGCCTTGTCGCTCGGCTTGACCTCTGCCTCCACCTCGCTGATGCCGAGCTCGTTCGCGATCGCGTTGGCGGCGGTGCGTTGATCACCGCTGACCATCACCAAGCGGAGCCCCATCGTGCGCAGCGCGTCCAGCGCCTGCCTGGCGTGAGGGCTCGGGCGGTCCGCGACGCTGACCGCGCCCACGACTTCACCCTCGACCTCGATGAACACCGGCGTGCGTCCGCGATCTGCCCAGCGGCCGGCCGCGCTGTCGAGCTCCGGGGCGGGCGTGCCACGCAGCCACGCCCGTTTGCCGACGCGAATCAGGTGGCCGTCGACGCGCGCCTCGGCGCCCAGGCCGGGCTCGGCGCGAAACGCTTCGGCCAACGTCGGGCTGACACCACGCGCCTTGGCTCCATCGACCAGCGCCCGCGCCACGGGGTGCTCACTCGACTGTTCTACCGACGCGGCCAAGCGCAGCACCTCGAGCTCGGTCAGCGTGCCTCCGATCGCTACGTCGAACAGCTGCGGTTTGCCGGTGGTCAGCGTTCCGGTCTTGTCGAGCAACACCGTGTCGAGCTGGCTCGCCGCCTCGAGCGTGGCGCCACCCTTCACCAGAATTCCCAGCTCCGCCCCGCGACCTGTGCCGACCGCCACGGCCGCGGGTGTCGCCAAGCCCAGGGCGCACGGGCAGGCGATCACGAGCACTGCCACGAAGTGCTCGAGCGCCACCGCGAGCCCCGACGATGTGGGATTGAGCGTGATCCAGACGACGAACGAGAGGCTGGCCAAGCCCAGCACCACCGGCACGAACACCGCGCTGATGCGGTCCGCCAAGCGCGAGATCGGCGCCTTGGAACCTTGCGCCTCTTCGACCGCGCGGACGATATGGGCGAGAGCGGTGTCGGCACCCACCTTGGTCACGCGCGCCGTGAGCGCGCCGGTCTGGTTCATGGTCCCGCCGTACACGGGGTCGCCAGCTGTCTTGTCGACCGGCAAGCTCTCGCCCGTCAGCATGGCCTCGTCGATCGCAGACTGCCCCTCGACGACCAGCGCGTCGGTCGGCACGCTGCTGCCAGGGCGGATGCGCACCAAATCACCGGGCACGAGGGCGGTGATGGGTACCTCTTCGAGCCGATCGTCGATCACCCGCTGTGCCGTGGTCGGCAGCATCGACACCAGCCCTCGCACCGCGTCCGAGAGGCGCTTGCGTGCGCGTGTCTCGAGCAGCTTACCAAGCAAGACGAAGCTCACGATCGTCGCCGCCGCCTCGAAGTACACAGGCGGCAGGTGGTCGTGGCCGAGGTGGAGGAAGAGCCCTGGGAACAACACCGCGGTGGCTGAGTAGGCGTACGCCGCGGCGACTCCCAGGCTGACCAGCGTGTTCATGTCTGCGCTGTGGTGGCGCAGCGCTGCCCACGCACCGCGGAAGAAGCGCCGCCCCGGCAGCGCCAGCACCACCGTGGTGAGCACCAGCTGAAGCGAGCGCCCCGCGGGACCCTCCAGCGCGGGAATGGCGCCGTGCGACATGCCGAGCACCAAGAGCGGCACGGTCAACGCCACCGACAGCGCCAGATCGCGCCTCAGCTGCGCAAGCTCTCGCTCCTCCAGGTCGATCGCGGCGCGGTGGTCGGCCGTGGGCGCGGGCGCCACGTCCGGGGAGCTGATCGGGACGCCGTACCCAGCTTGCTCGATGGCTTGCACCAGCTCCCTGCGACCCACGCGCGACGGCTGGTACGTCACGCTGGCGCGGTGGGTCGCGAAGTTGACCGAGGCGTCCACGACACCGTCCACCTTGCGCACGGCCTTCTCGACCCGACGCACGCAGTTGGCGCACGTCATGCCCTCGACCAGCAGATCGACGCGCGCGTCGTCGGCTCGGTCCGAGCTCGGTGGGGAGGCAGTCTGGGCGGGGATCACCATGCTCATGCGCCAGACGACGCAGCGCTGAGCCGCACATTACACCGACGAGTGGCTCAGCGCCCCGCTGGGCGCGGGCACCGGCGCGCTGCCGAAGCGCCCGAACAGCGCGGGGATCACGAGCAAGTTCAAGATGGTGCTCGAGACGAGCCCGCCGAGGATCACGGCTGCCATCGGGGCCTGAATTTCGTTCCCCGGCTCACCGGTCGAAAGCACGATCGGGATCAATGCGATCGCCGCGGTCAGCGCGGTCATCATCACCGGCACCAAGCGGTCGACGCTGCCGCGCAAGATGGCCTCGTGGCGGGGAGCGCCCGACGACAGAAGCTGCCGGTAGTGCGAGACCATCATGATGCCGTTCCGCGCGGCGATGCCGAACAGCGTGATGAACCCCACCAACGAGGCGATGCTCAACACCTTCCCCCCCAGGAAGACAGCCACCGCGCCGCCGACGAGCGCGAGCGGCAGGTTGAACAGCACGATCAGCGCGTCGCGCAGGCTCTTGAACGCCACGATCAAGAGCACGACGATGCCCGCGACCGCCAACACCGAGAGGCCCAGGATCGTGCGGCTCGCGGACGCCTCACTCTCGAACTGCCCCCCGAGATCGCTGCGGTAGCCCTGGGGCATGGGGACCTTGTCGCGGGTCTTCAGCAACACCTCCTGCGCGGCGCCGCGCAGGTCTCGACCACTGACGTTGGCGGTGACGATGATCCGCCGCTGGCCGTTCTCGTGATTGATCAGGTTCGGACCGAGCGTCTTCTCCACCCGTGCCAGCGTGCCGAGCTCCGCGAAGCGCCCTCCTCCAGCCTCGATCGGCAAGCGCGCGATCCGGTCCGGACTGAGAGCGTGCTCGCGGGACAGCCGCGCGACGACCTCGTAGGCACGCCCGTGCTCGTAGTAGTGGCCCACCTTGGTGCCTGCCAGAGCGGTCTCGACGAAGCTCGCGACCTCTCCCGGCGTCTTGCCGAAGGCGGCGGTCTCGGTCGCGCGCGGTACCACGACGATCTGAGGGATCTCGGTCTGTTGCTCGACGGACACGTCGACCACCCCCGGCACGGCCTTCATGACCGCCTCGGTCTGGCGAGCCAAGACGCGAAGCTGGTCCAAGTCTTGGCCGTAGATCTTGAGCGCCAAGCTCGCCCGCACGCCGCTCACGAGGTGTTCTATGCGATGACTGATCGGCTGACCCACGGTCACAGCTAGCCCTGGGATCTTCGACGACTCCTCGCGTATCTCTTGAAGGAGCTCTTCGCGGTCGCGCCCGTGGAGATCCAGCCCCACCTCGAGCTCGGAGAAGTTGACGTCCAAGGCGTGCTCGTCGCGCTCGGCTCTGCCTGTGCTGCGGATGACTGACGTCACCGCCGGGTGGTCGAGCAGGTAGCGCTCGAGCCTGCCCACGGCGGCGCTCGAGGTCTCCAACGAGGTGCCAGGCGCGGTCGCCGCGGCGATGTTGAGCGAGCCCTCGTTGAACTCGGGCAGAAAGCTGCGTCCAAAGGTCAGCAAGGCTGCCACGGCGGCGGCCGCGCCCGCCAGCGAGACCGCCGCGATGACCAGCGGCGCACGCAACGACAGCACCACCACCGGCCGGTAGCCACGCTTGAGCCACCGGACCAGCAAGCTCTCCGTGGTCTCGTGGCGTGCGATCTTGGCTCTGCCCAACAACAGCCAGCACAAGACCGGCGTGATCGTCAGCGCGATGAGCAGCGAGGCGCCGATGCTGGTCACGTAGGCCACACCGAGCGGGCGCAGCAGCCTGCCCTCGATGCCCGAGAGGAAGAACAACGGCGCAAACACCAGCATGATGATGGCGGTCGCGAACACCACCGACCCCCGAATCTCGCGCGACGCCGCGAGCACGACGTCGAACACGGGCCGGCGCTCTGCGTCCGGCATGAGCGCGTTCTCGCGCAGCCGCCGATGCACGTTCTCCACATCGATGATGGCGTCATCCACCAGCTCTCCGATCGCGATGGCGAAGCCGCCCAGCGTCATCGTGTTGATCGAAGCCCCGGACAAGTGCAGCACGGCCATACCGGCGGCCAAGGACAGCGGCAGCGCCAAGAGCGAGATGAGGGTCGTGCGCCAGCTCAGCAAGAACATCGCGAGCACGATGGCGACCAAGATGGCGCCATCTCTCAGCACGGCGCTGACGTTGTCGAGCGCGACCCGAATGAAGTCGGCTTGTCGAAAGCCCTTCCGGTAAAGCGAGACGCCCTCCGGAAGCGCGCCGGTGAGCTCATTCATGGCCTCGTCGACGCGCGCGGTCACCTCCAGGGTGTTGGCTTGAGGTTGCTTCTGCACCTTGAGCACCACCGCGCGCCGCCCTCCCACCGCGGCGTCGCCTCGGCGCGGACCGGCGGCGAGAGAGACGCTCGCCACATCCCCCACCGTGAGCGGCACAGAAGCCCGCTCCGCGACCCGAATGTTGCGGATGGCGTCGACGGACCCAGGCTGGCCGACGCCGCGCACCAGATACTCCTGCCCACCTGCAGACACGAATCCCCCCGGTGCGTTGCCCATGCCACCTTCGAGCGCGCGCAAGACTTCGTCGAGCGGCAAGCGGTGGTCGGCCAGCGCCGCGGGATCGACGGCGATCTCGACGCGCCGAACGGCGCCGCCGATCGGCACCACCTGGGCGATGCCCTCCACCGCGAGCAGCCTGCGGCGGACGGTCCACTCCGAGATCTCACGCAGCTCGCCCTCGTCGACGCTGCCGTCGCTCTCCACCCCCACGAACATGATCTCGCCCATGACGCTCGAGGCGGGCGCGAGCACTGGGTCGATGCCCTGAGGAAGGCCAGACCGGGCGGTCGCGAGTCGCTCGGTCACCACCTGGCGCGCCTGCGTCGTGCTCACGTCCCAATCGAACTCGACCCACACCAGCGAGATGCCAACGGCCGAGCTCGAGCGAAGCCTGCGCAAGCCTGGGCTGCCTTGCAGCGATTGCTCGATGGGCGTCGTCACGAGGCGCTCTACCTCCTCAGGCGCGAGCGCGCTGGCCTCCGTCACGATCGTGACCGACGGCGCAGAGAGCTCTGGCAGCACGTCCACGGGCAGGGTCCGCGCCGCGTAGACGCCGTAGCCCAGGAGGAGCAGCGCACCGAGCAGCACGAACCATACGTTCTTGAGGCTCGCCTTGATGATCGCGTCGAACACCGGGCATCCCTCAGTGACGGTGGGACTCCACGCTGCCGGTCAGCGCTGCCAGGTGGATGTCGAAGCCGCCGACGGTCACCACACGCTCGCCCTTCTCGATCCCCCGCAGCACCGGCACCCAGCCCAGGTCGGCTGGCCCGACTGTCACGGCGCGCTTCTCGAAGTGCTCGCCGTCGACCTGCACGAAGACGTAGGGCCGCGTGTCGATCTCTACGACCGCGCCGACGGGTACGACCACGTGTTGTCGCGGCGTGCCGAACCTGGCGGTCAACACGACGGGGGCGCCGGTGCGGATCGCTGGGGGCAACTTGCCGGGGTTGGGTCCCAGGTCGACCAGCCAGGTGCCGACGCGTGTGTCCGGATCGACGCTCGGTGTGGGTGATAGGAACACGGCACCCAGCGCGCGGAGATCGATCGCATGATTTCCCTCTGCGCGCAGCGCGGTCGGCTCCGCGGCGTCGAACGGTCCGCGGGCAAAGGTGCGCGCGCGAACCCAGACCTTGCTCGAACCGCCGATGCGCACGAGCGCGGCGCCCGCGGTCACGGTGTCACCGTTCTTGACCGCGACGTCGGCGATCACGCCGCCGAGCTCGGCTTTGACTGGCAGCCCGTTCTTCCCCCCGCTGCCTAGCGCCCCGAGGCGCTGCCGGGCGAGGCGCATCCGCGCGGCCAGGACCTCGCCCTCGTTCTTGAGCTCGATCAGCCTCTTCTCGGGCAGGATGCCCTTCTCGACCAGGGGCGAGACGCGCGCCATCTCCGTGTCGTTCTGCTTCTTGGCGAGGGCGGCCTCCTCTGCCGCGAACAGCAGGCGGCTGTAGTCCTCGTCCGCGACGTTCGGGATGATCGACCCCAGGAGATCGCCCTTCTCCACCTTGAGCCCCACCGCCAGCGCGACCTTGCCATCGTGCAGGAACCTGCCGCTCGTCGGTGCTCCGATCGTGAGCTGGTCGGTACCGGCGGGCTCCACGACGCCGGACAGCTCGAGCTGTTGGCGGACCTCCCGCTGCTCGGCCCACGCCGTCGCGAAGCTCATCTTCCACTGCGACTCCTTGAGGAAGGCGATGGTGGTGTCGGCCGAGTCAGGAGCCGCCGGAGGGGCCGCGTCGAGCACCTCGATGACGCCGCAATCCCATGAGTCGGTGACCCCTGCGTGCTCGTAGAGCATCTCGGCGCGGTACTGGCCTCTGGCCAACCCCTCCCCCTCGAACACGAAGATGCCAGGACGCTTGACGCCAACCTGCGCGTGCTCGCGCACGACCTTGCCGGCGCTGTCCCGGTAGCGCACCACGAAGCGGCCCTCGGTCACCGCTTGAAAGTCGGCGAGGCGAGTCACGTGCGCGTGGTAGCTGACCGGCAGGTCCTTCACGAGCGGAGGAATCTCCACGAACAACTCGTAGCGATCGGTCCATCGCGTGATGCTGATCGGCTCCGGCTCGGCAGCGTCGGCCGCGGCTGCGCTGCCCGCGGGGTGTGGATGGCCGTGGCCAGCGTCGTGGTGATCGTGGTCGCAGCCGGTCGAAGACGAGAGGCCTACGACGAGCGCCGCGATGTGCAGGGGGCGCGCCGCGAAACTACACGAGGTAGTAGTTCGGCCCGACTGACTGCGGCAGCGTCTCATGGGTCTTCTCTCACGCGAGCAGGCCGAGCGCGGTTTCCATCGCGTGGTGGCCGGCGCCGCCAACGCAGGCGATCGCGAGCGCAGCCGCCGCGAGCAGCGACAAGGCTGCGGGCATCAAGTCTCCACGCGCGCTGCCGCGGGTGGGGCGCTCGACCAACAGCCGCACGCGAAGCTCGAGGTCATCGAGGCTCGCAGCGGCCACCAGCGCCAGCTTGAGCTCGGGCGCGGCGGCGCCCTGCAAGCGCCCACACTGCACGAGCGCCGCTGCGATCGCCAACGGGTCGCCAAGTCCGTCCGCAGCGAGGTTGTCGCACTCGACCTCTGCGGCGCGTCGCCAGCCGCGGACGAGCGCTCGTCCGGAATCGGGGGTCATGAAGCAGGCGGCCAACTCCAGACAGACGAGCGTCAGTGGATCGCGCCTC